>NZ_JAQQGG010000001.1:0-1039612 GCF_028548245.1 Bacillus sp. FF-1
GAATTATATTTATTATTACAATAATAAAAGGATTAAGGCAAAATTAAAAGGATTGCCTCCTGTAAAATACAGAATTCAATCCTTATTAGCTGCTTAAATATATGTCTAACTTTTCGGGTCCAGTTCAAAGCAGGGTGGTTCTCGCTTTTTTGTATACAGAAATTAGCCACGGACCGACGTATCTTCTACCGATGACAACGCCAGCTCCGGTTAGGATACCATACACTAATTTAATGACAAACATCGCGATCATTTTATCACCTCCCCCTTTTTTCAAAATGGAAGAGATGATTACCACACCTACTAGTTATAGCTTATTAAGTTACGTATTCATTGTATTATGTTTTAAAATAGGGAACAAGACATATAGATAAAAAGCCCTAGCGTTCAAACTCAAACCCCCACTGAAAGGCTTTATCTCAGTGGGGGGTAGTTGACTCCTTGTTAAATAAACATAACTAAAAAAATAAAGATACTGATAACAATATCCAAATGAAATACACGGCAGAACTAGAAAAAGCAATAAATCAACAAGAACAAACAGCTGCGTTATGTATAGAATTTCAAATACTACACTTGTATGAAGAGTGTACTGGTTTTGATAGTATCGATCCATCTTTGTATGGCCATGAAATATTAGATTCTTTAAGTGAGCGTTAGAAAGAAGGAGGACTCGATTAAATCGGTTCTCTTTTTCATTTAGCGATAGGAAACGAAGACGCCCCTCTTATTGCAAACTTAAAGAGCGCCGTGGGAGAAAGACGCTCTTTAGGTGAATGTATTGTAACGACTATTCGGTTTATTATATGTAAGTTGCGGAGGAAGTGTTTTATAAAAAACATTATTACCCTTTGTATTTTTTTATAAATTTATAAAACTTTTCCATACAGTGCGTCGTCTAATATATGGGAAGGAGGGAAGGCTGTGGATGAATTAATGATAGAAGCGTTTGAAATAGAAGATAAGGAGGACCTTATCGACGAAATAATGAACAAGTATGGACAAGAAGTCTTACAGCTTGTGTATTCATATGTGAATAATAAAGAGGTTGCGGAGGATTTAACGCAAGATATATTTGTGAAATGTTATAAATCTCTTCATACATATAAAGGGAATTCGAACTTAAAAACATGGCTATGGAGAATTGCAATTAATCATTGTAAGGATTATTTAAAAAGTTGGTATAACAAAAAAGTTATTGTTACAGAAGATGATTTTACGTATATGGAGAGTCAAAAAGAAAGTGTGGAACAAACTGTCATTCAAAATGCGGAGGATCGTGAACTGGCTTCTGCAGTAATGAATTTACCGATCAAATATCGAGAAGTCATTTATCTATTTTATTATGAAGAATTATCAATTAAAGAGATTGCGATTGTAATAGATGTGAAGGAAAACACGATAAAAACGAGGATGAAAAAAGCGAAGGAGCTTTTGAAGAAAGGATTGGAGGAATAGTCAAATGGAAGATCGATTAAAAGGTTTGCGAAAATCAATGGAGAACACAACTTTTAAACATTTGAGTTTTTCTGATCAGCACCAGAAGCGGGTGCGTGAAAAAATCAATCAATCGTCCGAAAAAGAAGAAGACATCCTTTTAGCAGTGTTGCAACTTCTTATGAATGAAAAAACAGGCTATGAATTGATGCAGTTACTACGGGGAAGAGGGATTCAAACATTTGAAGGTAATGAAGGGTCTCTATACACTTTGTTACATCGTCTAGAGCAGAATCGCTTTATACAATCTAGCTGGGACCACGCGGGAGCTAAATATTATCAATTAAATGATAAAGGAAACAAGATGCTGCGAAAGGCAGAGAAGAATGCTACGAAGGCACGATTTATATTAAAAGGATTCGTACAGGAGTGAGAAAAATTGAACAAAAAAGGGGAGCGTTTTTTAACAGAAGTTACGAACCATATTAAATCAAAAGAAGCGAAGGACTTAGTAGCAACTGAACTGAATTTTCACTTGAAACAGGCAAAGAATATGTGGATGGATAAAGGGTTAAGTGAGGAAGTTGCTGAAGATAAGGCTGTTGAGCAAATGGGGAGTCCGGTCAAACTTGGACAAGAACTTAACAAACTTCATAAGCCAAAGGTTGATTGGTTTTTAATTGGTTTATTAGTGGCTGCGATGGGATTAGGGTTTTTGCCGGTTATAGCTTTTGGATATATGAATGATTTACTAATGGATAAGGTGATATTTGTTGTTCTTGGTATTGCAACAGCGTTAGGGATGATGCTGATTAATTATCGGAAGTTAGAGAGATTAGGATGGTTGTTTTATACAATTGGTGTACTTATCTTGTTAATGCTATACTGCTTTCCGAATGCTGGGATGCTTGGAGAACCGATAATAAAAGTTGGTCCTATTGCAATTGACCGTTTAATGGCAGTGCCGTTCTTTTTTCTAGCTTGGGCTTCTTTTTTCAATAATAGTAGGATAAAAGTAATGCATCTTGTGGCTCTTTATTTATTTTCTTTGTATTTATTTTTAATTGGCGCAGCTTTTTCAGTGATTTTTATTTATATCACGATGGTATTCGTTATGCTTTGGTGGAGTAAGTTAGGGAAGAAAAAGGCATTAATTATTACAATTGTACCAATCTGTTTATTGATTATAGGGGCCTATTTTTCCTGGCACACAGTAAAAGGAGTTTATTTGGATAGATTTTTAGGGTATTTGAATCCAGAGCGTGATGCACAGGGCGCAGGATTTATGTATATACGTTTAAAGGAGGTAATGTCGTCAGCAGGTTGGTTTGGTACATACGGAGATGTAAAGTTCATCCCTAATCCAGATACTGATTTTGTATTTGCAAGTTTGACTTATTATTATGGATATGTGCTTGCACTGGTCCTTGTCTTAATTCTTTCTCTTTTTGTAGCACGGTTAATCTTCATATCTTATACAATAAATGACCGATATGGTAAATTGCTTCTCATTGGAGGCATGACTCTTTTCGTAGTACAATTCCTTTATAACGTCGGTATGATTTTAGGTTTATTACCGATTACTGCTATATCATTACCTTTTATTAGTTATGGATTAACACCAACTGTATTTCATGCGCTTGTAATGGGAATCGTACTAAGTGTATATCGACGTAAAGACATTCCAGCGAGAAAATCAGCTTAAAAAACAAACCACCTAGTCCCTATATTTTTTAGGGTGTAGGTGGTTTTATTTACACACTTAACAAGTTTTTCCGTTCTCAACTTCTCCGCATGAATCTGGAATTTGCTTATCTTTTATTAATAGTAATAAAAGTTCAAAAAACTGTTCGCGTTGTTCTAATGTGAGGTTTTTTAGAATATCGTTTGCGACTTTGTCTTGGAAAGCGAGCGCCTGCTCCATATTGGAATGCGCGCGTTCAGTAAGTTGAATTAATGTAGCTCGGCGATCAGTTGGATCTGGTATACGAACTAGGAGCTTGTCTTGTTCGAGTGCATCGACAAAATCGGTAACTGTACGTGCTTTGACGCCTAATTTAGCAGCTAATTCATTCATTCGAATGGGACCATTTTCAGAAACGGTGGATAGAACGCGTAACCTAGGACCTGTTAGATGATAAGGTGTGTCAAGGGCTGACAATTGAGATTGAAATTCTCTTTGAACATAGTTCGACGATTGCATTAAAATATGAATAATATCTATTGCAGCTGGATTATTTGATTTCATGAATGGGATGACCTCCTCATTATTTTGTAGTTCATTTTTGCACGTTTCATAAATATATTGTATATTATTAGTGAGTATCCTCTCTATATTATAAACGATTAGTGAGTAACCTCATTATATCGCGTACTCATAATGTGTAATAGCGGGATAATTACTATTATAACTGATGCGGGGATCTATAGAAAACGATAATAGAGAGAGGTGGATTTATGTAAGGAATTTCAAATCGTTTCAGCATTTAATAGCAATACCCTTAAAAAATATATAATGGAGGATTGTACATGACTATTGTAGCATTAGTACTTCAATGTTTATTAATTTTTGCATTTTTCTTTTCGAGTGTGAGTAAAATTGCGGGAGCAAAAATGCAAGTAGAGGCTTTCGCTCATTTAGGTTTACCTCAATGGTTTAGAATTGCGACAGGTTGGATCGCTTTAGCAGGCGTGGTTGGACTAATTTTTGGTTTCTGGAATGAGATCGTATTAGTTTTAGCAGCATTATGGATTGCTTGTATTATGTTAGGAGCTGTATTGTCACATATGCGTGTTAAAGATCCAATTGGAAAAATCATGCCAGCAGCCGTGCTTATGATTTTAGCACTAGTTCTTGCGGTCGTTCATTTTTCAGCAGTAACAGAACTTCTGTAAAGCAAATTGTAGATTTGATTGAATAGAGGTAGAAACTGAGCACGTACGATAAAAATGATATCCTCATTATAATAAAATAGTGAGGATATTCATTATGTTGTCACTCATTTAAATTTGTATAGATTATGGGAAAGAGAAAAGGGGGTCTACAAGATGGTAGATCATTCATCACAAAATGCAGATAAATTGCTAGCAGTTTTAGTAGTTACGCTAATATTTTCGGTTATGAACGGTACGATGTTTAATGTAGCTCTTCCTGAAATCGGTAAAGAATTCAACCTTGTTCCTTCAGAGGTTAGCTGGATTATGACGAGTTATATGGTTGTTTATGCTGTTGGTTCCATCGTAATGGGAAAACTGGCGGATAAATATCGGTTAAAGGATTTGTTAACGTATGGACTACTTATTTTCGCTCTAGGTTCCTTGCTTGGTCTACTTGCTACTGAGTATTGGGTTATCATTTTAGGCCGTGTCATTCAGGCAGCGGGAGCTTCTGTTCTTCCTGCGACAGCAATGATTATTCCGGTTAGATACTTTGCGCCAGAGAAAAGGGGGCGTGCGCTTGGAACTTCAGCAGTTGGTTTAGCGCTTGGGAATGCTTTAGGGCCCGTTGCCGCTGGATTAATTACGAGTTTTGGAAGCTGGAGACTCATGTTTGTTCTTTCATTACTACCGCTTCTAACGCTACCTTTCTTTAGAAAGTATTTAGACAATGCAAAAGGAAAGGCGGGTAGTATTGATATTCTTGGCGGAGGGTTATTAGCTATATCAGTCGCGTTCTTCTTGCTTGCCATTACGCAGATGCAAGTGCTGTTATTCCTTGGAGGATTTGTTATGTTAGCTTTCTTCATTTTGCGAATTAGAAAAGCTACAGAGCCTTTTATTAAACCGACTCTGTTTAAAAATAAGAATTTTTCGATTGGGTTACTCCTTGCCTTTATGACGACAGCGATGAGCTTTAGCATGACATTCATGACGCCGCAATTTCTATCGGCAGTAAATGGATTGACTCCTTCGAATATTGGTTTTGTTTTAGTTCCAGCTGCAATTGCCTCGGCAATTATGGGAAGAAAGGGAGGAAGGGTAGCTGATACTCGGGGCAATTTTGTACTCGTTTTTATTGCCTCAGTATTCATATTCCTTGCTTTCTCATTATTATCTACTTTCATTGGGGTCTCGGCTTTTGTCATAGCATTGATTTTAATTTTCGGAAATGTAGGACAGACCTTTATGCAGATTTCAATGTCTAATACGATTTCACAAACACTGTCAAAGGAAGAGACAGGTGTGGGAATGGGATTACTGTCGATGATTAATTTCATATCTGGCGCGATGGCTATGAGTGTAGTAGGGAAATTGCTTGATAAAGGATCGACTTCACTAAAGCTAAATCCTTTTGTTGCAAATGAAGCTGCAAATATGTATAGTAATATCTTCGGCGTGATGTCATTGTTGATCTTACTTGTAGTTGTGCTCTACCGTTTTCAATTTGGTATGGGCGTTTCTACGTTAAATATGACTAGCAAAGGTAGTAAAAACTTATAAAAGAAAATACAAGGAGGGTTTATGTATGAATACTCAAACTGCACCTGTTTCTTCGCAGTCAAAGGAGTTTGACAATGTGAAAAGACTCCCAATTTTAATATCAATGATCATTGGAGCGTTTTTCACCATTTTGAATGAAACATTATTGAACGTTGCTTTTCCACAATTAATGGTTGAGTTGAATGTAACAGCGTCGACTCTTCAATGGCTTTCAACAGGGTACATGCTTGTAGTTGCTGTACTCATTCCAGCTTCTGCTTTATTAGTACAATGGTTTACAACAAGACAAGTATTCATAGGTGCTATGGTAATCTTTACTTTCGGTACACTTGTAAGTGCGATTGCGCCTGGATTTTCTATACTATTAATGGGTCGCTTGTTACAAGCAGCAGGTACGGGATTAATAATGCCCGTATTAATGAATACGATTCTCCTTCTATATCCTCCTGAAAAGAGAGGAGCGGCAATGGGGAGTATTGGGCTTGTAATCATGTTTGCCCCTGCCATTGGGCCGACACTTTCAGGGCTCATTTTGGAAACATTGAATTGGAGATGGCTATTTTATTTCGTTCTTCCATTCGCGATTTTTTCTATCGTTTTTGCATTTATTTATTTGAAAAATGTCTCTGAGCCTACTAAACCAAAGGTGGATGTATTATCTATTCTTTTATCTACAATTGGATTTGGCGGAATTGTTTATGGATTTAGTAGCTCAGGTGAAGGTTGGGGTAGTTTCCAAGTATATGGCATAATCCTAATTGGTCTTGTAGCAATTCTATTCTTCGTATTGCGTCAATTGAAATTGAAAGAGCCATTACTAGACCTTAGTGCATTTAAGTATCCGATGTTTACGCTCACGACAATTTTATTGACGATCATGATGATGACGATGTTCTCGACAATGACTTTATTACCATTTCTATTCCAAGGTGCTTTAGGCTTAACTGTCTATGCAACCGGTCTTATCATGCTTCCAGGTAGCCTGTTGAATGGTCTGCTTTCTCCAGTTTCAGGGAAGCTTTTTGATAAATTTGGTCCAAGAGCGCTTATTATTCCTGGTACGCTATTATTAGCAGGTGTGATGTGGTTCTTTACACAAGTAACGGCAGATACGTCTAAAATAACTTTCATCCTATTACACGTCACTATGATGATATCTATTTCAATGATCATGATGCCGGCGCAAACGAACGGTTTGAACCAACTTCCGAAGCGATTTTATCCTCACGGAACAGCTATTTTGAATACTCTATCGCAAGTAGCGGGTGCGGTAGGAGTTGCGTTCTTTATTAGTGTTATGACTTCCGGACAAAAGAAATATTTGGGTGCATCTTCAAATCCAACTGACCCAGCTCAATTGACAGAAGCAATGGTTTCAGGCGTGCATAACGCATTTACAATTGGCTTTGGTTTGGCACTACTTGCAGTTGTTGTAGCTTTATTTATAAAACGCTCGCAGACCTCAGAAAGTTAAGGGTCGAAGTAAAGAGGGTATGCCGAGGGCAACCCTCTTTATTATTTTGTTCCTACATATTAATTTGATTTTGGTTCCTTCTTATTAAAATAGTATTTGTCGGATAGCACACCACACCTTTTTAAACTTATAATGGAACAGCTCTAACTTAGCGATAAAGTTTCATTTTATGTTTAAATAAGTGAACTCGCTTTAATAGAAGTACACAATTCAGAACGAGAAATTGATTCAGCTAATTGTTGCAAATAAACATATTCTGTCGCATCTTTTTCAGAAGTGTTAGGATCCAATAAAGGTGAAGAAAGAAGTACATCAATCGTAAGTATGTCTGCATCATGAGAGACGATGTTATAACCTGCAAATACAGGTCGTTTTAAGTCTTTTACTTTTTGAATCATCTGATGGAATTTCGTAACACTTATATTGATTTGTGCGAATGGAAAGCATTTTTGGGTAGGATTCTCGATGGTCTTTCTAATTTTATAATCGTATACATAGTAGTACTTTTCTTGCTGCTCAAGTGTTTGCAATTCTTTCGTTAATAAGTGGTATTTGTCTGTAAGTTCAATTGTAAGTGCATCGTGTTCTTCGTCAACTAATAATGTGAAAGGTCTTGGTGATGAGATTGAAAGGGTGCGGACGTTTAGATCAGTAAAAGTGGGATTAGATTGTAAAATGGTATGTAATTTCTCGATAGGAAACTCACCGTCATAAATAGCAATAAAATAATGGTTCATCTTTTCGCTCCTTAATTTTTTTCTAAACTGATATATTCTACTTTAAAGGTGTAAATCCTGCACAAAAAAGAAACACCTTGATTGTTATCAAGGTGTAATAAGCTCAAAACTCTCCGAATCAGCCCCAAGTATAAAAGGACTAACCTCGCCAACGCTATAAAGTTGTAATTCATGCATCGCGCGCGTACAAGCAGTGTAGAATAATCTACGAACGCTCTCATCGCTGTATACATCTTTAGAAGCATTGTAAATAATAACAGCATCAAATTCGATACCTTTCGCTAAGTAAGCTGGGATCACGACGATGCCTTGCTCATACTCGGCTGAGTTACTCTTCACGAGTTTAATATTCTCGATATGATTAAGTGCTTCGTATGCAGCGGCACTTTCAGCTGCAGATTTACATATAATTGCGATCGTATTGTGCTGCTCTTTTTGCAGTTCAGCAACTTTAGCAGTAATATGTTCGTGCAGTTCGCTGTCATTTGATACTTTCGTCACTGTAGGTTTCTCGCCGTCACGTTCAAAGGCGTGAATGTTCTTTCCTTCTGGTACGAGAGCACGTGTGAATTCAATAATTGGTTTTGTTGAGCGATAGCTACGAGTTAAGTTAATGCCGTCTGTTTCATCCGGTCCGTATAAGCTAGTGAGCGTATTGAAATTCACTGTTTCACTTGCATGGGCAAATATCGCTTGGTTAAAGTCTCCGAGTACAGTCATTCTTGCAGCAGGGAAGAGACGTTTTAAAAACTCGAACTGAAACGGCGAATAATCTTGCGCTTCGTCTACGAGTACGTGTTTAATCGATCTGTTCGTTTGGAAGCCTTCAATTAACTCTTTTAAAAGTAAAAATGGAGTTGCGTCCTCGTAATATAGCTTTCCTTCATCTAACATGTTCACCGTTAATGAGCAAATGTCATCCCAGTCTTTCGGTTTTTCTCCAGTAACCCATGATGCATCTGTAAAGAGCTGTTTATATATTCCTGTGAAATTGATAAAGCGCAATGTTTGAACACCTTTACGAAGTGGCTTCAATTTTTTACGGACAATCATACGTCCAAGTACTTTCGCTTCTTTCTCAAAATCGTTAAAGGAGTTGTCGTCAAACTCCCCTTTTTTCTGTAAATATTTATAAGCCTTTTGATATTCATCTTTACTCAGTAGTTCAATTTCTTCTTCTACCCAAGGCTTTTTCAGTTCTGCTTTTTCAAGTGCATCTATTTGCTTATTTAGCCAATCCGTTAACTTCTCAATACGGCTATGGAAGCGGAGGGAGGAGTCGGTATTGTAAAATTGCTCTGTAATTTCTTTCGCCGAGACAATTAGCTTTCCTCTAAATTTCATTCCTCTAAATAGCATGCCTGAAGATTCAAGAGATTGTCTGTACGCTCGAATCATCTCGAAAAATTGAGTAGATGCTTTAAATCGAATGCTCGCATTTCTCGTTTTATAGGTAGGGCTATTTGTTTCAGTTAGCATATATTCTAATTGCTCGTATGGATCTTCCACGTCAAATGACTTACTTAGTCTATGGTTTAAATATTCTTGGAATGTCACTTGCTGCATATTTTCTTCGCCGAGTTCAGGTAGTACGTTAGAAACGTAGCTATTGAACATAGAGTTAGGGGAGAAGAGAATAATTTGATCCGCTTTTAGCCATTCGCGATATTTATATAGTAAGTAGGCGATTCGTTGCAGCGCAGCTGATGTTTTACCGCTACCAGCAGCTCCTTGCACGATAAGGAGTCGGCCTTCATCGTGACGAATAATTTCATTTTGCTCGCGCTGAATCGTAGCGACGATACTTTGCATATGTTTGTTCGTACCTTTTCCGAGCGCTTGTTGCAAGATTTCATCGCCAATTGTAAGGCTCGTATCGAACATAGAATCAATCTCGCCATTTTGAATAATGTATTGTAATTTTTTCTCCACATTACCGTGAATTATGCCACCTGGTGTACTGTATTCAGCCGGTCCTGGTGGATAATCGTAGTACACACTTGAAATGGGTGCGCGCCAGTCATATATAAGAAAGTTTTCTCCGCTAGCATCAGTAAGTGTAGCTACGCCAATATAAATTTGCTCCGCAGCAGATTCTCCTTCTTCTTTAAAATCAATTCGTCCAAAATAAGGTGATTTATGCATGCGTTTTAGTGCGGCAAGCCGATTAAAGGTGTGCTTATGAGTAATTTGTGTGACAGCTAGTGACTGAGCTTGTTGTCTTAAGTTAATAACTGTTTCAAGATAATCATCAAAAGTATCAGTATTCACTTTCACGTCATCCCAAAAGTGTTTACGAATATTGATTACTTCTGCCCGGCGTCTACCAGTTTCGTTTTCCAGCTTATCAATTTGTTTCGCAATCGTTTCGATTACGGTATCCAAGCGTTTTTGCTCTAAATCAAGTTTTTTGTTCATACGGTAGCACTCCTTTAAAAGTGAAAAATAGAGGTTGACTGAAGATGTGTTTTGGTGTACAATTAAGATACGGATAAATACGTTCTTTGTATTTATGAAAACGTGTTTCTGTACTAATTTAACATAGTTTTTTCATTTAATCAATGATAATAAGATAAACCTTGGTTCCATGATACGTGGATCAAGGTTTTTTTGTGTTTATAGAGGGAGTCACGCTTGTTGTCGTTTTTTGTCGGTAAGTCGATATATTTTGAAAATCGCTGATATATTTGGAATTGCGCCGATATATCTCGAAAATCGCCGATATAATTGGAGTTGTGGTCGATATATTTAAAAAATCGCCGATATAATTTATTCGAAGGACCAACTATATAATTTCATTTACCGAATCGGACATAACTACCGAGAGAAGAGGGTATAAAAAAAGCTCGGACCTAAGCCCAAGCTTTTTATTTCATTATTTCTTTTCGTCTTTCTTAGCGTCAGCTTTTTTCTCTTCGAAAAGATCTTTTAAATCTTTATCATCAACTTTTACGTCAGCTTTTTTGATTTCTTTCATCATAAGATCGTTCATGAATTCGCCGTCTTGTGATTTCTTCTGAACGATTTCTTTTTTGATGTCAGCTTTAGATTGTTCGAATGATTTTTCTGGCTCTTTAATGTCTGTTACTTTAATGATGTGGTAACCGAATTGTGATTTCACAGGTTCGCTTACTTCATCTTTTTTCAGCTTATAAGCAGCCTCTTCGAATTCTTTAACCATTTTGCCAGGTCCGAAGAATCCTAAGTCGCCACCTTTTTCTTTTGAACCAGTATCTTCAGAGTATTGTTTTGCTAACTCTTCGAAAGATTTACCTTGTCCAAGTTCTTCTTTAACCTTTTTAGCAGTTGCTTCATCTTTTACAAGAATGTGGCTTGCTTTAATTTCAGGCTTGTAATTATCTTTCAATTCTTTATCAGTGATTGTTTTCTCGATAGCTTTTTCTTGCGCTAATTGAGCACGCACACCAGTTTTTAACGTTTCTTCTTTAATACCTTGTTGTTTTAATAGTGTATCGAATTGATCACCGTATTGTTTTTTCATTTCATCGAACTTTTTGTCTACTTCTTTGTCTTCAACTTTGTAGTTTTTAATAAGTACTTTTTCCATAACCATGTTATTTAGTACTTGTTTACCAGCTTGTGTCTTCATTTGCTCGTAGAATTCTTCTTTTGTAATGTCACCAGCTTTAGATGTAACGATTTTGTCTGATGATGATGTTCCACATGCTGATAATGCGATTACACTTGTTGCGGCTAAGGCAAGCATAGCTTTCTTCATTCGATAAACACTCCTACTATTATGTATTTTTAATTTATCCTATACCAATGAATTTTAGTTCATCAGAGCCCGGTTAAGTCTCACTGATACTTTTGCTTTTTATGTTGGTAAAGCGCGCTTAACAGGGCTTACCGTGGCTTAAGGATAAAGTTAAGATGCGTGTCATTTATTTCATAGTATAAGCAATATGTACAAAATTTAATATATCATATTTCGACGTGTTTTCATATTGATAAAGAAAAATTAACCAGTACGTGTCAGATTTTGAAGGTGTGCCATATTGGGCGTATGCCGCATATACAGAAAAGAGGAGGGGATGGGGATGAATTCTCAACTTATTTTATTACTTGTACTGTTTATTTTATTGGTTATAGTAGGTATAATTTGCTTATAGAGGAAAAAAGTGAGGAAGGGGCTTTCCTTCCTCACTTTCCATGAAATATAATTTCTATATAACTAGAAATTAATAAAATTGTTATACATACATTAATAACCCGAAAGACACCGGGTTGGCGGCTCGCAGATATTTGTTTTCGTTCACACAGTGTATGTGTCATGAAATTCGTGTAAAATATAACAAGAAGTGCGAATGCGACAAAAACAACTGTTATAAGTGTCATGAGGCGAGACCTCCTTTTGGCTAAAATACATATACTTTATATATTGTATCATACGATATTTTGTTCGTGTTATAAAATTCAGAAATAGAAGACTTTGTGTTAGAAAGTGAGGGAGAAAATGGACGTTGTTAGAAGATTAGAACAAGCTGAATACTACGTAGACCTACTATTTAAAATGATTGATGAAGAAAAGTGTCCATTTTATTCTTTGATCATAAAGAAAAAAGCTCGTAAAAAAGATGTTGAACGTATACTAAATCTTTGTGAAAAACTGAACGAACAATATGTAGCGGAGAAAGCAGAAGGCCTTCTTTTGTTCGATGCGCTGTTAGATCAATTTGAAAAAGCGCTTCCACATCAGCTCGAAGTACACGAAACTGCGGAAGCGCTAGCAAAACAAGGTTTATTCAAACCGCTTATGAATGAATTCTTAAGCATGATTGCGAAAAAATAAATAGATTACTTCTTAACTAACTTCTGATCGGATTCTGTAAAGTTCTCTTCAATATCTTCTAATGATTTCTCAAAAATATCGATGAAGTCTTGTCCGTAAATGTTACGCAAGATAGCAATCAGTTCGATGTTTTCTGGGAACTTCCCATAAAAATTACGAAGTGCAAGAGCCCCATTAAACACTGAATTATTTTCAGGGTCATACTCCTCCATTAAGCGAAGTAGTAATTCTTCCCCTTTGTCTGTAATTTCGATGTACGTATTTCGTTTATCATCTTCTTTTTTCGAGAATACAAGATAGCCGCGTTCTTCCAACTTTTTCGAGAAGTTAAACGCCGTTGATACGTGCATAACTCCAAACTTAGCAATCTCAGAAATAGAAGCCCCTTTTAAATGATAAGCGATTGTTAAAATATGATGCTCATTAATGTTTAAATCATAAGGTTTAATCCACATCTGCCAATCTTTCTCTACACATTTCCATAACGCTTTCGATAATTGAGCAATGCGTTGGCTGAAAATCATCGCTTCTTTTACCGAGTAATCTTTTTCTCCACTTTTCATATACTCACCCACTTTAACATTCTTTTTCATTACTATCTATTATGCCAGTAAAATAAAAATTAATAAAGTCTTTTTGTGAGAATTGTGAAAATTTTTTAAAAAAATGACATTCTATACAAATCATGCATAACTATGGAAGCGGTTTATGAGTCATGAATACATGTGTTGTCCATACATGTTAAGTGATAACATATATTGTAAATGCATAAAAACACGGCATATCTATGTGATATGCCGTGTTAAGGTCAATTTATATAAAAAATATTTGTTATATGCAAAAAACTAAGCAGGAATTTGTTTACGCTTTTTCCGGAACAGCTTCTTGTAGTTTCTCAATTGATTTTTGAATGTCCAAAATCTCTTTCTCAATATGTCGTTTGTTTTGAGAAATATCTTGCTTCCAGTTAGAAAGTGTATCGTGCATATCGTCTTTTAATTCTTGGAACACTTCTTTACCTTCTGAAGCAGTTTCAACGATTTGACGTTTTAATAATTTTGTATCAGCTGTAATATCAGCTAAAGTCTTTTTAATATCATTTCCTTTTTCTTTTAACTTGCCGCGCATGTCTTTGCCAGAAGAAGGAGTTGAGAAAAGAACAGCTAGTCCAGCAACTGCTCCGCCGCAAATGACACCGGTAATAAAGGATTTAGCTTTTGACATAAAAGGAGACCTCCTTATTTTTTGTTCGTATTCATGATGTGAAAAAATATGCATATCTTTAAGACGAGGGAAAGGAAAGTGTGCAGTCCCTGGCATCTTAAGTGGAGAAACAAGCCGTGCCATATTTAATCACTTTAGGAAAGTGGCTTGTTATGTATGACTACTTATTATAGTGTCACTATTTCACGCTATTTGCAATTGTACTTGCGATGTTTTGTAAATTTTCCATTGTGTATTCATTTTGATGTGATTTCCAAACAGCACCGAAACCATCGTTTTCACCGTAGCGTGGAATTAAATGAAGGTGGAAGTGGAACACAGTTTGTCCAGCTTTTTCACCGTTGTTGTTAAGTAGGTTAAAGCCAACTGGATTAAACTCTGCTTTAATCGCATTTGCGATTTTTGGAACGACAGAAAAAATGTGTGATGCGATTTCTGGCGTTAACGCAAAAATGTCTTGTTTGTGAACTTTCGGAATAACAAGAGTATGTCCTTTTGTCACTTGACTAATATCTAAAAATGCAAGCACATGTTCATCTTCGTATACTTTTGAGCAAGGGATTTGCCCGTCAATGATTTTGCAAAAAATACAATTATCCGCTGTATGATTCATTGATCTCATCCTTTCAAATATCCTTAGCCGTATTTTACCATAATTACATAAGAGAACAAACACGAAAAACAGGAAGCTGACTCAGCTTCCTGTTTTCTGAAGATGGATTGAAAAAGCATTATCGTAATTTACGTTTCGCAGACACCTCATTTATTTTAAGAAATGCACGGTAAATCGGCTAAAGTTTCTGCCGTAGACACCCCATTTTCAAGTGAAATGAATTGCAATCTTTTTAAATGAAATTGTTTACTTTTTAAAACAGTATATGCTCTTTCGGAGACACCCCGTTTCGAAAATAAAACAAATAATCTGGTTATGTGTAAATTCCTTTGTCCAACTTGGACACCCCATTTCATGATGACTTCACTATGTTGTTGTACTCATCAATAGGTGGTCGCTTTTTCAATGTGTTCCTTCTTCAATAATTATGATGTCCGCTTTCGTAATAATATATGCGAACAAATTTAAATTTTTTTTGAACGCATCGATACTATGTAGTACAGCGTAATTTTTGGTAAGATGAATATAGAACGAATATAAATGAAGAAAGTGGTGTCGTATGAGCGAGTTATTGCGTGTAGAAAATGTTACAGGAGGATATACGAAACGACCTGTATTAAAAGATGTTTCGTTCTCTGTGAATAAAGGTGAACTTGTCGGCTTAATCGGTTTAAATGGAGCAGGTAAAAGTACGACGATTAAACATATTATCGGTTTAATGGAACCGAAAAAAGGAACTGTCACAATTAATGGGAAAACAATTCGTGATGATATGACAGCGTACCGTTCTAGTTTTTCGTTCATCCCAGAAACACCAGTATTATATGATGAGCTAACGCTAGAAGAACATTTGAAGTTAACAGCGATGGCTTACGGCGTTGATGAAAAACAATATGAAGAACGTGTAGGACAATTATTACAAGAATTCCGTATGAAAAATCGTTTGAAATGGTTTCCGTCTCATTTCTCAAAAGGGATGAAACAAAAAGTAATGATTATGAGTGCGTTTTTAGTAGAGCCATCTCTTTACATTGTGGACGAACCGTTCGTTGGGCTTGATCCGTTAGCAATCCAATCACTCCTTCAAATGATGGACCAAATGAAAAAGAGTGGTGCAGGTATTTTAATGAGTACACATATTTTAGCGACGGCAGAGCGTTATTGTGATTCGTTCATTATTTTGCATCAAGGCGAAGTGAGAGCGAAGGGAACATTATCTGAGCTGCAATCACAGTTTCATATGCCAGGTGCAACGTTAGATGATATTTATATTGCATTAACGAAGGAAGAAGATTATGAATAGCACAGCGTTATGGAAAGAACGATTTCGTTACTTTTTACAAGAAGTTCGTACATATAGTAAATACGTATTTAATGATCATTTAAAATTTATTTTCGTATTCATCATCGGCGCAGGAGCGTATTATTACCAGCAATGGTTACAAACGTTAACACCTTCGTTTCCGACTGCGCTCGTTATGGCAGTGTTACTTGGATTCGTATTAACGGCCGGATCCATTCAAACGTTATTAAAAGAAGCGGATCTCGTTTATTTACTGCCAGTGGAAGAAAAGTTAAAACCATATTTTACAAAGGCGTTTCTTTTTACGTTTATGATTCAGTTATACATAATCGCAATTGTAGCGGCAGCGCTTGCTCCGTTATACTTCCAGCAAATGAAGCAAACAGGAGCGGCTTACATATGGGTTGTAATCGCGTTTATCATTGTAAAAGCATGGAATTTATTCGTAGCGTGGGAAAAGTCATTTTTAACAGATCAAAATATACAAAGAGCCGATTGGTTCATTCGATTTATTTTAAACGCCTTATTTGTGTATTTCCTTGTAGAACGTACTTCCGTTATCTTTATTGCTGGAATCGTCCTTCTCATGGTGTTATACCTTGCGATTATGTATCAAATCGTGAAGGGGAAACCACTAAACTGGGAGTATTTAATTTCTGAAGAAGGTAAGAAGATGATGCTGCTGTACCGCATCGCGAATATGTTCGTTGATGTACCAGCATTAAAAGAGAGAGTAGCACGTAGAAAATGGCTTGATTTCATTCTTTCGATGATCGGTGAAAAGCGTACCTATTTATACTTATATACGAGAACGTTCTTAAGATCTGGTAATTATTTTGGCTTATATGTGCGCCTGCTCGCTCTTGGCGGAGTTATTCTTTACTTCATTCCGTTTTTATATGGACGATTTATCGTAAGCCTTATCTTCCTATACTTAATCGGTTATCAGCTATTAACTTTATGGAAACATCACCGCATGAAAATTTGGCTTGATTTGTACCCAGTAGGCGGAGAAGAGAAGAAGAAAGATTTTCTTACTTTATTAAATGCAATTCTCATTATTGGCAGCGTTGTATTTACAATCATATTTGCACTTGCTACGAAAGATTTCATGATGACAGGAATTTTACTAGTCGTAAGCATAGTATTTAGTATCGGTTTCGTTTATCAATACGGGGCAAAACGTATTGAGCGTTTAAATTGAAGGGAATGAACCTATGATTACATATGAAGAAAAGGTTATAAAAGAACTGGAGCAGTGGAAAGCTACATTCATGAAAGATTCTTCTATGATGACACGGTTCTCAAAGAAAGTGCAGACGAAAGTACAGCAGCTTATTCCGGCGAAAGTGCAAAAAGTATTAACAGAAACGATTCGGATGATGGTACAAACGATTAGTGCCGGATCAAACTTTATAAAGCCGAAATTAAAAGAGACGAACTGGTCATTGCAAAGACGAGACGATGAAGTACGTAAAAAAATGGATGAGTACAAAAAAATAGCAGCGGCAGAAGGAGCAGGGACGGGAGCAGGCGGTATTCTCCTTGGCCTTGCTGACTTTCCGCTGTTGCTCGGCATTAAAATTAAATTTTTATTCGATGCAGCAACGTTGTACGGATTTGATACGAGCGATAAAGAAGAGCGCCTTTTTATCCTTCACGTTTTCCAACTTGCCTTTTCAAGTGATGAACACCGAAAAGAAATATGGAAAGCCATCGAAACGTGGGATACAGAAGAAGAAAATCATATGGACTGGGAAAAGTTCCAAACAGAGTACCGAGACTATATCGATTTAGCAAAAATGCTTCAGCTCGTACCAATAATAGGTGCCCCGGTCGGCGCATATGCGAACTATCAATTACTGCAAAGACTTGGGGAAGTGACGATGAATTGTTATCGTATGCGATTGTTGAATAGGAATTAAAAAGAAAGCATCCTAAATGTGTGATTTAGGATGCTTTTTATTTTTTATAAAGAACACTCCTGAATTAAAAAACAAATTTAAATAGTTATGTTGAAGTGAAACCGTTAGATTTAGTGTTTTAAATCAAAACCTTCAGATGTGGAAATGGAACCGATGTGATAATCATTAGCATATTCAACATCTGCCGAGAATGTTTTATTTTTATCATCTTTCACATGTCCTGAAATCCAAACACTTTGAAAGTCCTTCGGGGCAAATTGATGTTTAGTAATCACTACGTCTAGATTTTCTTTTTCTTTAAAATATTGAATTGTAGTTTCTGTTGCCTTATTAACTATTTGTTGTTCCTCATTCTTTTGATCTATCGTACATCCACCTAAAAGGATAAGTGTAAAGATAAAGAATAATCTTATAGCATATTTTTTCACGAATAATCACCCCGTTAATAGTGCGTTATATTCCTCTTCACTAAATTTTATATTCACTGAACATTGTGTGGTGGGGGATAAAGAAAGGGCTCTTTAAAAGAGTGCCTTTTCTTTATTATTTTAAATGTAAATTTTCACTTGTAGAGATAGAACCTATTGTATATTCATCTCCACCGTATTCTATTGTAATATTAAATGTTTTGCTTTCATCATTTTTTATATAGCCGGAGATAAAGATACCTTGTAAATCACTTGGACCAAACCTATAATCAGTGATTACTACATCTAAGTCTTGTTTTTCTTTGAAGTATTGGATTGTTCTTTCTTGTGCTTTTTCAACTATTTGTTGTTCCTCATTTTTTTGATTTATCGTACATCCCCCTAAAATACTTAAAATAAATATAAAGAGTAGAAAAAAACTAATTTTTTTGATTGTAATATTCATATTTATCCTCCAATAATGACATCTTGATTATATAAAATATCGTGATAGAAGGAATGTTTTTAGTGAAAAAAGCACTCACTTTTTCTGGTAGCGGGTGCTTTTTAGTTTTCTTTCTTATAAGGAATAATCCTGAATGAAAAAAGCAAACTTAAATAATTATGTTGACGTGAAACTATTAGATTTAGTGTTTAAAATCAAAATTATTAGACGCTGTGATAGAACCAATATGATAATTATTAGCGTATTGGACTGAAGCGGTAAACTTTTTGCTTTTGTCATTTGTTACATAACCTGAGATAAGGATAGTTTGAAAATCTTTTTGTCCAAATTTATGATCAGTGATTGTTACATCTAAGCCCTCTGTTTCTTTAAAATATTTAATGGTTACCTCTTCTGCCTTTGTTACTATTTCTTTTTCTTCATTTGTTTTATTATTCATACTGCATCCTCCTAAAAGGATAAGTGTAAGGATAATGAATAATCTTATACCATTTTTTTTCAATCAAAATCCCTCCATTAATGTTATTCTATATTTAGAATATATTAAAATATCTGGTAGTGGGGATATTTTGAAGGAAAATGATAAACTTTTAGATTCTTGTTATTATTAGCTGTCAAGGTTTGCTTATCGTGGTGATGAGAATTTAGGAAACAGTATTGAGGTCACCGACAACAAAGGTAATTGATGAATTAATTCATAAGGGGAAAACTGATTTATCTAGTGATGAAAAAGCATGTTGGGAAGCGATGATACAAGCGGGAAAAGTCTTGTTAGAAGATAGTGCAGTAACTCCTTTCTATCAAACGGGACGCTCATACTTATAACGCTCGTCTATTAAAGGGCTTGTGACGAATGATTTTGAGGGAGAATTTAATTTTAAATGGACTGAAGTTAAATAATGAAATGACATTGCTGTATGATAGTAACTAAAAAGAGCCTCTAAGGAGGCTCTTTTTTAACTAGTCCTGAGTATCTAATGACCTAGTTTTTTCATTCTAGACTTTCAGAATATGTTCTAGAAGTGACTCTATAATCACTATCTCCATATTCGACATGCACTGTAAATGCTTGAGTTTTATCGTCTTTAACATGTCCTTTTATAAAAACAGTTTGAAAATCACTCGGAGCAAATTCATATCCAGTAATTACTACATTTAGATTTTCTTTTTCCTTAAAATATTTAATGGTTGTTTCATTTGCTTTTTCTACTATTTGTTGTTCCTCATTCTTTTGATCTATAGTACATCCTCCTAAAAGGATAAGTGTAAAAATAAAGAATAATCTTATATCACATTTTTTCACGAACAATCACTCCATGAATGTTGAGTTATATTCCTCTTCAATAAATTTTATATTCACTGAACATTGTGTGGTGAAGTATAAAGAAAAGGCACTCTAAAGTGCCTGGATTATTAGTTTTTAAGCTCTAAATTTTTGGTGGTTGAAATAGCGCCGATATGATAATTATTTGCGTATCCAACTGAAGCAGTAAATTCTTTCGTTTTATCATTAGTCACATAGCCTGATATAGAGATAGTTTGAAAGTCTTTTGGTCCAAATTCATGATCAGTAATTGATACATCTAAGCCCTCTGTCTTTTTCAAATATTGAATGGTTTCTTCTTTTGCTTTATTAATGATTTCTTCCTCGGTATTATTTTCATTATTACAGCCTCCTAAGGTAGTAATAATGAAAACTAAATAAAAAAACAATCTTTTATGCAACATAATTCTCCTCCAATCATTGGTTCCTAAATTAGGGATATATCAAATGTTGCAGAAGAGAAACTTTAAAATGTTTTAATAGGTTCAAATCAATCTAGGTTTTTAAGAATTATTTGAGGGGCTCCTTTTGAAAATAAAAATAGACACCTTATTGTTAGGTGCCCAAAAGTTTGATACATTGCTTCTAAATTTTTAACGTTAGAAGTTGAGCTTATTGAATATTGATATCATCCTTTATATACATATGAAATAATTGGAATTAATATAAAGGGCCAACAAAAATATACTTTATTTTCATATTAATTTCAGTCATCATAACTAATACTTTCAACCTTATTTTTATAATTTATATCTGCAGTTATTTTACGGTTTGGATTATTTGTTACATGACCTGATACAAAAATCACCCAAAAATCTGAGGGGGCGAATTCCACTCTTGTCACTGTGACACCTAGCTTTTTATCTTCTTTAAAATGTTGGATTGCGATCTTTTTTGCTTTTTCTTTTAATGCTATTTCCTCATTTTTTTATCCATATTGTATTATTTTTTTAGAGAAAAATTCGTTGAAACAGAACCAACATTATAATTATTATTGTAATCTATTGTAGCAGTGAATTCCTTGCTTTCATCATCTTTGATATGACCAGTTATGAAGACTGATTCTAGATCATTAGAAGGGAACCTGTAATCAGTAATAGTTACATCTAAATTTTGTTTCTCTTTAAAGTAATTAATTGTTTTTTCTGTTGCTTTATCTACTATTTGTTTTTCTTTATTATTTTCCTGCATATTACATCCCCCAATTATTGTACTTACAAAGATAAAAAAGACAAAAAAGGTAAATTTTCGGATTTTAATTCTCATGTTTATCCTCCGTTAATGTTGTTCTATAATTTAGAATATACTAAATATCCCGAGGAGAGAATACTTTGGATAGCAAAAATACACAAGAAGTGTTAGATTTAAGCTTTTATCGAATGGCTAAAGATGCGTATAAATCAGATAAAGAGTTAAGAAATGAAATTACAGTGAATAATGCGAATGATGATACTTTACAAACATGGAAGGTCCGTGAAACATTCCACGACAAACAAACCGGAATGGACGCAGTAGTCTTTGAACGAGATGCCGATGGGAAAAAGCAAGTTAGGGTATCTTTCCGAGGAACAGAAGGGAATAAAATTATAGAGAAAAACTCTTTAGGCATTCCGATGAAGCCAGGGAAGGTATGAAGGATTTAAAAACGGATACAAATCATTTTGTTAAGAAAAAAATTCATATGCTAAAATATTTTACGTGAAAAGGGGCATTTATCAATATATTGATATCGTTTATAGATGTCCCTACGGTTTTTAATAGCTTGTATGTTTCTCGATTGTACTTAAGGAATGTAAAAAAAGCACTCATAGATACAATCTACGAGTGCTTTTGACGGTATGGATTTGTTTAGGGTTTTCATAAAGAAAAAATATTACAACAAATCGTTAACTAATCATGTTTTAGTTCAAAATTTTTGGTGGTTGAAATGGTACTGATATGATAGTTATTAGCGTATTCAACTGCAACACTAAATTCTTTGCTTTTGTCATCCGTTACATAACCAGATATAAAAATTGTTTGAAGATCATTTGGAGTGAATTTATGTTTAGTAATAGTTACATCTACGTTTTCCTCCTCCTTGAAGTATTTAAAAGTTTGTTCTTTAGCTTTATTAATGATTTGTTGTTCATCATTCTTTGGATTTATTGTACACCCTCCTAAAGTAGCAAATACTAAGATTAAAAGGAAATAAAAACTAATTTTTTTGAATTTGATAACCATTTTCTCCCTCCAATGATGTTGTCCCAGTTATTAGGATATATCATTTTTTACAAGGAGGGAGTGTTTTGAAAGAAAATAATAAAAATACAGATGAAACCTTTTTTCGTTTATCCAAATAGGAATTGATTTGTTTTATAAAAAAGACATCCTAATCACACATTTAGGATGTCTTTTTGTTCTAATGATTAATGTTTAAAAGGAAAATTTCAGATTGTCTATTCAGTGTTTTAGGCTGAAATTAGTGGTAGAGATAGAACCGATATTATAATCATCTTTATAATCAATTGAAGTAGTAAATTTCTTATTTGTATCATCTTTGATATGACCAGTTATAAAAATAGTTTCGATGTCATTAGAAGGAAATCGATGATTCGTAATAGTCACTTCTAAATTTTCTTTTTCTTTAAAATATTGGATTGTAGTTTCTGTTGCTTTATTAACTATTTGTTGTTCTTTTTCATTTTGTCCCATGTTACACCCTCCAATCATTGTAGTTAACAGGATAAATAAAGTTAAGAAGGTATATTTTTTAATTTTTATTCCCATATATATCCTCCAAAAATGTTATTCTTATTATTAAGAATATACTAAATCACCTAGGAGGGGAATACTTTGGAGAATAAAGGGTCGGAACAATTATTAGATATAAGTTATTATCGAATGGCTCAAGATGCATATATGACAGATGAAGAGCTGGGAAGCGAAATTACAGTGAAAAATAGGAATAAAGAAACATTACAAACATGGAAAGTAGGAGAAACATTCCACGACAAACAAACCGGAATGGACGCAGTAGTCTTTGAACGAGATGTCGATGGGAAAAAGCAAGTTATGGTATCTTTCCGAGGAACAGAAGGGGATAAAATTATAGAGAAAAACTCTTTAGGCATTCCAATGAAGCCAGGGGAAGGTATGAAGGATTTAAAAACGGATACGAATCATTTTGTATTACGAGAAGGTGTTCATGAACCAGCAGCACCTCCTGTTGCAGGGACTGAGAATGAAGGTTCAAAGAAATATTGGAATGAAGAGAATCAGCGCTGGGAAACACATAATCAATTCGAACAAGCTGAAAGGGTCATGAAACAAGTAACGGATACATATAAGGACAGAGATGATGTGGAGATATATACGACGGGTCATTCACTAGGGGGCGCTTTAGCAGAATATGTAGCGGCATCTAATGACAATGTAAGATGTATGTCATGGAATGCGCCAAGTGCAAAACATTTGTTACCGTCTGATTTACAAGAAAAAGCAAATAATGGTGAGTTTAATAATAGAATTGTAAGTGTTGTTCACGGAAATGATTCCATTGGCTATGGACCATTTGGTGCATATGAAAGTCATATAGGCTCTACTTATGCGGTAGCCCCACCAATTTCGAAAGAAGAAATGTCAAAGCTATCATTACAGCAAAAGCTTGGGATGGATGTTACTCGATTTTTGAATTCGATAAGTGGCCCTGGTTATCATTATCAAACAGATCAAAACTTCCAATTTGGAGAGAATGGGTCTTTATCAAATAAATACTTGTTAAATGTAGACACGAATGAAAGAGTTTATGATTCACCGGGCGCGTTATTAGGCGGGGGAGAGATTCGTGTAGTTGTAGAGAATTTGGAAAAAGCCGTAGGAGATATGAAGCGAAACGCACAAGAATTTCAAGATAGAGTACCAAGGTTAATTTCTAATATGATGACATTATTAGAAACGGCCGAAAGTAGACGGGTAGAAGCTAAAGTAAATAATATACGCGCACATGTAGAGCATTTAAGTTTTTGGTACATACGAACAGCGACGGAAATTTCAGAGTTTATTGAGAAGAAAGCCGATGATTATAAGAAGACGGATCAACAATATTAAGGGAGAAGATTAGGATGCCGAGAATTTACTTAAATGAAGAAGTATTGAGCCAAGCTTTACAACAATTTGACCAGATGATTCAAGACTTAAACCATAATAAAAGGGTTGTAAGTAATGTACATAATTTACTTTTATCAAGCTGGTCTCAACTTGGAGTAGGGAAAAAAGCCATTAGCGATTTAGAATCTTTTAAAAAAGATATTGAAAGAAGAATGGAAGAATTAGAGTCTGATAAAAGAGAGTTAAAGGGTGCGATTGATTTATTAAAAGCGTTAGATCAAAGTTATGATTACATGGGGCCTAAATATTAAATTACAAGAAGCACTCGCAAAGGTGCTTTTGTAGTTTAATTGGCTGAAAGATTACTATAGTAATTATGGAGGAATATGATTCCGCTTCATAAAGTAAATGGAGAAAGTAATATGTAATTTTGAATCCAACTTGCAAACGATAATTTTTTATTTTACAATTTATTTACCGACCGGTAAGTAAAAATAAGTGAGGTACAGTATGACAAAGAATTTACAAACATCGCAAAACATTGTAGAGGCATCATTTAAACTTATGGCAGAGCACGGCATTGAGAAGATGAGTCTTTCCATGATTGCGAAAGAGGTAGGTATTTCAAAACCGGCTATTTATTATCATTTTTCTTCTAAAGAAGCGTTAGTGGACTTTTTATTTGAAGAAATTTTTTCTGGGTATCATTTCGTGAGTTATTTTGATAAAGAGCAATATACGAAAGAAAATTTTGCAGAAAAGTTAATCGCAGATGGTTTACATATGCTATCTGAATATGAAGGACAAGAAGGAATACTACGTGTCATAAATGAATTTATCGTAACTGCGGCGCGAAATGAAAAGTATCAGAAACGCTTATTTGAAATACAAGAAGAGTTTTTAAATGGTTTCCACGATCTATTGAAGAAAGGCGCGAGACTAGGCGTTGTGTCACAAGATGCAACGGAAGAAAACGCTCATACGCTAGCGCTCGTAATTGATAATATGAGCAATTACATGCTCATGGGATTTCAGTTAAAGTATAAAGAAATTTGGATTCGAAATGTGAAAAACGTCATGAAGGAGGAGTAAAGATGAAAATGCAAAAAAACTGGTGGCTCGGTTTTCTTGGATTCATTGGGGTGTATAAAATTCCAGGCATGATAGAAGCTTTTCAAGCGGATGGAAATTGGATGAAGTTAATCGGTTTCATTTGGCTACTTTGGTTCGGATATTTTATTCCTGAGAAGAAAGAAGATTGAATTTCAATTTTATGTAAAGTTATGTAAAATATAGATTAAGACTATTCATATAGTAGATTACTAGATTTGGAGTGGTTACATGGATCCATTGAAAAATGAAATTCACCCTGACATGGTCAAGGTGTGGAAAGTTCGGGCTGTAATAGAAGAAGGGATCGGTATTCTTGTCATTTTAGCTTACCTTTTCCTCATGATAAAGTTTGATTGGTGGGCGTGGATTTTGTACGTGTTAATCGGTTTAACAGTTGCGTTAGCACCATTGGAGTACTTCGTATTCCCAAAACTACGTCAACGTTATTACAGCTACCAACTAAATGAAGAAGAACTTGAAATTCAACACGGTCTTTTCGTCGTAAAGCGCGTATTAGTACCGATGATTCGTGTACAGCACGTGACGATTGAACAAGGGCCGATTATGAGAAAATACAGTTTAGCAGAATTACACATTTCAACAGCAGCAACTTCTCACAGCATCCCAGGCTTAACGATGTATGAAGCGGAAATGTTGAAAACGAAAATCGCAGAATTAGCGAAAGTGAGTGATGAGGATGTATAAGAGGCAGCATCCAATCACGATGTTACTGGAATTAAAAATAACAGATTTTATACCACTCTTTATTTTCATGTTTAGCTTAAATGGAAAATTCCCGTTTTGGTATTTAATTCCCGCTGCATTCGGTTTACTCACCGTTTTTTCAGCGTTTGAAAAATGGTATTACACAACATACTGGGTTGAAAATAACGTATTACATGTAAAACAAGGCCTCTTTGTGAAGAAGGAGAGCTACTTAAATAAAGAACGTGTTCAAACGATTAATACAAGTTCTAACGTGTTATATCAAATGCTTGGCTTAAAGAAAATCCAAATCGAAACAGCTGGTGGGGGCGATGAAGCGGAGGTTAGCTTAGCCGGTATTACAGTAGAAGAGGCAACTGAGCTTATTGCTTTGCTAAATGAGCCAACTCCAGAAGTGAAAGCAGAAGAAACGTTAGACGAAGTAGTAGAACATACAGTAGAAAAAGAAATTGTTACAGAGGAAAAACAATCGACAGAATACAAGTTAACTTGGAAAGAGATTTTATTAGCTTCTGTTACATCTGGTCAGTTTGGACTATTATTCTCATTAATCTTTTTCGTGTACCACCAAGTAGATGAGTACATTCCGAAATGGATAGAGAATGGCGTAAAGTCGTATGTAATGGACCACGATATATATGGCTTGATTTTCATGATAGCCATTTTGATCGTCCTTTCATGGATTATATCGACAATCGGTTATGCGCTAAAACATGGAGATTTCACAGTAAATCGAAGAAATGACGAAGTCCGCATTTCACAAGGATTACTTGAGAAAAAAGAACTCGTCCTAAAGTTACATCGTATTCAAGGGATTACGATAAAAGAAAGTATTTTACGTCAGCCATTCGGCTATTGTGCTGTGCAAGTAGAAGTGATTCAAAGTAAGGGAACGGGTGACGAAAAAGAAAAAGTTACACTCCATCCAATCATTCGAAAAGACCGAGTACAACAGTTACTCGCACATTTACAATTACCATACGAACTGAATACAAATATTATTTCATTACCAAAAGCAGCATTACGCCGCTATCTCATTGATAGCTTCATCTTTTTCGCAATGATAGCTATCCCGCTTATTGGAATAAGTATATACTTTGAAAAGCACTTCATTATGTGGGCACTAATTCCGCTCACAATCCTCATCTTTACACTTGGTTACGCAACATTTAAAACAAATGGTTACAGTGTAAACGGAGAGCAAATTACGCTTGTATATCGTAGTGTTGGAAAATATACAGGACTTGTTAGAAGAAGACACGTCCAATCAATGGAAAAGACGCAATCCTATTTCCAGCGCCGCGCGGATTTATGTACGTATAAGTTTTCGAGCGCATCATCGAGTTATAAATTAGAGCATACGAGAGTAGAAGATGCGGAGAGAATGCAGGATTGGTATAAGAAGAGAATAAGTGAGAATTAAGTGGAATGGCTCGTCTTTTGCGGAAGGCGAGTTATTTTTCTATGTAAAAATGATAGGAAATAATGAATAATATATGTGACGCAAAAAAAAGTGAGGTGAGCAGGATTGGGGAAATTTTTAATTCCGTATTCCCATTCTTTATTAAGCTTATTTATTTCAATGACGATAATTCAAATATACGATGAGAAGGGGATTTTTGAAGGAGAGCTATTTTCTATTTTTACGAATCTTTTTATTGCTATGGCCCAAATGTTGGTCGCTACTTTAATAGTTGGAGTCCCTGTTGTTTTAGTTGGATGTCTTCTTGGAGAGATATTGTTTAGGTGCGTTATTTTACCTATAAAGCTACATTTTATCCCATCCTTAATTTTATATATTCTTTTAGCCATAAGTATTGTTTTTTGCTATGAAGTTATATCTGACGGGGTTCCTACAACATATGAAAATACTCGTATTATTAAAATGATGTACTTTATGGGATTAACTATAATTTGCTCTATTACATTTTTAGTAAGTAGGACTACATATGAAGGAAAATAAGGTGATTATATGAAATACACTTGTCCATGCTGCGGATATAAAACATTAGAAGAAGAACCACCAGGTACATATGAAATTTGTAACATATGTTTTTGGGAAGATGATTCTGTTCAATTTAAAGAGCCTGACTATGAAGGCGGGGCAAATGAAGTTTCGTTAAGACAAGCGCAGGAAAATTTCATTGTGTTTGGTGCCTGTGAAAAGCGATGTATTGAATTCGTTAGAAAGCCGACTAGTGAAGATGTGAAGGATGCTAGTTGGAAGCAAATTTGTTAAATAGCTTTAAATAAAAATGTTATTACTCAATTTAACAAGAGTAATAACATTTTTTTATGCCATGATGAAAGAATGAACGCCGCCTTATCAAATAAAAAAGAAATAAAATTTTCGTCTTTGGAGACAACTAATTATTAATTTGATGATTTAGCTGATTTTTTTTGTAGTTATTGAAAAACACCATAGTTTCTAGAGAGTGAACAGGGGTTTTGAATTGATTTGAAGTTGACGGAACAAAATAAAACGAATAGAGCAAAAAAACTTGCAAAACTAAAAGAGGAGTTGTATATTAATTGATGCATCAAATATTGATGTATCAATTAATGTTTTAATAAGTAAGAAGAAGGAATTTTCGAAAACGTATTATTCAGACGATGTCGGATTTTTATATAAGCTATAAGATTAAAGCGAAGATAGAGGGGGCACAATACTGTGGAAATAATCGCAGCTATTTTAGTCGGGATCGTAGCATTAGAACATTTATTTATCATGATCCTCGAAATGTTTTTTATGAATTCAAAAGTGGCAAAACGTGCTTTTCAATTACCCGAGCATTTAGAAGGAGATCGAAACGTAGCCATTATGTTTGCAAACCAAGGTTTATATAATGGATTTTTAGCCGTTGGTCTCATTTGGGGACTTATACTTGGTCTCAATTCAATTGGTTATATGGTTCAATTATTCTTTGTAATGTGTGTGGTAGTAGCAGCTCTGTTTGGCGGTTTCACATCTAATAAATCAATTATTGTAAAACAAGGACTTCCAGCTATATTAGCGTTGATTGCCCTTTTAATTGTGATATAGAACTAAAGCGTTTGTATAAAAGAACTCATTTTTGAAAAATACGTTATTCTTTCTTCCTATAGGCTCATAGGAAAGAATAGCGTATTTTTTCTTTTTAAGGGGATATATCCTTCAATTTAATCAAAAATGTAAATTCTTTTTTTAGCGCGATTGTTATGAAAATACGTATTACATTAAGGATTAGAACCGGATTAACGCTTTAAAATATAGAAGGTGGGGAAAATAATGTAAAAAAACTATTGTATGTTTAAAAACCGTGTGTTACATTTGTGTTACAAAATAGTTACAAACTGTAACTTATATTGCAGTTTGTTTTCTTTTTGTTTTTCGGTATGTTACAAATCGGAGTGTGTATCAAATCGTCAGAAGATATTTGAAGTTCAAAAAGTTTTTCTATGTGTATAAGAGTGTGTGTAGTAAAGAGCTTGGTGAGAACTTTGCGCACATTATTAAAATTCCTTTCTGTCTTTAAAAGAAGAAAACCAACTATTTAGGAGTTTTAAGTAATGATAGTAAATGAAATGTACTTCCTTTCCCGCACATAAAGTACATATTTACGCTCAGTCTAATTACTACACAGACTTTTATACATATAAAGCTATTGTTTTAGGGGATATATAGGAGGAGAAAAAATGAAAAAGTTATTAATGGTAATTGGACTTACATTTTTAATGTTAGCTGGATGTAGTAATGGGAATTTTGACAAAGTAATGGATGAAGGAAAGACCGCGTTAACGAATAAAGAGTATAAAAATGCCTTATCATCATTTGAAAAAGCACTAGATGAGAAGAAAGATGATTCAGATGCAAAGGTGCTTGTAGAACAAACAAAAGCAATGATTGAAGCTGTGAAGTTAAAAGAAGAAACAAAGGTAGAAGAATCAATCAAGTCATTTGAAAAAGTAGAGAACATGAAGGATGGAAATAGTACGTTAGTAAAACAAGCGAAGGAAGAACGAACAGCATTATTAGCTATCGTCGAACAAAAAAAGAAGTATAGCGAGCAACTAGTGAAAAGTGAAGAGTTAATAAATAAGAAAAATTACGCAGAAGCGAAAGATATATTAAATAAGCTAGTTTCAGAAACAAAAGATAACAAAAATCTTGAAGAATATAATAAAAAGGCTTCAGGATTAATTACTAAAATTGGTGAAGCAGAAAAGAATGCAACGGTAGCGAAGGCAGAAAAAACTAATGTAGCAACGAATCAAAAGGTAACAACAGAGAAGCCTCAAAAGGTAGAGACAGAAAAGAACCAAAAGGTAACGACAGAGAAGCCTCAAAAGGTAGAAGCAGAAAAGAACCAAAAGGTAACGGCAGAGAAGCCTCAAAAAGTAGAAACAGAAAAGAACCAGAAGGTAACGACAGATAAGAACCAAAAGGTAGAAACAGGAAAGACTCAAGATGCATTTACTTTTGAGAAAGCGAAAGAATATATTAAAAATGAATATAAAGAAGACTATGATTATACGCTAGAAAATACGCAAGTAGAGAATGGAAAGAAATATTATCAAATTAGAGTGCGTACGACATATAAAATAGAAGGCGCAGCTGGATCAGGATTTACTGGCGTATTTAAAGTATTTGAAGATGGTACGATTGTTGAAGTGCACTAAATTAATGGAAAGGTATCCTCAAAGTGTTTGAAGATACCTTTTTAGCGTAAAAAAAGCATCTAGCAAAAGTACTAGATGCAAATAAAAACACAAGGGAAGACAAAATTCTTCCCTTTTCCCGTAAGTAATTATATCAAAAAATTTATAAAAAACTAGCTTTATTTTTAATATAATTGATGTGTGAAGCTATGAAAGTATAAGATTACACTATTTTTGTAGTGTTTTGTTGAAAAAGGAGCCGCCTATATGATTAATTTTAAATCAGAAAATTTGAACCAACTATTAAAAGTAATGTTAATTAGTGCCAATAAGTCTTACGATGCGATTAAAGAGTATGAATGTACGGGAGAAGCAGTCGTATTCTGTGTAGACTTCGAATATATTGACGTTTCTCTTATGATTGTAGATATGCTAGGAAGATCGGCTTCTAGATTTAACATTTTGCCATTTGCTAAGCCAGATACGAATGAGATAGATTACATTCAGTTTCAAGTGTATTCCATTAATGAAGGGAATTTTAAAGAAGTTCTCGATACGATGTAAAAAACTATAATTTTACAAAAATGTATATACCAACTAATATATAAGTAATAAATTCATATAATTGGAGTGATGAGATGCAGCCGTTAGAAAGGGAGATTCATTCTAATATGCTGAAAGTGTGGCGAATTCATGCTTTAATTGGGGCGGCAGTTATACTAGCAGTCGTAATTGCATATTTCTTTTTTATGATCAATTTTAATTGGTGGGGTTGGTTGTTTGGCTTGTTAGTCACAGGAGCTATTCTATTTATTCCGCTCGATTATTTTGTATTTCCAAATTTACGTCAGCGCTATTATAGTTACAGATTAAATGAAGAAGAGATTGAGATTCAAAAGGGAATGTTCGTTGTAAAACGCGTGCTTATTCCGATGATTCGTGTGCAGCACGTAACGATTGAACAGGGCCCGATTATGAGAAAGTACAATTTAGCAGAATTACATATTTCAACAGCAGCAACTTCTCATAGTATTCCAGGTTTAACGAAAGAAGAAGCAGAGCAGTTGAAAAGACAAATTGGAGAACTTGCGAAAGTAAGTGATGAGGATGTATAAGAGGCAACATCCGATCACGATTTTATTAGGTATTCGAGTTGCGACTTTGTTGCCTTTTATTTTTCTTGTTTTATTTCGATCAGATGGTGAAGTAGAACCATGGTATTTCTTGCATCTTGTTCTTTTGTTTGTATTATTCATTATGGCTATTTTCTCAGCTATAAAATGGTATTTTAAAGTGTACTGGGTTGAAAATAATATTTTACATATTAAACATGGCGTCTTTGTAAAGAAAGAAAGTTACTTAAATAAAGAACGTGTGCAAAATATTAGTACGTCTTCTAACATCATCTATCAAATATTTGGACTGACGAAATTAAATATTGAAGTGGCAGGCGGCGGTACTGAGCCAGAAGTGATGTTGGCGGGTATTAGAGAAGCAGAAGCGAAGGAACTCATTGCTTTATTACATAAAGAAAGAAGTGTTGTGAGTGAAGAAGGGCCTGCGGAAGAAGGAAGTAAGACGGTATATCAGTTAACAACGAAAGAGATTTTAGCAGCATCTATTACATCTGGTAGATTCGGATTAGTGTTTTCTATGTTAGTCATCCTTTACACAGAGTTTAATCAATTTCTACCAGAATGGCTTATCAATAAAGTAGAAACGTATGTGATGGATAACGGTGTAGATGAATTAATCGTTATGGCGGCGATTTTAATGGCAGTGTCGTGGGTCATTTCAACAGCAGGTTATGCATTAAAATATGCGAACTTTAAAATTGAGCGAAACGGAAATGAAGTTCGCATCGTGCAAGGTTTATTTGATAAGAAAGAGTTTGTTTTAAAATTACACCGTATTCAAGCGATTACGGTGAAAGAAGGCATTCTCCGCCAGCCTTTCGGATATTGCTCTGTCGAAGTAGAAGTCATTCAAAGTATAGAAGCGGCAGGAAATGAAGTGATGTTACATCCTTTTATGAAGAAAAAAGATGTGCAGCAGTTACTCGCATATTTACAGTTGCCGTATGAAATGGAAGCGGAAATCGTTCATTTACCGAAAGCAGCATTACGTCGTTATGTCATCATGGGCTGGATTACAAGTGCCGTACTCGCTGTGCCAATCATAGGTGCGAGTATATATTTTAAACAAAATATCGCGTTATTCACTCTCATACCATTATGTATTATATTTACGTTACTTGCATACGCGCGGTATACAAGTAGTGGTTATATGATACGGGACAATCAGTTAGTCATGGTATACCGAGGACTCGCGAAATATACAGGAATCATGCGAAGAAGGCATGTGCAAGCAGTCGGATACAGTCAGTCGTATTTCCAAAAGAAAGACGAGCTATGTACAGCTAACGTGTCAGTAGCGGGGCATCGTTACAAAGTGAAGCATATGCAAAAAGAAGATGCGCTTCGTATATATAATTGGTACAAAGAAAAAGGAAACACCGGCGTGTAACGGTGTTTCCTTTTTTGTGTCATGATTTGTCGATAAGTCGATATATTTTGAAAATCGCTGATATAATTTGAGTTGCGCCGATATTGTGATTTGAACCATAACTTTGCCTCTTGGGCAAGGTTATGGTTCTTTTTGTCTGTGGCGAATTTATAATTCATGTAAAGGGAAGGGAATATTACAAACCTTGAAGAAGTGATTAAGGATAATTTATAGGAGGTACTTTAAAATGTTTATCGTAAATGTTGAAGGTGCTATAAGGAAAAATGATAAATGGCTTATTATTGAAAGAAGCAAAAAAGAGGAACATGCTGGTGGTTGGCTTTCTCTTGTGGGAGGTAAGGTAGATATAGAAGGAAATTCCTCAGACATATTAGAGCGAACAGTAAAGCGAGAAATATTAGAAGAAGTTGGTGTGAGCGTAAAAGACAGGATAAATTATGTACATAGTACATCATTCGTAACCGAAACAGGTGAAAATGTTGTCGATATTGTTTTTCTTTGCGAATATGAATCGGGGGAGGCATTTTCTAAAAGTCCCGATGAGGTTGAAGCGGTATTATGGTTAACTACTAAAGAAATATTAAATCACCCCAATTCGCCAATTTATTTAAAAGAAAGCATTAATCATGCGGAAGCGTTGATTCGTATTCATTCTTCATAACGCTATTAATTTATAATAGAAGTAAAGTTGTTATATACATAAATGGGGGTAACTTTGGAATTTATCTTGTTCAATTATCGGGCGCTTTAATGGAAGAAGAATCACAGAGATGGTCAGACTTTTTATAAAATAATGATTCAATTAAATAAATTAAGAGCGTATTTTGATCAATCTTTTTTCAAAACACGCCCTTTCTTTTTGCTCGTTTATCAAGATTATTAGTATCAATTTAACCAAATATTATTCCAAAGCTATATTAATAAAACACACGGTAAGCTTATGGTTTAATAATTAACTTCCGGCAAGCTTATGATTCCATTTTCTATGGAAAATTAGATGAATCTCTTCTAAAATAAGTGATTTCCGGCAAGTTTATGCTTCCAATTGCGGCAAATTTATGAGTATAGTGACAGATATATTCGAAAAATCGCCGATATAATTTCATGTACCGCATCCTTGGAGAAACCACGATACAAAAAAACTAAACTAACACATCAAAAGTAGTTACAAATGACGGACGAGAGAAAATACTCTTTTGCTGTTCTGCATGTGGATGCGCCGGTGCTTGTCCTTCTGCTTGTGCGGGGCGTTTTTTATGAGCATTTTCGAATGAACGTGATTCTGTCCAGTCTTTAAAGTTTTGCTCTGTTTCCCACATCGTTAAGATGACATATGTATCGTTACTTAATGGGCGTAGAACGCGGATTGCTTGGAATCCTGGTTCGTTTTCAATAAGGCCTGCGCGGTTTTTAAAACGGTTTTCAAATACTGGGCGACCTTCGTCTGTTACAGAAATGTTGTTACAAACGATATAGCCAGGTTGTCCTTTAAATTCTCCAACAGCGTCTAGTACATCATACTTAAGAGATCCTTCTACAGATTCTTCTGTATTTTCTTTATAAAACATATTTTTTTCATCATTTTTTGCAGTGAAATGTGCTTGTTCTAGAGGTGTTTCGTATGAAATAATAGCCTTCATTTTAATGCCCCCTTACTTATTTGTTTCTATTATATCAACTCTCTTAAAAAACTTCGAAGATTATATACATAAAGATACTTCTTTTTCAAATAATAAATGTACCATCATTTGGAAAGAAGGCCGATGTATGAAGAAAGTAAAGTGGACTTTATTAGGTGGGTTAGCAACGCTACTATTAGCGATTGTCCTTTATAAACTAATTGTGTTAGCTGGTGGCTATATGATGGATGAAAAGCAGCTCGTTTTCCACTCTTCATCACGTATCGTTGACCAGAAAGGGAAAGAAATTACGAAATTATACGTAGAAAATAGAGACCTTGTACCAATCGAGCAAATTCCGAAATATGTACAGCAGGCGTTCGTTGCGGTGGAAGATTCTCGTTTTTATGAGCATCAAGGAATTGATTACCCGTCTATATTTCGTGCTCTTTATAAAGACACGTTAGCTGGAGAGAAGGTCGAAGGCGGTAGCACGATTACGCAGCAACTTGCTAAAAACGTTTTTTTAACTCGTGAAAAAACATTTACGCGTAAGTTGAAGGAAGTCGCAATTTCCCTTCAATTAGAGCAAAAATATACGAAGCAACAAATTCTTGAAATGTATATGAATCATATTTATTTTGGCCATGGAGCTTACGGTATTCAAGCAGCAGCAAAGTTATATTTTAATAAAAATGTAGAAGATTTAACAGTAGAAGAAGGAGCAATGCTTGCAGGTCTTCCGAAGTCGCCAAACGGTTATTCACCTTATTTTTCTCCAGAGAAGAGTAAAGAACGCCGCGATCTCGTATTGTCACTTATGCATAAACAAGGCTATTTGACTGCCGAAGAAAGCGTACGTTATCAAGGAAAGACAATTGCACTATATAAAAACTTAGATGAGAATGAACTCGCATATATGCCGTATATTGATATGGTTATAGATGAAGCAGCTCGTTTATACGGATTGTCTCATCAAGAAGTGCTTCGCGGAGGATATACGTTTGTCGTACCGATGGATGAAAAAATTCAAAAGGTAGCGTATAACCAGTTTCAAGATGCAAGGAATTTCCCTGGGAAAGAAGAGGGGGCGCAAGGTGCTTTTTTATTAATGGATAATCGTACGGGCGGGATTAAAGCTGCGATTGGCGGAAGAAAGTACGTCCCGAGAGGATTTAATCGCGTTTTTGCAAAAAGACAGCCCGGTTCTGTGCTAAAACCACTTATCGTTTATGCGCCAGCACTCGAAACGAAAAAGTATAATCCGTATTCTTTATTAAAGAATGAAAGACATTCTTTTGAAGGGTATGAACCTCGAAATTATAACCATGAGTATTCGAAAGAAATGACGATGTACGATGCGATTGTAGAGTCAGCAAATGTACCAGCAGTTTCTTTATTAAATGAGTTAGGGGTAGAAGAAGGAAAGCAATATTTAGAGAAAGGAAATGTTCACATTGCTGATGCTGGTTTAAGCACAGCGCTTGGCGGATTGAAAAATGGTGTTTCAACATTTGATCTTGTGAAAATGTATCGTGCGTTTTTAGCAAATGGTGATATTATTGAGCCGCACGTTATTGATAAAGTGTTAAATAGACACGGCGCAGTCATTGGAGAATCACCAAAAGTAGAAACGAAAATTTTCTCGAAACAAACGGCATGGTATATGACAAAAATGTTAGAAGGAGTTGTAAAGGAAGGGACAGCGAAAGCCGGTGTATATAACGGAGCGTTAGCTGGGAAAACAGGTACAACTTCCTTACCAAATGACGATAATGGGGCGAGGGATATGTGGTTCGTTGGCTATACGCCAAATTTAGTAGGCGCTGTTTGGATTGGTTATGACCGCATAGATAAAGAGCATCAGTTGCAAGGAGAAAGTGCGTCAGCAACAAAATTATTTAAGAAAATTTTAACGAAAGCAAATGTAGAACAGAAAGAGCAGTTTAGGAAACCAGAAGGTGTGGAAACAATCGGTGCTCCAATTCGGCTGCGCAAGATTGAAGATGTGAAAATGAAATTAGCATTTAGCCCTTTCGGTTTATTTAAAGCGAAATTAAGCTGGACACCACTTCCAGATGAAAGAATTATGTATCGTATTTATAGAGTGGAAAATGGAATTCATACGCATGTAGGTACTGTAAATGGTGCCGGGGAATATGAGGAAAAGTTCGTTAACATCTTTTCAAAACCGAGTTTTTACGTTGTACCATATAACACACAAACGAATCGCGAAGGAGAAAAGTCAAAAGTAGCTAAACCATAGTTTTTCTCTGTGTTATAATAAGAATGTTGCGAAAATAGTAAGCGTTTTTAAGAATGTTTGTGTCAATTTAATGAACAACGTACATAATATTATGCATTTTGTTTTTACAAGCTGTATAGTAAAAAAAGATAAATATCGAACGTATTCGAAGCATTGTGGTAAGGAAGGGAGCTAGGGTCTTGGTAAGAACTATAAATGAGACATTTTTAAAAGCATGTAGGGGGGAACGTACTGATTATGTACCAGCATGGTATATGCGTCAAGCAGGTCGTTCGCAGCCGGAATATAGAAAGATAAAAGAAAAGTATTCTTTATTTGAAATTACACATAATCCAGAGTTATGTGCTTACGTTACAAAACTGCCAGTTGATCAGTATAACGTAGACGCAGCAATTCTTTATAAAGATATTATGTCACCACTACCTGCAATTGGTGTGGATGTAGAAATTAAATCAGGTATTGGCCCAGTTATTGATAATCCAATCCGTTCTTTACAAGACGTAGAAAAACTAGGGGAAATCAATCCAGAAGATGACGTACCGTACATATTAGATACAATTCGTTTATTAACGACTGAAATGCTAGATGTACCGTTAATCGGTTTTTCAGGAGCTCCATTTACATTAGCGAGCTATATGATTGAAGGCGGTCCATCTCGTAACTACCATAATACGAAAGCGTTCATGTATGCAGAGCCAAAAGCTTGGTTCGCTTTAATGGATAAGCTAGCAGATATGGTTATTACATATTTAAAAGCGCAAATTAACGCAGGGGCAAAAGCAGTTCAAATTTTTGATTCTTGGGTTGGAACAGTAAACGTAGCAGATTACCGCGTATTTATTAAACCAGCAATGGAGCGTATTTTTGCAGAAGTTCGCACGATGGGTGTACCGATGATTATGCACGGCGTAGGAGCTGCACACTTAGTAAATGAATGGCACGACTTACCGCTTGATGTAGTCGGTTTAGACTGGCGTTTACCAATTGAAGAAGCACGTGCACGCGGCGTTCACAAGGCGGTACAAGGTAATATGGATCCTTCGTTCTTACTTGCGCCATGGTCTGTTATTGAAGAACATGTAAAAGGTATTTTAGATCAAGGGATGAAACAGCCGGGTTATATCTTTAACTTAGGTCACGGTGTATTCCCAGAAGTAAATCCAGATACATTAAAACGTTTAACTACATTTATTCATGAATACTCTAAAGGGCAGTTAGCGAAGTAAAGGAGAATTGCTGTATGAAAAAGAAAATTGGTTTGCTTGTAATGGCATACGGAACGCCATATAAAGAAGAAGATATTGAACGTTACTATACACATATTCGCAGAGGAAGAAAGCCAAGTCCTGAAATGCTAGAAGATTTAACAGAGCGTTACCGTGCAATTGGTGGTATTTCTCCTTTAGCTACTATTACATTAGAGCAAGCTAAGAAGTTAGAGAAGCGTTTAAATGAAGTACAAGATGAAGTCGAGTACCATATGTATCTTGGCTTAAAACATATTGAACCGTTCATTGAAGATGCGGTGAAAGATATGCATAACGACGGTATACAAGATGCAATCGCACTTGTTCTTGCGCCGCACTATTCTACGTTTAGCGTAAAATCATACGTTGGACGAGCACAAGAAGAAGCTGAGAAACTTGGAAACTTAACAATTCATGGCATCGATAGCTGGTATAAAGAACCAAAATTTATCCAGTACTGGGTTGATGCAGTGAAAGGTATATATAACGGTATGTCAGACGCAGAACGTGAAAAAGCAGTATTAATCGTATCAGCTCATAGCTTACCAGAAAAAATTATCGCAATGGGCGATCCATATCCAGATCAATTAAATGAAACAGCGGACTATATTGCAAGAGGCGCTGAAGTAGCAAACTATGCAGTAGGTTGGCAAAGTGCAGGAAACACACCAGATCCTTGGATTGGTCCCGACGTACAAGATTTAACGAGAGAACTAAATGAAAAGCACGGTTATACTTCATTCGTATATGCACCAGTTGGATTTGTTGCGGAACATTTAGAAGTTTTATATGACAACGACTTTGAGTGTAAAGTGGTAACGGATGAAATTGGCGCGAAATATTATCGTCCAGAAATGCCAAACGCATCGGACGCATTTATTGACTGCTTAACAGATGTTGTAGTAAAGAAAAAAGAATCTGTACTGTAAGAAGAAAGGGGGAGCCTGCTTGAGGAAAAAAGTTGTGATCATCGGCGGAGGCATCACTGGATTAACAGCAATGTATAACTTACAAAAAAATATTCATGAAAAAAACTTGCCGATTGATACATTACTGATAGAAGCATCGGGTAAACTTGGCGGAAAAATTCAAACCGTTCGAAAAGATGGATTTACAATTGAGCGCGGACCGGATTCTTTCTTAGCACGAAAAGAAAGTGCAGCTAGATTAGTGAAAGAATTAGGTCTTGGCGATGAACTTGTAAATAATGAGGCCGGTCAATCATTTATCCTCGTAAACAATCGGTTACATAAAATGCCGAATGGATCAATGATGGGAATTCCAACGCAAATTACGCCGTTTCTATTTTCCGGGCTGTTCTCCCCAATTGGGAAACTAAGAGCTGGTTTTGATCTATTAATGCCAAGATCAAAACCAGTATCTGACCAATCACTCGGGCACTTTTTCAGACATCGCCTCGGAAATGAAGTGGTTGAAAATTTAATAGAACCATTACTATCTGGTATTTATGCAGGGGATATTGATGAAATGAGCTTAATGTCAACATTCCCGCAAATGTATCAAATTGAGCAGAAACATCGCAGTATTTCACTCGGTATGCGTACGCTCGCTCCGAAAGAAGAGAAAGCTGAACCGAAAAAAGGAATCTTCCAAACAGTGAAAACAGGTTTAGAATCTATCGTAGAATCTCTTGAAGCAAAGATGCATGAAGGTACGATAATAAAGGGAACTCGCATTGAAAAAGTTACAAAACAGGGTGATGGCTATACGATTACTCTTAGTAACGGAAAAGAAATAGAAGCGGACGCGGTCGTAGTGGCAAGTTCACATAAAGTATTGCCATCTATGTTTGCACAGTACAAGCAGTTTCGTTTCTTTCGCAACATTCCGTCCACATCAGTTGCGAATGTAGCAATGGCTTTCCCGAAATCAGCCATTCAGCGAGATATTGATGGTACAGGATTTGTTGTCTCTCGAAATAGTGATTACACAATTACAGCATGTACGTGGACGCATAAAAAGTGGCCACATACAACGCCAAAAGGAAAAACGCTTCTTCGATGTTACGTTGGACGACCTGGTGATGAAGCAGTTGTAGAACAAACAGAAGAGGAACTCGTTCAGCTCGTACTAGAAGACTTACGAAAGACGATGGATATTACAGAGAATCCAGAGTTTACAGTCGTAAGCCGTTGGAAAGAAGCAATGCCCCAATATACAGTAGGCCATAACGAGCGAATGAAGAAACTCACAACATTTATGGAGAAAGAGTTGCCAGGTATATACTTGGCAGGTAGTTCTTACGCTGGTTCTGGTCTGCCGGACTGTATTGACCAAGGTGAGAAGGCTGCAAAACGTGTACTCTCTCATTTGGAGAAAGTAATGAATACGGAATTAATCGCACAATAAAGAGAAACGCCTTCAATCATATTGAAGGCGTTTTGTTACTTATTCACCAATAAACATATATAAGTTATTTGGCTTTATAACGGCATCTCCTGCATAAATAACCCATTCTGTTAAGTCATCAAAATCTAAATGATAACTATTTCCTTCACTCATATCTTCTATAAAATATGGTTCATTAATGAGTATTCCTTGAATAAAGTCTTCTGTAATATGTTGCATTTCAAACCACATATGCTCGCTTTTACCCTCTTCATAGGAAACGCCAAACTTAGCGAGAAAACGAAACTCCTCATTTGATTGTTCAATTTGAAAAATGTTGCTGAAATACCCGAAAGTATTTTTTGCATTGTAAGCCATACGAGCCGTTTCACTATTTGTTTTATAGAACATGAGCCCTGTAGCTTCCTCGTGTTCTTTGAAAAAGCTTTCGATACATTCTTCTGAAGTATCAAATTTGAACAAGAGAACAGATGGCGATTGATGGTATTCATCTCGGTCATCCATCCCGCCTAAGAATGTGTTTTGTGCATCTATTGGTTGTAGCTTCACTTCTTCATCCTCAATTGAAGATAATTGATCTATACTCGTTTTATGCCCAATATAAGATAAACCTTTTTCCCACGGCACAGCTACTGTATGTATAGAACCTTGCTGACTATGTGCGATAACGATAGGCTCATTCATAGGGACTTGTCCATTTTCAACGGCATTATTCGCAAATGTTTGAAAGAGGTCACCAATGCCATAGTAGGAAGGAATGCGATTTGGAATAATTAATTCTATTTCTGTTACGCCCGCTCTTAAAAGGCCGTGTGTATGAAACCAATATTGCGTAGGCTCGCCTTCTTTATCGTCTTCATAAACGGAATGAATAACGTACAAGTCAGGAATGTCAGGTAATAATTCATTTTCAACGTGATATTCAATATAGCTTCTAGATATTACCTTCATTGCTGCACTTGAATCAATTACAAATAACAAATCTGGCGCAAGGTTCCATAAAAACTGTAACTGCTGGAAAAAGCAGTCCAGCACATCGCCTACAAATAGCGTACGGGTGAAAATTTCAGTACCATAAGCCGCATCTTCAAAAGTACGGTCTACGATTGTGGAATCTTGTCTATTGTATAGTTTGTATTCTTCTGGATCATCCGTTTCATCAATATGCAGTTCATACGGTATGACATTTTCATCCATATGTAACTCAACAATAAGGCTTGTCTCATCACTATAAACAATTTTTAACTCATCAACTTTAGTAGCGATAGTTTCTAGCCGTTGTTTTAACTGCTCAATTGTAATTCTAGTCGGTATAACAGCAATCATATCTGAAAAATGACGTTCTAATGTTCCATTCATAGCTGCGCGGTATGTTTCTGTCTGTACTTCCATCCAATCACTCCTATTCAAATGAATCCATTTTACATGCCAATGAAATATCGATATTTTCTGTTTTCTCTCTCTAACATTATAGAGTGCATTCGTAGAAAGTGTAAAATTATTATTTTGTATTATAGTTTGAAAGCTTGTAAATTAAATAAATTTTTTGTAAAACTTGTCGAAATATCATTCTATATAACGAATCATTTGATATGATAGACATGCTGAGAAAATATGAAATAGGGAGAGGGAAATGGCTGTGAAGAAATTGTTAAGTGTCTTTTTATCATTTATACTATTGCTTTCATTTACTGGAACTTTAGTACAAGCAGAAGAAACTACTTCTATGTCAGTAGAAAAAGCAATTCAAGTATTTAAGCAGCAAGGGAAAACGAAGGGGACAGTGGAAGGGTACATCGTCGGATATACGCAAAGTCCTTCGAAATACACGAAAGATCCGGCTAAGTTTGATGATACAAACGTAGCAATTGCTGATTCGCCAAATGAAACGAATCCAGACAAAATCATGCCTGTTCAGTTACCAAAAGGCGATGTGAGAGCGGCAGTAAACGTGAAAGATCATCCTGAAAATATCGGGAAGAAAGTTAGTTTAACAGGGACGCTTGAATTATATTTTAGTAGCCCAGGTTTAAAATCAGTAACAGCTCATAAGTTTCAAGGGGAAGAACAAAACCGTGTTAGTGATGTAGTAGCTTCACCGAATGGAGGAGAAGTTGCGAAAGGAACAGCAGTAACGTTAACAACGAATACAGAAGGAGCAACAATCTACTATACGTTAGATGGCTCTAACCCTACAAATAAAAGTGTTCGTTATAACGGACAAATTATCGTGAATGAAAATAGTGTGATTAAAGCAATTGCAGAGAAAGAAGGGCTTACTTCTTCAGCAATTTCAACATTTTCATTTGTTATCGTAAACAATGAACCAGTTCGTATTCATGATATTCAAGGAAAATCACATATTTCTCCTTACAACGGGAAGAAAGTATACAATGTGGAAGGCGTTGTAACAGCGCTTGATAAAAATGGTTTTTATATAGAAGATAATCAGCCAGATAATGATCCAGCTACTTCAGAAGGTATGTATGTGTACAAAAAGGATGCGAATGTAGCAGTAGGAGATCTTATTCAAGTTGATGGAGTAGTAGAAGAATATGTTGGACCTGGATATGCAGAAAGGTTTGACACAGACTTAACGACGACGGAAATTAAAGCGAGCCGCGTTGCTGTAATCGCAAAAGATCAAGTTTTACCAGCACCGATTGTACTTGGAGAAAACGGTGTGAAAATTCCTGATCAAATTATCGATAATGATGCATTTGGTTTATTTGATCCAAATGAAGATGCAATCGATTTTTATGAAAGTATAGAAGGTATGCGCGTTACGATGCCAACGCCAAAAATTATTGCACCTCAGAAAAACGGGAATTTATATGTAACAGTGAAAAATGGCGGAAATAAAGTCGTAACGAAATATGGCACACCTGTATTAGATGAAAATCAATTAAACCCAGAGCGTCTTTCTGTAAAAGTACCTCGTAATTATGTAGCAAAAGTAGGAGATACTTTCACTGGAGATATAACAGGAGTAGTCGGATATGATTACGGTGCGTTCCGCATTGCGCCAATAACGGAATTACCATCTGTAGTAGACGGTGGATTTAAGCAAATAGGAGCAAATATTCAGCCGCGTCTTGATAAGTTAACGGTTGCTACATATAATATTGAAAACTTCTCGGCGAATAAAAAAGAAACAACAGATGAAAAAGTAAAAGCGTTAGCGTATTCTATTAAATACAATTTAAAAATGCCGGATATTATCGGTGTAGAGGAAATGCAAGATAATAACGGAACGGTTAATGACGGTACAACAGATGCTTCGTTAAGCGCAAAACGTATCATTGATGCAGTGCTAGAAATTCGCGGGCCAAAGTATGAGTATGTAGAAATTGCTCCGAATAATAATTTAGACGGAGGAGCACCAGGCGCTAACATTCGCGTCGGTTTCTTCTATAACCCATCACGCGTGAAATTAGCAACAGTACCGAAGTTGCTTGATAAAAACGTTGTCCGTATTGGAGACGAAAATCCATTGTTTGAAAGTACACGTAAACCGCTTGCGGCAGAATTTACGTTCCAAGGACAAAATTTAGTTGTTGTTGCAAATCACTTAAACTCAAAAATAGGAGATGCAACACCATTTGGAAAAGTACAGCCGCTCGTATTAAAAAGTGAAGAAAAACGAGTTCAATTAGCGCAAGAAGTAAATCATTTCGTACAAGGAATTCAGAAAAAGAACACGAATGCACCAGTTGTTGTGTTAGGGGATATGAACGATTTTGAGTTTGCTAAACCACTAAAAGCACTAGAAGGAACAATCTTGAAAAATATGTTAAATACAGTGCCGAAAGAAAATCGCTACACGTATATTCATGAAGGAAATGCACAAGTGCTAGATCATATTTTAGTAACAAACAACATTGCACCGCACACAATCGTAGATCCAGTACATTTAAACTCAAACATTATGAAAGAACATGGACGTGTAAGTGATCACGACCCAGTACTTGCTCAAATTGATTTGAAGAAGGCATCTTAAAGTAGGGGAACGCTTAGGTAACTAAGCGTTCTTTTATTTGATAAAAATAGATAAGGATAGTGTATAAGCGATTTTTTAGAATGATATAGATTGGTCTTCTGCAGTTTTATGGTAAAATTGATTGAATATTTAGTTTTTAAGGAGGGTCAATGATGCAAGCACAACTAAATGGGAAATTAATGAATCAGCTTGCATTTTCTTTTAGTACCATCGTCATGCTTCAATTTATAGCTGATGTAACAGGACTTACGCAAAATTTAGATATTACATATAACTTAATACATACAGCAGCATCTTATATAACGTTTAGTTTAGCAGTTATTTTTACTTTAATTGGCGCAAGGAGAGAATTAAGTAAATATGCAATTACTTCATTATGTTTAGTTGTAGGTATTAAAGCGATTTATTTTGTAGGGGTCGTTATTTTATGGGGATTGGCTGGCACGCCATAAAAGGATAGTAAATAAACCTCTAATTTTCAAGATAGTAAGGAAATTAGAGGTTTATTATACTTGAAATGATTTTCTACACCGATCTCTTCTTTGCAATCTTCTTCTATATTTTTTTCTATCCCGCTTTACCCCTCGTATATACATAAGTAAGCTAACGAAAAGAAAGAAAGCACATTGCACCGTTAAAATGTACGGTGACATTCCATCCAATGGTTGTTTTGGATCATATAAATGAATTGGTGCTCCGCCTATTGTAGGGAAGACTGTATTTAGCAGGACGTAAGGGATGGAGGTAGCTGCAAATGGAAATAGAAGCGACATATAATCTTTTTGTGACCATGCAGATGCAGCAAGTCCTAAAAGAGCCATTAAACCTGCAAATAAAAAGTTAATTCCAATATATACAGTAATGTAAATAATGGGAGAAGCCTCATATAAGTTTGCAAACATCCCATTAACATTTATGATGCCTGAACCAGCCGGCGTTTCTCCGTCTGGAATGGTTAATTTGCAAAATAATAAAGATAAGATAAATGGAAGCGTATAAAGAAGTCCGCCGCAAAAGAATGTAACAATATATTTCGTTATTGAATAAGAAAATAAATTAATTCCTTTACTTACAAACTGTTTAAAGCCATCAGATTTATCCGAGTTGTAACTTGTACTAAAGGGAAGGCTCGCAATAATTGGCATTAATAATAAATAAACATCCATTTCATTGTCACGAAATCCAATCCATTTTATATCTGTTGATATAGGTCCGCTTGCAGCGTCCCCTAAATAACGAATGACATAATAATAATGATAAATACAAATAAGAACGAATCCACTAAACATAATAATTAAAGAAACACGATTACAAAAAGCTTGCTTTATATTTAAACGAAGTGCACGCATCATGACTGAAAAAGCCCCCACTGATTATTAGTCTTCACCAATCGGACTTTTATGGACAGCCCGATCCCCACCTAAATTCTTTGCTTTCGCTGAATTTTGAGGTAGGGTCTTACTGCCCGTTAAAGTCGGATAAACTTGTCTATTTTCTATATTACTATTAAATGTAAAGATTTTCTTGTTTTTTTATTTGATTATTTAAAAAAAGAGAAATTTGTTGTTGGGAAGTAAGGTTTAGCTGTATATCTCAAGAACACCTTTTCCTTTTCTCTTTTCTTCTGATAAACTATGGACAGTATGATACAATTTGACTGGAATTTTTTATACTGGAAATAATAAAAAAGAGAACTTGTATAGAATGTAAGCGTGTGGTAATATCAAAGATGTACTAATTGACTATATTATCCAATTGGTCATTTTTGGAGGTGACGATGTGGCGATAGATCGAAAACGTTCTATTATTGAGGCTGCAACAAAGTCTTTTTCAGCATTCGGTTATAAAGCAACAACGATGGATCAAGTAGCGAAGTTAGCGAATGTAGGAAAAGGAACGATTTATACTTTTTTCAAAAATAAAGAAGAGCTATTTGGCGAGATTATTTCTAATTTAATTACAGAAATGAAGCAAGTTGCAGAAAATGCAATTCGTTCAGATGTTTCATTTTTTGAAAATGTACATAGAGCATTATATAGCATATTAGAATTCAGAAAAGAACATCAGCTCATGATTAAGTTAATTCAAGAAGAGCGCGATATGGGAACGAAAGAAGTACAAGAAGTGATGCAACAAGTAGATGTGGAAATCGTTTCTGTCATTCAATCCTATTTAAAGATTGCGATTGATAAAGGTGAAATTAGCAAATGTGATCCAGAAATTACAGCATTTATTATGCTTCGCTTATATGTATCGCTTATTTTTGATTGGGAAAAAAATCATGAACCGCTAGAAAAAGAAAAAATCGCAGAATTATTTGAACTTTATTTATTAAAAGGATTGTCAAACTAAGATAATCCTTTTTTTTATAAAAAATGACCGATTGAACAAAATGGTCATACATTTAATTTAGGAGGGATTATAGAAATATTCACTTCATAGTAAGAAACAGTTGCATAGTATAAATTCGGGGATAAGGCATATGTATGAATCAGTATAGCCTTTTTGTTTGGGTAAAAATGACCAATTGAACAATTCGGTCATTTAAAAAGGGGGAGAAATGATGAAAGGAAATCAGTTACTTCGTAAAGAGTTCACACAAATTATAAAAAGTAAAAAAATATTAATTCCAATTATCGCGGTTCTATTCGTACCAATTTTATATGCAGGTATGTTTTTATGGGCCTTTTGGGATCCGTATAAACAGTTAGATGATTTACCAGTTGCGGTAGTCAATTTAGATAAAGGTGCAGTATTTGACGGAAAACCAATTGAGGTCGGAAAAGGGCTTGTTGATAATTTAAAAGATAATACCAGTTTTAAATGGGAATTTGTAAGTGAAAAAGAAGCGAAAAAAGGAATGGAAGGCAGAAAGTATTACATGTTAGTACGCATTCCAGATGACTTCTCAAGTAACGCTACAACATTATTAAAAGATGAACCGAAACCATTAAACTTAGAATATATTCCAAACGAAAGCTTAAACTTCTTATCTTCACAAATTGGCGGAACAGCCATTGAAAAAATTAAAGGTGAAGTAGCAAGTACGTTAACGAAAACATATGCAGAGAAAATGTTTGATTCCATTCAAGACGTCTCAAAAGGATTAGCAGATGGGGCGGAAGGTGCAAGTAAACTACATGACGGATCAAATGAGCTGCATGATGGTTCAAGTAAAGTGACGGATGGACTTCATACACTTCAAGGGAAGTCTGGGGAGATGAAGGATGGAGTTCAGAAATTAGCAGATGGATCTAATAAGTTACAAGATGGATCCGGAAAAGTGACAGTAGGTTTAAATACGTTAAATAGCAAAACGGGTGAGATGCAGGTAGGTATAGGGAAATTACAAGATGGATCTCAGAAAGTAACAGTAGGTTTGAATACGTTAAATAGCAAAACGGGTGAAATGCAGGTAGGTATAGAGAAATTACAAGATGGATCTCAGAAAGTAACAGCAGGTTTGAATACGTTAAATGGAAAAACGGATGAAATGAAAAAAGGAATTGACGAATTACGTGATGGATCTGAGCAAGTGACTGGTGGTTTGAACAAATTGGTAAGTAAATCTGGCGAATTAAAAGCAGGAACAACCGATCTATCAAATGGTATGGGAAAAGTTGTTGAGGGACAAAGCCAATTAGAGAAATGGTCTCAAGGGATTCAAAAGGGATTGCAGGAGTTAAATAGTAACGTACAAAACTCTATTGCAGGTTTAGAGGAAATGCAGTCAAAAGCTCCTTCTACATTAAATAAGGTAAATGAGAAAATAAATGAGGCTGGAGAAAAAGTAAATCAGTTAAATGAATTCACGCAATCAACAGCAGAGGATGCACAAACTGCAGCGCAAGATGTAGCAAATTTGCAAAAGCAAATCGAGAGTTTACCAAAAGAATATCAAGATCAGTTGCAACCCTTTATAACAAGTGCGGCAAAAAGTACAGCGACAGTGCAACAAAAAGCTGTTGGAGTTGCAGGTGGAACAAATAAATTAAATGCAGAAGTAAAACAATTAAAAGGTGAAATACAACAAACGACAAGTGGAGTACAAAGCGAATTACCAAATCCAAAACGGGTGAAAGCTTTAACGGAGGGTATTGAGAAACTAACGAATGAACAAGCGAAATTTGTTAGTACGTTTCAGGATTTTGGTGAAGGGTTAGGAGATACAAAAAGAGGTGCTGATAAATTAAAAGAGGGATCAGTTCAATTAATTGATGGCGCAACTCAATTACAAAGTGGATCTGGAAAAGTGACAATAGGATTAGGGAAATTATCTGTAGGAGCAAACCAAATGACAGGTGGTGTAACTCAATTAGTAGATGGCTCTGGTCAAGTGACAGGCGGTTTAGGTGAATTATCTACAGGAGCAAACCAAATGGCAGGTGGTGTAAATCAACTAGCAGATGGCTCAAGCCAAGTAACAGGCGGTTTAGGTACATTATCTGTAGGAGCAAACCAAATGGCAGGTGGTGTAAATCAACTAGCAGATGGCTCTGGTCAAGTAACAACTGGCATAGGTACGCTAAATGGTGGTCTAAATAAAATGTCAACCGGCTCAACCCAGCTAATCGACGGCGTTAATAAACTAGCAGACGGTTCCGGGAAAGTAACGGATGGCCTTGTAAAAGTAAACGACGGTTCAGGTGAACTTGCTGAGAAACTTGGCGAAGGGGCAGAGAAAACTGGTGAAGTAAAAGGAACGGATAAAACGTATGATATGTTTGCAAGTCCTGTAAAAGTGAAGACGGAGAAAATGGCGGAAGTTCCAAACTACGGAACTGGATTTACACCGTATTTCTTATCACTCGGTTTATTTGTTGGGGCATTACTATTATCAATCGTATATCCATTACGTGATACAGTGGGCGTTCCAAAATCAGGATTTAGCTGGTTTATTAGTAAGTTCGGCGTTTTACTATCAGTCGGTATTATTCAAGCAGTAGTAGCTGATGTCATATTATTGTTTGGATTAGGTGTAGAAGTACAAAGTATTCCTTATTTCATACTCTTTAGCATCGTTACAAGTTTAGCGTTTATCTCATTAATTCAATGTTTAGTAACAGCATTTGGTGATGCAGGGCGTTTCATCGCCATCATCACATTAATTATTCAGCTTACAACAAGTGCTGGAACATTCCCACTAGAATTGATTCCGAAGTTTTTACAACCATTCAATGCTTGGCTACCGATGACATACTCTGTATCAGGGCTGAAAGCAGTCGTATCAAGCGGAGACTTTAACTTCATGTGGCAAAACATAGGAATACTCATGATCTTTATCGTTGTGTTATCACTTGGAACAATTGCTTCATTAACTTGGATGCACAAACGACAGTTTAAAAATATTGCTGAAAATCAATCGGTTGAAGCGTAGAAAAAAGCACCTTTTTGGTGCTTTTTTATTGTAATGCAGGGCATCTTTTTTGTAGTTCGGATAGGAATCTGTCTAAAAACTATAGAAACGAAAGAAAAGGAATTACAACAATTTAAAGAGAAAACTAGAATAGAGGAGCTGATATGATGAAAGGAAAGCTTACTTATTATTTTATCTTAAATCCGCTAATCATCTTTCTTGTTTACGCCCTTTCACCTATCTTGTTTCATAAAGAAAAATATATAAATATGAAAGATGCACTAGGAATACTTGTAGTTTACTATGTGCTTATTAGCGGGTATTACTTTATGGATGTTGTAAGTAAAAGAATGAAGAAAAACGGTAAAGAAAAATAAAGAGTTTTATTACATAAAAACCGATGGAGGATAACAACATGACCGAAAATGAAATCAAATTCAGAGATACAACCATTCGTAATTTTTTCGATAAAGAGGACCGCCTAAAATCGATTCCAGGTCAAAAGAAGAAAAAACTAGTATTGTTAGAGTATTTAATTAGCAAGTTAAATGCGGAGAATCAGTATACGGAAAAAGAAATCAATGCATTCATCAAACAATATCATGACGATTTTTGTACGATTAGACGCGAGTTTATTGTGCAGGGGTTTATGGACAGAGAGGATAATATGTACCGTATAAATGGGAGAGAAATGTGGACGAAGTGGGAGGAGTTAAAATAAAAAGCTCTGTTATGGAAAACAGAGCTTTTTATTATTTATTCGGATGTAAAATTTTAAAATCGTAGGCGTAAATGGATTTACCACCTTTAACAGATGTAATAATTTGATCCATATCTTTAATTTTAGTAGTTTTAATTTTTTTACCGGTTGTTAGAGAGTATGTTTCTATAGAATATTTATGTTCTTGCTTTTCATTATAACGTAATACATATAATTGATCGTTTTCAAAATATGTTTGTTCATTATATCTAACGCCATCCGTTACATGGTAATCAATTTTGAATTTAGGATTGACTGCATTTGTTTCGGTATTAAAAGTTATGACCTCACCTAGTCCATTTATAAAAAATAATTCATTGTTATGTAGATAAGCGGAATTATTTTTTGTAAATGGTATGGAAGCTGTGGAATTCTCCTCGGAAGAAAGTAAAATTAAATCTTGTTTTAATGATTTTTTATCAATGCGTAATAAATATACTTTGCCTTTAATGGAGTTATCGTTCTCAATTAAAATCGTATAATAAAAATTTGAGTCACTTAAAATAGATGAGTAACTAGAATACGACATGTTTTTATTAAGATTAATTGTTGTAACATCTTCAAGGTGCATAGTTGAATCATTAAATAGTAATTTTTTTAAACTATGCTCATTTTTATCTATATCTTGAGTTAAGACTAAGACTTCATCTGTATTGACGCCAGAGCTAATAAGATAATGAGGAATATTTCCTTTATGAATCTGTTTTTGATTACCAAAAATTACATTCGAATCATAATTTCCAGTAGATGAGTTACTACCTGAATTGTAAATGTTAACAAATAAGCCTTGTTTTTTTAAATATATCCTTTGATCTCCTGTATGTTGGTATTTCATTTTAAAATTTTTAAAATCATCTCCAATAAATTTAATATTATCTTTACTTTCTAGTACGATTTCTTTTTTGTTATCAGATACACCTATTCCTCCGAGTTCTAAACCATTCATTTTATATCCATGTGCTTTTGCATTTTTATCGATGAATATCGCATAACTAATCCCGTTGCCATCCATATCTTGATCGGCAGTCGAAGAGAGATATATAACAGCTTGTTTATCTTTCAAAAAATCTTTTTTCTCAATATCTTCTTCAGATATTGAATTTACATTATTGTTTTTAAAGAAGAAAAAGTAGATGAGTGCTACAATTAAAATTATGCTTAGAATAAGAACGATTATTTTTTTCACTGTTATGAGCTCCTTTTATAAGAAGAAGTGCAACAAATATAGTTGTTGCACTTTTTCTTCAGTATTAAATATTGCGAATTGTTGAGGTTTGTTTTGCGTCACGAACATCCCGTGGATATACACCAGCACCGCCATCTTTATCTAAATCTAGTCCGCCATGAAGTTGATAAGCAGACCAAATTAGTTTAGAACAGTTTTTAGCCCCATAATGTGTTGTACTTCTATTTGTAGCAAAATTATAAGAATATGAATCTTTACCTACACGATCTTTTGCCCACCATGCCGCATCATTTTTGTTTTGCCAAGATGTATTTACGGATTTTACTACCGCATCTCCTTTATCTACTTTACGGGATGTAGTACTAATTGTACGAACGCCATCACCTGGTACAGATTCTACAATTGTATTTGAACTATAATACATACCAACATGTCCATGATTTAAGTATGCAGTGTATGAACCGGTATAGAAGAAATCCCCCATATTGCTGTTCCCAACTGAAACTGTACCACCACTAGCTCCTAAAGTATTCATTTTTTTACTTGCTTCTTTTTTGCCTTGTTCTTCATCTGCTTTTAGCTCTTTATAAATCTGTTCAGAAACAGCTTCTTTTGTATTCCCAGTGTTGTTTGCTAATTCATTAATACTAGATATTAGCTCTTGTGTACTTACATCGGGCTGCATTTTTTTGATTTCATTTAAGTAAGGTAAATCATCACTTTTTGCCAGAGAAGCAGTAGGTACAATCACAGTAGAAGCTAGTAACCCCATTGTTAATGTTAATGCATGTAGCTTTTTAATAATCCATCCCCTTTGTGCAATTTATTTTTTCTGGGAATTTTACCTGTATTTTATTCAAATGGTAAAATTATCCTTAATGATAAGTGATAGTTTTATAGCTGTAAATCGTATTTTAGTAATTAATTGTTGAGAAAGTTTGGCTTGTAATAGGTTTGAAAAATAAGGTTATTATGTTTTTAAGTGTAGATAAATTATATGGAAATGTATAATACAGTTTGTGTGAATATTTGTCTAAGGAATAAAAGGAGGGAATGATTATGGCGGGCTTTATAAAAATTATTCTTTAGTCGTACCATTTGTTATAATACGTGATATTCGTAATTTGTTATATTCCCTACGTTTTTTTGTTGAGAAATAAAAATAGTACTTTATTTGAACTTTCACTTTCAGTAATGTATATAATTGTCTCAATTCAGTTTTTCAACGAGGGTTCTTACAAAGTAGTAGTTTACTTTGTATAGTTCCATTTTAATAGTCATGATTAAAAAGATGGCCAGGTAAATATCTGAGCCATCTTTAAAACATTTTATTCTTCCTCCCACTATATTGGTGGGAGGATTCCATTTTCCCTTTATGAGAAATTATGAAATTGCGTTCTCTAATCGCTCTTTCTGACGAAGATGATGTGCAAAATGCATAGAAATAAGTTGAAACCATTCTGCTGCATGTAAGTAACCAAGCCCAGGATGTTCGACTTTACAATCACTTGGGATAGAAGAAAGTGTTGGCTCAATGTCTTTAACAATTGTAATTAATTCTAGAAGCTGTTTCTGTATGTCTTCTTTATTAGAGGGATTTTCAGGTGTATATCCAGGATGATTTGGTACTTTGATTTGTATATCCGGGAAAGCACCAAGTTTATATACTTTTTCACCCATGTCCGTTTTCTTGTTAGTTGCTGATGGTGTTTCAGTTTTACATTTCGCAATTGCATCTAACTGCATATATGTAGAGGCAATTAAATGACTATACATTTGACCGAGGGACCATTCTTCGCTAGACGGCTTCGTCCTAAATTGTTCTATAGAGTATCTTTCTAATTCCTCTATGTAATACGTTGCTAATTCCTCAAATTTCTTCATATTGTTAACCCCTTTTTATAAAAATGTATTTGCTAATACCTAATATAAAGGATGGCTACTGACAACATTATGTCAGTAGTGAAATTAAAGTTTTAACATTTTTTTTGCTTCATCACGGATTTTCTCAGAAAGAATTTTTGGCTCAAGTACTTGCACTTGGCTCCCCCAGCTAAATACCCATTGAAATACTTCGTCTATGTTTCTTGATTTCAAAAAAACGTGAAAACTGTTATCTCTATGCTCGTATGAATCTATAAAAAAGTAGCGGGACTCAATAATCTTATGTGCAATATGAGATGGAAACAATAAATGAACCGTAACAGTCCGATTGCTTTCAGGTTTATAGTTTTGTAAAGAAAAATCTTTCGGCTTTGTAAAGAATTCTTGTTCTTGCTGTAATGTATCCATTCGATCTAAACGAAAATTGCGTATTTGTTTTCGAAGTAAACAGTGGGCAACGATGTACCAAATTCCTGAAATATTGACTAAGCCATAAGGATGAACGGTCCGCTTTATTTTTGTAGTTTCTCTCGGTTTCCGATAAGAAAAAGAGATAGCTTGTTCTTTTTGAATAGATTCTTGCAATAGAAGAAGTTGATTTTCTAGTTTTTCTTGTTCAGATTGCTGATGTGAAAATATAGGAGAAAGGAAACGAAAAGTTTCTCGTAATTCCTGGGCTTTCTTTTGTTGATCAGCAGGGAGAACAATTTCAAGTTTCTCTTTTGCTGATCGTGCATGTACAGAAAAAGAAGAAGTGAAAGTTTTCTCGATATAATCACCGCCTAGTAAAAGAGTAACAGCCTCTTCAGGCGTAAGCTGAATGGGGGGCAAGAAATAACCATCCATTAATGAATAACCGTGACCAGGCATTGAATAAATAGGAACACCCGATTCGTTAAGTGCATCCATATCTCGATAAATCGTTCTTATACTTGTCTCAAATTTTTCCGCTAAGCTTTGTGCTGTAACAGTTTGTCTTCTTTGTAATTCAATTAATATAGCTAATAAACGATCGGTCCGATTCATGAAATATCTCCTTTTATCTTTAATAAATATGCCTCCTGTAAACTTCTAAAAGTAATATAAAATCCCCTCCCATTAACATACTTTTCCCTATGTATAATATTAATATAGTAAAATCATAAGAAGCCGTATTGCAGTTTCCAATAATATACTATATAATCAATTTAAGAAAACGTTTTCATGCAAAGGGGGAGAATTTCGTGTCGACTATAGAGGACGTGGCGAAATTAGCGGGGTTATCAAGGACAACGGTTTCTAGGGTGATTAATAATCATCCATATGTTTCAGATGAGAAGAAAAAAAGGGTTCAATTAGCAATGAAGCATTTAGGCTTCGTTCCTAATTCTGCGGCGAGAAGGCTTCGTAAACAAAAAACGGAAACAATTGCGGTGCTAGTTCCAAGGATTACAAATCCTTTCTTCAGTAGATTTATTGAAGCAATCGAGATTGCTGCTTCTGAACATAAATATAAACTGATTATTTGTCAAACAAGATATTTACCGGAAAAAGAGATGGAGTATTTACAATTATTATCTACGAAACAAGTAGATGGGATTATTCTATGTTCACTAGAAAATCCGTGGGAAGATGTAGAGCCATACTTACAACACGGTCCAATCGTGTTATGTAATGAATATATTGAGGAAGCAAATATTCCAACAGTGAAGTTTGATCATGCGCAAGGAGCATACATAGCTGCTAAGCATGTGTTAGAACAAGGATATCGTAATCTTATTTTTTGCCGTGGTAACGAAACCAAAGTGGTTAGCCAACAGCGAAAAATGGGCTTTTTACGTGCAATAACGGAGAAGAGCCGCCAAGTAGAAGCGATTGATTTTCTTGAAAACGCTTTCTCTTGGGAAGATGGAAAACGAATATTCCATGAAGTATTAAAGGACAAAAAAAATCCTACCGCGATTTTGGCAGGAGGCGATGAGGTAGCAGCTGGAATTATTTCAGAGGCGAAACGCCATGACTGGAGCATTCCAGATGATCTCGCTGTTATCGGTTTTGATAATCAAATTTTATCACAGATTACAGAGCCAGGTATTACGACAATTGAACAGCCAATCGATGAGATGGCCCGAAAAGTTGTCGACCTGATGATGGATAAAATCCATACGAAAAATTATCGAAAAAAAGAATTGTATGAGTTTGAACTGGAGCTCTTGGTGAAAGGTTCAACGATGAAGGATACGATGTTATTAGCCTAGTAGACTATGTCTGCTAGGTTTTTTTCTGTTCACAAACTACTATTCTTCGTGAACGCAGTCATCACATTTGTTATGGTATGCTTCGTGTTGCTCATCAATTTCTTTCCCACAGTGCGCACAAGTTTTCGTCGGTAAATTTCTGAAAAACTCCATTGGTTGATCGATCATGTCAATCCCTCCATTTCCATTTCTTACTATCATTGTATTAGTACAAAAAACAAAAGTCAACAACTGTTTTATAACAAAATTGAAAATTAATGAAAAAGTTTAGGAAATGGATTATAGTTAACAATGTAGAATGTAAGTGAAACATGCATTTCTACTCGGTTTTAGAAAGGATGGATACATATGAAAATGACTGTTGTCGGCTTTTGGGGCGGCTTTCCAGAAGCGGGAGAAGCAACGTCGGGGTATTTGTTTGAACACGATGGTTTTCGTTTACTTGTAGACTGTGGTAGTGGTGTACTAGCACAGCTTCAAAAATATATAACACCATCTGATATAGATGCAGTTGTACTTTCGCACTATCATCACGATCATGTTGCAGACATTGGGGTATTGCAATATGCGAGACTAATTACGAGTGCGACAAAGGGACAACTACCGGAACTACCAATATACGGTCATACGTTTGATGAGAGTGGATTCCAGTCTTTAACGCATGAACCGCATACGAAAGGAATCGCGTACAATCCAGAAGAAACACTTCAAGTTGGACCGTTCTCGATTTCATTCTTAAAAACTGTTCATCCTGTTACATGCTTTGCGATGCGTATTACAGCAGGTAATGACGCTGTAGTATATAGCGCAGATTCCAGTTATATTCCTGAATTTATTCCATTCACAAAAGATGCTGATCTTTTCATTTGTGAGTGTAATATGTATGCACATCAAGAGGCTGCAAAAGCAGGGCATATGAATAGTACAGAAGTAGCAAGTATTGCGAAAGATGCGAATGTAAAAGAACTTTTATTAACGCACTTACCGCATACAGGCAATCCAGCTGATTTAGTAACAGAAGCAAAACAAATTTTCAGTGGCCATATTACGCTAGCGCATAGTGGCTACGTATGGAACTCATGAGGTGATACGATGTTATTTATTGATAATAAAGGGATTACAGATCCTAGAATAAACTTAGCGATTGAAGAATATTGTGTGAAGAATTTAGATATTAACGAAACATATTTACTGTTCTACATTAATGAACCTTCGATTATCATTGGTAAAAACCAAAACACAGTAGAAGAAATTAATGCAGATTACGTAAAAGAAAAAGGTATTCATGTCGTTCGTCGTCTATCAGGCGGAGGCGCAGTATATCATGATTTAGGAAACTTAAACTTCAGTTTTATTACGAAAGATGATGGAGACAGTTTCAGCAACTTCAAAAAATTCACAGAGCCTGTAACGAAAGCGCTTGGTAAATTAGGCGTAAATGCAGAACTAAGTGGTCGTAACGACATTTTAGCTGAAGGCAGAAAAATTTCAGGTAACGCGCAGTTCTCAACGAAAGGTCGTATGTTCAGTCACGGTACGTTACTATTTGACTCTGAAATCGATCACGTCGTATCAGCACTGAAAGTAAAAATGGATAAGATCCAATCCAAAGGAATTAAATCAATCCGTAGCCGCGTTGCGAACATTACAGAGTTCCTAAACGAAGAAATGACGACAGAAGAGTTTAGACAACTTCTTCTAGAAACAATTTTCGAAGGAGAAACAGAAATTCCAACGTATGAATTAACAGAAGAGGATTGGAAAGAAATCCATAAACTTTCTGAAGAGCGCTACCGCAATTGGGACTGGAACTACGGAAAATCTCCGAAGTTCAACTTACAACATTCACACCGCTTCCCAGTTGGACAAGTTGACGTTCGTCTTGAAGTGAAAAAAGGAACAGTAACAGAATGTAAAATTTACGGTGACTTCTTCGGTTCACTAGATGTGCATGACATTGAAGAACGTCTAACAGGCGTACAATTTGATAAAGATGCATTCACTGCAGCTTTAGAAGGCGTAGATATCGCACGTTACTTCGGTAATATTACAACAGAAGATTTCTTACATTTGTTCTTCTAAAAATAAGGGAGGCTACCGTAACTGGCAGCCTCTTTCTTTTTGCGTAGATTGTCATGTTTTGTCGGTAAGTTGATATATTTAAAAAATCGCTGATATATTCCGGGTTACGACCGATATATTTAGAAAATCGCTGATATATTTCGAGTTGCGCTGATATATCTGAAAAATCGCCGATATAATTTTATATACGATAAAATCACAGGACATCTGCCTCTTATAAAAGAATATACATATTCAAAAGGAGGCGGATCGAAATGAAAAGAGTAATGTACGTTGTATTATTGCTCAGCTTCGTTATTGGAATAGCAGCTTGTAACGATGAAACTTCCTCAAGTCGCATACTTTTATCGATCGGAAAACCAGCGAAAGATAATGTTATATATTTTACGCATACAGATAACAGACGAAAGATACAGGAAATACAAGACATGTTTCAAAATAAGAAGTGGAAAAGAAATGAAACATTCAGCACTGTTAATAAGACACCAGATGTCGTCTTTTCAATAGATGAAGACAATGCAGGGTTACCGGCACTATATGTTACGGTGTATTTTCATGAAGATGGAGCGGACGCGATTAACTTGTTTGGAGAGCATACGACGTTAAATAAAGAGGAACTTACTAAACTTAGAGAAAAGATGAGTGCATATTATCCTAAAATGATTTTTGGTCTAGTTTCATAAATTACTTGCAAATGAAATTCCCTTATCCTTCCAAAGTAAATGAAGAGGAGGTGATCTGTTTATATGCAGTTAATGGAATAACACTTGCCACTTTAATTTTCTTTTAATATAATTAATTTAGAATTTTTAAATATTCTAAATTTTATAAAGGTGGGGTTTGTGTGAATCTCGTTCAATCTTTGGCTGAAACGGCGAAAAAGAAGGGGGATAAACCGGCTTATATATTTATGGATCAGTCGGTCTCATATGACCAATTAAACAAAATGGTCACAAGGTTTTCTAGCAATTTAGCAGAAATGGGCATTGGAAAAGGGGACAATGTTGCATTAGTTGTTGGAAATTCACCACATTTTTTGGTCGGTTTATACGGAACAATGAAAGCGGGAGCAACTGTTATTCCAGTTAATCCAATTTATACAGCAGACGAAATGCATTACATTTTACAAAATGGAGATGTAAAAACAATTATCGTACTCGACGTCCTTCTACCTGTTATACAATCTCTTACAACAAGACTTCCTTCACTTGAAAACATCATCATATGCGAAACCTCATCAGATTTTAACCATACAGAAACCGAAAAAATGAAAACGTTTACTACAATGATAGGGGCTGGAGATTTAACTTACGAAGGCCCAGAACTAGATGAAGAAGATGTAGCGGTTATTCTATACACTTCGGGCACAACTGGAAAACCGAAAGGCGCTATGTTAACGCATAAAAATTTATATAGTAATGCGAGCGATGTGGCATCGTATTTACAATATACGGCTGATGATCGCGTCGTTGCGGCACTGCCAATGTTTCACGTATTCTGTTTAACAGTGGCGGTCAATGCACCGATTGTGAACGGGGCAACGATTTTAATGTTACCGAAATTTAGCCCGAAAGAAGTATTCCGTATTTGCCGCACGTACGAACCGACAATTTTTGCCGGTGTACCGACAATGTATAATTATTTATATTTATTCGAAGAAGCAAGCGCAGAAGATGTGAAGACGCTTCGCCTTTGTATTTCAGGTGGTGCTTCAATGCCTGTTGCTCTTCTGCAAAACTTTGAACAACGTTTTGACGTTATCGTTTCAGAAGGATACGGTTTATCAGAAGCATCACCAGTTACTTGTTTTAATCCACTAGATCGTCCGCGTAAGCCAGGGTCAATCGGTACAAATATTTGGCATGTAGAAAATAAAATTGTAAATGAACTTGGGGAAGAAGTACCTGTTGGTGCAGTTGGGGAATTAATTGTTCGCGGGCCTAACGTTATGAAAGGATATTATAACGCACCAGAAGATACAGCTGCGACATTAAAGGACGGCTGGTTGTATACAGGAGACTTAGCGAAAATGGATGAAGAAGGTTACTTCTATATCGTTGATCGCAAAAAGGATATCGTCTTAGTTGGCGGCTATAACGTATATCCTCGTGAAGTAGAGGAAGTATTGTACATGCACGAATCAGTGGCGGAAGTTGTCGTAATCGGTGTTCCTGATGAAAACTTAGGAGAAGCAGTGCGAGCGTACGTCGTTCTGAAACAAACGAACGTAACAGAAGAAGAACTGATGCATTACTGCACATTACATTTAGCAAAATATAAAGTACCAAAGAGTATTGAATTTTTAACAGAACTGCCGAAGAATACGACAGGCAAGTTGCTGAGAAGAGCTTTGAGAGAAAAAGCGATGCAAGTTTAAATATAGGGGCAACCATCTTTATGAAGATGGTTGCCTTTCTATTTTTTAGCATTGGTTAAGCTATGGTGCCATATATTTAAACCGTAATATGACTAATAAGGAGGAGATATAAGTGGAACAGAAGGAATTACGTTTACGGCGAGTGCAGTATCTTATTTGTGACATTATGGATGAAATGAATGCTGAAAGTGAGAAGAAAAACTTAGAGGTTTTGCAGCAAGTCATTGATCACCTTTCAGGAGCGATAGGTGATTTAGTTGATCCATCAAGCTCGTATTCTATCGATTATTTAGAACGGAAAGTTCATACAGCGCATTATTTACTTTTTAAAAATGAGCGGAAAGCGTACTTATGTAGGAAATAATAGTATTATTTTTATTTGACATTGATAATCATTATCAATATGATAGTTGTGTTAAGTATATTTATATAAAGGGAGATGTCATATTGATAATGATTAAGAAAAAATATATGAATGCATTTGTTATAGCAGCAACGTTAGCAGTTCCATTTAGCGGTATGATGGCACCGATTGCGAAAGCAGAAGCGGTAGTAGAAATGAAAGCAGCTAGCAAATTAGCAGATGACACGTATGACGTTATTTTAAAGACTTATAAAGATCAAACGAATGATACATCTGTTGCGTCTACATATTTAAAAAATGCAAAAGTAACCATTCAAGGTGATAAAAAAATCGTTACGTTAACAGTTCAAGATAGTAGCTATTTCCAGTATCTTAGAGTAGAAGATACGAATAAAGTAGGGACATTCCATGATGTAAAAGTAATTTCCGAAGATAAAGCAAATAACGGTACGAAAGTTGTTCAATTTGAAATTGATGAGTTTTCGAAAAAATATAATATGCAAATGCATATATTAATTCCAGCAATTAAATATGATCATACATATCAAGTACAGTTTGAAATCGATGCGAGTGCAATTGAACAGAAGCCTAAATTCTCTGACGTACCAGCATGGGCACAAGAATCAGTTCAATATTTAGTAGATAAAGAAGCAGTACACGGTAAGCCAGATGGTACATTTGCACCAGCTGAAAATATTGATCGTAGTTCCGCTGCAAAAATAGTAGCAACTGTTTTAGGATTAGAAATTAAGAAAGATGCAAAGCCATCATTCCCTGATGCACAAAATCACTGGGCAACGCCGTATATTGCTGCTGTTGAAAAAGCAGGTATTGTAAAAGGTGATGAGAAGGGAAACTTTAATCCGAGCGGGTTAATTAACCGTGCATCAATGGCTTCAATGTTAGTAAATGCATATAAATTAGAAAGAAATGAAAATATAAAACTACCGAAAGAATTTGCTGACTTAAACAATCATTGGGGGGCGAAGTATGCCAATATTTTAATCCAAGAAAAGATTTCAATTGGAACAGATAATGGCTGGGCTCCAAATAAAGCGGTAAGTCGTGCGGAAGCAGCACAATTTATTGCGAAGGCGGATAAGTTGAAGAAATAAATGAAATAGAATGAGAAATGAAGGCGCACAACGTTCACTTTTGTGAATGGATTGTGTGCTTTTTTATGTGTCAATTATTGATAGGATAGTGTAGAAGATAATATTAATCCGTTATTAGTGGAAATGGACCTCGGCAATATGTATACTTTACAGGTGCGTATGTCTAGCAAAGGATTGTAATTGGTCAAAATAGAAAAGCATATTATACAAAAAATCATTATAAAACTTTTGTTCAATTACCACGTAAAAAGGATGATAAGATCATGCGAATTGATAATAAAATAAAATCGTTAACTCCTCCATTTATACATTTACTATTTAATCATTCTAAACATTTAAGAATAGAAGAGAATATCCAATTAATATCTATTGATGGTAGTAAATGTATGGATATGAATGGGTTATTTAGCGAATTCTCAAAGAAAATGAATTTCCCAGATTATTTCGGTGGTAACTGGAATGCTTTTGATGAGTGTATAAACGATTTAAGTTGGTTAACATCTGAGCAATATGTAATTTTGATTAGTAAAACAGATAAATTGTTGGTGAATGACAATGAGAATTTTGAAGTGTTAATAAACATATTGTCTGATACGTGTATGGAGTGGGCAGAAGGTAGGGAATATGGGGAGTTAATAACTTTTCCAACCCCTGTTCATGTGTTTTTTTGTTGTATAGATAATAAAGAGAAACATATAATTGAGAGGTTTAAGTCCACAGGCATAATTGAATTTGATATTATAAAATAAATTTGCAGTTATAAAAAAACATTGTGGTAGTAATCACAATGCTTTTTTATAACCATCCCTCTAAATATTACAGGTTCATAATATTTTAAAATGTAGCTAGTAATTGTTGAAACGTATTATAAGATGAAAAGAGGAATCTCTTTGAGGAGTTCGCCGTTGTTTATAGAAAGGAAAAGTCAACTTGTATAATTTTAAGCAGGATACAAAAGAATTATTGCAGCAGATAGTAAGGAGAAAGGCACCTGAACTATTATGGATTGTAGATTGTAAAGACTTTCGTATGTTAGAAATTGAAATCATCCATGAGTTGAGAGACATTTTGGCAGATGAGTTAATTGAAAAAGGCTTTGATGAACAGGATAATATTAATGATTTTGGTAGAGTTTTAGAGGAATGGATTGATATATTTGGAGATTCGCTTGAATAATACTTTGCGCTTTATAGCTTAGAACTGAATAAGGAGGACTAAAATGAACTTTGAATTCAAAAAAGTTCAGTGTATAGAAGATAGTAATATATATCGGGTGAATGATTTTACTGATATATATGAAACGGATTTACATAATAATGATGATTTTAATATTGATAATTTGAATTTGCTTTTTCAACAGAGGATTCGTCAATTCATTATACATGTAAGTAAATCAGAAATATTACATTTTAAAAAGGAAGTCGATTCTAAAAAAATTTTTTATAAGATGCTAGACTTTGGCAGGGATAATGTTTTCTTTGTTTTTGAATCTATACAAAAGAAAGAAGTACTTTATATTATCAAATTATTTTATAGTGTAAGTATAGAAAACACGTTAGCTATAATTTGTTTGGGAGAAAAGGTTGATATTAAATTTAAGAAATTAAATCAAAATAAGATTATAGAGTATGTAATGGGGAATTGTTTTGTTCCGAAAATTACATTAGTCCCCTCATCGGCGTGTGCATTTATTCAATATGATGGTGCATTATTAACAATTGCTAGTAACAATTTAGAAATATAGAAAAAGAGTAAGGATGGATAAAGATATTAGAGAGAAGAGTGAATATAAGCTCTTCTCTCTTTATATATGCCAGGGTAATTTAGTCGTAAATAAAAATTGTTTTTAAGGAGAAAACATGGACACATACATCGAAATACACAAACCTGCAACAGAAAAGAACGACTATTTTCTAGTGTTAGATGAACATGATAATTTTGAAAATGATAAAATTTTAAATTTGTTATCAATAATTAATAGATATATAGTTGATGTGGATACAAGCATGGAACAATTTATGAAAACAATGATGTCGAAATTTCATTTATATATTTTAGTGAATTGTGAAGGGGTTCAAGAGGAATTAACAAAGGTACAAAATTACGTTTTTGAAAAAGAATTAAAAGAGTTAAATTGGAGAAAATCCACTGTAAAGAGCACAATTTTAATAAACCAGTATGATCCTGCAACTGATATTTTCGATGTGATTTCTCCTGTATGTATGGAAGGGAGCCTCATGTTCCTTTTCTCTGAGAAGGAAGTAAACGAAAATGAGTTAGAGAGTATCATAAAACATATAAAATTTGAGCAATCAAGAGTATATTTTAATAAAGAAACAATTGAACTGGCTGGGGAAATGGGGTATATAGTAGGGCATTTTGAAGATGAGTATTATTTAGTATCTTTACGTTCGGAAAAGCAAGTATTTGTTTGTTATGCGGAAGAACGTGTTATGGACTAAAATCAAAGCAGCAACGCATGAAACAAGTTCAGCCTTTATGTACTTCGCCTTATAAACTCTCCAACCTGGGTTGTTAGATAGTATTCACCTGTTATACAAGACGGATCATAATGAATGATTAAAAGTGAAGTAGACTTATTATGTAATTTATAAAGCGGAGGCAAATATATGAATAAATTAGGGTTTAGAGTTATTCGCGGAGAAGAGGGATATGGTCATTATTTTGGTGGAGACACTTGGAAACTTCCCATATGTCCACAATGTAATGAACAAGCGCATCAAATATTTACCTTTGATTTGAATGATTCTAGATTAGAGGAACTTAAGACAGATGAATTAAGAGAGTTGCCATTGATCACTTGTTTAAATTGTTCCTTATATGAAGATATACAAAATTTCAAAATAAATATAATGGAACGTTCTATACATACCGTTACTCAAAGTGAGATGTTTAATTGGAAGTATGAATTAATTGATAAAATACCAGTTCCTTTGCCGAAATATGATATGAAATTAATAACGATGGAGAATTATGATGTCCCTTGTGATGAAGATGAAAATGATCAAGCTTTTGATGCGATGGGAAGAGATTATATTTGTAGAATACTTGGAGCGCCCCTATACATAGACGATTTTATAGAGGCAACGTGTCCTTGTTGCTCGAAAAATATGAACTATGTGGCTATGTTGACCGGAGAAGATTATGGGAATGAAGGGGGACTTACAGGAGGAATAACTTTTCAAATAGGAGAGAGTTTTTTATACTTTTATCTATGTAAAGAATGTCTAATCATACAAACTTCCATGCAGAGCGCCTAAGTTTGTTCCGTAGTATTAAAAGTTTTATTTTAATGTGAAGAGAAAGAATTTGTTATTTAAATAAAAACCGAACCACCATCTAAATGGCGGTTCGGTTTTCTTTATTTTTTCTCTACTAACTTTTTATTCTTCCAATCTAGTGTAAACGATTTATTAAATGTTTTTTGATCAACATCTTTTACGTTGTTTCCAACCCAGTTTGCAGTTCCAAATGTGTAGCCTGGACGAAGTTGGTAGTCGTCGGCGTGTTTCGTATAAGCGACTTGTAAGTTAGATTGGTCTGTATTTTTTTCAGAGATAACAACAGCGATCATACCAGGAGAGAAACCGCTATTTGTTAATGCTGGAAGTTGATCCATCGGTATTAAATTACCTTTTGCATCAGATTCATATAGATATGTGCGAGAGTACATGAACAGTTGGTTTCCATATAAAGAATGGTAGGAATCACGTGTGTAAATCCCCCAGTTTTGATTGTTATATCCGTTAAAGAATACGTTCCATTTTACGTTTTTATTTGTTTGGTCAATTAAATTTGTTTTATAGCTTGTTTGTTTATAGCTTACAGAGTCAGACCAAGTTATTTGACCAGTTGCGCCAGCTTCAGCGCTAGGGCCATTTGGCGTTGCAGAAGCTTTAACAGAACCACCAAGTTGATATGATACACTAGATGTTACAGTCGTTTCTTCTACAGCATTTGTAGGTGCTACGTTAAAGAAACGAGCGCTATTATCTTGAAGATTAAAGGCAATATCATATTGTGAAGGATAGCGTAATGTTGCACTAGCGCCAGGGATTGGGTAGTTATCAATAGGCGCACTACTTATAGTAGGATTTGCTTTTAGAAAACTACCAGTTGTATTAATAACGGCAATCTGTTTATCAGCGCTTGGATCATCGATGAAAGTTACCTTTAAAGACATTGTCATATTATCAGTTTGATCATTATTAAATGTATTATAGCTCGTATGTGTTTTTGCATTTTGTCCGATATCTGTTACAACTTGTGACGTCGTTTGAGCGTAAGCAGCAGGTGTTGAAAGCACTAAAGCGCTACTAGCAAAAACAGCGGATAATGCTAAACATTTTAAATACGTTTTAGAACGTTTCATACAATCACTTCCTTTTATTTTTGTCGATATATGTCGTATTTCATTTATATCGTAACATGAAAATAAAGCGGAAGGCATGATTATGCATAATTGCATAGGTGAGTTTTGTATAATGAAATTTTATGAATTTTTATCAAGAGAATCGTCGCTGTATTGTTTATATATTCCTCCTCATCAACTCCCCCAACCTGCGTCGCAACAAACGCAATATCACTAAACAATTAGAGGTTTTTATTGTGAAGATCATTGTGCTTAATATTTACGCTATAAGTGCATAACAAGATATAATAGAAGAAATGAATAAGGAGGCTAGTTGTGAAGAATCTTCGTTATCTCAATATATTTACGATATTAATTATATACACACTACTTATGCTCTACATAGGCTGGAACGGCTGGGTTTGGCTTCATGCCGTATTTGGCTGGGAGTCTTGGGGATATTACGCTTTCATAGTTGGCTTCATTTCGTATGCGTACATTCTCGTGCAAGTGTTTAAGTTTTTGCCTTTCCTACGAACAATAGGTTCGATTTGGTTTGCGGTTATACAATACGCGCTTATGTTATTACCATTAGCTAATATTACAGTCTTTCTTTTACAGTTTTCAGTGGAGAAAGAAGCGGCAATTATTTGGACAGGGGCGGTTGTGTTAGCTGCATTTATTTTTATCTTTGCGTACGGAGTATTTAATGCATATAGCCCGGTAGTAAGAAAGTATGAGGTGCACATTCCGAAAAAAGTAGAGGGACGTAAAAGCTTACGCATTGCGATGGCTTCTGATATGCATTTCGGTAAATTATCTGGCGTTTCGCATTTGAAAAGGCTTGTTCGTCATGTAAATGAAATGGAGCCGGATATTATTTTACTGCCAGGTGATATTATCGATGATCATCCAGGTGTGTTCATTCAAAAAAATATGGGACATATTATGAAACAAATGACAGCTCCACTAGGCGTATATGGTGTGTTAGGAAATCACGAATATTACGGGCGAGCAGTTCCAGAATTCCTGCAAGAGATGGATAAGATCGATATTCGCATTTTATTAGATGAAGTAATTACAATTGAAGATCAGTTTTATCTCGTTGGAAGAAGAGATAAAACAGAGCGAGATCGCCAAAGTTTTGAAAATCTAATGAGTACAGTAGATAAAACGATGCCAGTTATCGCAATGGATCATCAACCATTCGAGTTAAAACAAGCAGCGGATGCTGGCGTAGATTTACTATTATCCGGTCACACGCACCGCGGACAAATGGCACCAAACCATATTGTAACGAGAAGAATGTACGAACTAGACTGGGGATACGCACAAAAAGGTGCATTTCACGCAATTGTTTCTTCAGGCTTCGGATTTTGGGGACCACCATTAAGACTTGGAAGTAGGTCGGAGATTGTGCAGGTGGAGGTTACGTTTGAATAAGTGTATGTAATAGAGAGCTAATGGCTCTCTATTTTTACAAATAAAAAAGGCTCCATATAAGGAGCACTCAATAAAAATAAATGAATTAAAACAAATAACAGACATGTATAATATACAACACTTATAATTGAAAATCAATATATTTGAATTTAATATTTTGTTGGTGTCGATTTCATAAAAGAGTTACGATTATAAGATAAAGGGGGATTATAAGTGATCATATCAGACGTGCTATACGGAGAATTTGAAGTGGATCCAGTAGTAGAAGAATTAATTGTAAGTAAGTCTGTGCAAAGGTTAAAAGGTATTCATCAAACTGGCGCAAGCTACTTAATAAATGAGGAATGGAATGTAACGCGCTTTGATCATTCAGTTGGTGTTATGTTGTTAGTGAAGAAACTCGGTGGTTCAGTAGAAGAACAAATTGCAGGTTTACTGCATGATGTATCACATACTGCTTTTTCTCATGTGATTGATTACGTTTTTGATAATAGAAATGAAAGTTATCATGAAGAGATATTTAGTTCTGTCGTGAAAAACTCAGAAATTCCAGCGATTCTTTCAAAGTATGGTTATAACTATGAAGAGATTTTGTTAGATGATTCGAAGTGGACATTACTGGAAAGGTCAGCGCCAGAATTATGCGCAGATCGAGTGGATTATACGTTACGAGATATGTATACATATGGGTATATTTCTTTAGAAGAAGCTCACAGTTTTTTAGAAGATGTAATTGAAGTAAACGGAAAAATGGTCCTTCAAAATATCGAAATAGCAGAGTGGTTTACAGAAACGTATTACAAAGAAGTCATCGATTTCTTTATGCAACCAATGAATATTTATGGAAATGATATGTTAGCAAAAACGCTAAAGTTAGCTCTACACAAAAAGGTTATTCATGCAGATGATTTTCTTCTTGAAGATGATGAGCTAATTTCGAAATTGCAGCAATGTAGTAATCCAGAAGTACATGCTTTAGTAAGCAAAGTTCATCCGAATGTAAAAGTAAAAGAAGATAAAAACGATTATGATTTGTATCAGAAAAATAAAGTACGTCTTATTGATCCACCGTTACTTTGTGAGGGGGAAGTCGTTCCATCGTCTGTTGTGTCAGAAAACATAAGACAGATGAGTGATAGCGCTTATGAAAAAGCGGTGAGAGGGATGTATGTGAAAGTGATTTCGGATTAAAAAGGAGAGCATCACTCCTAGATGCTCTCCTTTTCCCACATCACTGATCAAACCAATTCCAAACCTCAATATCTCCAAGAGTCGCATAACGAACGTGAGGCGAGTTTTGTAATTTTAATAACTCTTTCGATGGTCCGGTAATGACGATCCCGTATACTTTTACACCGTTCTCTTTTACATACTCATAACGCTTATCTAAGTTCAGCTCTTTTTCAGGAGTCCAAGTAGTTTTACTTACAGTTTCTTTATGTGTAGAAAGAATACGCATCATTTCGATTACTTCATCTTCTTTTGTCTTCGGTCGTTTTGCTTCATTATCAGGGAGATTTATATGTTCTGAAAATCCGATAACCTCTCCGCCATGTAGGATGAAATCTTCTTCATCTATTCTTTCTTGCCCTGTGTCTAAAGCGTACCATATAGGAGTGGGCGGCATTTCTTGTGCTTCAAATGTGCTATATAGAATGGATGCTAATTCTTGTAAAGTGTAAGGTTTGTCAAAAGATATCGCTACTTCTGCAACGGTGCCCTCATGTATCTTTCCGAGTGTACTCCAAACTTTTTTAGAGATTTCTTTCAAATGATCATCTTGCTTTATTTTTGGATGAACAAAGGAAAGTTTGTTGGAATAGGGTTTATTTGCCCATGATTGATTTGTGTCAGTTACAGATGATAAGAAGCTACGCGTTGTTACTGTACCAATTGGCATTTCTTTTTTACCGACCGTTTTAACTAAATTCATTTCAATTTCTGTACGGAAAAAGGGTTTAATCTTTGTACTGCCTCCAGTGGAACGACTATTTGGAATTGTTGCTTCTAGTGCGAGTGCTGGGATTTCATCTACTTCGACTAACTTTTTCATATTATAGAAGTAAAGAGAAGATGAAAAATGGCCGACAAAATAGATTGCAATACAAACGGCAAGGACAAAACTAACGGTTTGCCAACGTTGTTTCCATTTTATTTTCCAAAACGGAACTTTCAGGTTTTGTGGTGGTAGTTTTTTCTTTATTGTTTCACTTTTTGAAAGCAATTGATCTAAGTAAGCCTCGCATTCTTCACATGTCTCAATATGACTTTCCAACAGTTTCTGTTCATCATGCGTGAGCGTTCCGTTTTCGTACTTCTCCCATAGTTTTTTAAATTCTGTACAACCCATCCGTATCACTCCTTTATGCTTTTCATTTCTTTTCGACCACGGTGTAATTCAATTTTCACTTTCGCTAGTGAGAGACCGGTCATCTCTGCTATTTCTTTATATGAGAATCCGTAGTAATCTCGTAGTAACAGAACATTTCGTCTTTCAAGCGGAAGAGAAGATAAACCTTCTAACCAACTAGCAATCTCATGTTTTATGAAATAAGAGTGCTCTGTACTTGGCACGTTTGGTAAATGGAATTCTGTAATTGTCGTCGTTTTATATTTTTTCTCTTTTCGATACCAATCGATAAAGGCGTTGTAGGCAATTGTAAATAACCACGGTCTAATTTCTTCGCCTTTGTAATAGTCAATATGGACGAGCATGCGGTAAAAGGTTTCTTGCATGAGATCTTCAGCAAAATGGGAATCTCCGGTTAGGGAGAGAAGATAGCGAAATAAATCTTGCATATGTTCTGAGTAAATTTCTTCTAATGATTGTTTACGTTTCACTACATTTCCCTCCCTTCATACATAACAACGAAAAACATATAAAAAAGTTACAATTTTTTATGGAATTATAGTAAAAAACGTCAAGAATTGGATAAGATTCTCTTTTATCATAATACATATAAGGCGGGTGAACAGAGATGGAAAGCTATGAAACACAAATTCAAAGGTCCATTGATTATATCGAGGAAGATGTAATGGAAAAACAGACGCTGCGTAAGTTAGCTCGCATTGCAGGTTTTTCTGAGTCGCATTTTCATCGTGTATTCCAGGCGTTAGTAGGTGATACGGTAATGGAGTATGTTCGGAAGAGGAGGTTAGCCCGGGCAGCTTATCAACTCTCTCATACGGATGAAAAAATTATTGATATCGCATTTGAACATGGCTTTCAATCTCACGAAACGTTCACGAGAGCCTTTAAAAAATTATTTCAAATGACACCGAGTGAATATCGAAAGCAGGAAATAGAAACACCGATGTATTACAGCGTGAATGTAAAGCAAAGAAAATTAAATCCGTATTTAGGAGGCATACAAATGGAATATCGTATTGTAAATAAACCGGAATTTTTAGTGGCGGGTTATGAACTGAAGACGACAAGTAAAGAAGGGAAGAACCATCAAGACATTCCAGCATTTTGGCAAGAATATTTACAAAAAGATCTTGGAACGACAATTCCGAATCGTAAAGATACGAGCCAATGGGTAGAGCTTGGATTATGTACTGATTTTAATTTAGAAACAGGGGACTTCACTTATATTATCGGAATGGAAGTCACAGACTTTGAAAATGTACCAAATGAAATTGCAAAGCGCACGTTCCCGGCAGCAACATATGCGGTATTTACAACGCCGAAAGTTCCTCATGAAGAAATGGTATCGTCTATTCACCAAACGTGGAATGCAGTATTCTCAGAGTGGTTCCCGCATTCAGGATACGAACATTGCGGCGTTACAGAGTTTGAATTATACGATGAGCGTTGTCACGAAGATAAAAGTGAGTTCGCTCAAGTAGAGCTTTGGATACCGGTGAAGAAGAAGTAATAGAGTAAGAGCGAATCATTGGGAGGTGGTTCGCTTTTTTATTTCGTGAAATTTCAATTGGTCTGGAATCGTTGTTTTTCAGGAGCTTTGCATATAAGATGGGGTGCTATAGTTGTTGATTTTTGTCGATAAGCCGATATATTTAGAAAATCGCTGATATAATTTGAGTTGCGCCGATATATTTAGAAAATCGCTGATATAATTCGAGTTGCGCCGATATATTTGAAAAATCGCCGATATATTCGCAAAATCGCCGATATAATTTCATATACCGCTAAAACAACTCAGAAAGATGGTCTATATCATTTCATATACCGCTAAACTCTTCCAAAAAAGAAAAGACGCCACAAAGCGCCTTTTCTACGAACGAAACGGAAACACAAGTATAATCGTCGTTCCTTTTCCAAGTTCACTATCAATAGAAATCGTTCCGTTATGAGCATGAACGAGCTGTTTTGTAATGGCGAGGCCAAGTCCAGTTCCAATGTTGCTTTCTTCTGTATTTGTTCCTCTGTAATATCGCTCAAATAGAAGCTCTTTCGTTTTATCATCCATTCCTTTTCCGTTATCTGAAATAGAGAGTGTAAATGAAGTAGCGTTTTGCGAAAGTTTTACGATGACATTAGTCGTTTCATTATTATGTTTTACAGCGTTTGCGAGTAAGTTTTCAATAATACGCTGGAACCATTTTTCTTCAATGAAATATTGAATTTTATTTGAGCTTGGTACGAATTCAATATTTTGATTTTGAAGTGTCGGATTATTAATGAATTGTAATAATACTTTTTGGACGAATTGATTCATTTCAATGTTTACATGCTGCGCAGGAAGACTGTTATTTTTTAATTGATACGTTAAGCTTAAGTCATCAATTAGTGTGGTCATATATTGAGATTTCTCTTTCATAACGCTGCCAAATTGCTGAATGTCACGATCGGTCCAGTTATACTGTTTTGATTCTAGTAATAATGCGTAGCCGTATATAGAACTTAGTGGTGTTTTTAAATCGTGCGTTAGACCAGTAATCCATTCTTCACGTGTTTGCTGCAGTACTTGCCTCATCGCATCATTTTTTTTGAGTGTAATAGAAAGGTGCTCTAGTGAATTTGTAACATCACTAAATAAGCGGAATGACCATTTTTCTTTACCAGATTTCCTGAACCTGATAGGTTTTCCTTTTTTACTAACAGGCTCTTCGTACTTTCCACCAGCTATGTTTTTAAGCCAGCGCATCGCATGTAATAACGGTTTTCCAAATTTATTACCGTACCAAATAGAAAGAATGACTAAATAAACAAATACGATAAGAAGGATTAATCCGCATCCGATTAGAAACTTTTTAGCAAATACATCGTCTATTTCATCATCTGGGTAGTAGTACTCATTTTTGGCAGTTACAACGAGAAGATGATTGCTATTTGTGTCGTAAAAGCTAGACGTGTTTTCTTTATGGTTCCACGGTTCCTTTTCGCTAAGAGCAGCTTGTATGACAGAAAACGTTTTTTTCTTTCCATCTGGATAGGAGAATACTTCTTCGCCGCCACTATTAAAGATTTGAAGAGTAGCCTTTTCTTTAGAAAGTAACTGTTTTTCTTCTTCTGTTAATGCGAATGAATCTGTAGATACAGAAGGGTGCTCTTTCTGTATCGTTTTCAGTAATACATTGCTTTTTAACATACCGCCGTAAATAACAAGTACGTTTTTTTCTTCTAATTCAATTTCCCAATATGTAAATGTATAAGGACTTTCTATGTGATTCTGTATATACGAGAATAAAGATGTTTTCGTATAAGATGTCGGTACGTCATTTGGCGTATTAAAGTGATAGAGAACTTTTCCGTTTTCCTCTACAACTTGAATCCAATCATTTTTCTCTTTAATTAAGTCTTTTACTTCAGCTTTTAACGAAATATTGCCATCTTCTGAAGAGATGTATCTTGCAATCATAAAATTTTCAGCATCTGGAATGTTTGGTTCGTATGAAGTACTCGTAACAAGAAAAATTAAATACGTGAATGCAGTTACTACAGCAATCAGTAATGTAACTAAAACAAATACGTGTTGCATGATAAACTGGATAATAAGTCGTTTATTAAAGTTCATATCGTCACCCTACTTTGTAATGAACTTATAGCCAAGCCCGCGAACGGTTTTTATATATTCTGGTTTACTTGGGTCTTGTTCGATTTTTTCACGTAGTTTTCGAATGTGGACCATAACGGTATTGTCATCGCCATTATAGGCAGGTGCTCCCCAAACTTTCTCGTATATTTCTTCTTTTGAAAATACGTAGTTCGGATTCTCGCAAAAGAAGAGTAATAGCTGAAATAGCTGGGCGGAACATTCGACAACACGCCCATTTACTGTAAGCTCTGCGGAATATCGATCAATTTTAAATCTACCAAATGAACTGGATTGTGCTTTTTGTTCGTGTGGCATAACTTGCTTCATATGTCTTCGGAGTTGTGCTTTCATACGAGCTACCACTTCAAGTGGATTAAATGGCTTCGTAATATAATCATCTGCACCGTGTGAAAATCCAGATATTTTATCTAAATCAGATGTTTTAGCTGTGAGGAAGAAGATAGGACAATCTGTTTTTTGACGAATGATTGGACAAATATCAAAACCAGATTGTCCAGGAAGCATGACATCTAAAATAATTAAATCGTAATCGTTTTGCTGAGTGAGAGATAAAGCTATTTCAGCGGATGTTGCAGTTGTAATATGAGAAAAACCTTCTTTTTCAAGAATGGTAGTTAGTAATTGTAAAATTGCTGTTTCATCATCAACGAGCAAAATATTTGCTTCATACATAAAAAATCCCTCCTAATTTCCTCGAATATCATATCATCTTTCGGTAACTTATGGAATTTTTAAGGAAATTTTAAGGTTTTCTTTCTCAAAAAATTAAGAATCAAATGATATGATAAAAGTAACATAGGGGAGGAGATGAGTGTGAATCCGTTTCAAACGATGCGAGCTAGATATTTTTTAATTGTATTTGCACTATTAACTGTAGTTGCAAGAGCCAGTAATGAATTGATAGAAAATACATTTCATATGCAAAATTCTACTTTTATAAATATTCTTATATTCTATATCCTGCCGATTACGTGGATTTATTTTGAGTATAAAAAACACCGTGTTTCATTTTCATTATTTATTAATAGAAATGAAACATTTAACCTGGTGCAAGTTTTATACATTACGATCATGTTATGCGTGTTTAGTTATGGATATCTTATTTTGTACATGTATAGCTTTGCATGGATTACACCGACATTTATTATGAACGCATTACGCGAACCGATTATGGATAGCACTGGAGGATACGTTTATCAAGTTATTATGGTCGTATTCATCGCACCAATTATTGGGGAATTTGTTTTTCGCGGATTTTTACTGCAACGCTTCGCAGCAAAATGGGGAACGAGTATAGCAATCATTGTTGTAGCAATATTGTTTGCATTGTTACATGTTGATTTCCTAGGTGCAATTGTATTTAGCGTTGTACTATCAATCGTATATATTCGTACGAATAGTTTACTCATGCCAATCGCTATTCACATGTTAAACAATGCATTTGTAATCGGTGCTTCTTTTTTAATAAATAAAGAAGAGATAATGAGTTTTACAGATTTCTCAAATTATACGACGTTCTTTCCAGGACTTATTATTTTTATAACAGGATTAAACTTAGTACTCATCTTTTTATTTGTTAACCGCAAATATTGGAGTAAAGAAATGCCCGCTATATATGTAGAGCAGGAAAAAAGCTTTTCAGACGTAGTGGGGAGTAAATGAGATGAAAAAGACGATTGAAAAATATTGAAAGATATTATAGATGCTACGTCTATTACAGATATATGTGATAAAAGCGTTTGTCATTGGCTGCAACCTGTAGTAGATACGATTGTGTTTCCGGAGTATTACTTATTTTCTAGTACTCATGTAAAAGAAAATATTATTTCTCTTCTCATTGTGTTAGGGGTTTTACTACTATTTGGTCTAATTGTAGAAGAAATGATGAAGCGCATCTTCAGAAAAAATGAAGAGAAGTATATGTGGATTCATAAAATATTCGGGAAAGTAATAGTGTCTTTCCTTTTGTTTTATAGTATGAAAATAATCATTTACTTTATAGCTTTGAAACATCATTCATTCTAAATTTGAAAGGGATGTATAAAATTATATGAATGAAACAATATCATCAAATAAGTTTTTTTATTTGATTGTGCTGAGCATAGTACTAATAACGACAGTCAACGTTATTCTTCGCTGGGAGGAAGCTTATTTCTTTATGTATTTAGCGCTTCATTTGTTAGGAATTCTATGTATCAGTGGCGGCGTAGTTGCTGAAAAAAAGAGTGAAGAAAGCGTTAATTATATGTGTGTGACCGGCCTTATTTTACTTTTAGCTGTACAAGGGATTATGAAATATAGTTCTTTTTCTCTGCAAGATTTTAGCTTATTAATGGATGTACTTCCTTAAGGAGGTACGTTATGTTATCTAAGAAGCAAATAGGATATGTACTAGTTTTAATTGGATTTTTTACGCTTATTGTAACGACGTTATTTTTTCAGGACTATGAATATATACGCTATATAAAAGGCGCTGGTTTAATATGCTGGGTTGTAAGTACGTTTCTTATCCCAGATTATGAACCGAAGAAAGCGTCTAAAGGTAGGTAAAACTCTTCTATTTGTAGAAGAGTTTTTTTATGTAAATAAAAGGATCTCGAGCAATTCGCGTAATAAGCTTGTTCTAATTTAGCACGTACGAACTTACAATAATAATAGACAGGCAGCATAGAGGAGGGAATAGCGTGAGGAAGGTTATCGGGTGGTCGCTTTTTTTGTACGTTGGGTTTGCGTTATTTATATATTGGTATTTATTTGGATGGAATCATGAACTAATTCCTGACATGTACAAAGGAACGAGTGCAGATCCAGAAACGTTTATGAATGCAAGAGAGCTTACGCTAAGCCAAGATTATTCGCGCGTGAAAAATTTACTGTATTTTTTAGCGACGCCTCTTGAATGGATTATTTTATTATTTGTACTTGTGCTCGGTATTTCAAAAAAGTTTGAGAAATGGTCGAAGGAAACGACGAAAATAAGTGTCCTGCAAGTTGCGATTTATTTCTTTTATTTATCACTACTTACAACAGTTCTTGCCCTGCCGATGCAATGGATTAGCCGAAAAGTTTCTGTTGATTACGGCATTTCAACGCAAAGTACACAAAGCTGGATAAAAGATCATGTTATCGGTTTTTGGGAGAGCTATGCGACGATGTTAATTGTAGTTACGGTTCTTCTATGGCTTATTCGCAAATTCCCGAAGAGATGGTGGTTAGCAGGGTGGGCACTCTCTGTTCCGTTTACAATCTTTTTAACATTTATACAGCCTGTCGTGATTGATCCACTTTATAACGACTTTTCGACGCTGAAAAATAAAGAATTAGAAACGAAAATTTTAGCGATGGCAGACAAAGCCGATATTCCAGCGAAACATGTATATGAAGTCAATATGTCGGAAAAAACGAATGCGTTAAATGCATATGTAACAGGAATAGGACTTAACTCGCGCATTGTAATGTGGGATACAACGCTAAAGCAATTAAAAGATAAAGAGATTTTATTTATAATGGCTCATGAAATGGGGCATTATGTTATGAAACATATATATTGGGGCGTTGCGAGTTATGTGTTGCTATCGTTTATAGGGATGTACCTCATTAGTCGTATTATCAATATGTGTATTCGAAAATGGGGGGATACGCTGCAAATGTCAAAAGCAGCATGTTTCTCAATTTTACCTTTATTTTTCTTAATTTCTTCTGTCCTCTCTTTTGCATCACAGCCAGCAACAAACTATGTTTCTCGTATAGAAGAACGAGCGGCAGATCAATACGCTCTAGATATGACGAAGGACGGGAAATCTGGTGTAAAAACGTTTCAATATTTATCAAAAACGAGCTTAAGCCAAGTAAATCCGCCTGCGTTAGTAAAGTTTTTCTTATATACACACCCACCAATTTTTGAAAGAATTCATACGTTTGAACAATATGAAAAGGAAAAGAAGCGGTAGTGTACTGCTTCTTTTTTTATGCGTTATTCGAGTTTTGGAAAATTATAGTGTATAATATATGGAATATTCAGTGAAATGTTTAGGAGGTTAATATTTTGTTTCATTCAAAATCAATGCCGGCTATAAAAATGATCCTTTCGATGTCTATTTTCGGATCAATTGGATTTTTCTCTGTTCAAACAGGTTTACCGTCTTTTGAATTAGTATTCGTTCGTTGTATTTGTGCGACTATATTTTTAGCATTATGTTGGCTCGTAACAGGACAATATAAAAGTGAGCAATGGAATAAAAAAGAAGTCATGCAAATATTAGCATGCGGTGTATTTCTCGTTTTTAACTGGGTATTTCTATTTAAAGCATTTGAAGTTATGTCGATTACAATTGCGATTTCAGTTTATCATCTAGCACCCATTATCGTATTAATGATTGGTAGTATTGTATTTAAAGAGAGACTTACAATGTTTGCTGTTTTGTCCATTGTTATTTGTTTTATCGGTACAGTGTTAGTGGCTGGAGTAGATGGAAGTCTATCACTTGAAAAACTGATGTCATCTGGCATGGTATGGGCACTACTTGCGGCACTATTTTATGCTTTTACCACTTTATTAGGAAAAGGAATTCAGCATACGAGCGCCTATGCGATGACATTTTTACAAACATTTTTAGGTATATTTTTATTGCTACCATTCGTAGACTTTGGCAAGTTTCAAGGGTTAACAGAGATGAATTGGATGATGATTACAGCGACAGGTCTTATACATACGGGATTTGTATATTACTTATTTTTTGACAGTTTAAGAGATTTATCGACGAGATTAATTTCTGTATTAGTGTTCTTAGATCCTGCGGTTGCAATACTATTAGATACAGTCTTTACCGGGTTTAGACCGACTAGTATGCAAATAGTAGGAATTGTTCTTATATTTGTAGGAATGGCATTTACTTTTCGAAAAACAAAGGGTGAAAAAATAGTAGTAGAAGAAAAATTATATTCTTAATTGTAAATAATTAGTTCGAAATAAATTTATAATTTTCAGATTTATTATATAATATAATTTGCAGGGAAATAAAGGAAAAGGTAGATGAGAGAGATGAAAAAGCTAGTAAAGATAGCGACATCGTTAACACTAATGGGAGGAATATTTGTAGGTGCAAATGGTGTGTCTGCAAATACAGATGTCGTCCAAAAATCTAGTCCTGATATTATGATAAAGTTTGATGATGTAACAACAGATCATTGGGCGTATGATGAAATTACAAATTTAGTATATCATCGCATTATGTATGGCTATGGAAATGGTAAGTTTGGGACAGAAGATCATATAACACGTGAACAAGCGGCAGCAGTATTGTACCGCGCACTTCATGTAAAAAGAAGTGCGACTATTGGAAATCCATATGGAGATATTAGTACGAAATCAACCATGTTCCCTTACGAAATTTTACACTTAACAAAGATTGGCATTTTTAAAGGCGACGAAAATGGAAATTTCCGTCCGAAAGATACACTGACTCGTGCAGAATTAGCACAAATTTTAACGAAAGCATATGAGTTGAAAACAAAGCATCCGCATACATTTACAGATATACCAGAAAATCATTGGGCAAGGGATGCAATTAGCGCATTGCAGTCTAATAAAGTAGCGGTAGGAACGGGAGATGGCAAGTTCCAGCCTGAAATGCTCGTTACACGCGGACAATTTGCGAAGTTTTTACAACGATCAATTGATAATTCTCCAGGGAAAATGGAATAGATAGAGAGAAAGCTCATAATGTGTAGAAGAGGTATCTTCCGCTCATTATGAGCTTTTATTAATAGAGAGGTTACTATTGTCGTATGTTGTAGGTAAGTCGATATAATTGCATTTTTTGTCTAGAAAATGAACTCTTAAAACGTGAAGGATTTCTTTTGAAAAAAGTAGAATATTTATATTATAGAAACACCTTTACATGAATACAGGAAAGAAAATTAGTTTGCGTACAATTCGGTATAAAAATTGAAATTGAGAGCGAATTGGCTCTCCTTTAGTAGTGATTTTCACAATAATAGATTTTTTAAATGTAATATATTGCATAAATGGTGCAAAGGCAACATATGTAATATTGGAAAGGATTTCAGTCTATTATTTTCCGTTTTTTAAAATGGAGGTAAAGGGGAGAGGGCAATGAAGAAGAACATGTTACGTATAATGGCAACGATGACTATTATGGGCGGCTTGTTTGTAAGTACGAATGTTCCCAACGTAAAAGCAGAAGAATATCCAGAAATGATTGTGTTTGATGATGTTCCAGTAAACTACTGGGCATATGACGATATAATGGATGTAGTATACAATAAAGTAATGTTAGGGTATGGAAATGGTAAGTTTGGTGTAGGTGATAATGTAAAGAGAGAACAAGTAGCAGCAGTGCTGTATCGTACATTGAATTTGAAAAGGGAAGGACCTTTAAAAAATCCATACAAAGATATTTCTGAGAGAGCAACAATGTTTTTAGATGAAATTTTAGTATTAACAGAGCATGGTATTTTTAAAGGTGATGAAAAAGGAAACTTTAGACCAACTGCACCAGTAACACGCGCAGAAATGGCACAAATTCTTACGAATGCATTTACATTTGAGGTGAAGAAGAACCATACATTTAAAGATGTACCAAATAATCATTGGGCAAAAAATGCGATTAGTGCACTACAGTCTAATCATGTCATAGTAGGAACAGGAAATGGGCAATTTGAACCGAATAAAGTTGTAACACGTGAGCAATATGCAACGTTTTTAAATAGAGCTGTTTTTTATTTTCCAGTAAAAGATGAAGATTATGAATGAAAGTTAAAGTATAAGGACGTTTAAATTATATTGATATAATATATATTAAGAAAAAAGCGCGGGAATTCCACGCTTTTTTCTTATTTAAAATTATTTGTAATTATATTGATTTTCTATTCGTAATTTAATTTTCCAACTTTAGTGGATAAGAAGAGATTGAATAAAGTGACTTTTTATTGTTTAAATATACGTTTTAGTAACTTTATTGTTAATCAAGTGTAAATAAAAGCATATGAAATATAGTTCATAAATTAGACAAAAATCACATGGAAATTATATTGTTACGCTTCCATTAATTCTTTATATTAGAAAAAAATATGTTTTTAGGGAGAGAATACTGTGAAGAAAAAGTTTTTAAAAGTAGCAACAGCTTTAACAATTATGGGTGGAGTGGCATTTAGTGCTGAAGGGACAATAGCAAAAGCTGAATTAGCTGCAAAGCCACAACAAGCAAGTCAGGCATTCTTTAAAGATGTACCAGCAGGACATTGGTCTTATGAAGCAATTCAAACTTTAGCAGAACAAGAAATTATGCTTGGTTATGGAAATGGTGTGTTCGGTTTTGGACATAACGTAACACGTGAACAAGTAGCCGCTTTAATTTATCGCACAATGGATTTCAGTGAAGTATTCGAGGAAGGCGATATTCTTGAAAATCCATATAAAGATATTAATGAAAGATCAACAATGTTCTTAGAAGAAATTTTAGTATTAACAGAATTGGGTATCTTTAATGGTGATGGAACTGGAAACTTTAGACCGAAAGATACATTAACACGTGCAGAAATGGCACAAGTGCTTACAGTAGCATATGAGTTAGAAGTAAAAGAAACAAAAGGATTTAAAGATGTACCAAAAGGACATTGGGCAGAAAATGCGATTAATGCAGTAGGTTCAAATGGTATTTCGGTAGGAGATGGAAAGGGTAACTTTGCTCCAAACATGAAAGTAACACGTGAACAATATGCGCAATTCTTATTTAAAACAATTTTTGAATAAATAATAGAACAAGAAGCTGGTGTTGTATAACACTGGCTTCTTTTTTATGTGTAATACCGGTGGAAGAATACAGTTTTACAAAAAAACAATTAAATTTTCAAAAAAAACTTCCTTTTCTGAAGATTTGTTATATAATATAAAACATAAAATCAAATCTGTTATAAAACAGTTTAAGAAGGGGATGCTAATATGTCGACGCAAACTTCACGGGTTACATTGCCCGGAGAAATGTTGCCAGCGTACAACGAAATATTGACACCTGAGGCGCTTAGTTTTTTGAAGGAACTACATGGAAATTTCAATGAGCGCCGCATAGAACTTTTACAAAAGCGTGCGGAGAAACAAAAGAGGATTGATGCAGGGGAGTTTCCGAAGTTTTTAGAAGAAACGAAGCACATACGTGAAGCTGATTGGACAATTGCTAAATTGCCAAAAGATTTAGAGGATCGCCGCGTAGAGATTACTGGCCCAGTAGATAGAAAGATGGTTATTAACGCTTTAAATTCAGGAGCACATCTTTTTATGGCGGATTTTGAAGATTCGAATTCACCAACTTGGGAAAATGCGATTGAAGGTCAAATAAACTTACGAGATGCAGTAAAGGGAACGATTTCACATAAAAATGAAAACGGAAAAGAATATCGTTTAAATAGTAAAACAGCAGTATTAATTGTGCGTCCAAGAGGATGGCATTTAGAAGAAAAACATATGCAAGTTGACGGAAAGAATATGTCTGGTAGCTTAGTAGATTTTGGACTTTATTTTTTCCATAATGCGAAAGCTCTTTTAGCAAAAGGCAGCGGTCCATACTTTTACTTACCGAAAATGGAGAGCCATTTAGAAGCAAGGTTATGGAATGATGTTTTCGTATTTGCTCAAAAATATATCGGTATTCCAAACGGAACGATTAAAGCCACGGTGTTACTGGAAACGATTCACGCTTCGTTTGAAATGGATGAAATTTTGTATGAGCTTAAAGATCATTCTGCTGGATTAAATTGCGGAAGATGGGATTATATTTTTAGTTTTCTAAAGGGTTTCCGTAATCATAATGAATTTTTACTTCCAGATAGAGCGCAAGTCACGATGACGGCGCCGTTTATGCGCGCGTATTCTTTGAAAGTCATTCAAACGTGTCACCGTCGTAATGCACCAGCTATTGGAGGAATGGCAGCACAAATTCCGATTAAAAACAATCCAAAAGCAAATGAAGCTGCTTTTGAAAAAGTGCGTGCTGATAAGGAGCGCGAAGCTTTAGACGGTCATGACGGGACTTGGGTTGCCCACCCGGGACTTGTGCCAGTCGCGATGGAAGTATTTAATCACATTATGAAAACGCCGAATCAAATTTTTAGAAAACGTGAAGAAATACATGTTACAGAAAAGGATTTATTAGAAGTACCAGTGGGAACGATTACAGAAGAGGGTCTTCGTATGAATATTAGCGTAGGCATTCAATATATCGCATCTTGGTTAAGCGGACGGGGAGCAGCACCAATTTATAACTTAATGGAAGATGCGGCAACAGCGGAAATTTCTAGGGCACAAGTATGGCAATGGATTCGCCATGAAGGTGGAAAATTAAATGATGGCCGTAATATTACACTTGAATTAATGGAAGAGCTAAAAGAAGAAGAGTTAGCAAAAATAGAAAGAGAGATTGGTAAAGAAGCCTTTAAGAAAGGGAGATTCCAAGAGGCGACAACGTTATTTACAAATCTCGTTCGGAATGATGAATTCGTACCATTTTTAACATTACCGGGTTATGAAATTTTATAAAAAATGAAAAGGGGATGGAACAAATGAAAAACGAAAGAATCGAGAAATTACAAGAGAGCTGGGAGTTAGATACGCGCTGGAAAGGGATCACACGTCCATATTCGGCAGAAGATGTAATTCGCCTGCGCGGGTCAATTGATATCGAGCATACATTAGCGCGCCGCGGTGCTGAAAAGCTTTGGGCGTCGCTTCATACAGAAGATTACATTAACGCACTTGGCGCATTAACAGGAAACCAAGCGATGCAACAAGTAAAAGCTGGGTTAAAAGCAATTTATTTAAGTGGATGGCAAGTAGCAGCAGATGCAAACCTGTCTGGACATATGTATCCAGACCAAAGTTTATATCCAGCAAACAGCGTACCTGCTGTCGTAAAACGAATTAATCAAACACTTCAACGTGCGGATCAAATTCAGCATATGGAAGGAAGCGGTGATACAGATTATTTCGTACCAATTGTAGCAGATGCAGAAGCTGGATTTGGCGGACAATTAAACGTATTTGAATTGATGAAAGGTATGATTGAAGCGGGTGCATCAGGTGTGCACTTTGAAGATCAATTATCTTCAGAGAAAAAATGCGGTCATTTAGGGGGAAAAGTATTACTACCAACGCAAACAGCGGTACGTAATTTAATTTCGGCACGCCTTGCTGCAGATGTAATGGGTGTACCGACAATTATCGTTGCAAGAACTGATGCGGATGCAGCTGATTTAATTACGAGCGATATTGATCCGGTTGATAAGGCGTTTATTACAGGAGAAAGAACACCAGAAGGATTTTACCGTACGAAAGCAGGTCTTGACCAAGCGATTGCACGTGGTTTAGCATACGCTCCTTATGCAGACCTCGTTTGGTGTGAAACATCTGAACCAAATTTAGAAGATGCAAAACGATTTGCGGACGCAATTCATAAAGAGCATCCAGGGAAATTGCTTGCATACAATTGTTCACCTTCATTTAACTGGAAACAAAAACTAGATGAGAAAACAATTGCGAGCTTCCAAAAAGAAATCGCATCTTACGGTTATAAGTTCCAGTTCGTAACACTTGCTGGATTCCACTCATTAAACTACGGCATGTTCGAATTAGCACGCGGCTATAAAGAGCGCGGCATGGCAGCATACTCTGAACTACAACAAGCAGAATTCGCAGCAGAAAAACACGGCTACTCTGCAACTCGCCATCAACGAGAAGTAGGAACAGGTTACTTTGATGAAGTAGCACAAGTGATTACAGGTGGTACTTCATCAACGACAGCATTAAAAGGATCTACAGAAGAAGCACAATTTACGAAATAAAAGGAAGGGGCCCCTTTTTGAAGGGTGCCCCTTATTATTTTTCGCACGATTCGAGAGTAAATAAAAATATATCGACGATTTTCTCGATATATCTATCATAACTTAAAATATATCAACGATTTTTCCAATATATCGACGATTCGACAAAGGATATCGACTTACCGACAAAAAAAGACAATATGATCAAATCCACTCAGCTCCATGATCACGAATAAACTTCATATCTTTTTCATAATGCTCTAAATGTCCTTCATCAATCATTCTTTGGAAATTTACGTCGCCTTCGTTTGCTTTTCTTTTCATATAAATGTTGTCAGATTACATTTTAACACTTAGAAAAAGGAATAAAGTGGCATTCGAAAGATTTGTTTATTTTTATTCAAATAAGATATTGATAATTGCATACGTGATTTAATTTGTCAGTTATTTTCAAAAAAGATTGTACATTTTATTTTAATGTGCTATGATAATGTCAGTTGAATAGTTAAATTAAGCAATCCATATATTATCAAGTGCTGAAAACGAACGAGAAAAAGTATGTGAGAACTAGTTTATGTTTCGTATTTGATAATGTGTGGATTCTTTTTTTAGATAGGAAAACTAAAAAATTAAAAAAATGTATTTTCTTAGGAGGAAATAATTATGGCAGTAACAGGACAAGTAAAATGGTTTAACAACGAAAAAGGCTTCGGTTTCATCGAAGTTCCAGGCGAAAACGACGTATTCGTACACTTCTCTGCAATCGAAACTGAAGGTTTCAAATCTCTAGAAGAAGGTCAAAAAGTTAGCTTCGAAATCGAAGAAGGTAACCGTGGACCTCAAGCTAAAAACGTAATCAAACTATAATTTTATAGTTGATGATGGAAAAAAGGATGGCTAATGCCATCCTTTTTTTTAGGTTGTGGAGAAAGTTTTCCCAGAGCCTGTTTTTATATCTAAATCTCTTTTTCTATGTTACAACGGGTGAAAAATTATCTGGAATGCGTATTAGTTTCTGTAGAAGAATTAGTTCAGCAAGAGCATTTGCTGCGTATGATAGTAAATAACTATAAATTTGTATTCTCTGTTGAAATGGGGAAATCTTTTCCAGATAGACCTTGAGTATCATCTTTTTTGTTAGCATTGTTATTAGAATTTTGTTCGTCTTGAGATAATGTTTCTAACATTTGTTCTTGCTCCTTACTAGGGGTATTCAGAGCATCTGATGGGACGCTATTAATCTGTTGGCTTAATAGACTTTTTTTCTCCATATTATACAGCTCCTTTTTGGAATTAGATAAAAAACGAATGTAATCATAAATAATCACTTACATATTTTGTGTTTTGAAGTGGAATTATATACAAAACTTATATTGCAGATTTAACGAGTTAAAAAGTTGCTAGTGATTTATAAAGGTGAAGTTCTTAATAAAAATGGGTAACACGTACAAGTACTTTTTAACGTAGTGGATAATTTTTTATATGTAATAATATTAGAAAATAAAGGGGATACAGGGACACTCGGAAGAAATTATGAATATGAAGAAGAGTAAAAGGTTTTCCAAAATAGAAAGCCTTTTACTCTTCTTTTTCAACTTTTTTCTTCGCGCTTTTCTTACATTCAGAGCATTTCGATTTACGAAAAGGCTTTGCAAAAAATAATAGAATGAAAAATAAAGCGAATATAATGCTAGCTGAGTTGTTCACGATCACAATGCTGCTATTTTTCATGTGAATCGTTGGTTGCATTTCTTTTTCTTTCATAGTGGACCTCCATATATTGGATTTTTATTTTAATTATAGCAAAGTTAATTGTCTTAATGATGCGAAATGAGGAAGTAGTTGTAAATATTTATAGGTAGTATAAATAGATTTTGTATAGGTTTATTATTATAAAAATAATATATTTTTATTTTATAATTTAAAAGGTATTTGACAAATAATAAAGTATTGTAAAAAAGCGGAATCTGTAAGCCATTTCCTTTTCATAGATGCTAAAATTATACATGCAGCTGCTAATATAAATAGAAAAAAGGAGATAGTGGAATATGGAAAGTAAAGTAGAACGCTACGTCGAAAACTATGTTGTAAATAAAAATACAATGGCCTTACTTCCTGTAATTCTCAGTGAAAAGAAAATTGTTACGCGAGTTGTTGAAGTGCAAGACTCTTTTTTCGTATTTCAAAAACCTCTAGATATTATAGAAAGAAGTTGTCGCAAGCATGGTTCTAGTTTCTTAGGCAGAAAAGAAGGAACGAAAGAGTTAACTCACATTACACATAAAGCACCAATTGCAATTAGTCCGACCGATCAACTTTATTTTTTCCCTACCTATTCGTATTCTAGAAAAGAGTGCGCGTGGTTATCTCATTTTTATATTGAAAGCAATAAAGAATTAAAAGATGGAAACCTTATTATCCGATTTATAAATGGCTTTGCTGTGAAGTTAGAGATATCGAAAACTAGTTTTGAAAATCAACAAAATCGTACTGCGAAATTGCGAACGGAGTATGAAGATCGTAGGAAAAAACAAGGGAATCCTTGCTTTAAAGAGGTTGATCAAAGGGATGAATCAACATTAAGACCAGCTTATGAGAGAGTGTATGTTGTTAGAGAAGAGGATGTGTAAAAGGATTTTAGAAGTAGTTTAAAATGTAGTATGGGGTCTTTTAATATATGCGTCTTTCCGAAAAAAGCATTTCGGAAAGACGCATATATTTTTCGGGAGAATATATATATATTTATAATATAATATTAAAAGAGATTATATCGATTTCAAATTATAGAATTAAAAAATAGAAAGTGGGTATTAATTATGAAAAAAGTTAATTATAATTTATATTTCAAGTATATGACTTCTAGCTTTGTTGTATTAGTAGTGGCGCTGCCTACACTGCGTAATATGTTATGGCCATAAACAAATGCAGTTCTGAAAAGGAGTTATATTGATAGCTCCTTTTTTTGTTGTATACTCGGCAAGATTTCTTATTCTGGGAGGGTTTTGATGAAAAATATCCATAGTTATAAAAAAGAAATAAATTTTATACTTATTTCTTTTTTATTGGTAGTTTATTTTTCGACTATTATTGTTAAATATCCAATGCTGGGAATTGAAGTAGAGAAGATAGATGGAAATTATCAAATAGTAGATTTGGATGATGATAAATGGGCTGCAAAACAAGGAATTAAGAGGGGAGATATTATAAAGAATTTAGATAGAGAACCCCCGGAATTCAATTCATCTGTAAACATGTTTTCTAGAGTGGAAAAGGTACAAACTATTCATGTTCAACAAGGTGAAACTGAAAGGAAATATAATGTAATGTATGAAAAGGGTGATAAACAATTTACATATCATTTGTTTATGCCGTTGTTATATTACTTAATATTTATTAGTAGTTGTCTATTTATAATAATTTATAACGGTAGAAAAAATAATAATTGGTCTAACTACTTGTTGCAATTCCTTACATTGTTTAGCCTGACATATATTAGCTCAATTGCCTATGGGAGAATGGATGTATTAGGTATGATTGTTATGTCAAGTAGCTTCAATTACTCCCTAGTGTTATTCCTATTATTTTTAAATGCGTATTTTAACAATAGGAATGAGTGGATTATCAATGCTAAAACCCTTAATTTTCTGCAAAAAACTGTAATTATTCTATTAATATCAACGAATGCACTGCGGTTTTTTTATAATAGATTAGGTTCATTAATAAACGGAATTACCTTTTTAATATTGTTATTTACTATAATGTTTCTCTTAGTGCGCTTTATTTTTCGGAATAAACAAAATGTAAAATTGGAGTTTATTAAAGCTATTATTATTAGTTTTTTGATTTCTTTAATACCGTTTATATTCTTTTTTGTTATTCCCAGCTTATTTTTAGGGAAAGAATTAATAGAATTTGAAATATCTATAATATTTTTCTTATTCATCCCAACTTATTTTTTTTATTTATTGATTTCAAGGGATTTATTTGATGTGAATTTTATCATTAGTAGACTTAAATATTACTTATTTATATCATTGATTGTTTCAGGATTAATATTGATAATGGAAATAATTGTTTTTGACAAGAAGTTTGAGTTGGAAAATGTATTAGATTTTATTCAAGTAAATATTGTTACTTTTATTTTTATTATTGTGAGTTATTATTTTAAAGACTATTTAGATTTTAAGTTTCGTAAGATCTTATATGATCATAAGAAAATTTATTCAAATAGTTTAAATAGATTTCTTCATCAAGTGAAAAGTGAGTACAAACAATCTGATTTAATAAAAGTAATTAAACGAGAGTTTATAGACGTATTAGCAATAAAGGAAATAATTTTTCTACAAATTAATAATGTCAACCAAGAGATAGAACCTATTGAGGGAAAAGTGTCGCTAAATTATGAGGTGTTAAAAAAAGTAAAGTGGTGCGAATTCACAGTAGGATCCGTGATATGGATAGAAGGATATTTTATCGTTGTGGTTTCAGATTTAAATGCAAGTAAAGTAGTATTAATTTGTGATAGAGAGAGTTTAAGTATTGACGAAATTTTATGGTTGGAAACAATTTCAAATTATATCCATTTGCAATTTGAAGCTACTAAAAAGTTAGAAGATTTTATGGATGAAATATCTCGTGAAAATTCAGAAAAAGAGTATGTCAATCGATTTGCTCGTTTATCTTTAATGATAAGTGAAAAGGAACGAGGGGATTTGTCTCGGGATATTCACGATGGCGTTTTACAAGATCAGTTACGTTTGTATCGAAAAATGGAAGGATATAAAGAATTATTTGTAGATGAAAAAGTAGTAGAAGTATTAAATGAAATCAAGGAGGAATTAATGGATCAAATATATATTGTTCGAGAAACATGCAACAATTTAAGACCTCCATTTCTAAAGGAGTTAGGTTTGCAACAATCACTTCAGCGATTGTTTAAAAAGATAAGTTTTGAGGCGAATTTTCATTTGAATTATGACATTCAAGAAAAGTTTAATATGAGAAATTTAGAGTATGAAAATGCTATATATAGAATTATACAAGAGTTGTTAAATAACGCATTAAAGCATTCGCAAGCTTCTGTTGTATATCTATATGTGTTCGAGGAAGCGGAATCGATTTATCTTGTATATAAAGATGACGGTATCGGAATGAAAACAAGTGCATTAACTGAATCCTATACAACCATGGGAATATCAGGGGTTGTTACTAGGGTGAAAAGCTTAAATGGAGAAATAAAAATAAACTCGAATATAGGTCAAGGATTAGAGATAGATATTAAATTTAATTAAAGACTATATGTGATTTGCAAAAAATTGTTAATAGGAGTATGAAAATGATAGAGGTTCTTATTATAGATGACCATATGGCTGTTGGAATGGGAACAAAGGCACTCATAGAAACAGAAGATATTTGTGCAGATGTTTTGTTTGACAGTGCTGAATATTTAAGTTGTATTACTAAAAAAAAATATGATGTTTATTTAGTGGATTTATTTATGCCTAATTTAAATGGGTTGGAAGTTACAAAGGGGATTTTAAAGCATGATCCGGATGCTGCTATAATAATTTATACAGGTTTTGACATAGAGCCGCATTTCAATCTACTTCTAGAAAATAATATTTCTGGAATTATCAGTAAGACGGCGTCTAAAGAACAGATGATAACTACGATTCGTTGCGCTAAACGAAAAGAAGTGGTTATTCCATTAGGCTTATTTAGGCAATTGCGAATTCAGCAGTTTTCAGCAAAATCATTGTTACAATCTGAAAAAACAAATGAACTTCCTATTACTTTAACTCAAAGAGAGCGAGAGATTTTAATTTTTGTACAGCAAGGAATGACTAATAAAAATATTGCACTAACGTTGAATTTAAGCCAACGTTCTATAGAATATACGTTAACGGAATTATTTAATAAGTTAAGAGTATCTTCTAGAGTAGAGGCTGTAGAGAAAGCAAAATCTCTTGGGATATTATCTAAAATTAATTTGTAATATATGTAATAAAAGATCAAAAATTTAGTTTGTTGAAATAACCTTCAATCACTTCTTTTTCTTTTTTACAAATTCACTCTTTTATTCCCTTTATTATGATGTAGAAAAGTAAATTTGTCTTTTTCCGAAAACTGTATTTCGGAAAAAGACAAGAAACTCTTCGTATGAAACTTGCATTGTTTTTAATATAGTTATGTATAGAAACCAAGATAAAGTAACTTGGTACATATTAAAAACGACGTTATGTCAGTTTAATTGGGGGAATTGTGATGAAAAAGAAACTATTTAAAGGTACAGCGTTAATGCTGTCAGCTGCAATTTTAGGTGGAAGTCTAGCAAATACAACTTCTGTAAGTGCGGCAGAAATTAATCCACCAACTTATTCATTAGAAGAGAAGGCTGAAATGGACAAAGCATTTAAGGTGTTAAGTGTTATTGAATCAATTCCTGATAGTGTATTAGCGGAAGGTAGTGATTCTGTAAATCAGTGGATGGCGGAAAATAATTATGATGGTTTATTCCAAGTTATGGATGCTGTCGAAAATGATGAAGCTGTAGCATATGGGGTAGCAGGTTGTGTTTCAGCTGTCGGGATTGCAGTGCTTTCTAATGTATTCTCAATTACTAAGCTTACAAAAATTAAAAGTGCATTACAAGCGCTAGGTGGGGCAAAAACATTTGTGAATAAATTGATTCCAGCATATAATGCTGCTAGAGCTAGTGGACAAAGTAAAAAAGCAGCTGCAACTTCTGCAGTGAAAAAAGCAGCAAGTGCAGCGGGACCAGAAGCTAAACAAGCGTTGCTAGAGTTCTTTGCTTTAGGAAGTATTTATTCTGCTTGTTTTGAATAATGATATAGGAGTGAAATATGACTATTATCAGTACGATTTTCTTCTTTAGTTTTTCAGTATTTTTTGTAATTCGTTACTTAAAATTAAAAAAGACATACGATTTATTAATGATATTTGTAAGCTTGTATGCAGGGATTATGAGTGTGGAATTAATAAGTTTAAGTACAACGGTATCATATGTTTTAGATACCATAGTTATTGTTCTAGTAATAATTTCTGTAATTCTTTTTCTTAAAGATAAAAAGAATTATTAAATTTTATTATTAAAATTATATTGAAGTTCAAAAAGAGTTTGACCCAAAAGTAGCTGAATAGCTACTCGGGTCAAACTCTTTTTTATTTATAGGGTGTATTGTTGATATAAAATAGCATTATGCACAGCAAATTTATTTTTGAAAAATACTGATTGTCACTATGTATATCATTCCTTTCTAAATATTGTCGAATATTGATAGATTATCATAGCATAATAATGAAGGAATTCTCATGAAAGATATGGAAACTTAATAATTACATCTCCATATGTCGTATCTACCATTTCCTCTTTCATATAGGCAATGATACAGTAGAGGTAGTACTTAGAGTAAAGGGGTAAAGTGTAGAATGGATTTTCAGACGATCAAAGAGTATTTTTCACCAGAAAATATGGATCATATTGTTGAAAGCTATAAAGCGTTCGGACCACTTCTTGGTATTGGGCTACCGATGATAGAGGCGCTAATTCCAGCATTGCCACTTATCGTATTTGTACTGGCGAATGCTGTTGCATTTGGATTTTGGCTCGGTTTTCTTTATTCTTGGCTTGGATCAGTAATGGGTGCCTTACTTGTCTTTTTCATAATCCGCCATTTTGGCCGAAGTCGTTTCTTTTCTTTTGTAAATAAGCATGAGAAAGTACGAAAGGCAATGGGGTGGATTGAAAGGAAAGGGTTCGCACCGATTTTCGTCATATTTTGTTTTCCGTTTACACCATCTGCGCTTATAAATGTTGTTGCTGGTCTATCTCGCATTAGTGTAAAACAGTTTGGCCTTGCGCTCGCGTTCGGAAAGCTTGTGATGATTTTTATTTTAACGTATATCGGTCATGATTTAATGTCATTTATTCATAATCCGGTGAAATCAGTCATTGTAGCAATTGGTATTTTTATTTTATGGTATGTCGGTAAGAAAATCGAAGTAAAGTTAGAACTACATTAAGAATAGTCTTCTTTGTAAAGGAAAGCTTCATTATTAAAGGATAAGGGGAGAAGCGGATGAAGAAAACTTTGAAAAAAGAAGGCATAGAGTGGATACGAACAATTTTAATTGGTGTATTATTAGCTGTATTTTTTCGAACGTTTTTCTTTTCAACGTACGTTGTAGAGGGGAAATCAATGATGCCGACATTGCAAGATGGCAATATGCTCGTTGTAAATAAGGTGAGTTATCAAGTGGGGGACTTGAATAGGTTTGATGTTGTTGTATTTCATGCGAACAAAAAAGAGGACTACGTAAAACGAATTATCGGTTTACCTGGGGATCATATTGAATATAAGCATGATAAACTATATATAAACGGACAATTCGTGGATGAACCTTATCTAGAGAAATATAAGAAAGAGATAAATGGACGACAACTAACAGGTGACTTTACGCTAGAAGAGTTAACGAAGGAAAAAACGGTGCCACCTGGATATATTTTTGTAGTAGGTGATAACCGCCTCGGGAGCTGGGATAGTAGACATTTTGGTTTTGTAAAAGCTGATACAGTTGTCGGTAAAGTTGATTTACGATATTGGCCAATTCAAGAGGTGCAAACGAATTTTTCAAAAGGTTGATATAATAGGTAGAAGTATAGAAAAAGACAAACTACTCCGTTTGTCTTTTTTCGTGTCCTATAATACAATTATAGTAGCAAACTAACGTTCGTTATGTAAGTGAAAGGTGGGGTTACATGTCACTTCGATTTGTGATTGGTAGAGCGGGAAGTGGAAAAAGTACACTTTGTTTACACGAAGTGCAAGAAGAGTTAAAGCAGCGTCCAAGAGGGGGAACAATATTATATCTTGTGCCAGAACAGATGACATTCCAAACGCAGCAGGCGTTAATTGGTAGTGAGGATGTTAGAGGTTCTATTCGGGCACAAGTTTTTAGTTTTTCACGATTAGCGTGGAAAGTATTGCAAGAAGTTGGCGGAGCGAGTCGTCTTCACATTGATGAAGCGGGCGTACATATGTTACTTCGTAAAATTGTAGAGTCTCGTAAAGATGGATTATCGGTATTCCAAAAAGCAGCGGAGCAAAATGGTTTCTTTGAACATCTTGGCAGTATGATTGCGGAGTTTAAACGATATAACGTGACGCCATCAAACGTATATGAAATGTGGCAACAATTAGATGCACATAGTAGCAGTGCTGAACAAAAGCTATTAGCGAATAAAGTGTATGACTTACAGTTATTATATGATGATTTTGAACGTGCTTTAATCGGAAAGTACTTAGATTCAGAAGACTATCTGCAATTGCTAGTGGAAAAGCTTCCGCAGTCTGAATATGTAAAGGGAGCTGAAATTTATATAGATGGCTTCCATTCGTTTTCACCGCAAGAACTAGAAATTGTAAGACAGCTTATGATTTGCGGTGCGAGAGTGACAATTACATTAACGATAGATGAAAAAACGTTAGCGCAGCCAGTAAATGAACTAGATTTATTTTATGAAACGACGTTAACGTATGAAAAAATAAAACAAGTAGCGCGTGAAGAGAAAATAGAAATTGAAAAAACGATTCCGCTTATGGAACAACCGCGTTTTCATTCTCCAGCATTAGCGCATTTAGAAGCTCATTATGAAGCGCGTCCGAATGAGAAATTTAACGGGGAAGCAAGTGTAACGATTCATACAGCCGCGAATTTACGAGCTGAAGTAGAAGGCGTTGCTCGTGAAATTCGTAGACTTGTGGCGGATGAAGACTATCGTTACCGAGATATTGCAGTTCTTCTTCGTAACGGAGAAAGTTATTACGATGTAATGCGGACTCTATTTACAGATTATAATATCCCGCACTTTATCGATGAAAAACGCCCGATGTCACATCATCCGTTAGTAGAATGCATTCGTTCTGCACTCGAGATTATTAGCGGGAATTGGCGTTATGATGCAGTATTTCGCTGCGTGAAAACAGAGCTTTTATATCCATTAGACGTAAGAAAAGAAACGATGCGCGAAGAGATGGATGAGTTTGAAAACTACTGTTTAGCGTACGGTGTACAAGGGAAAAGATGGACTTCTGAAGATCCGTGGATGTATCGCCGCTATCGTTCTCTTGACGATACGGACGGGATGATTACAGACAGTGAACGTGAAATGGAAGAGAAAATAAATCGATTGCGTGACGTTGTAAGAACGCCTGTTATTCGTATGCAAAAAAGACTGAAGCGTGCGGGAACGGTTATGCAAATGTGCGAAGCTGTTTACTTATTTTTAGAAGAGCTTGACGTTCCGAAAAAATTAGAAGCATTACGTATTCGTGCAGAAGAGAGCGGAGATTTCTTATTTGCGACAGATCATGAACAAGTATGGGAAGAAGTAATGAGTCTTCTTGATACGTTCGTTGAGATGCTTGGCGAAGAAAAAATGTCACTTTCTATGTTCACAGACGTTATGTCGACAGGTCTTGAGGCGCTTCAATTCGCAAACATTCCGCCGTCATTAGACCAAGTGTTAATTGCGAATATTGATCGTTCTAGATTATCAAATGTGAAAGCAACATTCGTCATTGGAGTGAATGAAGGTGTGATTCCAGCAGCACCGATGGATGAAGGTATGCTTTCTGATGAAGAAAGAGATGTTCTTAGCGCTGCAGGTATTGAACTCGCACCAACGACGAGACAAACTTTATTAGAAGAACAGTTTGTTATGTACCAAATGGTAACGAGAGCAACTGAGAAATTATACATTTCATGCCCGCTTGCAGATGAGGAAGGAAAGACGTTACTTGCTTCTAGCTTTATTAAGAAAATAAAAAGAATGTTCCCTGATGTGAAAGATACATTTATTACGAACGACGTAAATGATTTATCACGTTCGGAACAAATTTCATATGTAGCAACACCAGAAGTAACGTTGTCATATGTTATGCAGCAACTTCAAACGTGGAAGCGATATGGATTTGAAGGCAACTTAGACTTTTGGTGGGATGTATATAATTTCTACGTTACTTCAGATGAATGGAAGCAAAAAAGTAGCCGCGTATTATCAAGCTTATTCTACCGAAATCGTGCGCAAAAGCTAAGTACAGCTGTAAGTAGAGATTTATACGGAGATAAAATAAAAGGAAGCGTTTCTCGTATGGAATTATTTAACCGTTGTGCGTACGCTCATTTTGCGCAGCACGGTTTATCGTTAAGAGAGCGTGATATTTTCAAACTGGATGCGCCAGATATCGGAGAGCTCTTCCATGCAGCGCTGAAGAGAATTGCAGATAGGCTATTACGTGAAAATCGTACTTGGGCGGATTTATCAATAAAAGAGTGTGAGCATCTTTCTACTGTAGTAATAGAAGAAATCGCACCGTTATTACAAAGACAAATTTTATTAAGTTCAAACCGTCATTTCTATTTAAAACAAAAACTACAACAAATCATTTTCCGTACGTCAATCATTCTTCGTGAACATGCGAAGTCTAGCGGTTTCGTACCAGTTGATCTAGAAGTGCCATTTGGTATGGGCGGTACAGGATCACTTCCGCCAATGGAATTCTCCTTACCTAATGGTGTGAAGATGGAAGTAGTTGGCCGTATTGACCGTGTTGATAAGGCAGAAGATGAAAAGGGAACATTCCTACGTATTATTGACTATAAATCAAGCTCAAAAGCGTTAGACTTAACGGAAGTGTATTACGGATTAGCACTTCAAATGTTAACGTATTTAGATGTTGTTACTTCAAATGCGCATACGTGGATGAAAAAAGGCGGCACGGCATCACCAGCTGGTGTATTGTATTTCCACATTCATAACCCAATTGTGGAGGTAAAAGGTGACGCATCTGAAGCAGAAATTGAAAAGGAAATTTTAAAGAAATTCAAAATGAAAGGTCTCGTACTAGGAGATGCTGACGTTGTTCGTTTAATGGATAACAAACTTTCAACAGGAAGCTCTGATATTATTTCTGCTGGTCTGAAAAAAGACGGTAGTTTTAGTGCGCGTTCAAGTATTGCCAGTGAACAAGAGTTTAACGTCCTGCAAAAATACGTACACCATACGTTTGAAAATATCGGGAAAGACATTACAGAAGGCGTTATTGATATTGCTCCTTACAAAAAGGGGAATAAAGCGGCATGTACGTTCTGTAACTTCAAATCTGTTTGTCAGTTTGATGAATCACTTGAAGATAACCAATTCCGTACGCTAAAAGATATGAAAGATAGCGAAGCGATGGAGAAAATTAGAGAGGAGGTTGGCGGAGAATGATAGAAAATTGGCCTAAAAAACCAGAAGGTAGTCAGTGGACAGATGACCAGTGGAAAGCGGTTGTAGCGAACGGACGTGATATTTTAGTCGCGGCAGCAGCAGGATCAGGGAAAACAGCAGTATTAGTTGAACGTATTATTAAAAAGATTATTAATGAAGAAAACCCAGTCGATGTCGACCGCCTGCTCGTTGTAACATTTACGAATGCAGCGGCGCAAGAGATGAAAAACAGAATTGGGGAAGCGTTAGAAAAAGTATTAATTGATGAGCCGGGCTCTCAGCACATTAGAAAGCAGCTGAGCTTATTAAATAAAGCTTCCATTTCAACGATCCATTCATTTTGTTTACAAGTCATTAGAGGATATTATTACATGCTTGATGTTGATCCTCGTTTCCGCATTGCGAATCAAACCGAAAATGAATTGTTAAAAGAAGAAGTGCTAGATGACATATTAGAAGAAGAGTATGGGATAGAAGATAATACGATATTCTTTGAACTCGTTGATCGTTATACGAGTGACCGTAGTGACGATGATTTACAACGTATGATTTTAGCGCTTCATACAGAATCAAGAGCGCATCCAAATCCGGAAAAATGGCTTGATAAATTAGTAGAAGCATATGATGTGGAAGGAAAGACAATTGAAGATTTAGTGTACGCTTCCTACTTATTAGAAGATGTGAAATTTCAACTTGAAACAGCGGAACAGCATATTCGTAAAGCGACAGAGCTCGCAATGCTTCCTGACGGTCCAGCGCCTCGCGTTGAAACCCTGCAAGCAGATTTAGTTTTACTTGGAACGTTATCATCAGCTGCTCGTGAGTCATGGACAAGCGTGTATGAAGCGATGCAAAACGTATCGTGGCAAACGTTAAAGCGTATTAAGAAAAGTGATTACAACGAGGATGTTGTAAAACAAGTAGACTCCCTTCGTAATAAAGCGAAAGATGAAGTGAAAAAATTACAAGAAGAGCTATTTAGCCGTAAGCCTGAAAGTTTCTTACGAGATTTTCAAGATATGCATCCTGTATTAGAAAAGCTTGTTCAGCTCGTAAAAGTATTTACAGAACGTTTCCAAGCGATGAAGCGAGATAAAGGAATGGTCGATTTCACAGATTTAGAGCATTTCTGTTTACAAATTTTAAGTGAACAAAGTGAAAATGGTGAAATGAAGCCATCAGCAGTAGCGCTTCAATATCGTAATAAATTTGCTGAAGTATTAGTCGATGAATATCAAGATACGAACTTCGTACAAGAATCAATTATTAAATTCGTAACGAAAGATTCTGAGAGTGAAGGAAACTTATTCATGGTTGGTGACGTGAAGCAGTCGATTTATCGTTTCCGACTAGCAGAACCAGGATTATTCTTAGGGAAGTATAAACGTTTCACGCAAGAAGGATTAGGCGGCGGAATGAAGATTGACTTAGCGAAAAACTTCCGTAGTCGTCATGAAGTGTTAGCAGGTACAAACTTTATTTTCAAACAAATTATGGGCGAAGAAGTTGGGGAAATCGATTACGATGCTGACGCTGAATTAAAGCTAGGTGCTAGTTATCCAGAAGGTGAAGATGTAGCAGCTGAACTATTGTGCATTCAGCAAACAGAAGAAGAAGTAATAGACGGTGAAGAAGGTGCGGAAGTAGAAAAAGCACAGCTTGAAGCACGTCTTATGGCGCAGCGCATTAAAGCGATGGTTGATTCAGGTTATGAAGTGTATGATCGTAAAACGGATAGTATGCGCCCTGTACAATACCGCGACTTCGTTATTTTACTTCGCTCCATGCCGTGGGCACCGCAAATTATGGAAGAGTTAAAATTGCAAGGAATTCCAGTATACGCTGATCTTGCGACTGGTTACTTTGAAGCGACAGAAGTAAATATTATGATGAACGTATTCCGCGTTATTGATAATCCGATGCAAGATATTCCGCTTGCAGCAGTACTTCGTTCCCCAATCGTTGGATTAAATGATGAAGAACTTGCAACGCTTCGTGCTCATGGGAAGAAAGGATCGTTTTATGAAGTAATGAGCTCATTCTTAAAAGGGGCACCGCTTGAAGAAGAAAAAGAACTACATGATAAATTAGAGTGGTTCTATAACTTATTACAAGGATGGCGTGAATTTGCGCGCCAACAGTCTCTTTCTGATTTAATTTGGAAAGTGTACGGTGAGACAGGTTATTATGACTTTGTCGGTGGTTTACCAGCTGGAAAGCAAAGGCAAGCAAACTTGCGTGTACTATATGACCGCGCAAGACAATATGAAGCAACATCGTTTAGAGGACTATTCCGCTTCTTACGCTTTATTGAGCGTATTTTAGAACGCGGTGATGATATGGGTACGGCGAGAGCTTTAGGTGAACAAGAAGATGTCGTTCGCATTATGACAATTCATAAAAGTAAAGGACTTGAGTTTCCAGTCGTATTTGTCGCTGGACTTGGTCGTCGCTTTAATACACAAGACTTAATGAAGCGTTTCTTACTGCATAAAGACTTCGGTTTTGGTTCGCAATTTATCGATCCTCGTAAACGAATTAAATATACGACATTATCACAACTTGCAATTAAGCGTAAAATGAAAATGGAATTAATCGCGGAAGAAATGCGCGTCTTATACGTAGCGTTAACACGTGCAAAAGAGAAGTTAATTTTAATTGGAACGGTTAAGGATGCAACTAAGGAAATGGAAAAATGGCTGGATGCGAGAGAGCATAGTGAATGGTTATTACCAGATCATATACGTGCCGGAGCGTCTTGCTACTTAGACTGGATTGCACCTTCATTATATAGGCACCGTGATAGTGAAATACTTCTTGAATTAGGACAAGGAAGTGTTCCAGATGAAATTTATGGGTATGACACTAGCTGGAAAGTAGAAGTTGTTGACGGTAACACGTTACTCGCGCCAGAACCGGTTCAAGAAGAGAAACAAGAATTGTTAGAAGCACTTCGTGAGAAAAAGGCCGTTCCCCTGCAAAGTGAACGGAAAGAAGAGGTGTACGATAGATTAATGTGGAAGTACGGATATGAGGAAGCGACATCTCATCGTGCGAAGCAATCTGTTACAGAAATAAAGAGAAATTATCAATCTGAAGAAGGTAGCGATAATGCCTTTATTAAAAAATTACGTGCACCAATTAGGACACGTCCTCGTTTTATGGAGAAAAAGGGATTAACATATGCAGAGCGCGGAACAGCAGTACATGCCGTTATGCAGCATGTTGATTTGAAGAAGCCGATTACAGAAGAAGTGATTCGGGAGCAAATTGCTGGAATGGTAAATAAAGAATTATTAACATTCGAGCAGGCGGAAGAAATTGCGATTGAAAAAGTAATTTCATTCTTTGATAGTGACCTAGGTAAAAGGGTATTAGCGGCGAAAAGTGTTGAGCGTGAAGTACCATTTACGATGATGCTTGCAGCAGAAGAAGCGTATCAAGATTGGCAAGGGCAGAGCGGGGAATCCATTCTTGTCCAAGGGGTTATTGACTGCATGATTGAAGAGGAAGATGGTATTACTTTAATCGACTTTAAAACGGATACGATTGAAGGGAAGTTCCCAGGTGGATTTGATCAAGCGAAACCAATTTTAGAAGAGCGATATAAAGTCCAGCTTTCGTTATATGCAAAGGCACTTGAGAAAAGCTTACAACATCCTGTGAAAGAGAAATGTTTATACTTCTTTGATGGTAATCATGTTATAAAAGTTGAGGAATAGAGGGGCTTGCAAATGGTAACGGAAAAAACGTTAAGAACGTGTGAAAAAGGACATGAGTACTATAAAAGTAGCGATTGTCCAACTTGCCCAACCTGTGAGAAAGAGAGAACGCCAAAAGAAGGGTTTCTTTCCCTTCTTTCAGCGCCAGCAAGAAGGGCGCTAGAGCATCATGGAATTCACACTGTAGAAGAACTCTCAAAGTATAGTGAGAAAGAAGTTTTAAAACTGCATGGTATGGGACCTGCGTCGATGCCGAAGCTTAGAAAGGCTTTGGAGGAACAAGGATTATCATTTAAATAAAAAGAGTGCTATGCTCTTCTAGAAGAAATAGAAAAGAGTCCATCACGTTAGATGGACTCTTTTACTATCTACCTATAAAGAGTAATTACAGGGCAACTGTTTGATTAAGCTGTTCCAATCTGGTCTTGATCCGCCACATCAGAATCAAACGTATTTGTTGCACTAACACCGTTAAAAGTATTCACGACAAATCCAACATTGGAAGCTCCAGATCCATTATAAGCTTTCGTATTTTCTTTCGGAGAAACGTTATAAAAATCCCCTAAATTGAAAGAACCATTACTGTTTTGCACGACGAGATTTCCAACAACAGAAGGCATACCATCCACCTACTTTACTAAACTTTGTAATTACTATATGAATTATTGTGCGGAAGGTTCATCTGTAATATATTGGCGAATTTGCATAATACGAGAGTTATTAAAAACATAATCAACATTTCCAATTTGAAATCCACCAGAGTTTAAAAGTGTGCGCAATTCAACGTTATTCACTTCAATAAAAGGACATTCATTTACAATGTTTAATTTTACATCTGTCGTTCGTTTCGGGATTGTAATGTATTCATCTGTAAAGATTTCAAATGCATCTAAGCGACCTTCGTCTTTTATATAACAAGGGAATTCCCGGTGAACGGCAAGAGCTCTACTTTTTAATTCCATTTGATTGGCATCTCCAACTTGAAATACGGCAGCAATCCCTAACGAAACAATAGAAACATTTTGGACAATAGACACGTGATGTAACATAATTTCTCAGTCTCCTTAACCTGGAGTAGGAGGGACATCTGTTACTAATGGCACAAATGGACCCTCTGTAACAGTTTCAAACGGCGTATCAAGAATAGAAGATAGAATGAGGAAATTTGCATCCCCAATTAAAAAGAGTGCGGACGACGATACACCGTTCATTTTAATCTGTCCGACTTTGAACTCGCGGTTTACAACGTTAAGGTTCATACATACTTACTCCTTTCGGAAATTGCCCGGTATGTGTTGAATAAAAGAGAGGAAGGCTTTGTCGATATCATGTTTCATAGCTTGAATAATGATATCTCGTAAATAATCTGGATCTGTTGAAATCCCTTCATGTGATTGTGCTTGTGATAAATAATAAGGAAGTCTATGCTCCATCTGTTTCTTTATGTCGTCAACCATCATTTGTCGATACATTTCATCGAGCGGCGTTCTCTCTTCCTGTTCAAAATGGAGAATTCGATTATATGCTTCTTCATCTAAGTAACGATGCATTTCCTGAAGGATACCTTGGTAAAAGTCTGGGTTTGTATCTGTTTCAGGATTGACCTTCAAAGTTTCCGTGTCAACTTGAAAATCCTCAATTTGTTGTCCTTTTGTTGAAAATGGATTTAATCCAATATTTAAAGTGCCATTTAAATTTTCTACTTTTAATTGATCGAATTTATATTCCACTTTTCCTATAGAAGAGGAGGGGCGACTTTTTAATTCATTAAGCTCTTCTTGTAATTGACGAACTTGATCTTCTAAGTTAAGAATGGTCGCTTGTTGTGCTTGAAGAGCTTGTTGAAGTTGGTGTAAGTAAGTATATATATCTTGATTCATTTGTGAAACCTCCTTTTCAATAGGGAGGGTAAATATATTCCTACTATATATTTATGACAAGGATGTCTTAAGAAGAACTAGTTGATGGTTTGATAGAAATAATTTGTCCTTTCGCTTGTAATGGGCGAAGGGGTTCTGTAAATCCGCCAGTATTTGAGAATTTAGATAGGGCTTTAATACTTCCGGCAGTACCAATCTGGAATACAGAAGAGGTTGTAATGCTATCAATTTTAATACTGTTAATGATGATGCTTTGGTTTACATAAAAATTCAATACAATCGCCCCCTTTAAGTTGAACCAATTATCGCTTGATCAACAACATCTGAATCATTAACAGTCGTTGCGCTTTGATAATTGTAGACAGAAACGTTATCTCCAACATTAAAAGAGCCGGCCCCAGCGAAAGCGCGTGAATAACTAATAGGCCTAATCGCAAATACATCTCCAATATGAAAAATACCACTTGATCCAATATTAACGATACGAATATGTCCGACCATAGCTGGCATACAAAACACCTTTCGTTTTTAAAATTTTCTTTTCTACTATTGTATGGGCGTTTTTAATAAAATGTGTGTTTTTTTGAAATAAAAGAAACACACACGTTATTGTGTGTGTGTGTCGAGTGTTTGATTAGGGTGAAAATCCGTATGTACATGCCAAATTGCATTTAAGAGCCTGTCCAGTTCTTGGCTACAATCCACTGTTTTTTGAGAAGTCATTCCGTAGCGTTCAGCAAAATAAATCATTTTTTCACGTTTTTTTTCAATCGCTTGCTCAAACATTGAAATCGGCTCCATCTCTAAATGAAATTTTTAGTATATATGTAGTACATATTATACAAAAAAAACATAAAAAAGAAATGCATTCGCTAAAAAAAGTAAAATTTCTACATTTTATGCCAAATGATAAAGGAGTAACGAATCGGATATGAGAAGAATATTGTAAAAATTAGCGTGTATGAGAAGGTTTTTTTCTTACAGATGCGAATACAATTAAAAGGTATGAGTTTTAGGATGGAGAGTGGAAATGTTGCGTTTGGTAACGGCGAAAAAAGAAGAAAAGGTATTTGTAGGTATTGTGGATGAAGAAGAAGAAAAGGTATTGCACTTAAGAGAAGCGCAAAGGCAAAAGGGAGAAAAGGTTACAATCCCTATTACAATGTTAGAATGTATTGAAAGAGGAACCGAATGTGTTGAAAAAATGTGTGAAATTGTCAATTGGGCGAAGGAAAATGAAGGAACGGCGTATTACCCGTTAACTGAGGTGAAAATATTAGCACCAATTCCAAGGCCAAGAAAGAATATTCTTTGCGTTGGAAAAAATTATCGTGAGCATGCGATGGAAATGGGCGGCGTAGAGTCAATTCCAGAAAATATAATGATCTTTACGAAAGCACCAACGACAGTGATTGGAATGGATGAAAAAATTAATAGTCATCCCCACGCAACAAATGAATTAGACTATGAAGGGGAACTAGCTATCGTCATTGGTAAGCGAGGGAAACAAATAAAAAAAGAAAAAGCGCTTGAGCATGTTTTTGGTTATACCATTATAAATGATATAACTGCTCGCGATATTCAAAGGAAGCATAAGCAATTTTTCCTTGGAAAAAGTTTCGATACATTTTGTCCGATGGGACCGTATTTAATTCATAAATCGATGGTTAGTGCGCCAAATGCGTTACACATTGAAACGGTAGTAAATGGAGAAGTAAGACAAACTTCAAATACAAATAAAATGATTTTTTCAATAGAAGAAATCATTTCAACGATAAGTAAAGGAATGACATTAGAACCAGGAGATATTATTGCAACAGGAACCCCGGCTGGTGTTGGAAAAGGTTTCACACCACCGAAGTTTTTGCATGCCGGTGATGAAGTAGTTGTTACAGTAGAAGGAATTGGTACTTTGCGAAATGTAGTGAAGTGAAGAAAAGAGCTATCTTATTAATAAGATAGCTCTTTTCTATGGTCTTGGGTGATAGAGGTAATCGATAACGGAAAAAGTGTAAAGACCAATGACTGCAAGTGTACAAATGCCAAATAGTATAACCGTAAGTGCGCTTTTTTCGCGTCCAAAACCAATGATAGTAAGAATAACAGTAGTCCAAAATGATGCTTTCAGTAGTGTGAATGTAGTGGGAGTTGAGTAGTGACTAAGCGATGTTACGGAAACTAGGAAGCCAAAGAATGTAACTAAAAGAAAAGTTGTAGCTAAATAGTTAATATGTTTGCCGTATCTTAATAACATATCGCACCTCCTTTATGAATTTAAAATACAGAAAATTACAATTTTATTTTAGTATAAATCAATATAAAATGAAAGAGGTTGTCCCAACATGTAGGACAACCTCTCTATTATTACGATAATACAGCTTTAATTTTTTGGAATGCCCACTCTAAATCTTCTTCAGAGATTACTAGAGGTGGTGCGATACGAATTACGTTTTCGTGTGTTTCTTTACATAACAGTCCAGCTGCTTTTAGTTGTTCACAGTAAGGGCGAGCTGGCTCGTTTAATTCGATACCGATAAATAAACCTTTACCGCGAACTTCAGTAATCATTGGGTTATCGATTTCTTTTAATTGTCCAACTAATTTTTCACCTAATTGAAGAGAACGCTCTGTTAATTTTTCTTCTTCTAACACTTCAAGAGCTGCGATAGAAACAGCACATGCAAGTGGATTACCACCGAATGTAGAACCGTGAGAACCTGGCTCAAATACCCCTAAAATGTCGCGGTTTGCTGCAACGCAAGAGATTGGGAATACGCCGCCGCCAAGCGCTTTACCAAGTATGTACATGTCAGGAGTTACACCGTCCCAGTCACAAGCAAATACTTTACCAGTACGGCCTAAGCCAGTTTGGATTTCATCTGCTACGAATAAAACGTTTTCTTTTTTACATACTTCAAGAGCTTCTTTTAAGAAACCAGCTGGGGGGATGTTAATCCCTGCTTCACCTTGGATTGGCTCTAAAATGAATGCAGCTGTGTTTGGTGTAATAGCAGCTTTTAACGCTTCTAAATCACCGTAAGGAATTACAACGATGCCAGGAAGCATTGGACCGAATCCGCGCTTGTACTCTTCGTTTGAAGACATAGAAACAGCACCCATCGTACGTCCGTGGAAGTTATCTTCACAAACGATAATTTCAGCACGGTTTGCTTCTACTTTCTTCACATCATAAGCCCAGCGGCGAGCTGTTTTAATTGCAGTTTCAACAGCTTCTGCACCTGTATTCATTGGAAGTACCATTTCTTTATTAGTTAGTTTCGCAACTTTTTCGTACCAAGGACCTAATTGATCGCTATGGAAAGCACGAGAAGTTAACGTAACACGATTAGCTTGGTCAATTAAAGCGTTAATAATTTTTGGGTGACGATGACCTTGGTTTACTGCCGAATATGCACTTAATAAGTCCATATAGCGGTTTCCTTCAGGATCTTCTACCCAAACGCCTTCTGCTTTAGAAATAACGATTGGAAGTGGGTGATAGTTATTTGCCCCGTATGTGTCTGTAAGTTCGATAATATCCTTAGTTTGAATCATGATTGTTCCCCCTTTTGTTATTACAAGAAGTTTGTAAATACTCTAAATATTATAGCATTTAAATGTAAAAAAGCGAAACATTTCCTGAAAATAAATGAACATGTTATCATATAGAGTGAAAAAGTGTGAAAAGAGGAGGTAAGGGATACGATGGTACATATGCATATTACAGCATGGGCGTTAGGTTTAATTTTATTTTTCGTTGCGTATTCACTTTATTCAGCAGGAAGAAAAGGGAAAGGTGTACATATGGGGCTTCGTCTTATGTACATTATCATTATTGTGACAGGTTTCATGTTGTACATGGGTATTATGAAGACTGCAACAAGTAACATGCACATGTGGTATGGTTTAAAAATGCTAGCTGGTATTTTAGTTATCGCTGGAATGGAAATGGTTCTTGTGAAAATGAGCAAGAACAAGGCAACGGGGGCATTCTGGGGATTATTTATTATCGCGCTTGTAGCGGTATTTTATCTAGGACTGAAATTACCGATTGGTTGGCAAGTATTCTAATAAAGAAAATAAAACCACCTTATAATCTCAAATGTTTGGGAGATAAGGTGGTTTTTTATTTTATGTTGCATCGATATGCAACTCTTCTCCGTTTACTTTCGTAAAACGAAACATATTTTTATTTGACGTAGCGTGACGAACGAAATGGTGCTGCAGTGTACAAATCATCTCTTCGTTATCAAATAAAAGAATATTTACTCCTTCGCATGCTTCCTCTTTCGGTAAAAAGGATAAATAATTATGACAATACATGCAATCATATAAAGAGTAATGAAGTGATTGCAATGCCTCTGTTAATAAGGCGAAGACAGAGTCAGGTAATTCCTCAAGCCATTCTGTATAGCTAAGGAGTAATTTTTTACGAATGCGTATCATTTCCCCATTTTGCAAATGGTGCTGTTCGTTGGCGATTTGTAATATATCTTGTTCATAGAAACGAGCCGGTAGCCAGTTGTTGTTATATAAAATTTCAAATCCATCTTCGGCAATATCTTCTAATAAAAATGCTTCCTCATTTTCATCATCAAAGAATACCCATTCATTGTTTATATATTCTACATTACCGACCGTATGAGCGCGAGGCTGGTTATATAAAATATGTTTACGTTGTATCATACACGATTTCTCCTTTTGAAAAGTAGTTATTCCTGTTATAGACAGTTCGTGCATTCTTTATAACTAGACACATCTACACATAGGTGGGCATACAATAAAACACGTTTTACTGAGTGAAAATGCTATTCCGTATATGGATAGTAGGTTATCGTCAAGTTTTTCATTTTGTAATCCGCACCTCTTAGGGTGGGGATTACTGCACGTTCAAGAAAAGAAATAAGATGGAAGGATGATTTATATGTGCGGGATTACAGGATGGGTGGATTATAAACGCTCATTAGAAGGAGAACGGGACGTCGTTACGAAGATGGCTGAGACGTTAGCGAAGCGTGGCCCAGATGATAATAAAGTTTGGATTAAAGGCAATGTCGCATTTGGGCATAAACGGTTAATCGTTGTTGATCCTGAAGGTGGTAAACAGCCGATGACTTGTTTAAAAGATGAAGCAAATTATGCAATTTGCTATAACGGCGAACTGTATAACACGGAAGATATTCGAAAGGAACTATTAAGAAGAGGATATACGTTCAAAGGTCATTCTGATACGGAAGTACTATTAGCATCGTATATGGAATGGAAAGAAGAATGTGTCGATCATTTAAACGGTATATATGCGTTTGCTGTATGGGATGAACAGAAAGAACAAGTGTTTATTGCGCGCGATCGATTAGGGGTAAAACCACTATTTTATAAATATGACAGTGGGCGATTACTATTTGGCTCAGAGTTAAAAGCGATATTGGCGCATCCAGATGTGAAGGCGGAAGTGACGTTAGAAGGATTATCTGAAATATTTGGCCTTGGACCATCTAGAACGCCTGGCCACGGCATTTATGCTGGTATAAAAGAATTACGTCCAGGTCATGCGATGACATTTTCAAAGAACGGTTTATGCATATGGAGATATTGGAATGTAGAAAGTAAAAAGCATGAAGATTCCTTTGAAGAAACAGTAGAAAAAACACGATTTTTATTACAAGATTCGATTACAAGGCAGCTCGTTTCTGATGTACCATTATGTACTTTTTTATCAGGCGGTGTAGATTCAAGCGCTATAACAGCAATTGCTGCAAAAGAATACGAAAGATCGGGAAAAGGTCAATTACACACGTATTCGGTTGATTACGAAGATAATGACAAATACTTTAAAGCAAATGCGTTTCAGCCAAATTCAGATGCACCATTTATTCATTTGATGACGGAGACGTTTCAAACGATCCATCATCGCTGCGTCATTTCAAATGAACAATTAGCGCAGTATTTAACAGAAGCAGTACTCGTTCGTGATTTGCCTGGTATGGCAGATATCGATTCGTCATTATTATGGTTTTGCCGCGAAATTAAACAAGATTTTGTCGTCGGTTTATCTGGGGAATGTGCAGATGAAATATTTGGTGGTTATCCGTGGTTTTATAGAGAAGATGATTTACAATCGAGCGCATTTCCGTGGATGCGTTCTACAGAAGCGCGTGAACAATTGCTAAAGAAAGAATGGAGAAATAAATTAAATTTACAACAATATGTACAGCAGCGCTATGAAGAGTCCATTCAAGAAGTTCCTATTTTAGATGGGGAAAGTCCGCTAGAAGCAAAAAGACGCCAATTATTTTATTTAAATATGGTATGGTTTATGACAACATTATTAGACAGAAAAGACCGTATGAGTATGGGGGCGAGCTTAGAAGTACGCGTTCCATTTGCAGATCATCGGCTTGTCGAATATGCGTGGAATATTCCTTGGGAAATGAAAATGTATAAAAACCGCGAAAAAGGTCTATTGCGTAAAGCGTTAGAAGGGTTACTTCCAAATGAGATATTATATAGAAAGAAGAGCCCGTATCCAAAAACACATAATCCGCACTATACGAAAGCAGTAACAGTATGGATACAAGATTTATTAACAGATAAAGGCTCGATTTTACACGAGCTATTTGATAAAGAACAGCTGAGTGGATTAATTGAGTCAGGCGGCAGTGCATTCCAAACGCCATGGTATGGTCAATTAATGACTGGGCCACAACTTTTAGCTCATTTAGCACAAATTCACGTTTGGTTTAAAGAATATGGAGTAAATATTAAAGAATAGGAGAAAAGCGACTTACTTTATAAGTAAGTCGCTTTTTATTAAATAAATTGTCATATAAAATTCAAAATCATATTAGAGAAAATACTTATTTAGAATAATTATCTTTACGTACTTATTATTAGTTGTTATAATTGGAAACAAATGTTCTTGAAAAAGATTCTCATTTATAAAATTGAGGTGTTATATAGATGAAAAAGAAAAAAATAGGTTTACTCGTAATGGCGTATGGAACGCCGGATTCATTAGATGAAGTAGAGGCATATTATACACATATTCGTCATGGGCGTAAGCCATCAGAAGAAGCACTCCAAGATTTAATTGGACGCTATAAAGCGATTGGTGGAATTTCACCGCTTGCAAAAATTACGAAAGAGCAAGCGCATAAATTAACAGACTCAATGAATAATATGTTTACAGAGTATGAATTTAATTGTTACTTAGGCTTAAAACATACTGCTCCGTTTATAGAAGATGCAGTAGAAGAGATGAAGCGCGATGGAATTGAGCAAGCAATTAGTATCGTATTAGCGCCGCATTATTCTACCTTTAGCATTAAGGCATATAACGAGCGTGCAATTCGTCTCTCGGAGGAAATAGGTGGTCCTGTTATTGAACCAATTGAACAATGGTATGATGAACCGAAGTTTATTTCGTATTGGGCAGATCAAATAAAAGAAACATTTACAAAAATTGAAGATAAAGAGAAAGCGGTTGTAATTTTTTCAGCGCATAGTTTACCAGAAAAAATTATTGCAGCAGGTGATCCTTATGTGGAGCAATTGCAGCATACGGCGGATTTAATCGCAGCAGCTGCAAACATCCAAAACTATACAATAGGTTGGCAAAGTGCCGGAAATACACCTGATCCATGGATTGGACCGGATGTGCAAGATTTAACGAGAGATTTATTTGAAGAGCATAGATATAAATCTTTCATATATTGCCCAGTTGGTTTTGTGGCAGAGCATTTAGAAGTTTTATATGACAACGATTACGAGTGTAAAGTTGTGACGGATGAATTAAATGCTGCGTATTTTAGACCAAATATGCCGAATGCACAATCTACATTTATTGATTGTTTAGCTACAATTGTTTCCAGAAAAATGAAAGAAATAGTTGACAAAGAACTAATTTTGAATAATAATTAATTTATAATAATTTTAAATAAATAATAATTACTATGAAAGAAAGAGGAGGATCCCCCTAGATGAATCCAAATAATCGCTTAACAACAAACCAAGGTGCTCCGGTCGGAGATAACCAAAATTCTCGTACAGCTGGTCGCCGTGGACCGGTATTATTAGAAGATTATCATTTAGTAGAAAAATTGGCTCACTTTGATCGTGAACGTATTCCAGAGCGTGTTGTGCACGCACGTGGTGCAGGTGCTCACGGTGTATTCGTTACGAAAAATAGCATGAAGCAATATACGAAAGCAGCATTTTTACAAAATGAAGGAACTGAAACGCCTGTATTTGTTCGTTTTTCAACGGTTATTCATGGTCAAGGTTCTCCTGAAACAGCACGTGATCCACGCGGTTTCGCTGTTAAATTTTATACAGAAGAAGGAAATTACGATATTGTAGGTAACCATTTACCAGTCTTCTTCATTCGTGATGCAATTAAATTCCCTGATATGGTGCATTCTTTAAAACCAGCACCTGATACAAATATTCAAACACCAGATCGTTACTGGGATTTCATGACGTTAAGTCCAGAATCTACACATATGATGACATGGGTATTTTCTGATTACGGTACACCAGCAAGCTATCGTGAAATGGAAGGTTTCGGTGTACATTCATTCAAATGGATTAATGCGGAAGGTAAAATCGTCTACATTAAATATCATTGGAAGCCACAGCAAGGTGTACGTAACTTAAGTGCAAAAGAAGTGCAAGAAGTACAAGGAAAAGACTTCAACCATGCAACTCGTGACTTATTCGATGCAATCGAAAAAGGAAATTACCCGAAATGGGATTTACACGTACAAGTGATGCAACTAGATGAAATGGATTCTTTAGACTTTGATCCACTGGACCCAACGAAAGTATGGCCAGAAGATCGTTTCCCATTAATGGAAGTAGGGACAATGACGTTAAATCGTAACCCGAAAAACTTCTTTGCGGAAGTAGAACAAGTAGCGTTCTCTCCAAGTGCAACTGTAAATGGTATTGAACCATCTGAAGATAAATTATTACAAGGTCGTTTATTCTCTTATCCAGATACACAGCGTTACCGCCTTGGTGCAAACTACTTACAAATTCCTGTAAACTGTCCATACGCAGCTGTTCATAATCAACAACGTGATGGTGCGATGCAAATCAATCAAAACCCATCTACAATTAACTATGAACCGAGCCGTCATGCTGAAAATCCAGTTGAAGACCCAGCTTACCGCGATTCAACTATGAAAGTAGAAGGCTATGTATCTCGTGAGAAAATTGACAAACCAAATGATTTCAAACAAGCGGGTGAGCGTTACCGTTCATTCTCTAAAGAAGAGCAAGACAACTTAATTGCAAATTTAACAAATGACTTAAAAGACGTAAATGAACGTACGAAATTACTAGCTGTATGTAACTTCTTCCGTGCAGATCAAGAGTACGGTATGCGTTTAGCGCAAGCATTAAACGTTGATATTACGCAATATGTAGGAAATGCTCCGAAATAAATTGGAAAAGACGACTGTTATGAAACGGTCGTCTTTTTTGTTTATGTAAAGTTACACGCGGGTATTCTTCAGTTTCATTATGTCGGAATTTGTTGGTAAATCGATATATCGTGTCGAAACGTCGATATATTGAAATAATCGCTGATATATTTGAAAAATCGTCGATATATCCGAAGAATCGCTGATATATTTACAGGAATACTAGCTGGGGTATGCAGTGCCGATAAATGCAAAAAAGAGATGCAATCTACTATCAATAGATTGCATCTCTTTTTTAGTTCACTCGCTCAGTATATTCATAAGCTTTCTCTCCGTGCATTGAAATATCAAGTCCCATATGTTCCTCGTGCTCATCTACCCGGACAGGGAGGAAGAAGTTAATTGCTTTAATAATCGCGTACGTCATTATAATTGTGAACGCATATGTTGCGCCGATTGCTACAAGTTGTTTCAACAGCAGCGCGGCGTTCCCGTAAAATAATCCGTTAGCGCCATCACTGTTTACGGTGGTAGTTGCAAATAGTCCTGTCGCAATGCCGCCCCAAGTTCCGCCGATGCCGTGACATCCAAATGCATCGAGTGTATCGTCGTATCCGAATTTTGTTTTTAAGAAAAAGACCGCTCCGAAGCATAATACGCCGCCAATTGCTCCGATAAGAAGAGCTGAGAAAGGTGTAACGAACCCGCAAGCTGGTGTAATAGCGACTAGACCGGAAACAACGCCGCAAGCAGCTCCCATCGCGGTCGGTTTTGATTGGAAGAACCACTCTGAAAGCATCCAAGTTAATGCGGAGGCAGCGGCGGCTATATTTGTATTAATAAATGCAGTTAAAGCTACGTCGTTTAAAGATAATGCGCTTCCGACGTTAAAACCGAACCAGCCGAACCACAGTAAACCAGCGCCTAACATCGTAAATGGTAAATGATGAGGAGACGAACCGTTTATGTTTTTGCGTTTTCCAAGGAAAATAGCTAATACGAGGCCAGCCACGCCAGATGTAATATGAACGACATTACCGCCAGCGAAGTCTAATGTGCCAAGTTCTCTTAGCCATCCACCAACGCCCCATACCCAATGAGCGACAGGATTGTAAACGATTGTTGTCCACAGAAGGATGAAAATAAGGAAAGCTGAAAATCGCATTCTTTCGGCAAATGCTCCTGAAATTAGAGCGGGAGTTAAAATAGCAAACATGAGTTGAAACATCATAAATAAATTGTGAGGAATAGTAGATGAGTAGTCTGGATTTGGTGCGTAGGTAACTCCATTTAAACCGAACCAATCGAGTGTGCCGATAAGTCCGTGCCAATCTGGTCCGAATGATAAAGAATAACCAATTAAAATCCATTGAATCGAAACGATAGCCATTGCGCTATAACTATGCATTGTCGTACTGAGTACGTTTTTACTGCGAACCATACCTCCATAAAAAAGTGCTAATCCTGGTGTCATTAACATGACCATTACTGTCGCTACAAACATAAAAACCGTATCTCCTGTATTCATTCTCTCTCCTCCTGTAATGTTAGAAAAAATAACATCAATTTGTTATGTTTCATATCATATTCGAAATAAAAAGAAAAATCAACTAAAAATTCAGAAAATTTTATATGTAATGTTAGAAAACCTAACATGTATTAATTTGATAAGAATGAAATCAACGTATGCGATTCGTTCGGATAATTGGTATAATATTCTTACAATTAAAATACATGGGGGATGCGTGTGGGGAAAATACATACTAGGAAACTATTCATTTGTTTTTGTTTAGCTGTCGTTTTGTTTGTACCAATACATACATTTGCAGACGAAAAAAGAGAGTGGCGAGACGAAGTTATATATTCCATTATGATTGATCGTTTTAATAATGGGGAACCGAAAAATGACAAACAGTTAGAAGTTGGCAATTTAGAAGGATATCAGGGCGGAGATATAAGAGGTATTATAAAAAGAATGGATTACATAAAAAAAATGGGATTTACTACTGTTATGCTTTCGCCGCTTTTTGAAAGTGTAAAATACGATGGGTTAGACGTGCGCAATTTTCAGAAGGTAAATGAACATTTCGGAACAGAAAATGATGTGAAAGAACTTGTGCAAGAAGCTCATGCAAAAGGAATGAAAGTTGTATTTCAATTTCCGCTTGGAGAAAACGAACAACAAGTAATCGACTCGATGAAATGGTGGATCAAAGAAGTTGATTTAGATGCAAGTTATGTAATACATAGTGAAAAAAAATCGCCTGCTTTTTGGGATGATGTGCAAAAAGATATGCAAGTGATAAAGAAAGATTTTCGAGTTATGACAAAAGAAGATAGTGAATACAACGAAAAAATAGTAGATGCGTTTTCCAAAGCGGACGTATCGGTGAAACCTTTATATGATGTAAGTAAAAAAGACGGAGCAGCCGCTACATTTTTAGATAATCAAGATACAAAAAGATTTGCTCGTATTGCAAAAGAGAATATGAATTATCCACCATCTCGTTTGAAACTAGCTCTTACATATTTATTAACAACACCAGGTATTCCGAATTTTTATTACGGAACTGAAATTGCATTGGATGGAGGAGGTACGCCAGATAATAGACGATTAATGGACTTCAAATCAGATGAAAAGTTTATGCAACATATAACGAAACTCGGTGAGCTTAGACAAGCGAGACCATCTTTACGCCGCGGTACGTTTGAGCTTCTATACGATAAAGATGGAATGAGTGTACTAAAGAGAAAGTATAAAGATGAAGTGACAGTAGTAGCGATTAATAATACGAGAGAAACACAAAAAGTTGCTTTACCTGCAAGTGCGATTGGTGAAAAACAAGAGCTAAGGGGATTGTTAGAAGATGAAATTATAAGAGAAGAAAACGGAAAATTTTATCTCGTTTTAAAGCGTGAAGAATCAAATGTGTATAAAGTTAACGGGGAAACAGGTGTGAATTGGCTATTTATTTCTTTAATCGTCGGTGTGAACGTATTGTTTATTGCTTTTTTAATTGTGGTTAAAAAGAAGCGGAAATAAGGGGATATTCTCTTTTGTGTTCAATTAAAAGTGCGTGATGAGGTGAGATGTTCAAGTCTTCTTATCGTATTCGTAATTCTGTATTTTGGGGATAACAGTGACGATGGGGAATTTGTTCGGTGGGACAGGCTAAGGAGAAAACTTTCTCCCTAGTCTGTTTTTCTTTGAAGTAAGACTCTCACCTCGAAATGCAACTGAGCAAAGAAGTAAAAAATCGATAGAAGAAACAATAATTGAAAATATACTAATTTTACATTACATTAAAGGGTGAAAAGTATTTTGTTACTCATTGAGGGCTATATTTGAGGAGGAAAAATGGAATTTTACGATTTGGGTATTACCATTAAAGAACTTAGAATGAAAAAGAATATATCACAATCTGAATTGTGTCATGGAATATGTTCGCAAAGTCAAATTAGCAAAATAGAAAAAGGTATGATTTATCCATCTAGCATATTGTTATATCAATTATCTGAAAGACTTGGTATTGATCCAAATCATATTTTCGCACTAACTCAAAACAAAAAACTAAAATATGTAGAAAATGTAAAATGTGTAATGAGAGATTGTACAAAACAAAAACAATATAATGAACTTTATGAAATAGTGAAACAAGAGAAAACCGAAAATAATTTCCAGTTAAAAGAAGATAAACAATTTCTAATATGGCATGAAGCGATTGCTATATTTTATGTGAATAAATCAATAAAAACTGCTTTAAATCTTTTAAATAATGCACTAAAACTAACTGTAACGAATGGTGATTTTTTATCGGAAAGAGAAATAGATATTATGCAGTCGATGGCTATATTTCATTGGGCAAATAAAGAATATGAAAAGAGTATTACTATATTAAGAAGATGTTTAACTAATTTTAACAAGTTAGATTTCCCTAGAGATAAAGAGATTAAATTAAAAATCATTTTTAATTTAGGGAAAATGTTAGGTCATGCAAATCGACATGAAGAGGCAATAAAATACAATGATATGGGTATTAAATTAGCTATTAATCTAAATACTTTATATTTATTAGGCGAATTATACTACGGGAAAGCTTGGAACATGCTAAAGCTGAAACAATGTAATGAAGAAGATGTAGCTGATAATATGAAAAAAGCATTATTTATCTTTGAACTAACAGAAAAAGAAGATCTGATAAAAATAGTTAAAGAAAAATATTTTGAACAACAAAATAAAAAAATCACTCATAATTTCTGATGAACATCTTATTATTCTCTATAAAAAAAGCACCTTATGGTGTCTTTTTTATGAATTATATCATCGATTATTACAGTTCGTAGGTTTCTTATACCAAGCTTTGTTGATGTATTTACAATTCGCAGGTGTTGAAGTTTTAGATGTATCCCCAGGTGTAGTTATATTATTAGAACACCCTGCAATATATAGACAGAATGTAGTTAATAAAAAACATAGTATTAATTTCTTCAAATAACCACTTCTAACTCTTTTTAATTAACATTTTTCATAAAATAAATTCCTTACTAATTTTACATTACAGGAAAGGGTGGAAAATATTCTTATACTCATAATTTGTTACATTTGATTGGGGAGGGAGGTTTTTGTTCCGATTTTTAAAAGGGTCTTCTTCATTTATGCATAAAATTTATCCGATTGCCCGTAAGCTTAGACTTTTACAAGCTAAAAAGAAAAACATCCTCTACATAGAGGATGTTTTTCTTTTTAGCGGTAGTTAATAAATTGTACGTCAATTGGTAAATCAGCGCTACGAACTGCTGCGATAACTGCTTGTAAGTCATCACGGCTTTTCGCTGTAACACGTACTTGATCATCTTGTACTTGTGTTTTTACTTTTAATTTCATTTCTTTAATGATGTTGTTAATTTTTTTCGCGTTATCTTTATCGATACCTTGTTGAAGTGTTGCACGTTGGCGAACAGTGTTACCAGCTGCCGCTTCAACTTTTCCGTAATCTAAGTTCTTAATTGGAACGTTACGTTTTACGAGTTTAGAAATAAGAACGTCTTTTACTTGCTCTAATTTGAACTCGTCGTCAGAAGTTAAAACAAGTACTTCTTTTTCAAGTTTAATATCACTTTTACTTCCTTTAAAGTCATATCGGTTTTGGATTTCTTTTAATGCAGTGTTAATTGCGTTTGTTACTTCAGGTAATTCTACTTTCGAAACGATGTCAAAAGAACTATCTTTTGCCATAGTTAGCACCTCCAAATAAATTTCTACTCTTTTTATGTACTGTACATACTAAAGTATAGCTGAAAACGAGCTTAGACTTAAGTGTTTTCATACTTATAATGATGTAACCTCATTTTATTATAGTGAATTTTGGGCAGTTGGACAAATAAAGAGAAAATCGTGTTATAATTAACTTTTGTTTGGAATGATAAAAATATAAAAAGTTAAAAAGTTCATTTTATATATATAGAAGGGAATTAAAAAAATATGTATTTACAAATAGGATCGATTGAACAGGTAACTGTTTTACGCGAAACGGAAATTGGATATATGGTTGGAAATGAAGAAGAAGAAATTTTCCTACATAAAAATGAAGTAGCTGGAGAAATTGAAGAAGGCGATACGATTGATGTATTCTTATACCTTGACCACCAAAATCGTATTTCGGCAACAATGAAGGAGCCAATTATTACAACATATGATTGGAACTGGGTAAAGGTTGTAGAAGTTATTCCTAGTTTAGGTGTGTTTGTTGATATTGGTGTATCAAAAGATATACTAATTCCAGCTGATGAATTCCCAATTTATATGCCAGTATGGCCTGAAGTTGGAGATGAATTATATTGTACGTTAAAATTAACGAATCGTGATCGTTTAATTGCTCTTCCGGCAAGAGATAGTGATATGCAAGAAATCGTTGTAGATGCGACACCATCTATGCGTAATAAAAACGTAAACGGACGTGTGTATCGTTCACTTCAAGTTGGTTCGTTCGTATTAACAGATGAGCATTTTCGTGCATTTTTACATCATACAGAAAGAAAAGAACAAGTTCGTATCGGTCAACGTGTAACGGGACGAATTATTGATGTAAAAGATGACGGTACAATTAACATTTCACTTCTTCCTCGTAAAGAAGAAGGAATGGAAGATGATGCTACAGTGATTTATGCATATATGGAAGAACGGGGCGGAGCAATGCCGTTTTGGGATAAGAGCTATCCAGAAGACATTAAAGAACGTTTCAATATGAGTAAAGCTGCATTTAAGCGTGCACTTGGTAAGTTGATGAAAGAAGAAAAGGTTTACCAAGAAGAAGGTTGGACGTACTTTAAGAAATAAAGGAAATAAAAAGCACCACCTTATATTTTACCTATAAGGTGGTGCTTTTTTAATTCCCTTGCTCATGTACAAGAGTAAACGTATCTTTCAACTCACTATCGTTTATTTTAATATTTGCTTTTTTTAATTCATTTTGCAATAGTTTTTTGCCGAATATAGGGTCAGAGATACGTTCTTCTTCTAAGTTTTTGCGAATAGAGTCTTTCACTTCATCATAGGGTTTTAATTCTTTTTTATCAGTTAATTTAATAATATGATAACCGTTTGGTGATGTAACGGGATTGCTAATTTGTCCGACCTTTAGTTTATAGGCAGCAGTTTCAAATTCAGGTGCCATTCTACCTGAATTGAAATATCCGAGGTCTCCGCCTTTTTCTTTTGATAGTAGGTCTTGCGATTCTTGTTTTGCTAGTTCTTCAAATGAAGCACCAGCATCTAATTTTTTCTTTATTTCTTTCGCTTCATTTTCGTCACTTACTAAAATATGGCTTGCTTTAATTTCTGGTTTATAGTGGTCTTTCACGTCTTTTTCTGTAATACTTTTCTTAATCGCTTCATTCATAGCAAGTTTGAACTTAATTTGATTTTTGAAATCAGCTTCATCTTTTAAACCATTGTTTTTCAATACGTTTTTAAATTGGTCTCCGTATTGATTTTTTGCTTTTTGTAATTCTTTATCTACATCATCGTCAGATACTTTATATTTTTTCGTGATAACGTCTTGCGCCATCATTTCGTACAGCATGTCTTTTCCGTAACGATCTTTCAACTGTTTTTCGAAGTCGCTCTTCGTAATGGTTGAGTCGGTTGCTGTAGCGACTGTATCTGAGTCGTTTTTTTGTCCACAAGCAGATAGCATTAATATACTTAGTAGTGCAGTAATAATGAAAATGTGTTTTCCTCTCATGCTAACACCTCATCCGAATATGTTATCGCTATTGTAGAATATAGAAGTGAACATGAAGTGAATTTTTAATGTTTTTTCCTGTGAAATGTAAAAAAAGTACATCAACAATATTGTTGATGTACGATGGGATCAAAGGTGATCGGTCTTTTTGGAATAAGCACGCTTACCTTGCTCTATATTCTTTTGTTCTTGCTCATTTTTTTGCGCGCGTTTTGCATTATTATCGCGTGCTTTTTTGTCGTTATCACTCGTATGTGGCATATGTATCAACTCCATTTCTAAACGTTGTACGTTTATCATTTCCTTTTTCGTAAAGACTATGTATAGCAGTGTATTCATGAATAATGAAGGTGGATTGGAAATGGATTTGAAGTTGAATTATACCGAACTTATAAAGAAGTTAATCGTTGTAATCGTCGCAGGTTTGTTAAATGCGATTGGAATGAATTTATTTTTAACGCCAGCGAAAGTGTATGCAAGTGGCTTTGCTGGATTGTCTCAATTGCTATCACAAATATTAGGTGATTTTTTATCTATTCACATATCAACCGGGGTATTATTTAGCTTGTTTAACATTCCAGTCGTTATTTTAGCATGGAAAAAGGTTGGAAAGGCCTTTACTTTCTTTAGTTTTCTTTGCGTTATCTTTATGACTATGTTTTTAGAAATTATTCCAGTTAGAGCAGTTTCAAACGACATCATATTAAATGCGATTTTTGGTGGGCTTATTTCAGCAATCGGGGTAGGGATTGCGTTGAAGTGGGGGGCTTCTACAGGTGGTTTAGATATAATCGCCATGATTTTATCAAAGATTAAAGACAAGCCTGTCGGTACGTATTTTTTCTTCTTTAATGCACTGATCATTATCGCTGCCGGCTATGTGTATGGATGGGAAAAAGCATTATATACTTTAGTGACTTTGTATGTGTCAACGCGAATCATCGATGCAATTCATACGCGTCATGTGAAGATTACGGCATTAATCGTTACGAAGAATGGGGCGGATGTACGAAAGGCGATTCACTCACGCTTAGTGAGGGGGATTACAACTATACCAGCAACTGGTGCTTATACGAATGAAAATAAGGAAATGTTAATGATTGTTATTACCCGTTACGAACTGTACGAATTGGAGAGGGTTATTAAACAAGTGGACCCAGGTGCATTTACAAACGTACTGCAAACAGTTGGGGTGTTCGGATTGTTTCGAAAAGATTAAAGAGGACCAAAGCTGGTCCTCTTTTTTAATGTGCATTCGTAATGTTTTGCAACTGCTCTTGCATTTCACGTAGCTGAACTTTTTCAGCAGTTGAAGAATTTGCGTAAGCGGATTGCAAAGCATTTTTTGCTCTATATACGAGATCTTGTTGCTCGACGCCGCTTGAACAAGATACAGCATTTGCAACAGCATCTCTAGCTTGTTGAAATAGTAAGTTCCCCATTTAGACCCCTCCAAAAGAAGAGTTACTTCTCGCTTTTTCTGCCTCAGCTAATGTACCTCGGTACGGGAATCTTGCATCATGCTTCATAACAGCATCGGCTCCTTGTTGGATAAAACGTTTTGATTTGTTCTTTTTACCCATTCGAAAAACCCCCTTTATTTAGCTGAAAACAATCGACGCGCTAACTTGTGCGTCTAATGATAGTATGAGCGTTTGGCGAGAAACTATAAGCAGGGAATTTTTAGATTACAACCCAAGAACCTCTTCTAAATATAGTGCAATACCATCTTCTTCGTTCGTTAGCGTCGTATGGTTTGCGAGTGATTTTAATTCAGGGATGGCATTTCCCATTGCGATGCCGTGACCAGCAAATTCAATCATTTCAAAGTCGTTATCTTCATCACCGAAAGCGATGATTCGCTCTTGTGGAATGTTATAATGACTAGAAATTTTTTGTAGTCCAACAGCTTTATTTAATCCGCTTTTTACAATTTCAATAATCGGCCAAGGTGCGCCCCACTTTCTATGGTCGATTACTTCAGCGTGCATATCAGTTAAATGTTGACGAATTGCACTGGAATGCTCGTCATGTGCGTCAATTAATAAGCAAGTTGGATGATCATTTAAAATATTTAATAAGTCTCCTGTAAAAATGTTTGGAGAACCGAATTCGAAAATATGTTTTTTATCTTCATCAATTTCACGTACATACACATCGTCCATTACTTCAGCGTATATGTTTTTTACGCCAAAATCAAAGCAAGCCCGGACAATTTCTTGCGCTGTTGCTAGCTCAAGAGGAGAGTGATGTGTGCCCCACTTTGAATCAAGAGGGTGATGTACGTAAGCGCCATTAAAGTTTACGATTGGTGTATTTAGACCAAGTTCTTTATAGTAATCATAACTAGCGCGGAATGGACGTCCTGTTGAGATAACAACAATATGTCCTTGTTCCTTTGCTTTTGCAATTGTATGTTTCGTTCGAGTGGAAATTATTTTGTTGTCTGTTAATAAAGTGCCGTCTAAGTCTAGTGCGATTAAATGTTGTTTGTTCATAATTTCACCTCTTATAATATTTTTTTGTTTTTATCTGTATTTCCGTTTTTAATCTGCAGAAATAAGAGGTTAGACTGGGTGAGACCACCAAAGATGGAAAGTTCACTATATATCCATCTTACGTCGCAAAGTGCTGCGGTGTCTACTATTTCTCGTTGGAAATTAAGAAAAGTCAACATCTTTTTAGAAAGTTCAAACAATGTTTCTTTCATTATGGACAAATTGTGAAAAGGGTTACATTTCTCGTATGATGAGGCTTATAATGAACATGTAATCTTCTCGTATATGTTTGACTCTCCTTTGAAACTGGCCTATAGTAGGTTGGTTTCTTTTTTTTCTACAAATAGGAAAGAAATCCCTGCTTTAAGCTTGTGTCATTCATGTATATGTACAAGAACGAAATGTAGTACCTGTTTCCTAAACATGACAGAAAAGCTTTCTTTTAAAATGGATATACTAATGAGGCAAAGACGTCATGGAAGGAGAATGGAAATGGGACAAAATCGCAGGTTTCGTTCTGGACAAAAAGCGCCGAATGATGGCATTTACGTAGAAATTGGTGAAACGGGAAGTATGGTAAAAGACCCGCAAATGGTGAAACTAACTGCTGGTGACAAGTTTCCAGATAACACGAATCATAACCGTCAGTGGACGTATAAAAGAAAACCGTAACAGGAGCCGCAATCGTTATTGCGGCTTTTTTGTCGTTACACATTTTAATTTCATTTACCGTATATTTTTCAGTTGTATCATGAATGCTCCTTTTTTCTTTTTCAAATAATAAGTTTGAAAATACATAAGCAAAATTATTGTATAAAAAAGTCAGTTGGCGTATAATCAAATCAAAGGTCAAAGAAAGTCAAACATTTGGAGGACTGTAAAGATGGACTTAAATCAAATGACAACAAAAACACAAGAGGCGATTATGAGTGCCCAATCTTTAGCGGTATCTCATCACCATCAAGAAGTAGATACTGTTCATCTCTTGTTTACATTATTAGAAGAGCAAGATGGGTTAGCAGTACGTATTTTTCAAAAAATGAACGTCGATATAGAAGCATTAAAACAAGGCGCCGAAAATTTAATTAAGAAAAAGCCTTCCGTAACGGGGAGCGGTGCAGAAGCGGGTAAATTATATATAACAGGTGCTCTGCAACAATTACTTGTAAGAGCGGGAAAAGAAGCAGAGAAATTGCAAGATGACTACATTTCAATTGAACATGTATTGCTTGCTTTTACTGAAGAAAAAGGCGATATAAATCAATTATTTACAAGATTTCATATTACGAAAGATAACTTATTACAGTCTTTAATGACAGTTCGGGGGAATCAAAGAGTGACTAGTCAAAATCCAGAAGCAACTTATGAAGCGTTAGAAAAATATGGTCGTGATTTAGTAGCGGAAGTAAGAGCGGGGAAAATTGACCCTGTTATCGGCCGCGATAGTGAAATTCGCCGCGTAATCCGCATTCTTTCACGTAAAACGAAAAACAACCCAGTTTTAATTGGTGAACCAGGTGTTGGTAAAACAGCAATTGTTGAAGGGTTAGCACAGCGTATTGTGAAAAAGGATGTACCTGAAGGATTAAAAGATAGAACAATCTTTGCATTAGATATGAGTGCGCTTGTAGCTGGAGCGAAATTCCGCGGTGAATTTGAAGAGCGTCTCCAAGCTGTATTAAATGAAATTAAAAAGAGTGAAGGACGCATTTTATTATTCATTGATGAACTTCATACAATTGTCGGCGCTGGTAAAACAGAAGGCGCAATGGATGCAGGAAATATGTTAAAACCGATGCTTGCGCGTGGTGAACTGCATTGTATCGGGGCGACGACACTAGATGAATATCGTAAATATATTGAGAAAGATCCAGCTCTAGAAAGACGTTTCCAACAAGTATTAGCAGAAGAACCAACCGTTGAAGATACAATTTCCATTTTACGTGGTTTAAAAGAGCGTTTTGAAATTTATCATGGTGTAAATATTCATGACCGCGCGATTGTAGCAGCATCAGTTTTATCAGATCGATATATTTCGGACCGTTTCTTGCCGGATAAAGCAATTGATCTTGTTGACGAAGCGTGCGCAACAATTCGTACAGAAATTGATTCTATGCCAACAGAATTAGATGAAGTAACGCGTCGCATTATGCAGCTGGAAATTGAAGAAGCAGCTCTTGGAAAAGAGAAAGACTTTGGTAGCCAAGAACGTCTAAAAACATTGCAACGTGAATTATCGGATTTAAAAGAAGTGGCAAGTGGCATGAGAGCCAAATGGGAGAAAGAAAAAGAAGATATTCACAAAGTTCGTGACTTACGTGAACATTTAGAGCGTCTGCGCCGTGAATTAGAAGAAGCAGAAGGTAATTACGACTTAAATAGAGCAGCGGAACTTCGCCACGGAAAAATTCCTGCAATTGAAAAAGAGTTAAAAGAAGCAGAAGAAATGGGCGCGAATAATAAACAAGAAAATCGTTTATTACGTGAGGAAGTAAGTGAAGAAGAGATTGCTGATATTGTTTCACGCTGGACTGGTATTCCTGTCGCAAAACTCGTTGAAGGTGAACGTGAGAAATTATTACGATTAGAGCAAATTTTATCAGAGCGTGTTATCGGACAAGAAGAAGCGGTAAGCCTAGTATCAGACGCAGTTCTTCGTGCTCGTGCTGGTATTAAAGACCCGAACCGTCCAATTGGTTCCTTCATCTTCTTAGGACCGACTGGTGTTGGTAAAACAGAACTTGCAAAAACGTTAGCGCAGTCTTTATTTGATAGTGAAGAGCAAATGATTCGTATTGATATGTCTGAGTACATGGAGAAACACGCTGTGTCACGCTTAATTGGTGCACCTCCTGGATATGTTGGATATGAAGAGGGCGGTCAATTAACAGAAGCAGTAAGACGTAAACCATATTCTGTTATTTTGTTAGATGAAATCGAAAAAGCACATCCAGAAGTATTCAACATTTTATTACAAATGTTAGATGACGGACGCATTACAGATTCGCAAGGACGTACAGTAGACTTTAAAAACACAGTTATTATTATGACGTCAAATATTGGATCTGCTCATTTATTAGATGGATTAGAAGAAGATGGCTCAATTAAAGAGGAATCAAGAGAACTTGTCATGGGGCAATTAAGAGGACATTTCCGACCAGAGTTTTTAAATCGTGTCGACGAAATTATTTTATTCAAACCTCTTACAACGAATGAAATTAAAGGTATTGTTGATAAAATTGTAAAAGAATTACAAGGCCGTTTAGCTGACCGTCATATTACGGTACAATTAACAGACGCAGCGAAAGAGTTTGTTGTCGAAGCTGGCTTCGATCCAATGTACGGAGCTCGTCCGTTAAAACGATATGTACAGCGTCAAGTTGAGACGAAATTAGCGAGAGAATTAATTGCAGGAACGATTACTGACAATAGTCATGTAGTTGTTGATGTAGAAAATAACGAATTAGTCGTTCATGTGAAGTAAAACAAAAAAGAGTTCGGATAAAATCCGGACTCTTTTTTTAGTGTTGTTCTACTGGCTCGTTTGGAATTGCAGCTGCAATTGCTAGTACGAATACCGCAAGAACAACTGAGAAAATAGACGCTTGGTTAAAATCGTATGTACCGCCAGTCATAGAGCCGATTACGTAGCTCATCATATGTACAAGCAAGAACGACCAAATTAATGCCCAAATGAAACGCATATTTTACACCTCTATTCGTTCAATCTGTCCTTATTGTAACACAATTGAAAAAAGAATATAGAAAAATATTTGTAGATTTTTCAACGCAAATTTGCATTCCGTTCATACATTATAAAAGAGTACTTTTATACGTTTAGAAAATAAGGCGGGGGAAAAATGAGTATTACGGAACGTTTTTTTTACTTAGAAAAAGAACCATGTGTCATTTATTTACCGGAGAAGCCAAATGGATTTTCTGTCATGCTTCTAGGTGATTACAACTACTTTATTGAGAATGGTACAAGTTTATGGACACAGCATGCGGGTAGATCTTATTTTTTACATGGCCTTATTGAGGAAGGCTATACGGTCTTTTCTTCTAATTTATACGGAAGACATTGGGGAAACGATCAATCTGTTCGTCTAGCAAAACGCCTATATGACGTTGTTCTGAGAAAAGAGACATTGAATGCGAAAATGCACATTATGGCAGATGGTATGGGGGCACTTGTAGCACTTGAAATGATGAACAAATACCCTGAATGTATACGCTCTGTCATTATGCTAAATCCGTGTTTAGATTTACCAGAATATGTCGAGTTTGAGAAAGAGCATAAGTTTTTTTACAAGAGACTCGTGAAGGAATTATGTTTAGCGTATGATGCTAAAGAAGAAGAATTAGAATCGAAAATAAATAAGAAATCATTTACGCTTCTTCCGTCTTGTGTACCTGTTAAAATTTTTGTATCAACACAAGAAAAAAGAGGAAGAAAACAGTTGCTACGTAAATACGAGAAAATGAGGCAATTGAACCAATGCGATACTTCTGTCTTATTCCATCTGCAAGATGTGAAATATAAAATGGTTAGGCAAACGACTGATTTCTTTAAAAAATATGAAGAAGAATTGTGAAGCTCCCATATACATAAATGAGGAGCTATTTGTTTCAAGGAGAAAGGGTTGGTGGTATGGAACGCGTGCTAATTATAGGTGCACTTACGTTTGTAGGTTATCACCTTGTGAATAAAATGATTGCAGAAGAAGTAGAAGTATATGGTCTTGATTTTGATGAATTCGATAGTATGACAAAAATTAATGAAGAGAAGTTATTGTTAATTGGGCGAAATGCGTTATTTACGTATTATTCGATAAGAGATGAAGACGGATGGAGATCCGTAGAGGAAGAGAAATTTGATGCCGTTTACTTTTGTCTGTATGAGCCTAACCAACAAAGTGGCTTTCGAAATGAAAGAGTTATATTACAGTATTTAAAGCGAATGATAAGACTGTGTGAAGAACATAAAGTGAAGTTAAATCTAATTTCTTCTATTGAAGTAGGAAACGTAGATGAGTCCGAAAATAAACGTCTATTTGCGAAAGTGGAAGAAGGATTGAAAAAAGGAGAGGTACAATATAGTGTATTTCGAGTTCCTACATTATATGGGCCATGGCAACCATCTTTTATGATGTATCATCAGCTCATTTTATCAGAACTGGGTGAGAAAGAGTGCCATTATACGAGTGAGGAAAACGCGAGTGATCTACTGTACGTTGAAGATGTATGTGAATACTTATGGGAAAATGGAATGAACGAGGAGTATCTCGGTATATATAATTTACTTAGTGGTAAAAAATCATTATGGAAAAAAGGTATGAACCTTTTACGTGCAGAGGATAAAGTGAAAAAAGAGAATGTGGAAGAAAGAGATGGAACTGTAGAGGTTATTTCGATAAAAAGAAATACTCCGTTAGAATACGGTTTAAATAAACAATTGGCACATATGAAAAAATATAAAGAGTTATACGAAGGATAGCGAGCGTGTTACACTATGTATGTGAAAGTTTTAATGGAGAGGAAGAACATAATATGAATGAGAAAAGCATGCAATTTTTACAAATCGCAATGAAGCATTTACCAGAAGCAAAGGCCATTTTAGATGATAATGGAATTGCGCTTGATATGGAGAAAGCTCAACCAGTATTAGAGTTATTGATGAAAGTTATGAACGAAGCATATGAGCTTGGGAAAGCAGATCAAGAATAAAAAGCATAAAAAGAATAAAAAGCATCTTTTGAGATGGAAGAGAGGCCCGAACCGTGGATAGAAGCGGTCAGGGCCTTTTTTTATTTTCGCCTGGGGGAAAACCAGATATATGAAGAGGCTAAAGGAAAAGTAGTGAGGAGAACCCTCTAGTTTAGAAGGAAAGCAGATAAAGAATAAAAATTTAGATGGAAGAGAGGCCTGAACTGTAAGTAGAAACGGTTCGGGCCTTTTTATATTTCGAAAGAACAGGGAAAGGTATGTTTCCGTTTCTTTTCATAAACAATAAGGTGAATAATGCGTTCGCTTTATGTTTTAGCAGAAATATATTCTAGACAAAAATACATTTATGTTTTAAAATTAGTACCAAGTCATAATAATTGATATAAAACGGAGGGCTGCGATGTGAACGTGGGCATTTTAGGGATCGGAAGATATGTGCCGGAAAAAGTAGTCACAAATCACGATTTAGAGAAAATAATGGATACATCCGATGAATGGATTCGTACGAGAACAGGGATTGCGGAAAGACGCATTGCCGATGATACAATAGATACTTCATATATGGCCGTAGAGGCTTCTAAAAAAGCGCTTGAAGATGCAGGGGTTAGCGGAGAGGATATCGATCTTATTTTAGTAGCAACAGTAACGCCGGATCGTGCTTTTCCAGCAGTGGCTTGTGTCATTCAAGAAGCAATTGGCGCAAAACATGCAGCTGCAATGGATTTAAGTGCAGCGTGTGCTGGTTTTATGTACGGAATGATTACAGCGCAGCAATTTATTCAAACGGGAACTTATAAAAATATACTAGTAGTTGGTAGTGATAAACTATCTAAAATTGTAGATTGGAACGATCGAAATACAGCAGTACTATTTGGAGACGGAGCCGGTGCGATCGTAATGGGAGCTGTTTCAGAAGGTAAAGGCGTTCTATCTTTCGAATTAGGAGCGGACGGAAGTGGCGGTAAGCATCTTTATCAAGATGAGTATGTTATGATGAATGGCAGAGAAGTCTTTAAATTTGCTGTTCGTCAACTTGGGGATTCTTGTCTTCGCGTTCTAGATAAAGCTGGTCTTACGAAAGAAGATGTGGATTTCTTAGTACCGCATCAAGCGAATATTCGTATTATGGAATCTGCAAGAGAGAGATTAAATTTACCACAAGAAAAGATGAGTATGACAATTGAGAAGTTCGGTAATACATCAGCTTCTTCCATTCCGATTGCAATGGTAGAGGAATTGCAAAACGGACGTATTCAAGATGGTGATTTAATTATACTTGTTGGTTTTGGCGGCGGATTAACATGGGGAGCAGTCGCTCTTCGTTGGGGTAAATAAGGACTGAGAGAAAAAAAGGAGTGTATTTTGTATGGAAAAAAAGAGGGTCGTAATTACAGGACTAGGAGCTGTTACACCGGTCGGTACAGATGTTGAAACAGCGTGGGAAAACATTAAAAAGGGTGTATCTGGAATCGGACGACTTACAAGAATTGATCCGGAACTATTTCCAGCAAAAGTAGCAGCAGAAATTAACGACTTTGAAGTCGAGAAATATATTGATAAAAAAGAAGCGCGTCGTATGGATCGCTTTACACAATATGCAGTAGCAGCAGCGAAAATGGCAGTTGCAGATGCAAAGCTTGAGATTACAGAAGAAAATGGACCTCGAATTGGTGTATGGATTGGTTCTGGTATTGGTGGTATGGAAACATACGAAGAACAATTTAAGATTTTTACTGAGAAAGGCCCGCGCCGCGTGAGCCCATTCTTCGTACCGATGATGATTCCAGATATGGCAGCAGGCCAAGTATCAATCGCAACAGGAGCAAAAGGAATTAACACTTGTTCTGTAACGGCTTGTGCATCTGGTGCAAACTCAATTGGTGATGCGTTTAAAGCAATTCAGCGTGGTGATGCTGATGCAATGATTACGGGCGGGGCAGAGGCGCCGTTAACAAGTATGGCATTCGCAGGATTTAGCTCAGCGAAAGCATTAACATTCAATGAAGATCCAGCAACAGCTTGCCGTCCATTCGATAAAAACCGTAGTGGTTTCGTAATGGGTGAAGGTTCAGGTATTTTAATTCTTGAAGAATTAGAGCACGCATTAGCTCGTGGTGCTCACATTTATGCGGAAATCGCTGGTTACGGTGCAACTGGTGATGCATTCCATATTACAATGCCAGCTCCTGGCGGTGAAGGCGGCGTGCGCGCAATGCGTCAAGCTTTAGCGGATGCAGGTCTACAGCCAGAAGATATTGATTACATTAATGCGCATGGTACAAGTACGGATGCGAATGAAAAGTATGAAACGATGGCAATTAAAGAAACGTTCGGTGAGCATGCGTATAAAGTAGCAATCAGCTCAACGAAATCAATGACAGGTCACTTATTAGGGGCAGCTGGTGCTGTTGAAGCGATTTTCTCTATTAAATCAATTACAGATGGAGTAATTCCTCCAACAATTAACTATGAGACACCAGATCCAGAATGTGACTTAGATTACGTACCGAATAATGCGAGACATCAAGAAGTAAACGCGGTGTTAAGTAATTCATTAGGATTCGGTGGTCATAACGCAGTATTAGTATTTAAAGCGTATAAATAATAGATGAGATAAGGAGTTTTTTCGCGATATATTGCGAAAAAACTCCTTATTTATTTTTACGTCTTTTTCTCTTTTTGCATATACATAAGAAAAAGGAGGGATAAAGATGGGGGTTGTTGAAACTGCTGAGTGGTTACATCTATATTATGGACGGCCAGAAAAGCTGTGTGAGAAGTTTACGAAGTATATCCCGCTGCCAAAAGAAAGGTTGTATCGCTTTTTAATTTCTAAAGGTATGTATCGCCCTGTTATGCGAGGAGAACGAGAAATTAAAGAGTTAGAGAAAAAGGAAGTTTGGAAAGAGTTACGTGCAGAGTATGAGAAACTGAAAAATTGGTTAAAAGGTCCAGATGTCCCTGTCTTTATTCTATTATCAGATTCCTATAATCGAACTGTACAAGAAGAGTATAACGGCAGGGCTGGATTATCTATGCGTCACGTTATTTTCTTATTCGTATGTGGACGGAATTCGGTGGAAGAATTAAAAGTGCTATTGGCGCATGAATATCATCATATATGCAGGTTGCATCAAATTGAGACGAAAGAAACGGAATATACATTACTTGATACGATGATTATGGAAGGGTTAGCTGAGCAAGCGGTAACGGAAAGATATTCAGAAAAAAACAATGCACCGTGGACGACGTATCTTTCAAAAGAAGAGGCTATATATTATTGGAAAAACGTTGTATATGAAAGAATAAGTATAAAGCGAGGAACAAGGGAGCACGACATCTTATTAAATGGATTTCACTCTTATCCGAAGATGCTTGGCTATGCGCTTGGATTTCATATTGTCAAAGATTGTGTAACTTTGGAAGGAGAAGATACACTTTCTTTATTACCTATAGATGCAAAAGAAATATTGAATAAAGCAAAAACATTTCATATATAAAAAAACAGGAGCTCTCTTTCCTGTTTTTTTAGTATTAATAGAAGAAAAAATAATAATTAGAATATATTTCCTTAGGTGGAATAAAGTTAAGAAAAATTGAACATAATGATGGATACAAACAGTAGTGAAGTGAGGGGTAGTGAATGTTATATCTACATGATGTATGGGTAAATTGGTTTGAAGGTGAAGAAAATGGGTATAACGTTTGTCATTTTTACGAATGGCGGAAAGATGATACGATTGAGCTATTAGATCAAGTGCCATTATTAAAAGTAGATTCCACATTATATCATTACATCGAGAACGAATTGTTAGAGCTTCCGCAAAAAATGTTGGAAGACGTACATCATAAGGCTTATATTCGTAAAAATCATGAACGTTTGCAGCAAGAGTATTGCTTTGTAGTTACAGATGGAAAAGGAATTATTGCAATCGACACAATTGGTTACAACGTACCGATTCGAAAGAGCAGACTTATACCGCGCCAAGAGCAGATGGTATATGAGATGGTAGAAAACGTACAAGCAGAAAAGTATGAGTTCCAAGTAGAAGAAATGGAAAAAGAACATCATATTTTATCACCATCACCTTTCATTATGAATGGCTTAACTCGTAAAGAAAGACAGCTTAAACAATTACTATTTATGGCGTTAGATCAATTACATACAACGAAAAACACAGCGGAAATTCGCTATTGGTTCACAGAGTGGGATCCATCAGCATACGGAATGGTTCAACATATGGAATTTGAAGATATTTGGGCTAAGCTGTATGATGAAGCGAAAACAGGTTGGTCTGAGAAGCACGAACAATTATGCGAGCGTCTCGTAAAAGGACAGCCATTTTTTGAAAAGTTATGGGAAATGGAAAACGAGCAAAAGGTAAATTAAAAAACCGCCAATCGGCGGTTTTTTTTATTTGTTGTAGTCTAGCTCCAGCGGCAAGAATGTTCGGTGGCTTCGCGCCTTCCTGCGAGGCAAAAAACGCCTCTACGTCAGGAGCTCCATCCCCCTCACATTCTAAGCGAGCCGCTTCTGCTTTATATGAAATCCAGCTCCAGCGGCAAGCTCTTCGTGTCTAAGAACCTTCCGCATAAGAAGGCAAAAAGCGCCTTTTATGCGAAAGAACCTTAGCCAGTCAGAGCTGAACGAGCCGCCTCCGCTTTATATGTAATCTAGCTCCGGCTCCTAACCCTTCGCGTCTAAGAACCTTCCCCACAAGAAGGTAAAAAGCACCTTCTGTGGGAAAGAACCTTAGCCGTCAGGGCTAAGCAGTCGCCTCCGCTTTATATGAAATCCAGCTCCAGCGGCAAGAATGTTCGGTGGTTTCGCGCCTTCCTGCGAGGCAAAAAACGCCTCTACGTCAGGAGCTCCATCCCCCTCGCATTCTAAGCGAGCCGCTTCCGCTTTATATGTTACCTACGTTTTCTGCTTAGTCCCATTGCGTTTTCTACTTTGCGTAGTTGTTTGAATGCGACGCGGTTTGCTTTTTCGGCACCTTTGTCTAGAATTTCGTCTAGTTCTGGTGAGTTGATTAGTTCGTTATATTTGTCTTGGATTGGACGAATTGCCTCTACGACTACTTGCGCTAAGTCGCCTTTGAAGTCGCCATATCCTTTTCCTTCGTACATTGCTTCAATTTCTTCAACTGTTTTTCCAGAGAATGAAGAGTAGATTGTTAATAAGTTAGAGATGCCAGGTTTGTTTTCTTTATCAAATTTCACGATACCTTCAGAATCAGTTACAGCACTCTTAATTTTCTTTTCAATTGTTTTTGGTTCGTCAAGCATGCTGATCATTGATTTTGGATTCGGATCAGATTTACTCATTTTTTTCGTAGGCTCTGTTAGTGACATAACGCGAGCTCCTACTTTTGGAATACGGATTTCAGGAATTGTGAATACTTCACGGAAGCGTTTGTTGAAACGCTCTGCTAGGTCACGTGTTAATTCCATATGTTGCTTTTGGTCATCACCAACAGGCACGATTTCAGTGTTGTAAAGTAAAATATCAGCAGCCATTAATGGTGGATACGTTAGTAATCCAGCTGGTACTGAATCTCTACCTGACGCTTTATCTTTATATTGCGTCATACGCTCTAATTCTCCAACGTAAGCAACTGATTGCATAATCCATCCTAGTTGAGCGTGTGCCGGTACTTCTGATTGTACAAATAACGTAGCTTTTTCAGGATCGATACCGCATGCTACATAAAGTGCAGCAAGACTGCGGATGTTTTTACGAAGCCCGACGGGATCTTGAGGCACTGTAATCGCATGTTGATTTACAATACAGAAATAACAGTCGTGTTCGTTTTGAAGCTCTGTAAATTGCTTCATAGCCCCTAAATAGTTTCCAAGTGTAATCGTTCCACTCGGCTGAATACCAGAAAAGATAACTGACATAAGTAATTCCTCCTAAATTTGAATGCGTGATAGGGAAGAGAAGGCAAACAAAAAAGCCCATTCATCCCAAAAAACTATAGGGACGAATGGACCGCGGTACCACCCTAATTATTTCACTACTGTGAAATCTCTCTAATCCATAATAACGTTTGGATATAACGCCAAAGCCTACTACTTTCGGTTCGGTTTGGAGCTCAAAAGCCCATTCCATACTGTACAATTACTTGTTCACACCAGCCACAAGCTCTCTGAAATTGCCTCAATATGTACTCTTCTTTATCATCGCATACATATAAATTTATTTATTGTTACCTGAGCTCTTTTAAATATGAAAGAACTAAAGTTTTATAACAAAATGTTTTGCAGATTATTATATCATATGGGATAGTGTTTGCAAACTACATCAAAATAGTAAAGCTAATGAAGGTCGAGAACAACCCAAGAACGATACCGGTAATGCAAATTGGATACGTCCATTTGAATGAATATGTTTTATAAATACGTTCTTTCTTATCGACAGGTTCCTCTACTTCTTCAATTAAAGAGTCGATTTTTTTGTTCGTACCAAATACTCTTTGGAATGCGTAAATTGTTACGTTAAAAAATCCATTTTGAAATATGAATAAAAAACCGCCTGTAAGAATAAAAAATAGTGCAATATAAAAAGAGATGTTGACAAAATTCAACAAAAAATGCGATGAAACGAGGAATGCACCAATACTAGAAGCGATTATCGCTATGAAAATTAGTATACAAGTATGAAAAAAAACTTTATTCAAAATGTTCCCCTCCGTCAAAATATTACTAGAATTATTATACTATAAAAGCTATAATATGTACTAGAACTAATTTTTTGAAAATTATACGCAATTAAAGGTCTGATTGCAAGATGATGGTAGCAATGTTAACGTATCCCTTTACAAAAAAATAAAAAAATAAACATTTTATTAAAAATTTTAACAAAAAAACAAAAAACTATATTCACAATTGTTATATTATATGTATAATGAAAATTGTAGAAACTTGGAGATTATTCTTTCAATTCTACTTTTTTACAAGTGAGGGTACAGGAAGTGCAATTAGGGGAGGCAACACAACATGAAGAAAAAGATACCGTTATTACTTGCATCGACGTTGACTGTCAGTATGTTAGGAGCTTGTAGTTACCAAAAAGAGGATAATAAAGCAGGCGCGAAAGAAAAATCCTCAAACAAGCAAGTGTTAAATCTAACTGAGACAGCTGAAATCCCAACTATGGATACGACGTTATCAACAGATGCAACATCTTCTAACATCATGAATAACACAATGGAAGGGTTATATCGTCTGGGGAAAGATGATAAACTTGTTCCGGGTGTCGCTAAATCTTATGAGAAATCAGAGGATGGCAAAAAATATGTGTTTAAGTTACGTGAAGATGCGAAATGGTCTAATGGTGAACCTGTAACAGCGAAGGACTTCGTTTATTCTTGGCGAAGAGCTGTAGATTCAAACACGGGTGCCAAGTTTGCTTACATACTATTTGATGTTAAAAATGCGGAGAAAGTTAACAAAAAAGAATTACCAGTTGAAGAACTTGGTGTAAAGGCAATTGATGATCATACACTTGAAGTGGAATTAGATAACCCTGTTCCTTATTTTGTAAGTTTAACAGTCTATCCAACATTATATCCTTTGAATGAGAAATTTGTAACAGAACAAGGAGCAAAGTTTGGATTAGAATCCAATACGACACTTTATAATGGTCCATTCGTATTAAATGAATGGAAGCATGAACAAAGTTTCCAACTTAAGAAGAATCCAACGTATTGGGAAAATAAAGAAGTAAAACTTGAGGAAATAAACTTCAATATTGTTAAGGATCGTTCAACTGCTATAAATTTATATGAAACGAAAGCAATTGATCGTGTAGTCTTAACATCAGAGTTTGTAGATAAATACAAATCAGATGCTGACTTTAAAACGATTAAGAGACCATCTACACAATTTATTCGCTTAAATGAAAAGAATAAATTTTTAGCAAATAAAAATATCCGAAAAGCAATTGCAATGTCCTTTGAACGTGAAAACATCGGAAAAGTAATCTTAAACGATGGTTCAGAGGGTATATATGGTTTTGTTCCGAAAGGCTTAGCAAAAGGTCCGAATGGAAAAGACTTCCGTGAAGAAAACGGAAAGCTTATAAAAGAGGATATGAAAGAAGCACAAAAATACTGGGAAGCTGGTAAAAAAGAACTTGGTGTAGACAAAGTAGAGTTAGAGCTATTAAACTTTGATACTGATGATGCTAAAAAAATCGGAGAGTATTTAAAAGGCCAATTTGAAAAGAACTTACCAGGTTTAACAGTTCCAACAAAAATGCAACCATTTGCACAAAAATTAAAACTTGAAGCAAGTGGAGATTATGCAATGTCATATGCGGGATGGAGTCCAGATTATATGGATCCAATGTCATTCCTTGAAATGTATACGACAGGTAATGCACAAAACAAAGTACATTACGCAAACCCAGCGTATGATGATTTAATTAAAAAAGCAAAAACAGAAGTTGATGTACAAGCTCGCTGGGATGCATTATTACAAGCGGAAAAACAACTGCTTGAAGATGCGGCGATTGCTCCAGTATATCAACCTGGAAAAGCATATTTACAACGCCAATCTATTACTGGCCTATTAGAACATAAGTATGGCGGGGAATTTAGCTATAAGTGGGTTGAACTCAAAAACTAAAAATGGTTTCCATCATGAATAAGGGTATATGCCTATGATGGGCGTGTACTCTTATTTTAAAAAAATAAAAGTAAGAATATTTTAAACTATCTTATTGCTTTTGAGAAAAACGGGGAGGTGCTTGACTATGGGACGTTATGTATTAAAACGTTTCGTGTACATGGCTTTGACATTATTTTTAATTACTACGTTGACTTTCTTTTTGATGAAATTACTTCCAGGTTCTCCGCTTAAAAATCAGGAGAAGTTATCACCGGCACAAAAAGAAATCATTCTTGAAAAATATGGTTTAAATGATCCAGTACCAGTTCAATATGCACGTTACTTAGGTAACTTAGCAAAAGGGGATTTAGGGGTATCATTCCAATATGATAACCGTCCAGTAACAGACATGATTGTGGATCGCATTGGACCATCAGCACAACTTGGTTTACAAGCGATTATATTAGGAACATTTATCGGTTTAATTTTAGGAATCGTTGCGGCACTTCGTAACAATACGTGGGTCGACTATGGAGCGACAATTATTTCCGTACTCGGGATGTCGGTACCATCGTTCGTATTTGCCGCATTACTACAATATTTCGTAGGGGTAAAACTTGGATGGTTCCCAGTAGCATTCTGGAAAGGGCCAGAGTTTACAGTAATGCCTACAATCGCTTTATCGATGGCAGTTATCGCAACAATCGCACGTTTCGCTCGTGCAGAGTTAATTGAAGTTATGCAAGCTGACTACATTTTAACAGCGAAAGCGAAAGGAATTAGCCAAGGCGTTATCATTATCAAACACGCCCTTCGTAACGCGTTAATTCCAGTTGTAACAATTTTAGGACCAATGGTTGCAGGGTTAATTACAGGTACATTAGTTATTGAGCAAATTTATGCTGTACCAGGACTAGGGGAACAGTTCGTTAAATCTATTACAGTGAATGACTATACAGTTATTATGGGAACTACAATTTTCTATAGTGCGATCTTCATCTTAGTTATTTTCATTGTTGATATTTTATACGGAATTATTGATCCTCGTATTCGTTTAGCGGGAGGGAAAAAATGATGAAAGATGTACAAAAATTATCTCCAGACTTATTTCAACAAGCTAATCAAAATAATGTGGATAATGAAGTCATTGCCCGTCCAAGCTTAACGTTTTGGCAAGATGTAAGAAGACGTTTGTTCCAACATAAAGGAGCAATGTTTGGTTTAGTTTTATTAACGCTTATTATCTTACTAGCAATCTTCGGACCGATGGTAAGTAAGCACTCGTATAAAGAGCAAGATTTAGGACGTGCAAAATTGCCACCGAAAATTCCAGTTATTGAAAATGTTCATTGGTTACCATTTGACGGTACAGATCAATATGGTGTTGACCAATATGAAAAACGTGATATTAAAGAGTATTTCTGGTTTGGTACAGATGATCTTGGACGCGATTTATGGACAAGAACATGGGAAGGTACACGCGTATCATTATATATCGCTCTTTTAGCAGCAGCAATTGACTTAGTAATTGGGGTTGCATATGGAGGTATTTCAGCATTCTATGGCGGTAGAGTAGATAACATTATGCAACGTATTATGGAGATTATTAACGGTATTCCATACTTAATCATCGTTATTTTAATGGTAATCATTATGGGATCTGGTATATGGTCAATTACACTCGCAATGGCAATTACAGGTTGGATAGGGATGTCGCGTATCGTTCGTGGACAAATCCTTAAATTAAAAAATCAAGAATACGTATTAGCATCTCGTACATTAGGTGCAACAAATACACAATTAATTGTAAAACACTTAATCCCGAACGTAATGGGACCAATTATTGTAATGACAATGTTTACAATTCCAACAGCGGTGTTTGGTGAGGCGTTCTTAAGCTTCATCGGTTTAGGTATTCAACCACCATTCGCATCACTTGGTTCTCTTGTAAATGACGGTTATAAATCAATTCAAACGTATCCGCATATGATGTTCATTCCTGCGGTTGTCATCAGTATATTAATTTTAGCGTTTAACTTAATGGCAGACGGATTACGCGATGCGTTAGATCCAAAAATGCGTAAGTAAAAGAGGGGAGAGGCAAAGATGAAAACATTGTTAGAGGTAAAAGATTTACAAGTCTCCTTTGATACACATGCAGGTGAAGTACAAGCTGTACGCGGCGTTACTTTTGATTTGAAAAAAGGGGAAACATTAGCGATTGTAGGAGAATCTGGTTCTGGGAAATCAGTTACTTCTAAAGCGTTAATGGGATTAATTCCGAATCCTCCTGGACGCATTAAAAATGGTGAAATCGTATTTGAAGGTCGTGACTTAACGAAATTAACAGAAAAAGAAATGCAGCAAGTACGTGGTAAAGATATCGCGATGATTTTCCAAGATCCAATGACATCATTAAACCCAACGATGACAATTGGAAATCAAATTATGGAAGGCCTTATTAAACACCAAGGAATGAGTAAAGCAGACGCACGTAAAGTTGCGTTGGAATTAATCGACCTTGTAGGTATTCCAAATCCAGAAGCTCGTTTAAAACAATATCCGCACCAATTCTCTGGTGGTATGAGGCAGCGTGTAGTTATTGCGATGGCATTAGCTTGTAACCCAAAATTATTGATTGCCGATGAGCCGACAACAGCGCTAGACGTTACAATTCAGGCGCAAATTTTAGAGCTTATGAAGGACATTCAACAAAAAACAGAAGCAGCAATCATTTTCATTACGCATGACTTAGGTGTAGTGGCGAACGTTGCGGACCGCGTAGCAGTTATGTACGCTGGTAAAGTTGTTGAAATCGGAACTGTAGATGAAATTTTCTACAATCCAAAACATCCATATACTTGGGGCTTAATCGCATCTATGCCAAGTTTAGATGGTTCAGAAGAAGAGTTATATGCAATTCCTGGAACGCCTCCAGATTTATTGAAGCCGCCAAAGGGAGATGCTTTTGCACCACGTAACCCACAGGCACTGAAAATTGATTTTGAAATGGACCCACCTTTATTTAAAGTAAGTGATACACACTATGCGGCAACTTGGTTACTTCATGAGCAAGCTCCAGAAGTAAAACCGCCGGCAGTCGTTGAAAAACGCATTCTTCAAATGAAAGCAGGTGAACAACATGACTAAACAACGTGAGAAATTAATTGAAGTAAAAAATGTAAAGCAGCACTTCGACGTGAGTGGTGGTGTTGTCAAAGCGGTTAATGATATTTCATTTGATATTTACCGCGGAGAAACATTTGGTCTTGTAGGAGAATCGGGTTGTGGTAAATCAACAACTGGAAGAACGATCATTCGTTTATATGATGCAACTGCAGGTGAAGTATTGTTCGACGGTGAAAATGTACATGGCAAAAAATCACGCGCAGAATTGAAGAAATTCAACCGTAAAATGCAAATGATTTTCCAAGATCCATATGCATCATTAAACCCTCGTATGACAGTAGGGGATATTATTGCAGAAGGTATTGATATTCACGGATTAGCGAAAAACAAAAAAGAGCGTATGGACCGTGTTCATGAATTATTAAACACAGTTGGCTTAAATAAAGAGCACGCAAACCGTTTCCCTCATGAATTCTCAGGTGGACAACGTCAGCGTATCGGTATCGCTCGTGCACTTGCTGTAGAACCTGAATTTATCATTGCCGATGAGCCAATCTCAGCACTTGACGTATCAATTCAGGCGCAAGTTGTAAACTTACTGAAAAAGTTACAAAAAGAAAAAGGTTTAACATACTTATTCATTGCCCATGATTTATCAATGGTAAAATACATTAGTGACCGCATTGGTGTAATGTACCGTGGTCAAATCGTTGAATTAACAACAAGTGATGAGTTATATGCAAATCCAATTCATCCATATACAAAATCACTATTATCAGCAATTCCACTTCCAGATCCAGATTATGAGCGCAATCGTAAACGTATCGTATACGATCCATCTCAGCACAATTATGGCAGTGAAGAACCGACAATGCGTGAAATTCGCCCGGGACATTTCGTACTATGTTCTGAAGCGGAGTACAAGAAATATAAAGAGATTTATCAATAATAAAAAATCCATTCTTCTATTACAGAAGAATGGATTTTTTTACTATATAAAAGAGTTGTCAATATTTCTCGGTAAGTCGATATATTTAAAGAATCGCAAATATAAGTTGCCTATACTAATGACTACACCTTAATTAAACGAGTATTATTGCGCCTGAACAGAAACAATCTCCTCTTGTTCTTCAGGTTTAACAAGTGCATAACGCTCCCACGCTCTACTTTTCCAGCGGAAGAACATAATAATGGCACGTGTCCATTCATCAATAGCAATTGCTAGCCAAATACCAACGAGCCCCATATCTAAATGGAAGGCGAAAAAATAACCGAGTGGTAAACTCATTAACACCATAGAGAATGCGCCGATTAAAACTGGGTACTTTGCATCACCAGCTGCGCGAAGTGAATTGATGATGACGATGTTCATCGTACGCCCTGTTTCAAGTAGTACACTTAGTAAAAGAACTGACGCACCTAACGCAATAATGTGCGGATTATCTGTAAATAGTCCCATTAATTGTGTGCGGAATGTAATAACGAGAGCAACCATACATAAAGTGACACCGATCGCCCACTTTACACTTTTCCATACACGTTCATACGCTTCATCTTTTTCACCACCGCCAACGAGGCGTCCGATAATAATTGCAGTTCCCATACCGATTGCAATAGCGAATAAATAAGTGAACATAGAGATGTTCGTAGCGTATTGTCTAGCAGCTAACGATTCCGTTCCTAAATATGTTGCATAGTATAAGAAGACAATTTGGCAAGCTTGATACATAACCTGCTCAAACGCAGATGGAATTCCGATTTTTAAAATTTTCCCGATATATTCTTTTGATAAGGTGAAGTAGTATTGTAATTTTACACGGTACTCCATAACGCGGTACAGTAACCAGAAGAAAACGAGAAGCGCTATAAGTCGGCTGACAGCAGAAGAAATGGCAGCCCCTTGTACACCTAGCTCTGGGAAACCAAATTTTCCGAAAATGAGTACGTAGTTTCCAGCGATATGAATAATATTCATTCCAAGAGAAATAAACATCGCTTGCTTTGTGAAGCCATGTACGCGGATAATTGCGGCTAATGAATTAATAATAGCTTGAAGGAAAATAGCTCCTCCGACGATAGATAAATAGCTCTGTGCATACATTAGTACATCGCCTTGTAAGTTCATTGCCATCATCATATGTTTTGAGAATAAAAGAAAACCAGCGCTTATAACGAGTCCGACCACTAAATTTAATGTGACGGCTAAAGCTGATATTTTTGATGCTTCCATAAAACGTTTGGAACCGAGGTATTGAGATACGACGATGGCTGCGCCGTTCCCGATGACTTCTAGTACCAAAATAGCGATATGGAGATATTGATTCGCTGCACCAACCCCAGATACAGCATCGTCTGATAATGCACTTAACATGAAAGTATCAGCGATCCCCATTAACATAAATAGAAAAACTTCTAGAAAAATAGGCCATGTTAATAAGAATAAACTTAATTTCTCAGTAGGCCTGTTTTTTGCCTGAATTGCTGTCATGTCCGTCCCCTCTTTACCGATATCTATTTTTAGCAAAGTGTATCGTAACATACTTTCTTGACCTTTGCACTCATTTTAACCTACATATCTTTATTATGAAGGGAGAGCTATTTTATGATAAAAACAGAAGGATAATTATGCGTAAAGTATTATAAAATATAAATTTTGTTTTTATCTAATAATTTAGAAAAATATAAAAATAATTATTTCTGACACTTCAGTAAGGAAAATCGGCAATATGAAACGTTTACAAAGGATTAAGTTTTAACAGAAAATTTTAATAAAATAGAAATATAAATATACAAAAAATATATTTGTGTGTATAATATGAATTGTTAGAACATATATATATTTCTTTTTGTTTGAAAATGAAAGGGCTAACATTTTTGTGGAGGGTGGAAATATGAAAAAAAAGATGCCAGTTTTTGTAGTATCAACAGTAGCAATGAGCATGATGTTAGGGGCATGTAGCTACCAAAAAGATGAGCCGCAAGCGAACGCAAAAGGGGATAGCGGGAAAAGCGGTGCGAAGCAAGTTATTAACTTAATTGAAACGCAAGAAATTCCAACGATGGATCCAGCGTTATCAGCTGATGCAGTTTCTTCAAGAGTAATGACTAATACGATGGAAGGCTTATACAGTTTAGGAAAAGACGATAAGCTTGTTCCTGGTGTAGCGAAGGAATTCAAAAAATCAGAAGACGGTAAAAAATATACATTTACATTACGTGAAGACGCAAAATGGTCAAATGGTGAGCCTGTGACGGCAAAAGATTTCGTATACGCATGGCAAAGAGCGATTAACCCAGATACAGCTGCGAAATCAGCGTACATTATGTATGATATAAAAAATGCAGAGAAAATTAACAAAAAAGAGATGAGTCCGGACCAATTAGGGGTAAAGGCGATTGATGATTATACATTAGAAGTGGAATTAGACAATTCCATTCCATACCTTGTAGATTTAATGGTATATCCAATCTTCTATCCTGTGAATGAAAAGTTCGTGAAAGAGCAAGGTACGAAGTTTGGTTTGGAAGCGAATACAACACTCTATAACGGACCATTTACATTAAGTGATTGGCAACATGAACGTAGCTTTAAAATGACAAAGAGCTCGTCATATTGGGATAATAAAGAAGTGAAGATTGAGGAAGTAAACTTTAATATTGTTAAAGACACGTCTACACCAATTAATTTATATGAAACAAACGCAGTCGATCGAGCAACGTTATTAGCGGAGTTCATCGATAAATATAAAGGAAAACCAGATTTCCAAACAGTAGAAGATACATCTGTATTCTTCCTTCGTTTAAATCAAAAAGATCCAGCGTTAGCAAATAAAAATATTCGTAAAGCAATTTCACTTGCTTTTGAACGTAAACCGTTCGTTGATACATTATTAAATAACGGTTCTAAGCCAGCAACAGGATTAATTCCTGATAACTTCATTAAAGGACCGGATAAAAAGGACTTCCGTGCTGTAAATGGAGATATTGTAAAACCAAACGTGAAAGAAGCGAAGAAATATTGGGAAGCTGGTAAAAAAGAGCTTGGTAAAAATGAAATCGAATTAGAGTTATTAAACGAAGATGTTGAATTATCGAAGAAAACAGGGGAATATTTAAAAGGTGAGTTAGAAAAGAATTTACCAGGTTTAACAGTGAAAATTAAACAACAACCATTCGCGCAAAAACTAAAATTAGAAGATGCGGGCGATTTCGTCATGTCATTCTCTGGATGGAGTGCAGACTTCCCAGATCCAATTACATATCTTGATATGTTTGTAACTGACGGATCACAAAATAAAATGAAATATTCTAATCCGAAATATGATGAGATCATCATGAAAGCAAAAAAAGATGGAAGCGATGTAAATGCTCGTTGGAAAAGCTTACTAGAAGCAGAGAAAATGTTACTTGATGACGCTGCGATTGTACCGGTATATCAACGTGGTAGAGCATACTTACAAAGAGATTCCATTAAAAATATGTACAACCATAAATATGGTGGCGATTTAAGCTTTAAATGGGCGTCAGTAGAGAAATAAGAAAAAAGCAGGTAATTGCCTGCTTTTTTTAATACGTACGTTTCTTATAAATACCTTTCCCACCAACTTGGTTCCAGCCGGATTGTACATCCAAACTTTTATTAACAAACTTCATCTTTTCTTTTCCGCCAAAGAGTTTTTCACCAATACTATTTGTAATGACGCCAATCAATGCTGTTATTCCGATGATGAGGGCAGCAACAGTGACAAAATCAATAAAAAAAGCAATCATTTGCAAATTCCCCCTTTGCCTGTCTGTATTTTTATTGTATGAGATAAAAGATGAAAAAGAAAGAAATGTCAGAAAAATTTTTGATTTATTTTAGAAATCGTATGGACATGAATGAGAATGTTTGTTAAAATGAGAACAAATGTTCTTTTGATTCTCACTTGTATAGTCTTACATTTCTTAATTGATTTATCAAAAAAAGGTAAGAAAACGTTCTCTTTTTCATAGGAAAGATTATGAGAGAATAACTATAAATTATATGAAAAATCTATGAAAAGCAAGCGTTAAGAGGGTTGAAGATTATTGTTAAAGAACAGCTGAAGTAAGTGTGATTATGTTACATAGCAGTGAAATGCACGGAAGAGTTTTCTCAATTAGAAGGAAATTTACTGTATATTTCTTGCAAAATCTATTGTATAATGATTATAGAAGTTACTTATTAAAAGTAATTGTTGTTTACTAAAAGTTGTTGCTTACATGAAAAGCAATTTTTGCACTTTGTTTTAAGACAAGGTATCGCGAAAAATTGCTGAATTTAGAAATTTAAACTGTAATTAGTACAGAATTTGTACTCTTTAAGGAGAGTGAGCTTTGTATGGTAACATTATATAGTTCTCCAAGCTGTACGTCTTGTAGAAAGGCGAAATTATGGCTAGAGGAAAATCATATTCCTTATACAGAACGTAATATTTTCTCAGATCCATTAACGATTGAGGAAATTAAAGAGATTTTACGTATGACAGAAAGCGGAACGGATGAGATTATTTCTACTCGTTCGAAAGTTTTCCAAGAATTAAATGTAAACTTAGAGTCTTTACCACTTCAAGATTTATATAAGATGATTCGTGACTATCCAGGGATTTTACGTCGTCCAATTATGATTGACGAGAAACGCCTTCAAGTAGGTTACAATGAAGACGAAATCCGCCGTTTCTTACCACGTACAGTAAGAACGTTCCAATTACGTGAAGCACAGCGTCTTGTAAATTAATTATAATAATATGAAAACCTTCTACCTATTATATAGTAGAAGGTTTTTTTTAATGTTTCAAATTTCGTAATCGAACTCGTTGAACGATAAAGCCGATGCATAAGATGGTGAAAATAAATAAGTAAGGAATGCCTGCAGTGAAACTTGGGTTGTTATGAAAAAAGGTTGCAAGTCTGTCTTCATGTGTGACCATTTTTCCTGCTGTATAAGCGAGAATTGCTGCCCCGCAATAAATGAGGAGTGGAAAGCGTTCCATAAGTATTAAAATGAGTTTGCTGCCCCAAATAATAATCGGGATAGAAATGAGTAAACCGATTATTACGAGTAAAAATCTTCCGTGAGCTGCCCCTGCAATGGCGATAACGTTGTCAAATCCCATAACAAGGTCCGCGAATACAATTGTACGCACAGCTTGAAATAAAGTTGTTTTTCCTTGAATAGAAGAAAGATCGTTGCTATTATCAGTTAGTAAATTTACTGCAATGAATGTAAGTAAAATGCCCCCGATAAGTTGCAGAAATGGAATGTCGAGCAAATAGACAGCTAGTATAGTAAGGATAATTCTTAGTACGATTGCTAAAAGAGTACCGATCAAAATAGCTTTATTTCGTTTCGATTCAGGTAAATTTCGGCTAGCTAGTGCGATGACAATTGCGTTGTCACCACCTAATACAACATCGATACCGACAATCATTAGTACAGATGTTAAAAACTCTAAGTCCATTCGTCTGCCTCCATTTATGATGTTTTAATAAGCGAACTATATGTATGTGGTGAAAAGGACTAAAGCATCTTCTCTAATAAAAGTTTCACTTTATTACAGTGTACGGGGGAAGATGGAAATGTATGTCCAAATTTTTTATAAGTGAGGCATCGCGACAATGATATATTTGTGTATACCATTGAATGAAGATAGGTATATAACTATTTTTGTAAAATAAATCGATTTTATTTCCATTCTGGAGAATCTTATCATAAAATGAGAGTACAAGAATCTATTGATTTGTCATATGAGTGGGGAATCCCTTCATAACAATTCTAAGCAGGAAGGGAGAGTTGTATTTTGGATATTGAAAGAATTAATGATCATACGATGAAATTTTTTATTACGTACATTGATATAGAGGACAGAGGCTTTAATCGTGAGGAAATTTGGTATGACCGCGAAAGAAGCGAAGAGCTCTTTTGGGAAATGATGGACGAAGCTCGTGATCATGACGATTTCTTTATTGATGGGCCGTTATGGATTCAAGTGCAAGCAGTCGATAAAGGGATTGAAGTACTTGTAACGAAAGCAGAACTTTCAAAGGATGGACAAAAGCTAGAACTACCAATAGGTGTAGATAAAATTATAGACATTCCTCTAGATGAAGGTATTGAATCATTATTCCAGCAAGAATTAGTGGAAGAGGTAGAGGAACAAGCAGGTACAAACTTTAACGAAGATGGTACGTTTGGCTTTTTAATTAAGTTTAATGATTTTGAAGATGTCATTTCATTAAGTCATCGTCTTATCTTTGAAGATATAAAAGATGAGCTGTATTCATTTGAGGACCGCTATTATGTATATGTGGAATTCGATGAAGTGCTACATGATGAAGAAGAAATTGATCGCATTTTAAGCATTGTTTTAGAATACGGGGAAGAATCAACTTTAACAATTCATCGTGTAAGTGAGTATGGGAAACAAATTGTGAAAGAGCATGCGCTTGAAACAATTCGCAATAATTTTCCTGCTAAAACGTAGGCCGATTTCTGTAGTATGAAATCGGCTTTTTATATGAAGAATAGGAAAGCTTTCTTAGTAAGGAGGTAAGAGATGAAAAATACGTTAAAGTTGATTTTCTTTGTTTTACTATTGTTCGCATTATTTGTGTCATTACGTATGTTTATTGATGTAGCGTTTTATTCGGATGTAATTGGGATAAAAGATGTTTCGATTTTAGGTATTATTAGTATTTTATTTACGGTATCTGCATTTTTAATTGGTTGCGTTATTTTCTTAGAGAACCGTCATCCGTCAAAAACACTTACATGGCTCATTGTGTTAGGGATTTTTCCGGTATTTGGATTCTTCGCTTATTTATTATTCGGACAGAACTTTCGGAGGAAGAGAATGTTCCAAAAGAAGGCGTTGCTCGATGAACAAGCGTTTTTACAATATAAGGGGCATGAAGATTACGAAGAACGGATTTTGCGCAATCATAAGCATCAAGAGCTGTTATTTCGTTTAGCGGATCGCTTAGGCGCTTTAAATATTTCATTTCAAACTGAAACGAGAACATTAACAAATGGAGATGAAACGTTTCAGGCTATTTTAGATGGATTAAAACGAGCGAAACATCACATTCATATGGAATATTACATTGTGCGTGATGATAAACTTGGAACAGAAATTAAAGATATTTTAATACAAAAATCAAAAGAAGGCGTAGTCGTTCGTTTTTTATATGATGCGGTTGGAAGTTTTAAATTATCAAAATCATATATTGAAGAATTAAACGACGCAGGTGTCGAAATGATTCCGTTCTTCCCTGTACGTTTTCCGATTTTAAACGATAAGATTAATTATCGAAATCACCGAAAAATCGTTATTATTGATGGGAATGAAGGATTTGTAGGTGGATTAAATATTGGTGATGAATATTTAGGAAAGGATAAGTACTTCGGCTTTTGGCGAGACACGCATTTATATTTGCGTGGGGAAGCTGTGCAAAGTTTGCAGCTTATTTTCCTTCAAGATTGGTTTTATATGACTGGTGAGGCTGTGCTAGCCCCTGAATATTTACAAGCAAAAGCAGTTGAGGGGGAGCATTGGGGCGGCGTGCAGCTCGTTGCAGGTGGGCCGGATAATAAATGGGAAACAATTAAACATTTATATTTTGCCATGATTGCTTCTGCGCGGAAATCCATTTGGATTGCAACGCCGTATTTCATTCCGGATGATGATATTTTATCCGCATTAAAAGTAGCGGCACTTGCTGGTATTGATGTTCGGTTGTTAATGCCGAGTAAGCCTGATAAGCGAACTGTCTTTTACGCATCGAGATCGTACTTCCCAGAGCTTTTAGATGCAGGGGTAAAGATATATGAATACGAAAAAGGTTTTCTCCATAGTAAAGTTGTCATTGTCGATTCTGATTTAGCTTCAATTGGGACAGCGAATATGGATATGAGAAGTTTTCATTTGAACTTTGAAGTAAATGCCTTTTTATATGATACAGATAGCATTCGAAAACTTGTTCAAGATTTTAAAGACGATTTAGAAGAATCAAGTGAAATTCATGTCGATCGTTTTCATAAAAGGCGTCTTCATAGACGAATTGTTGAATCAACGTACCGGTTATTATCGCCTTTATTATAAAAAGAGATGTCCAAAATTGGGACATCTCTTTTTTAAAAGGAATTTGTAATAAATTGTAGAATATAAGGAGCTGAAAGGGTGTGATTCCAATATTTATCGCAAAAAGAGAAAACGGAGAAAAAATTCATCTACTCGATCATCATGATGAAGAGCTTTTACACCATATGCGTAAAAGGGAAAGTTTCTTTTGCATGGCTTGCGGGAAGGAAGTACTAATGAGATTAGGAAAACAAAAAAGGTGGCATTTTGCTCATAAGAAAGTAGATTCATGTTTAGCCTTTTATGAAGCAGAATCTACATATCATATGTACGGTAAAGAATTGTTATATCGGTGGTTCAAACGTCAAAAAGTTCATGTAGAGATAGAGCATTATCTACCAGAGATTCAGCAACGACCGGATATTTTTATAGAGAGAGCAGGGAGAAAAATTGCGATTGAATATCAATGCGCCAATCTTTCTATAGAGCAGCTCTGCAAACGAACCTATTCGTATTGGAAAGCTGGTATACAAGTCATTTGGATTCTTGGTGGAAATCAATTGAAAAAGCACTCTGCATACTGGATGAAATTCTCCTCAATTATGGCTTTCTCCTTACAATCTTATCCTCAGCCACTTCTTATTTTCTTCTGTTCGAAACAAAAATCATTTATGAAATGCACGTTTATTACATCATTTTCTACAAGCGTTGCTTTTTCACATATTATATATTTACCAATTGAAACGACTACTTTTGAAATGCTCTTTTCTCCTGTTCCTTTCCAAAGGGAAGTATTAAACCAAGAATGGAAGAAGCGAAAGGATTATTTTCGTCAAAACGCTTTGCCCATCTTGAAGTATAATGATAAGTCACTATTACGCCTCTTATATCAATGTAAATGTACCCCAGCAAATTTCCCTTCTGAAATTGGTGTGCCACTCCCGTCCTCATTTGCTTTTCAAACAAATTCATTTATATGGCAAGCTTTTTTATATATGAAGTGTATAGGTGAGCTTGCGGTAGGGGATTGTATTTCCCTCAAGTACGTGTGTAGTTATATAAAAAAGTATACGAAAAGGCGTATGCTCCCGTACTTTTCACAGCATATATGGAAAGTGGCAGTTACTGAATATATGACATTTTTATGTTATGCAGGTGTCTTGCAGAGAGTAGGGACTTATAAGTACCGGAAAATACGGGGGATATCCATGTTAAAAACAGAGGAGGAAGTTATGAAATATGATGAAAGGAGTTTAGCGTATGCCTTATCTTTATTTGAGGCAAAGTACAACATGAGAGAAGGAAAAGCGGATATAATAAAGACTAATCGTGAAGGAATTACATAAGAAAAATCGAATTGTATGTAAGTAGAGATATTTAAAGGAGGGCTTAAAGCATGTCTGAACAAAACACAGCAAAAACATTACCGGATCGTAACGAAATTGAAGAATCAAGTACGTGGCGATTAGAAGATATTTTCCAAACAGATGCAGAATGGGAACAAGAATTCCAAGCTATTAAAGAGCTATTACCGAAGTTAACTGAATTTAAAGGGAAACTTGGTGACTCTGCGAACAATTTACTTGAAGCATTGCAATATGAAGATGAAATTTCAATGCGATTAGGTAAGTTATATACATATGCACATATGCGTTACGATCAAGATACAACAAACTCTGTGTATCAAGCGTTAAATGATCGCGCGACAAATTTATATTCACAAGTATCTAGTAGCACAGCATATATTGTGCCTGAAATTTTATCGATTTCAGAAGATACATTGCAAACATTCTTGAAAGAAAATAGAGACTTAAGTGTATATGAACATGCGTTAGAAGAAATTACGCGTCAACGCCCTCACGTATTATCTGAAGCGGAAGAGGCTTTATTAGCAGAAGCATCTGAAGTAATGAGTGCGTCAAGTAATACATTTGGTATGTTGAATAATGCGGATTTGAAATTCCCATCTATTAAAGGTGAGGATGGAGAAGAAGTAGAAATTACACATGGCCGTTACATTCAGTTTTTAGAAAGTGATGATCGTCGTGTGCGTGAAGATGCATTCAAAGCTGTATATGAAACGTACGGGAAATATAAGAACACATTTGCAAGTACGTTAAGCGGAGCTGTGAAGCGTAATAACTTTAATGCACGCGTTCGTAAATATGACTCTGCACGTCAAGCAGCATTAAGTAATAATAATATTCCTGAAGCGGTGTATGATCAACTTGTTCAATCTGTAAATGACAATTTACACTTGCTACATCGTTACATTGATATTCGTAAGCGAGCACTAGGGCTTGATGAGCTTCATATGTATGATTTATATACACCACTTGTACCAGAAGTGAAAATGAATGTGAAGTATGAAGAAGCGCAAGACATGTTATTAAAGTCTTTACATGTACTTGGTGATGAGTATGTTGATATTTTGAAAGAAGCATATGAAAATCGCTGGGTAGATGTGTATGAGAATAAAGGAAAACGAAGCGGAGCATATTCATCTGGTGCCTATGGAACAAATCCTTATATTTTAATGAACTGGCATGATAATGTAAATAATTTATTTACACTTGCTCATGAATTTGGCCATTCTGTCCATAGTTACTACACAAGAAAAACGCAGCCGCACGTATACGGGGATTATTCAATCTTTGTTGCGGAAGTAGCATCAACTTGTAATGAAGCGCTTCTAAACGATTATTTATTAAAAACGACAGAAGATAAGAAAGAGCGTCTATACTTATTAAATCATTATTTAGAAGGATTCCGTGGTACTGTATTCCGTCAAACTATGTTCGCAGAGTTTGAGCATATTATTCATAAGAAAGTACAAGAGGGACATGCGGTAACACCAGACATGCTAACGGAGATCTACTATGATTTAAATAAGAAATATTTCGGTGATGCTTTAGTAATTGATGAAGAAATTGGTTTAGAGTGGTCTCGTATTCCGCACTTCTACTACAACTATTACGTATACCAATACGCAACAGGATTTAGTGCAGCAACGGCTCTATCTAAACAAATTTTAGAAGAAGGGCAACCAGCAGTAGAACGTTACATTAATGAGTTCTTAAAAGCAGGAAGCTCAGATTACCCAATTGAAGTGCTGAAAAAAGCTGGAGTAGATATGGCATCTCCAGAACCGGTAAAAGAAGCATTGCAAGTATTTGAAGAGAAATTAAATGAATTAGAAGCATTATTATTTGAAGAGAAGTAATAGAAAAGACGAGGAATTTGCCTCGTCTTTTTCTTGATGTCATTTTGTCGATATTTGTCGAGAAAATAAATCGAATTGTCTTCTTTTTTCTAAACTAGAAGGCAGTTTTACAGTTCATTAAAACCCTTTAAATCGTTTTTTATGGTTGAAATAAGAGAGAGCGATGACAATGACTCCAAATAAAAGAGGAAAGGCAATCATTTTAGGAAAAGCTTGTAGTAGGGAGAGGATGTACAAGAAAAAAGAAACAATGATAGCTAGAATGATAAGTAAAATATACGTTTTTTTCATACAAAACACCTCCAAAATAGCTTTTTTATAGCTTATTCAAAAATGAAAACGTTTAGAATGTGACAAAAGTGTGAAATTCGACAAAAGGGGTTGTCATCTGACGTCGAATCTTGTAATATAATAAGCGTGAACGAATTCACATACAAACATATACCCCTTTGTTTGAACGTGAAAATTTCTCCCATCCCCTTTAATATTTTTATAAGCCGTAAAGAAAAAGACCTGGTGTTTACACCAGGTCTTTTTCTTTTGCTATCCATTTCCAATAACGCTCACATTTTACGTCAATCATTTGTACTTTTCGTTTCAGTTGTAATTTTTTTAGTTCACGTTCAATTTCTTGCTTCGAGCAGTCATATATAAATGCTACTTCTTTTGAAGAGATAAATTGTGTCGCTTCCAGTAATACTTCTAAAGGTGGTAATGGCTCTGGCTCGATTTCACATTTTACAAGTTCTTTCAATAATTGTACGTAGACGTCGTAGGAATACGTTCCAGCGATTTTAATACCTTCTTCATCTGAATTTGCATGAAAGAATACGAGAGAAGGTATTTCTGTAATATGCATCTCATTTGTGAATTTTAAGTCACATTGGAAAGCCTTTTTTGCGCTAGCGGAATATAGGTCTTTTTTAAATTCTTCTACATCAATATTGCTATCTTTTGCGCATGCAAGTAATAATTCGCAGTCAGGATTTGATACATTTTCAAGGAAAATGTATTCTTGGAGTTTTCGCAAAAACTTCGAACCTGCTTTTCGGCCCTGCAACTCCGCTGCTTTAATTGCCATCGAAACTAAATATGGTGTTGACGATGCTTCTTGCATATGTACCTTTCCATCACATGAAAAACCTTGTAAACTTGTTGTCTTTTCCCACACAAATCGAATATTAGCAGGTTTATTCCATTTGTGTGAGGAAGCGTTCGTTCCGTCCACTTTTCCTGTTACGATATGACGAATAGAGAAGTATTTCCCGTATTCAAGCCATAGTTTAATAATAAAGGGCTCAATTTCCCAGCAATCTTTACAAAGTGGATCAATAAATAAATATGCTTCTACAGACTTATGCTCACATGCGGAAGGAGATGGCATATTGATATGCTTTGCTTCCTGTTTATCCATTATATTTCACCTGTTTCGTCTGGAGTATTAACCATATGCTGAGCAGTTAATGCTAAACGTTCAAAAACGAACTCTCTTATATGACCGTGCACTCCTGTGTCATCCATTGCTTGCTCCATGCACGATAGCCAAGCCTCTGCTCGTTTTGGAGTAATCTCAAACGGGAGATGGCGTGCTCTTAACATAGGATGACCATGTTCTTCCGTGTACAAATTAGGACCACCTAAATATTGTGTTAAAAATTGCTTCTGCTTCCTAGCTGTTTCTGTTAAATCATCCGGGAAGATGGGAGATAGGTCAGGGTGTTTACTGACATAGGAATAAAATGTGTCTACTAATATTGCAATGCATTGTTCACCGCCAATTGCTTCAAATGGTGTCATCGGTTGCTTGCTCATCCTTTTAAACTCCTTTTTCCATGAAATGTATATCTATTGTAGCAATGGAATGTTAGGGAGGGCAAATAAACCGCCTTCATAACGTTCTTTGCTTATTCTACAGATGTAAAAGAATCTTTTCTTTTTCAAAAAGTGAGATGTATCCACTAGTAGAACGTATTCACTAGTGGAATTTTCACTTTAGCGTGCTTTGTTTTGTTTGGCAAGGAAAAAGCGTTTTACTTTATTATTTGTATGACGGATTGGTATGTCGTGTTGCTTTAACAAATGAATAAAGGCAGCTTTGCCTGCTTCTTCATCTTGCACTTCAAATTCAATTTCATAATCATCGTGATTGTAATAGAAACTATGATCAAAGACAAGCGTTCCGCCTTCAAATAGTGTTTCGGCTCTTTCAGTTGTTAAACTACCCATATAAGTTAAAGCAGAAACAGGAATTTGTAATGTGTGTAGTTGATCTACTACAGCGCCTTGAATAATTGTATTTGTTTCCATCATCAATCTTGCTTCATCTGCTGTTATAACTTGATGCGTTTCTAACAAGCCGACTTCTGCAGGTTGTTTTAATGTTAATGTATAAGTTTCTCCTTTATGACGAATACGAAGTGCAGAGCCAGCTTCTTTTAATGAGAAGCTCGGTGTTTCAAAGTAGTGATTCACCTGTTTCGTAAATCCTTCAATAGAGAATGATTTACATAATGTATTGAATTCTTCTTCTGTAACAATATTTTTAAATTCAATTTCAATTTCTTGTGTCATTGTATGCGCGCTCCTTTTGAAAAATAATTCTTTACACATTATCGCTTTTTCACAAATTTGGTTCAATGTTTTATTTGTTTGCGTCCATGTTATGATACAATAATACTGTTAAGTAAGACAGGAAGTTGAGATGGAGGAGTTAGAGCATGCAAAATAAAATCCAAGTTAAGAGCGTAGAAAAGAGAGAGAATGCTCTTATTTTTTGTGCGGAAAATAGTGAAATAGAGGTAAAGGAGTTAAGTGCGCGTAATCACGTACTTGTAGACTCAGATAATTTATCATTTTTATATATCTTAGAAAACGAATCATCTTTCATTTATGTAAGCATTCCGCATACATGCTGGGAAGCAATGCATGAAGCGATGAATAACGACGTGATTATGTTCGTTCGCGTGAATGACATTGAAATGGAATTAGAAGGTTTAAAAGAAGAAGTAGAATATTTAGTTGAAAATATTGAAGGTAATGCAAATTACGGAGAAGAACTAGTAACTGCTGTAGAAAAAGTATTTCTATAAGCAAATGGATTGATTTTGGTGGTGGTTGAAATGAATCGAAATTGGGAAGAATTTTTAGCACCTTACCACCAAGCGGTGGCAGAGCTGAAAGTGAAACTAAAAGGAATGCGTACTCAATTTGCAATGTTAACAGAGCATTCTCCAATTGAGTTTGTAACAGGAAGGGTAAAGTCTGTTGCAAGTATTATTGATAAAGCGGAGAAGAGAAATGTACCGTTAGACAGGCTAAGAGAAGATATGCAAGATATCGCGGGCCTTCGAATGATGTGTCAATTTGTTGATGAGATTAAGCCTGTTGTAGAATATCTTCGAAAACGAAATGACTTTGAAATCGTGGAAGAACGTGATTACGTCACGCAGAAGAAAGATAGCGGTTATCGTTCTTATCACGTTGTCATTAGTTACCCAGTTCAAACGATTCAAGGTGAACAAAAAGTATTGGTAGAAATCCAAATACGTACGCTAGCAATGAACTTTTGGGCAACAATTGAGCATTCTTTAAATTATAAATATAGTGGACGTTTTCCTGAAGATATTAAAATACGCTTGCAACGTGCAGCGGAAGCAGCATTTTTATTAGATGAAGAAATGTCTTCTATCCGTCTTGAAATTCAAGAAGCGCAGAAAGCTTTTTCAAGAAAGCAAGAAACGAAAGATTCCGAATCATAAACTAAAGGGTGTTGGGCGATGAAATTTACAATTATGTCAAAGGGAGATCAATCATCAGATGCACTGGCAAGCACGATGAAAGAATACTTGCTAGATTTTGGATTTATAATGGATGAAAAGGAACCCGATATTGTAATTTCTGTTGGGGGAGATGGAACGCTTTTATATGCGTTTCATCGTTATTATAATCGATTGGATGAAACAGCATTTGTTGGTGTACATACAGGGCATTTAGGTTTCTATGCAGATTGGTTACCGACAGAAGTAGAGAAATTAGTAATTGCAATTGCTAAAACACCATTCCAAGTGGTGGAATATCCGCTTTTAGAAGTGATTATTCGCTATGTGAATGGGAGTAAAGAGTCGCAGTATTTAGCGATGAATGAAGCGACTGTAAAAAGTGCAGAAGGTACATTAGTAACAGAAGTGGAAATACGCGGAGAGTACTTTGAAACGTTCCGCGGGGATGGCCTTTGTATTTCTACTCCTTCGGGAAGTACTGCGTATAATAAGGCGCTTGGCGGAGCAATTATTCACCCTTCTATTGAAGCGATTCAAATTGCGGAAATGGCATCTATTAATAACCGGGTGTTTCGTACGGTAGGTTCGCCGCTCGTATTGCCGAAACATCATACATGCGTGCTGAAGCCGACTGCAGGAATGAACTTACAAATTACGGTGGACCATTTAACGATGGTTCATCAAGATGTGAAATCAATTCAGTATCGCGTGGCAAATGAGAAAGTACGATTCGTTCGTTTCCGTCCATTTCCGTTCTGGAAACGAGTTCGTGACTCGTTTGTTGCAGATAAATAGAAAGGGTTTATATATTTGAACAGATTTACATTGAAATGGGATATAGACTCGGCTGAGGAAGGAACTTTAGTTAGAGAATTTTTAAAAACAAAAGGAATCTCCAAAGCCGCATTAACGGATATAAAGTTTCATGGCGGATCTATAGAAGTAAATGGTCAACATGCGAGCGTTCGTCATCAGTTGCAAGCTGGTGAAGAATTACGTGTCTTTTTTCCAGTAGAGGAAAGAAGTGAAGGGATGATTGCTGAAGATATTCCTTTATGTATCGTATATGAAGATGATGCAGTTCTTGTCATAAACAAAGAGGCAAACATGTCAACGATCCCGTCTAGAGAACATCCGGCAGGAAGTGTTGCGAATGCGCTCTTATCTCATTATGATAAGCGACATCTTACAAGTACGGTGCACATCGTAACGAGGTTAGATCGTGATACTTCAGGGCTTATGCTTATTGCAAAAAATCGTTTCGTACATCATCTTTTATCGAAACAGCATCAACAAAAAGCTGTGAAAAGAACGTATGAAGCGATTGTTCACGGTGAGATGGTAGAAAGAGAAGGAACGATTGACGCACCGATTGGACGAAAATCGGATAGCATTATTGAGCGAACCGTTTGTGAGGAGGGGCAAAGAGCCATTACTCATTTTAGAGTGATCGATAGCGTCAATCATAAGACGCACGTATCACTTGAGCTCGATACAGGGAGAACGCATCAAATTCGTGTGCATATGGCGTACATAGGACATCCGCTACTTGGCGATAATTTATATGGTGGAAAAAGAGATGAAATGAAACGACAAGCGCTTCACAGTACATCCTTGACGTTTTATCATCCTATTTTAGAGAAAGAAATGTCTTTCACTACACCGATTCCAAGCGATATGCAAGCGGTATTAAGACATATTTAAAAAGGGAACAAAATTCTTATGTAACGAAGAGTTTTGTTCCCTTTTTCTTAGCGGAATAATATTAAAATTTGATTGTCGCCCGTGCGCTTTATAACGAAAAAGCCACTTTCAGATTTTGTAGCAATGCCATCGTTATTTGGACGACAATATCCATGCGTTTCGCAAGTACCGTCATCACGTACTAACATTTGTCCAATTAATCCGACAGGAAGCCACTCGTTACGGTCTTTTCTTGCTATATATTTGCAAGCTGGATCCCATTCTGCATTTAAAAGAGGTTGTATGTCTTGCGATTCCGTACGTACATATTGACGTTTTCCGAAGCTATCTGTTTTATAGCGTTTTTGCCAACTTAAAGCACCGCTATTTCCTATAAGAGCGGGGGTGGCACTAGATATTCCTAAGATGAATGAATCGTTTGAAGTAGCGATTCGAATTTTTTCTTCGCTACTAAATGTAACGAAGTAACCTACATCAATAAAAGTATTGTCTACTGTTTCAAACATTTGTGCAAAATCAGTTCCGCTTGCATTGTAAGAAGCGCCCTCAATATACATTTCTCCATTATGAGCAAGCCACTTTGCACCGATATTATGATCGGTTTCATTTGTGCCGTTTGCAATAAACCAAGAATAAGATTCATCTGCTGTGCCGAAGCGCCCCATAATATGGCTACCTGCAAAATGAGCTGTTGATGTATGATTACCTTCCGCATGAGAAGAGAATCCGTTAGCGATAGTCGCGGTTCCTTCTGCATGTGCTGCTTCGCCTAAAGCGATTGTATGTTTACCTTCCGCATGAGAATAGGAGCCACCTGCTGTCGTTTCACTTCCTTCACTATGGGAACTATGTCCAGTTGCTTTTGTTTTTGATCCTTCTGCATGAGAGAAAGAACCTTTTGCATGTGTGAGAAGTCCTTCTGCATGTGAAGCTGTACCCTCTGCATGAGAGTGAAGACCCTCTGCATATGCATACCGCCCATCTTTTTTTACTTTTTTATTTTCAGATGTAGGGGTCTGAATGATAATCGTTTTTTCTGTTTGTATATCACCTGATGGTACTAATGCTTCTTTAATTTTTTTTACTTGATTTATAATAGCAGCTGGAATTTCTGCTTCCGCTTTTTTATTTATTGCTACAGGGCTGTTTTCTTCTGTATTCTTCTCTACTTGCTCAGAAGGCACAATCTGTTCAATATGAGTAGAGAGAGGTTTATTTTTTTGCTGCATCTTTGCTTTTCTATTATCAATTATGCGGCTCATTACAGCATTCTGTAATGAGACATATTTTGGTCTATCTTTGTTTTTTGTGGAAGCCTCTTGTTCTTCCAGTTCTTCTACAGCTGCAGCTCGAATGCTGCACCAGTTGTTAATTCCGTACATGGGCAGATAAAAAGGCGGGCATTTTCTTTTTTGTTTAGAAGATTTTTTCTTCATTCTGTCACCTCCTGCGACAGTATATGCCGTGTCATTAAAAAAAGATGCACTTTATTGCATCTTTTTTTAATGACTTTACCCAATTTTTATCCCACTTTAATGGGCGGGCTGCCCATTAAAGTGGGATTGGTGAGGGCTGATTAAAGTTTCACTTTATATGAGAGACGCCTAAAAGATACGGTAATCCTTACACATATGAGTTATGAAATTGGGCGGAATTTCTCAGGGACAAAAGGCAGGGAGGAAGGAACGGAAACAATCTCCATTTCAGGATAACGTAGTCCAGTTAGTTTGCCACCAAATACAGCACCAGTGTCAATATTGACTGTATGATTTACAAAGCGAGGTTCTTTTACGGGTGTATGTCCATATACAACCCAAGATGTTCCTTTATACTCCTTCGCCCAGTCGCGACGGACAGGTGAACCGTCAGCATGTTTTTCTCCTGTAATATCGCCGTATAATACAAAGGTTTGTACTTTTTTATCTTTTCTTCCTATGTAATCTTGCCGAATGCCGGCGTGACACACAATTAACCTTTTTTCATCGAGTACATGATATAAAGGGGATTGCTCGTAAAGTGTGATGAATTTTTCTTTTATCATGTTTTGTTGATGAGAAGGTAGTGCTTCATATTCGGCAACAGTTGTTTCGAGTCCATGAGCGATTGTCACATTACGTCCAAGGAAAAATCGGTATAGTTTATTGCAGTGATTTCCCGGAGCGTAATACGCTACTTTTTTATTTATGACAAGTTCCCATACAATTTCAATCATACGTAATGAATGAGGACCGCGATCTGTGATATCGCCAACAAAAGCAAGCTTGCGTTGATCAGGGTGAATCGGTAAGTCACTATTCCAGTTATATCCGAGTTTTTTCGTTAAATCTTGAAACTCTTGGAAGCATCCATGAATATCCCCTATAATGTCATATTTCATATTTAAACCTCCATCATATTTTTCATTAGTATATCTAAAAAAGGATAGAGATAAAAATATACCGTTTTTGTGCTTCAGTTGAACATAAAGATTTTCGTTCTTGAGCGGACGTTTAAAACAAATCCAATCGCTATCATGTATGTGAGTAAGGAACTTCCTCCGTAGCTCATAAGGGGTAATGTGATTCCTGTAATAGGTAGTAGTCCGATTGTCATCCCGATATTTTGAAATACTTGAAAAGTAAACATTCCGATTGTACCAGCGCAGATGTAACTACCGAAAGGGTCATTACTTTCTATAGCGATATGAATCATGCGGAAAATAAGTAGGAAAAAAAGTGCAATAATGACGCTTGCGCCTAAAAATCCGAATTGCTCAGCGACATTCGTGAAAATAAAATCTGTATGTGGTTCTGGAAAGTATACTTGTCCATTTTCCCAACCTTTTCCTTGCATTTCTCCTGATCCAGTAGCTAAGAAAGCTTGTCTTAATTGATAGCCTTGCGCATCATATTTGTATGGAGCTAACCAGCCGTAGAAGCGATTTAATTGATATTCTTGTAAAATGTGTGCTTTAAAGAATTTTGTATGAGTAAAAAAAATATACGTTAATGTAACGCCAGCTGCAAAGATACCGGAAGCTATCCCGAAAATAAAACGCCAACGTATACCAGAAACTAATATCATTGCTGCAAGCATAGCTGAAATTACCATTGTGTTTCCTAAATCAGGTTCCTTTGCGATAAGTAGTAGGGGCGGCAAACTTGTTGCGCATATTTTTCCGAGTAATAGAAAATCGTCGTGTATTGTTCGGTAAAAATATTTCTCATTGTGATTTGCTATAATTCGTCCGGTGACGATAATTAAAAACAATTTCATAATTTCAGAAGGCTGGAAATTTCCGATGCCTGGGAGCCTGTACCAAGCGGTCGCACCTTTAATTGTAATGGCACCTGGTACTTGAAGTTCTAGTCCAATTAGTAGTACCAATGCAAAGCTATATAAATACCAAGCAATTTTTTGATAACGATCGAAATCGATAATCATAATAACACCAATGGCTATGAATCCAATGAAGTACCACTGGATTTGCTTTAATACAAAATTTACATTTTGCAAAAATGGTGGTAAAGAGGCTTGTGCACTTGCAATTGCAAAGCAACTAACAGTCCCAATGGCAAATAAGATGCATAGTAATACGTAGTCTATTTGATATTGAGAATTTGGATCTTTCAATGTATGTATTCCTTTCTATCGCCTAGTAAATATATGGATTATGTCATGAAAAAAATAATATACAAGCAGACTATGCATACATTTATTCCACTATTTGCGGGAAGTCATACATCACAAGGGAGGAATTCCCCCTTGTGATGGATTAGATTGCATGGAGTTCTTTTGTAACTATATTCAAACAATGAGAAAGGCGAGTATGTGTATCGGTCGTTGGAATGAGTTCTGGATATAGCTGATAAAATGTTGTAGCGTTTTTATACCATTCGCAAGCTTTTAACAGACTCGTTTTGTAATAGTCAGTCTCTTGTAGAAAACCATATTTTTTTGAATGTAAAACGAGATGTGAAAAATCTTCGCAACCTTCAAGGTATTTGTGATGTACTTGCTGTCCCGTATGAAGGCGGAAAGAACTTAAAGGTTCCGTAATATAGATTGCATCACCTTTGGAAAGTAAACTGATCCAAGAAGCCATATCCACACTACAATTATAATTTCTCCCATTTAAAGTACCGAAAGGTTCTGTTAATAGGCGTTTTCGAAAGAGTACAGTCGTAGGTTCACCAATAATATTTTGTCCTAGTGTAAGCATATGGTTTCCAAGATCTTTCCCATTTAATAGAGTATCTTCATCATATAATCTGTTCATGGAGGGGTGTTGTTCAATTATCTCTCCATCATCATTAATCCAAGTACGATAAGATGTAATAAGTGCGAGATTTTGATCTAAGTCTTTTTGGAAATAAAACATCATTTTTTCAATTTTATTATTATAAAATATATCATCGTCCATTAAGAAATTTATGTACTCTCCATTTGATTGTTCTAAAAGCATAAGGGCGTTATGAAATTGTCCTAAAGTAGAGGGGTTTCGAATGTACGTTATATGTTTATGCTTATGTAAATAATCTCTGTATATTAATTTTTCTGTTTCATTATTTGTGCTATCGTCTCCTACAATAATTTCAATATTTGAATACGTTTGTGCTAATGCACTTTCTAGAGCAATTTTAAAATAATGTGGCCGATTATAGGTAGGAATAAGGATGGAAACGAGAGGTACATTTTTTATGTTTTCCATATACAACTACCTTTCAGAAATTTTCTGTGTAAGAATAATATCTTGATAACTTGTGTGTTCAGTTCTGCCACACCATGAACCATAATGGGGAGGAGTCTGCATTTCTAGCCCATATTTATTTAATAGAGTACGAATATCTTCCTCAAGATAGGCAACTGCGAAATTCGGGATATCTTTATTTAGAACATAACAATTGTCAATTTGATGGTAAAAACCTAACGGACTTAGTCCTGCATTTAAGTAATAGGAAGATTCAGGATTAATTAAAAAGAAAGTAATAAAACATCTCCCATCTTTTTTCAGAACTCGTGCAATCTCGCGTACGTAATGTTCTAATTCTTTCGGAAGAAGATGGGTAAATACAGACGTTAAAAAAATAAAATCGAATGATTCATCTTCATATGGAAACTTGTATTGGGAAGCATCTTCTTTTCCATCGGGATTGTAGAATTGGTTATATATATCGACATGTTCAAAATGGAAATTGTTACGGCGTGTTGAAATGTTATTTTTGCACCATGTAATTCCCTTATTAAATAAGTCAAATCCATAATAATTACCATCATCGCTTAAATAGTTCATTAATGGAACCGCCATCCGGCCGATACCACAGCCTACATCTAACACTGTTTCATTTGATTTTAAATTGCCAATTTCAATAAAATACTGCATAAACTCTTTTCCAACTTCTTCAAAATGACCACCTACATATTGAACAAGTTCTGGAGGTGGGATTAATGTGATTTTTTTCTCATTTTCGTTCAAAAAATTCACACCTTTCTTATAGTAAAGTAGGAAATTTCTACTTTATATTGAGGGGAGCTTTGCTTTTATTCATTACAAGATTGGTTTTCATGAATTAGTAGTATAATAGTACCCCTCAACTAAATATTTTTTTGTTCTATTCTTTTCTCCAAAAAATACCGAAATCATCGATTTGAGTCATAGGAGTTTTTATGTTTCTTTCACTTCTGAAATCTGTTACAGCCTCTGCGCATGTTATCAATCCATAATCATCAATAATAATAAAGCCGCCTGTTGAAACTTTATCGTATAAATTTACAAGACTATCCATCGTTGATTCATACATATCACCATCAAGGCGAGCAATTGCAATTTTTTCTACCGGTGCTGAAGGCAATGTATCTTTAAACCAACCCTTTAAAAATTTCACCTGATCATTTAATAAATCATATTTTCTAAAGTTTTCTTGCACTGTTTCTAAAGAAACTCGTAAGTAATCGAATGTGTGCAAATAATCACCGTAATCTTTCGGATATTGTTCTAAGTTAGGTGCGGGCAGACCTTCAAACGAATCGGCAACCCATACAGTACGATCCTTAATGTTGTTTGCTTGTAAAAACCCATTCATAAAAATGCATGATCCTCCGCGCCATACACCAGTTTCAATAAAATCACCTTCTATATTTTCCCTGACTACAGTTTCCATCGCCTCTTGTAATTGATTCATACGTTTTCGCCCAACCATACTATGTGCAGCTCTTGGCCAATCCTTGCCACCTTGACGCTCATTGTTTGAAACGTTAGGATTAACGATTTTTAAATTGTGATTTTCTATATACTGCTTAAGAAATAAAGGAAGGGGAACCGTAACTGGTTCATATGATAGTTCTTTAGATATATGTAACGAAGCAGGTAAGTATGGTTCGTATTCCAACCATATTTCAAATAAAATTGTTTTCTTTAATAACTCAAGATAAAGCTGGACAGCCGATTTATTTTCCATATAAGTGCCTCCTGAAGAATGTCATACAACATTATGACTATGTAGAAAAGAAGGATTTAATGATTGAATTTACCAATGAAAAAGCAGTAAAACTGATATCAGTTTTACTGCTAAGTAAAAATTTAAGCGATTTTTTCAATAATAATGGATGCACTCGTACCAAGAGCTAATGATAATCCAAGCCCTGTAACAATTACTTCAACTAATGATGGAGTTGTCGTAATTTGCGTAATTGCTTGAATAACGATAGGTGCTCCAAGTGAGATTAAACTTGATCCAGTACCTGGTACAGGTACTCCATTCACTTGGATTGTAAGACCTCCTAATGCACTGACTGTTGCAGTATTAGCGATAACAGTAATTTTATAGAATCCAGTTTCACTAATTACGAAAGTATCAGCATCTAATTGAGAAATTGCTGTACCAAACTGAGATCCAACAGTATTAAATGGTAGTGGATCATTAATTCCTAGATCTAAAGAAATCCCACCGGAGTTAAATGCATATAATCCTGCTGGAAGTCCTAGCCCTGATGGTCCAGTCGGTCCAGTTGGCCCAGTCGGTCCGGTAGCCCCAGTCGGTCCAGTAGCACCAGTGTCACCAGTTGGCCCAGTCGGTCCAGTAGCACCAGTGTCACCAGTTGGCCCAGTTGATCCAGTCGTACCAGTTGTACCAGTTGGCCCAGTTGGTCCAGTCGTACCAGTTGTACCAGTTGGCCCAGTCGGTCCAGTAGCACCAGTTGGTCCAGTTGTACCAGTTGTACCAGTTGGCCCAGTCGGTCCAGTTGGCCCAGTTGGCCCAGTTGGTACAGTTGGCCCAGTCGGCCCAGTTGGTCCAGTCGGTCCAGTTGGCCCAGTCGGAAGGGTAAACGGTGGTATTGGTGGTAATGTTGGTCCTACAAGATTAGGGTCAAATGCACTAGCTGATAAAGATTCATCGGGATTCAATCCATCTGAATAATTATTATTTGACATAAATTCACCTCCATAAAGCGTTCATTATATAGTAGATGCAAAACCGAAAGAAAATGACACGGACATTTGAATTATTGAAAAGAAATCTTAAACTGCTTGTGCAAGTTAAAAAAGTGGAAAGTTTATTGTATGTATAACATATGATTGATTTGGAAGAGGGTGATTATGTTGAACAAGCAAGGAATTACAATTAGTTTATGTATGATTGTTCGAGATGAGGAAGATACAATAGGTCGATGTTTAGATGCAGTCGAAAAAATTGTTGATGAAATTATTATAGTTGATACAGGTTCCATTGATCGAACGAAAGAAATTGTAGCTCAATATACCTCTAACATATATGACTTTCCATGGATTAATGATTTTGCAGCAGCAAGAAATTTTTCTTTTTCAAAAGCAACGCAAGAGTATATATTGTGGCTAGATGCAGATGACGTATTATTAGAAGATGCTCAAGAAGCATTGAAACTTTTAAAAAGAGAATTAGATCCTAAAATTGATGCTGTTTCGATGCCGTATCATCTTGCATTGGATTCTAGCGGGAAACCTTTATATTGTACAAAAAGAAATCGACTTGTAAAGCGTGAAAAACAATTTCAATGGTTTGGAAAGGTTCATGAGTATTTAGCTATTTCTGGTGAAACTTTTAGTAGTAATGTTGCTATTACACATAAAAAAGAAAAAAAGGTAACAAATCGTAATTTGAAAATTTTTCAAAATGCTGTAGCTGCAGGAGAAGAATTGAGTCCGAGAGATTTATTTTATTACGCTAATGAATCTATGGATAACCAAAAATATGATGATGCAGTTATGCTATATGAAACATTTCTTAATCAAGATGAAGGATGGTATGAAGAGAAAATTTATGCATGTGGTAAGTTAGGAGATTGCTATGCAAAGCTTGGATCATGGGAAAAGGCAATTGAATCTTGCGTGAAGTCGTTTCGATATGATGTTCCTAGAGGGGAGAATTGTACAAGAATAGGATATATATATATGGAACAACAAAAATATAACGAAGCGATATTTTGGTTTAAACTTGCAACGGAAGTACCAATGGCGACGGAGAGTCCATTTCATAGTCCAGCGAGCTACACATGGCTTCCCTATTTACAAATGTGTATTTGTTATAGCAAGTTAGGAGATCAAGACAAAGCTTATTATTACAACGAATTAGCGGCTGCTTATGTTCCAAATAATGCTGCAATCGAATATAACCGCAAATATTTTCGGAGTGTTTTTGATAAACAATATAAATCGTTATAGGCAGCTTTTTTTAGAAATGGCTCATCGTGATTCTAACTCTAATAGATTGGCTATATAAGTAAAGTATCGGCAATGTAACTAGTACAGGTTACATTTATAGACTTTAAATGAGATTTATATTTCAAATTCAATTTGCATAAGGAGTGTGTAAAATGAATTCCCCAAAAAATTCTTTATACGAAGAAAAGTCTGGGCATTATTATAATACAGTGAATCCGAATTTATTAAAGCATATAAAAAAGGAATGGAAAGAAGTTCTTGATATCGGTTGCTCGAGTGGTGCATTGGGAGCTGCCATAAAAGAAAATGGCACACGTGTATCTGGAATTGAGGCATTCCCAGAGGCGGCAGAACAAGCAAAAGAAAAACTAGATCATGTCGTTTTAGGCGATATAGAAACAATGGATATGCCGTACGAGGAGGAGCAATTTGATTGCGTTATATTTGGTGACGTATTAGAGCATTTATTTGATCCTTGGGCTGTAATAGAAAAAGTAAAGCCATATATAAAAGAAAATGGTGTGATTTTAGCAAGTATACCAAACGTTGCTCACATTTCAGTATTAGCACCGTTACTTGCTGGAAATTGGACGTATACAGAATATGGTTTATTAGATAAAACGCATATTCGTTTCTTTACATTTAATGAAATGCTCCGAATGTTTTTAAAAGCAGGATATTCGATTAGTAAAGTAGATCGTGTATATATTGATCATAAAGTGTATGAACCGTTAATTGAGGAGTTATATGGAATTTGTAAGAAATATCGTCTTGGAAGTGGCTTCATGGCTGAGACGGTCGTATTTCAGTATATTATTGAAGCAGAAAAATCACAGTTATGAGTGCTGGTGAAAAAACAATATTATTTGTTACGTGTATAAATGATCGGAAAATGTATGCACAGTGTGTACGGCATATATTGAGATTGGCAGTGCCTCCAGGATATATTGTACAATTTATGCCAATTCGGAATGCGAAAAGTATGACGAGCGGATATAATCAAGCGATTTCGCATCCAGCGAAATATAAAGTATATATACACCAAGATGTTTTCATTATGAATGTGGCATTTTTATACGGATTACTTCAATTATTTAACGAACATGAACATCTTGGAATGATTGGAATGATTGGAGCCCAGTATGTTCCTCCAAACGGGATATGGAATGAAGGCAAGGGAGTTGTTGGGAAAGTAATTGGTTATATGAACGATTTATTTTATATGGCAACGCAAGAACAACCGTACCATGAGTCAAAAACATTTATGCCTGTGGAATGTATAGACGGTTTATTGATGGCAACGCAATACGATATTCCGTGGCGAGAAGACTTGTTTGATGGGTTTGACTATTATGATGTATCTCAGTCATTTGAATTTAGAAAAGCTGGCTATACAGTTGGGGTTCCTGTACAGCGTGATGCGTGGTGCATTCACTATCATATTGATGTAAATATGACCAACTATGACAAGTATAGAAAGATATTTGTGGAGAACTATATGTCAGATGTAAATCAAGACGAATAGAGGGGCTACAAAATGAAGGATCGTACAATATTAGTTGTTGTTTGTGTAAATAATGAAGAGCTATTTGAACAATGCGAGAGACAAATAAGAAACCTTTTTGTTCCCCCTGATTATGTCGTGCAAATTTTTCCGATACGAGATGCGAAAAGTATGGCAAGCGCATATAACCGAGCGCTTTCATATCCCGCGAAGTATAAGGTTTATATACATCAGGACACTTATCTTATTAATCGAGAGATGTTTTATACACTTATTTCTCTGTTTAAAGATAATGAAAAGCTCGGCTTAATTGGAGTAGCTGGAGCCCAATTTTTACCGAGTAACGGGATATGGTGGGAAGGGAAAAATTTAGTAGGGAAAGTGATTGAGTATAGAAGACGGAATTATCAACTATTAAATTTAGATCAGGGGTTTTATGGAAGCCAATCTTTTATGTCGGTGCAGGCAATTGATGGCTTATTCATGGCAACGCAGTATGATATTCCGTGGCGAGAAGATTTGTTTCAAGGGTTCCACTTTTATGATGTATCACAGTCTTTAGAGTTTCAAAGGGCTGGTTATTTAATTGGTATCCCAAATCAATCAAATTTATGGTGTATTCATTATAACGGAGATGAATTTGATGCGGATACATATGAGAAAGATCGAAAAGTGTTTGTAGAACAGTATAAAGATATATTATCTCCATCATAAGGGAGAGATGCAGAGTGAAAGGGATTATTTTAGCAGGCGGTACTGGATCGAGGTTATACCCAATAACGAAAGTAACGAATAAACATTTGCTTCCTGTTGGACGTTATCCAATGATTTATCATGCGGTATATAAGCTAAAACAATGCGAGATTACAGATATTATGATTATTACAGGTAAAGAGCATATGGGAGATGTTGTTAGTTTTTTAGGAAGCGGTCAAGAGTTTGGCGTGTCCTTTACGTATCGTGTGCAAGATAAGGCTGGTGGAATTGCGCAAGCATTAGGGCTTTGTGAAGATTTCGTTGGGAATGACCGCATGGTAGTTATATTAGGTGATAATATTTTTTCGGATGATATTCGTCCGTATGTTGAAGAGTTTGCAAATCAAAAAGAAGGTGCGAAAGTACTGCTGCAATCTGTAGATGATCCGGAGAGATTTGGCGTAGCAAATATTCAAAACGGCAAAATAATTGAAATTGAAGAAAAGCCGAAAGAGCCGAAAAGTTCCTATGCAGTCACAGGAATTTATTTGTATGATTCGAAAGTCTTTTCTTATATAAAAGAATTAAAACCTTCCGCAAGGGGAGAGCTTGAAATTACAGATATCAATAATTGGTATTTAAAACGTGAGGTACTTACTTATAATGAAATGAGCGGTTGGTGGACTGATGCAGGAACTCATGTTTCTCTTCAAAGGGCGAATATGTTAGCGCGGGATATAAACTTTGGTAAACAGTTTAACGGAGAATAGGTGAGAATATGGAAGTTATAGAAACAAACTTTACCGACGCAAAATTGTTAGAACCGAGGTTATTTGGAGATGAGCGTGGCTTTTTTACTGAAAGTTATAATAAGAAGGTGCTAGAAACATTAGGAGTTACGTATTCATTTGTACAGGATAATGTTTCGTATTCGACAGAAGCGGGAACGATTCGGGGGTTACACTTTCAAAAAAATCCGAAAGCACAAACGAAACTTATTCAAGTTATGCAAGGAGCAATTTATGACGTTATCGTTGATTTGCGAAAAGATTCACCAACTTTTAAACAATGGAGAGGATATATTTTAAGCGCGGATAATCATCGGCAATTATTAGTGCCAAAAGGATTTGCACATGGTTTTTGTACACTTGTCCCGCATACTATTGTTATGTATAAAGTAGATGAGTATTATAGTGCTAATCATGACTCAGGGGTACTTTGGAATGATAAAGACTTAGCAATTCCATGGCCGGTAACAAGCCCTATTTTGTCTGATAAAGATCGAATATTACCATCGCTTCAGGAATGTGAAGATAGTTTTTGAGTAGGAGAGTTGTGTATGAATATATTAGTAACAGGTGGGGCCGGATTTATTGGAAGTAATTTTGTGCATTATATGTTACAAAGCTATGAAACATATAAAATTATTAATTTCGATGCATTAACATATAGTGGAAACTTAAATAATGTAAAGTCTATTCAAGATCATCCGAATTACTATTTTGTAAAAGGTGAAATTCAAAATGGAGAGCTGCTGGAGCATGTTATTAAGGAACGTGATGTGCAAGTCATTGTCAATTTCGCAGCTGAATCACATGTAGACCGTAGTATTGAAAATCCGCTTCCTTTTTATGATACAAATGTAATTGGGACAGTCACCTTATTAGAATTAGTAAAAAAATATCCGCATATTAAACTCGTGCAAGTATCAACGGATGAGGTGTATGGCTCTTTAGGAAAAACAGGGCGATTTACCGAGGAAACCCCGTTAGCTCCAAATAGTCCATATTCTTCAAGCAAAGCGAGCGCCGATATGATAGCTTTATCTTATTATAAAACATATCAATTACCAGTTATAGTAACGCGTTGTTCCAATAACTACGGGCCGTATCAATATCCTGAAAAATTAATTCCGTTAATGGTTACGAATGCGCTCGAAGGAAAAAAATTACCGTTATATGGCGATGGATTAAATGTAAGAGATTGGTTACATGTAACGGATCATTGTCGTGCGATTGACGTTGTTTTGCATAAGGGACGTATAGGAGAAGTATATAATATAGGTGGAAATAATGAAAAAACAAATATAGATGTTGTGGAACAAATTATTACTCTCTTAGGAAAAACGGAAAAGGATATTGAATATGTGACAGATCGTTTAGGACACGACCGCCGTTATGCGATTGATGCAGAGAAAATGAAGAATGAATTTGATTGGGAACCGAAGTATACGTTTGAGCAAGGGTTACAAGAAACAGTGCAATGGTATGAGAAGAATGAGGAATGGTGGAAACCATTAAAAAAGTAAGGGGCATATAAATGAGAGAACGGATTATCATAACAGGAGCAAATGGTCAATTGGGAAAGCAACTACAAGAAGAGTTAAATCCTGAAGAATATGACATATATCCATTTGATAAAAAGTTACTAGATATAACAAATATATCCAAAGTGCAGCAAGTGGTACAAAAAATAAGGCCACATATCATTATTCATTGTGCAGCGTATACGAAGGTTGATCAAGCTGAGAAAGAACGAGATCTTGCTTATAGAATAAATGCAATAGGGGCTCGAAATGTAGCAGTTGCCTCACAATTAGTGGAGGCAAAGTTAGTTTATATTAGTACGGATTATGTATTTCAAGGTGATAGACCGGAAGGGTACGATGAATTTCATAATCCGGCGCCGATAAATATATACGGGGCTTCTAAATATGCGGGAGAGCAGTTTGTCAAAGAGTTACATAATAAATACTTTATCGTTCGTACATCATGGTTGTATGGTAAGTATGGAAATAATTTTGTGAAAACGATGATGCGATTAGGGAAAGAAAGAGAAGAAGTATCTGTTGTAGCGGATCAAATCGGTTCTCCTACGTATGTGGCGGATTTAAATGTAATGATTAATAAGCTCATCCATACTTCTTTATACGGTACGTATCATGTATCCAATAGAGGATCATGTTCTTGGTTTGAATTTGCAAAGAAAATATTTTCGTATGCGAATATGAAAGTGAATGTGTTACCTCTTTCAACCGAAGAATTTGGGGCTGCAGCAGCAAGGCCGAAATATTCTATTTTCCAACACAACATGCTGCGATTAAATGGTTTTTTACAAATGCCTTCTTGGGAAGAAGGATTAGAGCGTTTTTTTATAGAAACAAAAAGTCATTAACAATTTTCAGTTAATGACTTTTTTGTTTGCCTTTAAGAGGTTTTATGTTACTATAATTATAGTATCAGGTACTAATAACAAGTATAAGTATTTCTGGGAGGATATATCATGGAACTATTACAAGGGAAAACATTTGTTGTTATGGGCGTTGCGAACCAAAGAAGTATTGCATGGGGAATTGCTCGCTCTTTGCATAATGCAGGTGCAAAATTAATCTTCACATATGCAGGAGAACGTTTAGAGAGAAACGTTCGTGAATTAGCGGATACATTAGAAGGACAAGAGTCACTTGTATTACCTTGTGATGTAACAAATGATGAAGAACTTACAGCTTGCTTTGAAACAATCAAACAAGAAGTTGGTACAATTCACGGTGTAGCACATTGTATTGCTTTTGCAAATCGTGACGACTTAAAAGGTGAATTTGTAGATACTTCTCGCGATGGATTTTTACTTGCACAAAATATTAGTGCATTCTCTTTAACAGCTGTAGCAAGAGAAGCGAAGAAAGTAATGACAGAAGGCGGAAATATTTTAACGTTAACATATCTTGGCGGCGAGCGCGTTGTGAAAAACTATAACGTTATGGGTGTAGCAAAAGCTTCATTAGAAGCGAGCGTGAAATATTTAGCTAACGATTTAGGTCAACATGGCATTCGCGTTAACGCTATTTCTGCAGGTCCAATTCGTACGTTATCTGCAAAAGGTGTAGGCGACTTTAACTCAATCTTAAGAGAAATTGAGGAGCGCGCACCACTTCGTCGTACAACAACGCAAGAAGAAGTTGGGGATACAGCAGTATTCTTATTCAGTGATTTAGCACGCGGCGTAACAGGAGAAAACATTCACGTTGATTCAGGGTATCATATCTTAGGATAAATATAATATTAATTTTAAAGGACAATCTCTACATGTTGAGATTGTCCTTTTTATTTGTTCTTAGAAAGAACGATTTTTAACGAAAGTTCTTACCACGTTATGAATATAAGTATAATAGTACACGATTTATTCAGCTACGTATGGAAGTGGGAGGGACGAGTGTGAAGAATAAAAATAAAAGTTCAACAGTTGGAAAACCGTTGTTATATATTGCGCAAGTAAGTTTGGAACTTGCTGCACCGAAAATCAAAAGAATTATTTTAACAAACTTTGAAAATGAGGATCAAAAAGAGGAAAGTAATAGAAACGAAAATGTTGTAAGTAGTGCGGTGGAAGAGGTAATAGAAGAGCAACAAGAGCAAAAAGAGCAACAAGTAGAAGAGAAAATAGAAGAAGAAGAGGAACTGGAACAGAAACAGAAAGAACCAGTGAGAACTGTCCCGTATAATAAATCATTTAAGGATATGAATAATGAAGAGAAGATTCATTTTTTATTAAATCGTCCTCATTATATTCCGAAAGTAAGGTGCAGAATAAAAACAGCTACAGTCTCATATGTTGGATCAATCATCTCGTATCGTAATGGAATTGTAGCCATTATGCCGCCAAATAGTATGAGAGATATTAGGTTATCTATAGAGGAGATAAAATCGATTGATATGGCCGGCTTTTAAATATGTAAAGGTGGTAGAAATCTTCTACCACCCCAATAGTTTTTTAGTTTACTTCACTTATTAGATAGTAACGTCGCGTAAGCATTGAATCGCACAGAAACAGCTTAAATCAACAGTAATACAAGTAGATGTCGATACTAGTCTTGCATTTGGTACAGCTAAAAACGTACAAATTGGATCGTCAGTAGGTGGTACCGGAGTACCGTCACCTAATACTACACTTAATACACGTAGCACAGCACAGCTATCATCATCTACGCTTTCCACACGGAAAATTGGAGATCGGCAGCTAGTAAGGCTTGATGATGGTGCAAATGCTTCAAAAGGTACTCCAGCTTTTGTGTATAAAATAAAAGGACGTGTATTTGCTACTGATGCAGTATTGTGTGCACCTAAAAATGGAATTTCACAACCAGATCCACACGTTGTTGTAGAACAATCTTGTAATTCATTGATGAATTTTACAACGTCAACTACACAATGAGAAGAGCCATGGTGTTTATTTTCGTTACAACTCATTAATGTCACTCCTTATCTTCTTGTTTGTATTTACATTAATAAGATATTGGAGTTGAGGAGATTTGGTCACAATCTCAAGACCTTTTTTTTTAAATAGGCGAAAGAGGATAAGGGAAGGTGGAATTATGCTGTTTACAAGCTGGCTTTTATTTTTTATTTTCGCGTTAGCTGCTTTTAGGCTCACTCGTTTAATTGTTTATGATAAAATTACAGGCTTTTTGCGAAGACCATTTATTGATGAATTAGAAATTACAGAGCCGGATGGAAGTGTATCAACTTTTACAAAAGTAAAAGGTAAAGGATTAAGAAAGTGGGTTGGCGAATTATTAAGCTGTTATTGGTGTACAGGTGTATGGGTTAGTGCTTTTTTATTAGTCTTATATAATTGGATTCCGATCGTTGCAGAGCCGTTACTTGCATTATTAGCTATTGCAGGAGCAGCAGCAATCATTGAAACGATTACAGGATATTTTATGGGAGAATAATATATTTCCATAATACGAGAAAAAGCGGAGTTTAAAAGAATGAGGGAACGGAAATAAAGAGTTGTTCATATAGTAAATAGACAGAATTGACAGTAGAGGAGATGTTTGCTGTGAGCAATAATCCAAGGCAAAATTCATATGACCTGCAGCAATGGTATCACATGCAGCAACAACACCAAGCACAACAACAGGCATATCAAGAACAATTACAGCAACAAGGATTTGTGAAGAAAAAGGGATGTAATTGTGGAAAAAAAAAGAACACAATAAAACACTATGAAGAATGAAACACTCATGTTACTGTGAGTGTTTTTTATTATACATATAAAAAAGCGGTATTTCTGTATTAGAAATACCGCTTTTTACTAGCTAATTTGTGCAACTGTTAATGCTGCAGCACGGATGTCTACAGTTCCAATTAACTCGACTGGTACAATTTGAATTAAGTCACCAGGGTTTAAGTTAATAAGAATAACACCGCTGGATACGTCTACTTCACCAGTACCAATAACGTTAGAACGAACCGCTGTACCTGATCCAGGAATAATGTTAGCTGGTGTACCTAATGATAAGAAGAAACGACCAGCTTCTGGTGCAGTAGGTACGTTATCAAGACTAATTGTTAATGTATAACTGATTTGATAAATACCAGCTCGTAGAATTCGAATGCCATCTCCGACACTTACTGTATCATTTATTACAGGAACAGGAATATTTGGATTGGGGCTTACGCTAGGTAATAGTAGTGGTGTAAATAGTGAAGCGAACTGAGGTGCAGACGCGTTGAAAGCAAAACCGAAGGCAGGTAGTGTACTAGCTGGTTTTGCCTCGCAATCAATTTTCGTAAATTCGCAATCAGAAGAGAACATGTTTTTCACTCCTTTATCTGTTTCTACTTTCAGTTAATGAAAAGGACAGGTTCTATGTTCTAGACAAGTTCCCAATTTTAAGAAATTTACATAATAATACTCGTTAAGCATGGATTGGGTGGCAGATAATTCTGCCACCCAATCCATGCTTAACTCATTATTTAGTTTTAAATCGTAACATCACGTAAGCATTGAATAGCGCAGAAGCAACTTAAATCAACAGTAATACAAGTGTTAGTCGATATTAATCTTGCATTTGGTACAGCCAAAAACGTACAGATTGGATCGTCAGTAGGTGGTACAGGAGAGGTATCACCTAATACGACACTTAATACACGCAATACAGCACAATCATCATCATCTATACTCTCGACACGGAAAATTGGAGAGCGGCAGCTAGTAAGGCTTGCAGATGGCGCGAATGCTTCAAAAGGTACTCCAGCTTTTGTATATAAAATAAAAGGACGCGTATTTGCTACGGATGCGCTATTATGTGCTCCTAAAAATGGAACCTCGCAACCAGATCCGCATGTTGTCGTTGCACATTCTTGTAGTTCATGTATAAAACGAACGACATTAGATACACAGTTGAAATCAAAATCATGTTGATGATCTTCGTTACAATTGCAGCTCATTATGTTCACTCCTTCTCGTGAGTTCTGACATACACTATTACAATATGAGTGGGATATGGTTGATATTACGTTAATTCTTATGATAAAAAGAGGGAATTTATATAGGAGGGATGTACATATTGCAATATAAAAAAAGACATCCTTATTTCGTGGATGTCTTTTCAGGTAAATCTTTTCGCACAGTATACAAAAAGCGAGATATATCTAATTTTTTTCCTCTAAAAAATTGCGGAGAGGAAATGTACAATTCTTCTTTCGCACGTGTAATTGCGACATAAAGTAGTCGGCGTTCTTCTTCTAAAGCTTCAGAAGTCTCTGTAACACGATCATTTGCATCTTTTAAAGAAGAAGTATGAGGCAGAATACCATCGCTCGCCCCGAGTAAAAAGACACATGGAAATTCAAGTCCTTTTGCGTTATGAATAGACATAAGCGAAACAGCATCTTTTTGCGGCATTGTTTTTAATGCTTCCATTTCTTTTTGCCCTTGAATGGCTTCATCAATAAACTGTAAATAAGCTGGAATGTCGGTGAAACGAGTTGCAGACTCCATTAATTCTTCTAACATTTCTTCTTGTATATCTTTATGCATCGTAAAGGAAGAACGATCGTTACTTTGTAAGTACTCTAAATACTTTCCTTTACCACGAATAATTTCTTTTAATGCTTTTTTCGGTTCTAATTCTTTTATAAATTTAATAAAATCGATACGCTCATTTACCTTTTTCACTTGAAAAGGTTTTAAGTTCGGATTTAATAATAAGAAATGAAGAAGAGAAGGGAAACGGCCTTCACCATATTTCCATTGTTCACGTTCAATAAATGAAATACAATCATCACGCCCGATATACATCGTTGGTAATATGTTTGAAAGTGATTCTAATCGAAATGGTTCAATTACGAGTCGTAAATGATCCAATACAGGCTTAATTAAAGAATGTTCATAAAATGACTGACTCGCACCGTGCTTAATAAACGGGATTTTATGAATGGTAAGCTGATCAAGTAACGAACGGCTTACAGAATGTGTGCGATACAGCAAACAAAAATCTTTATAATTTCGTTCACCACTATCTACTTTTTCTTGAATGAGCTGCAAAATTTGATTTGCTTCATCAAGAGTCGTAGCCGGTCTTGCGTAAAAAGGTTGTACACCTTCTTCACGAACAGAATATAGCTCTTTATCAAACCGTTCTTGATTTAGTTTGATAACTTCATTTCCAAGTCCGACAATAAAAGGATTGGATCGATAATTCGTATTAAGGGCGATAATCGTAGTGTTATCAAATTCTTTTGGAAAAGATAAAATAATTTGGTGACTTGCTCCTCGCCAACCGTATATCGCTTGATCGTCATCACCTGCGATAAATAAATTATTTCTTGGCGAAGCTAACAATTTTACAATTTCATATTGAGCATACGATGTATCTTGGAACTCATCTACTTCAATATAGTGGAAACGTTGTTGTAATTGGGTAAGCAAAGGAGCGTTATTTTCTAACATATAATATGTTTCTAATAAGATGTCATCGAAATCAATATAATTATATCGTTGTTTCACTTCTTCAAAACGCTCGTATACTTCTTTAAATTCTTGTTCAACGGGTGTTTTTGCTTTTACATCTTTCGGACGATTTAATTTGTTTTTCTCAAGTGAAATCATCGCGAGCATCGTTTCAGCATCATAATCGTCTTTTAAACGCAATTCTTTTAAAATTTTCTTTATCATAATTTGTTTATGTTTTTCGTTTGCTAAAATTTGCTGATTATATCCTTGACTACGAAGCAATTTTAAAAAGACAGAGTGGAATGTACCGGCAACAACGTAGCTACTTGCCGCATGATTCATACCCGGTAAATTCGCTACACGATTTCGGATTTCTTCAGCCGCTTTTTGTGTAAATGTAAGTAATAAAATATTTCGCGGATGAACTTGTTTTACATTTACTAAATAACCGACGCGAGTTGTTAAAACAGATGTTTTCCCGCTTCCAGCACCAGCCAGTGTAAGAACAGGGCCTTCTGTCGTTCGTACAGCCTCTAATTGTTTTTCGTTTAAAAATACATTTTGCTGTTCGAGAGCGCGGAAATACGCCGCATCTGCATCTTCTTCCATAATTAAATGGGTAGATGTTTTCGGAATATGATATGTTGCACGTGGAATATCAGCGTGCGTTAATGATTTTTGTGAAAATTTTTCTTGTGTCATATATTCACCTTCAAAACTATAGCATCAACATTTAACTTTAGCGGAAGAAAAAGAAAATAGCAATGTAAAAAACAGGAGGGGATACCTCCTGTTTTCAAATTACAATTCTTTTATCATAACGATGTGAGGAATATTTGCTTCCATAAATACATCAGAATTCGTTACATATCCAAGTTTCTTATAGAAATCTTCTGCATGTGTTTGAGCATGCAGCTTCAATTTTGGTAGCGAGTTTTCCTTCGCATATGCTTCAAGTGCATTCATAACAATTTTTCCGATGCCTTTTTTTCGATGGGAAGCTAGTACGCAAATGCGTTCCATTTTTCCTATTCCATCAATGGTGCGAAAACGCCCAGCACCAACGGGAACATCATTATCATATATAACGACGTGTATGGAAGTTTCTTCAAACTCATCATACTCTTCTTCGGCAGAAACTTGCTGTTCCTTCACAAATACTTGCTTACGTACAGAGAATGCATCTCTTAGTTGTTCGTCCGTTTGTACGATCTGTGCATGCAAATTAGTTGTTCCCCTTTCCAAGGCGGAATGTTTCGTGTACAGTCCATGTTCCGTTTTCTAATTGATATAGAAGGTGGAAGCGGTCAATTGGTTGTTCGTAATAGAAATCTTTCATACGTAATCGACCTAGTACATCAGCATGCTCTGCATCTGATAAGCCTTGTCCAATTGTTAAATGAGGTACAAAAGCGTATTCGCGTTCTTGTGTAAAGAATCCGCTATGCATTTCCTCATTTAAGAAAGTAAGTTCAGGTGTTTTTTCTACTTTAAAATAAATAACATTATTAACAGGTGCGAATGAACCAACTTTTCCAACATGAAGGGTGAAAGGGTTCGTTTTACTTGCGATTGTATGTAACTCGTTTACAATCGATTCTAATTGTTCATCTTGCGTCTCAAAGGGTGTTTTCAATGTAATATGTGGCGGAACTAATGCGTAGTGCGGATCATAACGTTTACGCAATCCGTTCGCTTTATCTTGAATCATTTTAGATGGAAAAATTACAATGCCTAATTTCATGTTCCAATTCCTCCCTTTGTAAGTCTAGTTAGATTTTGAGAAAATAACTCTCTTAATCTATTATATCAAATTATTCTGAATACTGCTCTCTATTATTTCATTGATAGCATATGAGAGAAAGCTTTCGGTAAATCAGTTTGCCAATATTTCCACGTATGATTACCTTCAAACTCCTCGTAATGCGTGATGAAATTTCTATCTGTCAGAAGCGTATTAAGCTCACGGTTCGGCCCTACGAAATCAGATACTTGTCCATCCGTGCGCTTTACAGCTGTTTCTTCTGTCCCAATAACGTGATAAAGCTCTAGCGCCTCCGGATTTTTGAAGTCTTTTGCTAAGTTCATTACTGTTTCATCCACAAATGGTGATTGCATAACGACTTTACCGAATGTATGCGGATACATAAGTGCAGTCATAAAGGAAACTGTTCCGCCAAGAGAATCTCCAATTAGCACGCGACCTTTTCCCATTTGGTACGTTGGATAATTTTCATCGATATATGGCGCAAGTTCATGAGCAAGGAAACGAATATAAGCAGCGTTTTTTACTTCGTTTGGGAAATATTTTTCTTTACGATCGTGGACATTTTTATAGGGAATACCGACAATAATTGTACGGTCAATTTCTTCAGTTTCACGAAGGCGCTCAATTACACGGTGTGCTTTCCCAAGCTGAAAATAATCTCTGCCATCTTGTGCAATGACAACTGTATGTTTGTGCAGCGGTGTGTAATTTACCGGTAAGTAAACGAGAAGTGTAACATCTTCTTGAAGTGATGCACTATAAAATGAAATTTCTTCAATTCTCCCAATTGTTTGATTCATGTAGATCCCCCTAAATAAAAATTTACTGTAATAATTGTAAGAGCGACGCTTGTAGTGAAAAAGAAAGAAATATTCACTAATAGGTGCTTTCGTTTCTATTTTACCATAATGGTACGAAGAATCTAAAAAATTAGTATTTAAGTTAGGAAAGAAAACGGATATAATGAAGTGGGATTTTTGACAGGTGAGAGGGGAGACGGAATTTGAAACAAGAAAGATCAATCGCACTACCATTAGCCATTTCCATTATAGCCATTTCATTCGCAGCAGTTTTTGTAAAGATGTCCTCAGCACCATCTTCCATATTAAGTATGTATCGATTATGGATTATCGTACTTCTTATGCTGCCTATCGTTTGGAAAAAACGGGAAGAGTTTAGTAAGATTCAAATAAAAGATTGGGGATTTTTAATTGGATCTGGTTTCTTTTTAGCACTTCATTTTCTTTTATGGTTTGAATCTTTAAAGCATACAACAGTTGCGAGTTCGACGATTATTTTAGCGCTTCAACCAATCGTATCTTTAGTTGGAGGTTTTTTCTTATTTAAAGAAAGAACAACATACTCAGCCATTGCGACAATGGGAATTGCGATATTAGGTGTAGTGTGTATTGGTTGGGGAGATTTAGGACTAAGTAAACAAGCAATTTATGGAGATATATTATCCTTTTTAAGTGTAATAGCAGTTGTCGGTTATTTATTTATCGGGCAAACGACAGTAAAGAAAGTATCACACTGGATTTACAGCTTTACAGTCTTTGCATTCGCAGGTATTTTTATGGGAATTTATAATATAGTATTGCAAGTGCCTTTTACAGGTTATACAAAGTGGGATTGGACCGTCTTTCTTTTACTTGCGGTCGTGCCGACAGTGTCACACGTCATTAATAATTGGTTATTAAACTACGTAAATGCAACAACAATTTCGATGAGTATTTTAGGGGAACCAGTTGGAGCATCTATACTAGCGTTCTTCTTACTTGGGGAAAGATTAAATGCAATGCAAATGATCGGTAGCATACTCGTATTGTTTGGTGTATCTGTTTTCTTATTGCAGCAACAAAAAAGAACAGCAAAAAATGTCGTAAACGAGCCTGCTTATACACAGGAATTATAATGTTAAGAGAGAAAAGAGAAGTTGTGATACTTCTCTTTTTGTTTTATAGAAATACGGGCGTAGAAGGGGGAGGGAAATGGAGTTTCCATCAAAAAAAGATACATGGTTATATCCGATTTTTTTCGTTGTCATGGGAGCGTGTTTTGCTCCCATATTTGCAGGAAGAGAATATTTTCTTTTATTTTTCACAATCCCATTAGCCATAGTATTTATTTGGAGTTGGTTTTCAACAAAATATATTGTCGGAGAGGAAACAATTACTATTAGATCCGGTTTCGTGAAAAAGCGCATATTTATACGAGATATAAAAAAGATTTCAAATACGAAAAATCCAGTAGCAGCTTATGCCTTATCATTTGATCGACTTGAAATTGTTTATGGATCACATCAAACAGAAATTATTTCTCCTAAAGATAAAGAGCAATTCATCAATCTCGTTACAAGTAAAAATTCACACATTGAAATAAAGTAAAAGAGTGGCTTCATAGCCACTCTTTTACTTTGGGTTTGTCATATAAGGTTGTACATGAATGATACATAGGTCCCTGAACTTACCTTCAGCAGTTGTGACAATTACGACTGCTCTACCTGCACTTTTTCCAGTAATCGTTACTGTATCACCTTTTGGATACAGTGTGATAACATCAGCATTCATATTTGTCCAAATAAGTTCGTTATTGGTTGCTTGTACTGGCAAAACAGTGGCGGACAACTCAGTGCTTTGGCCAGTTCTTATTTTCAACTTATTTTTTTCCATATGAACACCGATGACTGAAATAACAGAAGGAGCGATTGAAATTTTAGGTGGATTAGGTTGTATGTTCAAACAAGACGCAGAAGTATTGGTGATAGGTGAAAATTTTCGTGTTTGTTGTTGCTGGAAAGCTGCTAACATGTTGGAGTCCCCTTTCTGTATAAGTGCTGATAGTACTACTATAAAGGAGTAGTGTTACGTTTAATTTAATGAAACATAAAGAAATTGTTAAATTCGAGCAGAAGATTGTCGAACATTGATAAATTGCAAATTTAATTAGTTCTTTACCAATCGGGCAGTTATTTCCCACCTAGCTCCTTCGTATTCGCCGAATTTTGAGGTGTGAGTCTTATTGCCAACAAATAGCGGGATAAAAAGAAAGCTCTGCTATCATAACAGCAGAGCTTTTCCTTTATAGATTATCACTATGTTGTTTTTCGAAATTCTCAAATTGCTCTTCAATTTCTTTTGAAGGCTGTGTTAGTAAACTAACAATTACGATTACTAGTAAACTAATAGTGAAACCAGGAATCATTTCATATAAGAATTCTTTTAAGAATTTGAATTGAGTCCAAATAATGACTGTAGCGGCACCAGAAATCATACCAGCAAGTGCGCCCCACTTCGTCATACGTTTCCAGTATAAGCTTAATAAAATAGCAGGTCCGAATGAAGAGCCAAATCCAGCCCAAGCGTATCCAACAAGAGCTAAAATCGTATCATTTTGTTTAAACGCTAATGCACATCCAACTAATGCAATAACAAGTACAGCCATACGGCCGACAAATACAAGCTCTTTATCAGAAGCAGAACGTTTAAAGAAAGTACGATATAAGTCTTCAGTTATGGCACTAGAAGTAACGAGTAACTGAGATGAGATTGTACTCATAATTGCTGCTAAAATAGCGGCTAATAAAAATCCAGTAATAAGCGGGTGGAATAAAATTTTTCCCAGTTCAAGGAAAATTGTCTCTGGATTGGATAGCTTTAATCCTTTGTCTGAGTAGTATGCAATACCGATAAGACCAGTAAACATAGCTCCAACAACAGAGAAAATCATCCAGCTCATACCAATTCGTCTTGCACTTTTAATTTCTTTTACAGAAGAAATTGCCATAAATCGTACGATAATATGTGGTTGTCCAACATAACCAAGGCCCCATGCGAATAATGAAATAATACCTAATACAGAAGTGCCTTTAAAAATGTCTAATAATGTTGGATCAATTGATTTAATTGTGCTAAATGCTGGACCAAGCCCATTTACATTCATAATTGTAACAGTAGGAACAAGAATAAGAGCAATTACCATAATGATTCCTTGCACGAAGTCTGTCCAACTTACTGCTAAGAAACCACCAAATAACGTGTAAGCAACAACAACGCCTGCAACAATGAATAATCCAACATGGTAGTTCATACCAAATGAATTTTCAAATAATACAGCGCCTGAAACTAATCCTGAAGCTACATAAAAAGTAAAGAAAATCATAATAACAAGTCCAGATACTAAGCGTAGCATATGGGATTTGTCTTGGAATCGGTGTTCCAAAAATTCTGGGATAGTAATAGAGTTGTTTGCAATTTCTGAGTAGGTACGTAAGCGAGGAGCGACATATAGCCAGTTTGCGTATGCGCCTAGTGTTAGGCCGATCGCAATCCAACTACTACTTAATCCAACGCTAAACATTGCACCGGGTAAGCCCATTAAAAGCCAACCACTCATATCGGATGCTCCAGCACTTAATGCTGTTACTGCGGGGCCTAGTGTACGCCCGCCAAGCATATAATCTGTTAAGTTGGACGTTCGTTTATAGGCGAAATAGCCAATTACTAACATCCCGAGCATGTAAATAGAGATAGAAGTTAAAGTTAACATCTGCGTACTCATGTAGTTCCCCTTCCTTTTGTCATGTCTTTTGATGCGTTATGCATATTTATCCCGCATTAACGGGCAGTAAAACTCCCACCTTAAAATCGGCTGGGCAAGGAAGTTAGGTGGGAGATCAACTGCCCGTAAATGCCCGATTGGTTCAACTAATAATCAGTGGGGGATGAACAAAATCCCCACTGATTAAAGTTTCACTTTATAATCTATCATGATTATTCTGAAAAATCCATACAGAAATATGAATTTTCAGAAATGTAAGCGTTTTTTGATGTCATTTTACTTTTTTGATATATAATATTCATACAAAAAACCTTATTTTTAATAGAGTATTTATTATATTTACATAAAAAGAGGTTGTTTTGTCAATATAATATTGAAAGGAGAGAAAAATAAAATTTTTTAAAAAGTATTGACTTGTGAAAAAAGTTAGGTCTATAATGAGTGCAACTTAAAAAAATGCAAGCGTTGATGAAGAAGAGTACACATGATGAACATGTCAGAGAGCTGATGGTTGGTGCGAATCAGTATGGAATTGATGTGGAATGGGCTTCGGAGCTTCCAAACCGAAACGAAAGAAGTAGGCTTTGGCGACATGATCTCATCGATACAAGAGACACGTATTGTTTTTGATACGGTAAAGTGCGTTACGTTCGTAACGAATTAAGGTGGCACCACGGGAGTACCCGTCCTTTCTATAGGATGAGTACTCCCTTTTTGTGTATAAAAAATTAAATAAATGAAATCGTTTAAGTAAGAAGAGTACGTATATTGGAGACGTTACAGAGAGCCGGGGATAGGTGGGAGCCCGGTGCGGTGTCATATACGGAATGGGCTTACGAGAGGTATGCTGAACAATTATTTTCAGTAGGCAACCCGGGTTCCGCCGTTACAAGGATAAGGTATAAATTTTGTACCTGAACAAAGCGGGATGCTTTTGCATCCAACACGAGGTGGTACCGCGGTATATTTATCGTCCTCTACATATTTTCGATATGTAGAGGACTTTTTTATTTTTCAGGGCGAGGTGAAGGACATGATGACGAAAGAAGAATTTATAAAACAAAAAAGAGAGAGAAAGACATTTTTAGTAATCACTGAAGAAGAAGGAGATAGCATTACGCCAATTTCTTTATATAGACGTATGAAAGGTAAAAAGAAATTTTTATTAGAAAGCTCACAGCTTCATCAAGATAAAGGGCGCTATTCTTACTTAGGTTGTAATCCATATGGTGAAGTGAAAAGTGCTGGTACAGAAGTGGAACGAACTATTTACGGCAGGTCAGAAAAGTTGCAAAGTAACGTACTTCAAGTGTTAGAAGAAGTGATTGCGTCAGCTCAAGTAGATAGTCCATTTCCATTTTGCGGTGGAGCAGTTGGTTATATTGGCTATGACGTCATTCGGCAATATGAAAACATTGGAGCAGATTTATATGATCCATTGAATATTCCAGAAGTACACCTTTTACTATATCGTGAGTTTATCGTTTACGATCATTTACGCCAAAAGTTGTCGTTTGTATATGTATGCAGGGAAGATGATTCAGCAGATTACGAAGAAGTATATGAAAGGTTGCAAATATACAAAGAAGAAGTGCTACAGGGAGAAGAAGCTGAAGTAACCGAAATAAGATCAACACTATCATTCGCTTCTTCTATAACGGAAAAAGAATTTTGCGCGATGGTAGAAACGGCGAAAGAACATATTGGGGCCGGGGATATATTTCAAGTTGTATTATCTCAGCGTTTGCAAAGCGAATGTATTGGAGATCCATTCGCGTTATATCGAAAACTTCGAATTGCCAATCCATCACCATATATGTTTTATATCGATTTTCAAGATTATGTTGTACTCGGTTCTTCGCCAGAAAGTTTGTTATCGGTAAGGGAGGATAAAGTAATGACGAATCCAATTGCCGGTACGAGACCGAGAGGGAAAACGAAGGAGGAAGATACGGAGATTGAAAAAGAACTGTTAGAAAATGAGAAAGAGCGAGCGGAGCATATGATGCTTGTAGATCTTGGGCGAAATGATATTGGTAGGGTGAGTGAAGTCGGCTCAGTTACGATAGATAAATATATGAAAGTAGAAAAATATTCTCATGTTATGCACATTGTATCTGAAGTTTACGGAACATTACGAAAACGAATGAGCGGATTTGATGCATTAGCGTATTGCTTACCAGCGGGGACGGTATCAGGTGCTCCGAAAATTAGGGCGATGGAAATTATAAATGAGCTAGAGAATGAAAAAAGAAATGTGTACGCCGGTGCAGTTGGATACGTTAGTTTTTCAGGGAATCTTGATATGGCGCTCGCCATTCGAACAATGGTTGTAAAGGATGAAAAAGCATACGTTCAGGCAGGAGCGGGTATCGTTTACGATTCAGATCCAGTAGCTGAATATGAAGAAACATTAAATAAAGCGAGAGCGCTATTGGAGGTAATGAAATGATTGTACTGATCGATAATTATGATTCATTCACATATAACTTGTATCAACTATTAGGCGAATACGAAGAAGAGATTGTTGTCGTAAGAAATGATCAAATAACGATAGAACAATTAGAAGAAATGAACCCAAAAGGAATTGTGCTTTCGCCAGGACCAGGAAAACCAGAGGATGCTGGCATTTGTATTGAAGTGATTCATCATTTTTATAAGAACGTTCCCATATTAGGTATTTGCCTTGGTCATCAAGCAATTATATCAGCGTTTGGAGGAGAGATTGTAAGAGCAGAGCGCATTAAACACGGAAAAACATCGCGTGTGAAACATAACGGAACGTCAATTTTTTCGTATGTGACGCAGCCGCTAACAGCGATGCGCTACCATTCTCTTGTTGCAGCACAAACGAGCTTGCCACAGTGTTTTGACATATTAGCGACAGCGATGGACGATGGAGAAATAATGGCAGTTCGTCACAATTATTATCCGCTCTTCGGATTACAGTTTCATCCGGAATCAATCGCGACAGAAGAAGGCGGAAAGTTAATACGTGCCTTTTTAGGCGAAGTGAAAGAGGAGGAAAGAGTATGAATAACTATCTTCGTAAATTGGTGGAGGGACAACATTTAACAGAAGAGGAAATGTATAAAGCGGGGATTCTTTTATTAAATGAAAACATATTGGAAAGTGAAATTGCAGCTTTCTTAGTCTTACTGAAAGCGAAAGGTGAAACGGCAGAAGAAATATACGGTCTCGTTCGAGCTCTTCGCGAAAAGGCATTACCGTTTTCGAATCATATACAAGGCGCGATGGACAATTGCGGGACAGGTGGTGACGGTGCCCAAACGTTTAATATTAGCACAACATCAGCATTTGTACTGGCAGGAGCTGACGTAAAGGTTGCAAAACATGGTAATCGTGCTGTTTCTAGTAAAACAGGAAGTGCAGATTTATTAGAAGAACTCGGTGTAAATATTAGTAGTACGCCAAACGAAATTGATTATTTATTAGAGCATGTCGGAATCGCATTTTTATTCGCACCAGCGATGCATCCAGCATTAAAGCGCATTATGAAAATAAGAAAAGAATTAAACGTTCCGACGATCTTTAACTTAATTGGACCGTTAACGAATCCGGTGAATTTAGAAACACAATTTGTCGGCATTTATAAACGAGATATGTTACTACCAGTTGCGCAAGTACTACAGAAACTAGGAAGAAAACAAGCACTTGTCGTAAACGGAAGTGGGTTTTTAGATGAAGCATCATTGCAAGGAGAAAATCATGTTGTCATTTTAAAAGATAATGAAATAGTAGAAACGAGTATTGAACCTGAGAAATATGGATTCTCAATAGTGAAAAACGAAGAGATTAGAGGAGGGAATTCGAAAGAAAATGCAAAGATTACGCTCGGAGTATTAAGCGGAGAGAAGAGTGTTTACCGTGATACTGTTTTATTCAATGCAGGGCTTGCTCTTTTCGCAAATGGAAAAGCAAAGACGATTGAAGAAGGAATAACACTCGCAGCACATAGCATTGACTCTGGAAAAGCATTAGCGAAACTAAACTTATTAATTGCAGCAAGTAACGAAAAATTAGAAAGGGTGAATTAAAGTGGGGACGATTTTAGACAAAATTGTAGATCAAAAGAAAAAGGAAGTTGCGGCATTATATGAAACATATACACCAGTAAAAGAAAAAAGAAAAACGCGCTCACTTGTAAAGGCTCTAGAGCAATTTACTGTCATTGCAGAAGTAAAGCGAGCATCACCATCAAAAGGAGATATTAATTTACATGTTGATGTACGAAAACAAGTGAAGGCATATGAAGAATGCGGCGCTGGTGCAGTTTCTGTTTTAACAGACGGTCAATTTTTTAAAGGATCATTTTATGATTTACAAACGGCAAGAGAAGAAAGTAGCATTCCGCTTTTATGTAAAGATTTCATAATCGATAAGATTCAAATTGATAGAGCGTATGAAGCTGGTGCAGATATTATTTTACTAATCGTAGCGGCGTTAACGAAAGAGAAATTAAAAGAGTTGTATAGCTACTTACTAGAAAAAGGATTAGAAGCGATTGTTGAAGTTCATGATGAACAGGAATTAGAAATTGCAATCCAATTAAATCCGCACGTTATTGGTATTAACAACCGTAATTTAAAAACATTCGAAGTCGATTTAAGTCAAACAGAAAAGCTTGGAAAACGATTAAATGAGGAGAAATTACTTTGGATTAGTGAGAGCGGGGTTCATTCAAAAGAAGACATGATCCGCGTTAAACGAGCTGGGGCAAAAGGTGTACTAGTTGGAGAAGCGCTTATGACATCGTCTTCTATTCATACCTTTTTTGAAGATTGTAAGGTGAACATATGAAAGTGAAAATTTGCGGGATCACTGATATGGAAACAGCAAAACGTGCTTGCGAATACGGAGCTGATGCAATCGGATTTGTTTTTGCAGAAAGTAAGCGGAAAATTACTCCAGGGCTAGCGAAAGAAATCATTCAGGAACTTCCAGCCAACGTGTTAAAAATCGGTGTTTTCGTAAATGAATCAGTAGAAGTAATCCAGATAATTGCAGATGAATGCGGGTTAACACATGTACAACTACATGGGGATGAAGATAATCATCAGATTAGAAGATTGAATATTCCGTCTATAAAAGCACTCGGAATAACTTCAGAGGCCGATATGAGAAATGCTCAAGCATATGAAACGGATTATATATTGTTTGATAGTCCGAAAGAAAAGTTTCACGGAGGAAATGGAAAGACATTTTCTTGGGAGTTACTTGCGCATATGCCAAAAGAATTACGAGAGAAAACGATATTAGCTGGTGGATTAAACACTCTTAATATAGAAGAAGCAATTCGAACTGTTCGGCCATATATGGTCGATGTGAGCAGCGGAGTAGAGACAGAAGGAAAGAAAGATGTAGAGAAAATAAAACAATTTATTATAAAAGCGAAGGAGTGTTCTAAATGAACTACGCATATCCAGATGAAAAAGGTCACTACGGTATATACGGAGGACGATACGTTCCAGAAACGTTAATGCAATCTGTATTAGAACTAGAAGAAGCATATAAAGAGGCAATGGAAGATGAAGAGTTTCAAAAGGAATTAAATCATTATTTAAAAACGTATGTCGGAAGAGAAACACCGCTTTATTTCGCTGAGAATATGACGGAGTATTGCGGAGGTGCAAAGATTTATTTAAAACGTGAAGATTTGAACCATACAGGAGCTCATAAAATTAACAATACAATTGGTCAGGCACTTCTTGCGGTGCGAATGGGAAAGAAAAAAGTTGTCGCTGAAACAGGAGCTGGACAACACGGAGTCGCAACAGCTACTGTATGTGCCCTTCTCGGTTTAGAATGCGTCATTTTTATGGGAGAAGAAGATGTAAGACGTCAAAAATTAAATGTGTTCCGAATGGAATTACTCGGAGCGAAAGTAGAAAGTGTAGCAGCAGGTAGCGGTACATTAAAAGATGCGGTAAACGAGGCGCTTCGATACTGGGTTTCACATGTGCATGATACGCACTACATTATGGGATCTGTTCTCGGGCCACATCCATTCCCGCAAATTGTCCGTGATTTCCAAAGTGTAATTGGGAAAGAAACGAAAAAACAATATGAAGCGTTAGAAGGAAAGTTACCAGAAGCAGTCGTTGCTTGTATTGGTGGTGGTAGTAATGCGATGGGAATGTTTTATCCGTTCGTACACGATGAAGAAGTTGCTCTTTACGGCGTAGAAGCAGCAGGGAAAGGAGTTCATACAGAAAAGCATGCAGCTACTTTAACGAAAGGAAGCGTTGGCGTTCTCCACGGATCGATGATGTATCTTCTGCAAAATGAAGAAGGACAAATTCAAGAAGCTCACTCTATTTCGGCGGGACTTGATTACCCTGGTGTTGGGCCAGAACATAGCTTGCTAAAAGATATTGGCCGCGTTTCTTATCATTCCATTACTGATGATGAAGCGTTAGAAGCATTTCAATTATTAACGAAAAAAGAAGGAATTATCCCGGCGTTAGAAAGCTCGCATGCTGTCGCGTACGCTTTAAAATTAGCGCCGCAAATGAAGAAAGACGAAGGGCTTGTCATTTGTTTATCTGGCCGCGGTGATAAAGATGTAGAGAGTATAAAACGTTATATGGAAGAGGTGTAAACAATGGGAGTAGAAAAAATGAAAGCAGCATTTGAAAATGGCAAGAAAGCATTTATTCCGTACGTAATGGGCGGAGATGGTGGCCTTGAAAAATTAAAAGAAAGAATTCGTTTTCTAGACGAAGCGGGAGCAAGCATCGTTGAAATCGGCATCCCGTTTTCAGATCCAGTCGCAGACGGCCCGACGATTCAAAGAGCAGGGAAACGAGCGCTAGATAGCGGTGTAACAGTAAAAGGCATTTTTCAAGCATTAATAGAGGTAAGGAAAGAAGTGCAAATTCCGTTTGTACTCATGACATATTTAAATCCAGTACTTGCATTCGGGAAAGAACGATTTATCGAGAACTGTATGGAAGCAGGGGTAGACGGTATTATCGTTCCGGATTTACCGTATGAAGAACAAGACATTATTGCACCGCTTCTCCGAACTGCAAATATCGCTTTAATCCCACTCGTTACCGTTACGAGCCCAATTGAGCGAATCGAGAAAATTACGAGTGAATCAGGAGGGTTCGTCTACGCTGTTACAGTAGCAGGCGTAACAGGCGTACGTCAAAACTTTAAAGAGGAGATTCATAGTTACTTAGAAAAAGTAAAATCACATACGCATTTACCGGTAGTGGCAGGGTTCGGTATTTCAACAAAGGAACATGTAGAAGAAATGATTACAATATGTGACGGGGTTGTCGTTGGAAGTAAAATTATTGAACTGTTAGAAAATGAAAAACGAGAAGAAATATGTGAATTCATACAGGCAACAAAACAAAAAGAAGAGGCATAAGTCTCTTCTTTTTGTTTTCTGTAATAAATGTTAAAATATACAGAAAATACATATAATTTAGAGGGTGAGAAAGCATGCTAAGACGGAAACTATTATATCTACTTCTAACTGTACCACTATACGCTTGGCTCATTAGCATGACAAAAATAGAGTTGATGGCTCTATTTTTAGGATATGTATTCATCTTTTCAAACTTAAATCGCATTCAAGAGCAATCTATTTTAGAAATATGTATATTTTCGATTAGTATAGAATTATTTAGTATCGTTTCGATTGTATTATTAAATGAATTATTTGGATGTATCCATTCATTTGAATTAATAAAATTTGGGGATGTTGTATTGCAAGTCATATGTGCTTATATTGTGTTTGTTGTGTTAGACAAAATAATTGGGCAGCAGACGGTTTTTGAGAATAATAGATAAATTGTTGTGTACTCAAAAAAGGAGCCTATGTTATTAAGATATTTTATTTTGATATGATTTTTAAAACTGAATTTGGATTTCTTATATACATAGGATTTACTATTATAGCTGCAATGCAGATTGACAATAAATTTGTTTTCCATACGTGAAAACAAATTTTGTAAGCAAAAATTCCGTTAATTTTTAAGTGATTGTTTATCATTTAAAATAATTAAATAGATAGTAGCATAAATGTATATGTAATTATTATATTCCAATTAATTACATATTGTTGTTTTGTTTGAAAAAATTACATATAATGGGTTTGTGGCAAAACTATTATAATTAGGGAGGAATACTATGAAGAAAACTAAAGGTTTGTTTTATGCAAGTCTAGCTTTATCAATTGGTTTTACTAGTTTCATTGCTCCTACTTCTAGCTTAGCTCAAACACAAGATGCTCCAGCGATTAAAAAAACTACTGGGGAATCTAAAATTAAAGATGTTAAGAAATATGATGAAATTACAGATTTAAACGTATTATATGAGAGAGCAAAAATCAATAAACAAGATTTTAAAGACAGTCTAAAATTTAAATCAGAAGCGAAAATCACCCCAATCCAACAAGGAGTTGCTATTAGCGAAAGCACATCAAATACATTAAACGCTGACGATTATCAAACTTCTCAATTACTCGAAGAAATAACTTATGCAGACGGAACGAAAAGCAAGACATATGTTGTTACTAATCTTGCTGTTATCCAAGAGGCTGAGAATGATTCTAAAAAAGGTATTGTCGCTTTAGCAGATAAATATAGAGAAAAATGGGATGACACTGGTGGTTTGAAAGCTTATAGTAGACTCTATATAAATGAAACATCAGGATGGATATCTCTTTCAAGTGTACAAGGTGGTTGGCAAATAGCAGATAGTAGTTACACTATACCAAACAGACGTGTGAGATTAAACCAATCTGGAGTTGGTGTAAATGGGGCAGTGATGAAGCAACAAGATTACTACCCAGGAGGTCTTACATTTAACTACACGGCACCTTCATGGCCAAAAGTATCAACTATTACATCAGGAGCTGGACAAGCGTATGTAGGGGCTGGACAATATGTAACAATTAAACGAGGGGGTTCTTCTTGGCAATTTAGTTGGTCAAATAACTTTTAATATTATACAAATATATAGTAAAACAATCCTCTTAAAATAGAAGGGGATTGTTTTACTATATAGAATTAAATATTAAATTGGAAGATTGTTTTTCAACAACTTATATAGGCATAGAAAAAATTGTGATTATAGGAGGAAAACATTGAAAAAATTAATTGCTTTTTTATTAATTTTTATTCCCATTTTAGGAAGCTGCTCAAAAGAATACAGTGTTTTTTCTGGAGAAAGTCAACATTGGGCAGGAAGATATTCAGTAAACATTGATGGGAATGAAGAACATGGGAATTATGATTTTCATTATAAGAATGGTGATAAAGATACAAAATTTGAGAATTTAGAAATTAGTATTAGCAGTAAATTTGAACAGACTTCTAAAAAGGTAGAGATTCATAAGGGGGCAACTATTTTTTTATCATCTAATTGTCAGGGATGTATGGCAACTGATAAAAAGGAGAGTATAAAAGTTACCATTAAATGGAATGGTAAGAATGAAGAAACGTTCTTGTTGAAATCAAAAAAATAAAATGTTCCAAGTACTATAGAGGGACTGAAAAAGTAATTAATTAAAAAAACAAGAATTTTTATCAAAAGTCTCTTTTTTCTTATAAAATGGGCTTTTTCGGTACCCTTATACTATAACACCTAACTTTTTCATGAATAGCTGTAGTAATAAATTATTCAATTGTGTTTTTATAGGGACGTTGCAACCAACTTACAAACTCTTCTAGTCTCATACGTTTGAGATCTTTCCTAGTTTCTTGTATATATATAAGAAATATTACTTTAATGCATAACAGTATGTTTTCTATGTGTTCCTACTGGCCTCTGTATAATCCAAATACTTAATGCATTATCGCAAAAATACCTTCTTTATCTACCCATATGTACCTTTTCCTATATTCTGGTATTAACTCTTATACACAAATCTTCCTTCCTGAAATTTTTGTACTCGGTCAACTGACCTCAATAACCCTTTTGCTGTGAGTTACTTCTTTGTCTCAAAAACTAATATATGTTCTTTTAACAGGGGATACATAATAAATAATCTCTTTCATTATAATATGTTTAATCACTCGTCTTCTTTTGTGAATCTGTTATATAATAGTTGAAAATTGTATTTTAAACGAAATGAGATGATAACATGGCCATATTTTTGGCACTTATCCCAATTATGATGATTTTCATTTGCTTATTTTTATTGAAACAAACGTCATTAAGATCCTCGTTAATTTCTTATGCGGTATGTGTTGGAATCGTTTTACTCTCGCCAACATTTCAATTAGGGATAAGTGAAACTGTGCACGCAACGATTAAAGGATGGTTAATTTGTTTTATTGTCGGGTACGTTTTATTTTTCGGTATTTTTTTATTTCACCTCATGAACAAAATGGGGTACATCGACCAAGTAGCGCGTTTTTTAGAAGAAGTGACGCAAGATCGTTTATTACAAATGCTTCTTATGTGCTTTGGTATTTGCCCACTAATTGAATCGGTAAGTGGATTCGGAATTGGTTTTATGGTTGCAGCACCTATTTTTCTTTCATTAGGTTATAAACCGTTCCAAGCTGTACTGCTCTCGTTTATCGGCTTACTAGCTAGTTCATGGGGGGCAATGGCAACTGGTACGATTATCGGTTCGCAACTTATCAATATGCCGCTTACAACACTCGGTACAAATACAGCGCTATTAAGTATCCCGATGTTTGCTTATTTCGTCATTCTTTCTTTACACGTTGTTGGCGGCTGGCAGGCGGTTATTGAAAAGTGGAAGGAAGGATTCAGTTTCTTTCTATTATTTTCTCTCGGAATCTATCTTTCTAACGCATACGTAAGTGTTGAACTAGCAGGTATACTAAGTTCTATCATTACGATTACATTTGGCTTTCTTATCATTAAATTAAAAGGAAAAAGTGGGCAAAATCTTATAACAGAGCATGCGGCTGCAACGGAGAGAGAAGTATCTATTATAAAAATTATTAGCCCTTATATATTTCTAACAGTTTGTATTTTACTTTCTCGCCTCGTTCCAGCATTACATGATTTGTTCAGATCATATGCGGTTCTTGATTTGAAATCATACTCTTACAAACTAGAGTTACTATATTCACCAGGATTTTGGCTCGGTATGACTTGCTTATTTACTATTATTTTCTTCCGCATCCCGTCTAATATTATTAAACAATCACTCTCACAAACGATCAAACAATGGATTCCTTTTGCGATTACGACGACAATGTTTATCGCCATTTCAGAATTAATGGGTGCATCTGGCATGCATTCATTACTTGCAAAAACGGCTGGTGAAACATTTGGAACATTTTTCGTTTTCGTTGCTCCGTTTATCGGTGGTATCGGTGGCTTTTTAACAGGTAGTAATGCAGGCTCAAATGCGATGTTCATAAAACTACAAATGCAAACGGCGCAAAATGTAGCACTCCCGTGGCAATACGTCACAACATTGCAAAACACCGCATCATCAGTAGCGACGATCGCTTGCCCGTCACGGATTACACTAGGTGCGTATTTATGTAACATTCCGTATCGTGAAAATGAACTATTAAAGAAGACGACGTTAATGATTTTTGGTGCGGTGTTGCTTATAGTGGTAGAGGTTGTTGTTTGGTATATGTTGAGAAATTAAAAATCCTCCTGACATAGGAGGATTTTTGTTATGAGTGGATAATGTTTTAAACATGAATAGCTTCTATTAAATGAATAGGAGATGAAATGTATGCCCCTAAAAAACTACGGCGTGTTAAAAGGTACAGTTATACAATCTAAAATCGGAAAAGGGAAAACTCCTCATTATCAAGTTCATTTACAAGGTGAAGCAGAAGTAGATTATCGTATTGCAATTAACGTAAAGTCGCAAAGTTATCCGTCAGAAGTTTTATATTTTGCAAGCGACAATATTCGGTCAGAAGCGATTCATATTTTACCAACATTACCATTTGGTTTTACAGAAATAAAAAACAATGAACCGAAAGTAGCTTTAGACTACGTAAGAGGTAATTTATTTGATTCCAAGCAAATGATTCCTTTACCTGCTGAAAAAGCAGGAGTGGATAATGATTTAAATGAAAAAATAGAACGTTATATAAAACAAGCAATAGAAGAAAAAGCAATTATTTACGCGTTCGGTGAAAGATGGGGACCAGAAGAAAATACACCCGATTCTTACTTTCATTTCGAACCAGGAAACGGGATACATGATATTCACATGAATCAAGGGAATGTAGAAAAATGGAAAGGTGATAATGGTATATGGCAAGACGGAGGAATACTCATTCACTTTGAAAAGGAAGAAAAATGGATCGGTATATTCCTTGCCTTCCAGTCACAGTCATGGTGTACCGATGAAGAGGGACATGCTCGTGTGCCGGTTGAGCATTGTGATTATAAGAGGAATAATTGAGAAGAAGAGGGCGTTCAAAAAGAACGCCCTCCTCTTATTTTATAAAACCCAAAACTAACAAGTGTAGAAATACAAGAGAACAGCAGTGCTACACTAGAAAACGCAATGAGGTACATATTATACTTCATCACTTTTCCAATTAGTTGGTTGCTATCATACTGAAACAATCCCGCTATGATGTTGAATAAAAATAACACGATAAACATGACGATAACACCGTCTATTGATCCTTGAATATCTGGTTTGCTTAAAGCGATATGTGCAGAAATACAAATGGCGATAAATAAAAATAGCCAAAAGGAAGGATTCAATACATTATTTATTGTAAATAAACTTTTCAATAATACGAACGTCGACAAGAGCATGTTTTGAACCATTTCTACATTAATAGAAGTAGAAGTGATTGTTTTTTCGAGAGTTGTATGAAATAAAAAATATGAATTTGGTACGAAATAGCGCATTAAAAGGATTAGTGCGGTAATACCAGAAATAATAGGCCCGATGCCGATAAAGAAGTTTCCAATTCGTTGATATACACTTTTATGATTGTATTGATGTTGTACGTAGCCTAAAGCGCCCTGGCTTGTATCTGTTGGGAAAAACTGCGTTGCTACAATTTTATGACGAAATAGTACGCACATAATGGCATGTCCAAGTTCATGAATAGGAACACCAATCCAAGCAGTCAAAAGGAATCCTTTTCTTCCAAATGCTCTCGACCAATACATCCGTGTTAGTGATTCTAAATAGCCTAATAGAAATCCGATTACAATGATAACGCCAATTAAAGAAAATAATTGGATTACGCTTGTAAGGAGTATTTGAAAAATTGAGTTTACCAATTCCATTGTTTTTCATCCAATCTGTTAAAAATATTATTTATTCTGTTTCATAATAGCATTTTTTTTCAAGATTGCTAGCACATATATTTTCTTTCAGAAGGAGGATTTCAGAATCTTTTTCTTGTAGTCATGTTTTATGTACAAAGTCATATATTGAATTTGTAACACCCTATACGGTATCTGCTTAAGGGGGGAATGCGAGAATGAAATGTCTGGCGTGTCATACAGAAAATAGAGCAGAGGCAAAGTTTTGCGGGAATTGTGGACATTCGTTAACGGAGGAAGCCGTAGCGAGTGAAGGTGAGCAACAGGAACGCGTAGCTTTAGCAAAGAAAACTCGAACAAATGAAACGGTAGAGCAAGCGAAGCGATTTGCGAGTGGATATTTTCAGTTTTTTAAACATGCTTTCAAAGCACCGACAGCGATTATGAAAAGCGGCAAGATTGAAGTACGAAATGGAATTGTAAGTCTTGTTCTTATTTGTTTTTTAGGAGCATGTATTTTTTATAGAATGATGAGCACAGCAGCTGCTGTTACGAGAACATTTGCACCAGATATAACGACTCCTAATTTCTTTTGGGACTCTATAACTGTCTTTTTATTTTTACTAATTTTAACTTTATTTGTCGGATTTATTATTTTTGTAAGTGGAAAGATGATGAAATCTTCATTTTCATTTCTTGAAGTATTCGGTGTGTGGGGAACGATAGCGACGCCAGCTATTGCTATATTAGTTCTTTCTTTTCTGTTTAGCTTTTTATTAATCTTTTTCTTACCAATCTTATTAGGGCTGGCTACAACGTATATGTCAATTAGTATAATTGTCGCTATAGTAAAGCTAGATAACGGCGGATTAGACCTTATTTATACACTTCTTATCGCAAATGTTTTAATTGGAATTGCAACATTCATTGTACTGTGGTCTTACATTAGCACGATAATTCAAACCTTTACACAGGGATTCACTGGCTTCTAACGAAAAGGTGGATGAATGTATGTACAAAGTGTGGCACTCATTTTGAAGACGGTGTTCAATTTTGTCAAAACCTCAGTATATATATAATGGCTTCATCTTTCCTGATATTGATATCCGAAAATTAACGAGTGGGGACTTAACATACTTATCGAAAGAACAATTGAAAATAGAGAGAAACGAAATATACGCAAGGCATGGACATATTTTTCAAAGCAGTCTTGGTATAGAGAAAACAAGTATTATACAGGAGAGCTAACGGATATTGAATCTTATAATGTTGAACTCATTAAATCAAGAGAATAAACACGATAAAAAGGTACAGTGCATAACTGTACCTTTTTATCGTTATTTATCTGAACCAGGATCCCTTGAGAAAAAGATGTGAAAGAGAAATGTGACTTTACTGGATCCTCCTGATGTACTAGCTTGTATATGTGATAAAGGACCAGACGTTAGGGCTGCCTCGGAATGGGGTGGGACGACTATTTTGAGCGCATGATCTGATTCTGGTGAAGCAATAACAGTAATTGTATCATCAGAGAAGTTTATAATTTTAACAGAACCGACTGGAAAGATGGACTTGCCAGCATGTGATGCTGAAGCGAATTGGGTAGCTTTCCAAATATCTTGCGCAAATGTATCATCGTTAGATAACCAAGCACGAGCGCTATATATTGTTGCATTAATGGAAAATTCTTGGTCAAGTGAGACGGCGGGTTTCGGTTCTTTTGGTTCTTGCGGTTCATCTGGAAGCTGGGCGAGAAGGCCGGCGCACATGTATGTTTCACCTACTTTCAATTGTTACTGTTATAGCATATTAAACATGTTGTTTATAAGGCACGACGGTTACCTATTTAGGCATAGGTTTGTGCACTAAATTTGAAGATGAAATTCTCTTTCTTTACAATAGAAGTAGGTGTTATTTCTATAAAATATGGAAAACGTAAAGAGTATGTAAAAAAGAAGGAGTGGTAAAGTGAACTATGTCATTATTGGCGGAGATGCAGCTGGTATGAGTGCAGCGATGCAAATTGTTAGAAACGATGAAAATGCAAATGTTGTGACGTTAGAAAAAGGTGAAATTTATTCGTACGCGCAGTGTGGGTTACCGTATGTCATTAGTGGTGCTATCGCTTCAACGGAAAAGTTAATCGCGCGTAATGTAAAGACGTTTCGTGATAAATACGGGATTGATGCAAAAGTACGACATGAAGTAACGAAAGTAGATACGGAAAAGAAAATTGTGTACGCAGAGCATACGAAGACGAAAGATGTCTTTGAATTTCCGTACGATCGTTTATTAATTGCGACTGGCGTGCGTCCTGTTATGCCAGAATGGGAAGGTCGAGATTTACAAGGTGTTCATCTTTTAAAAACAATTCCGGATGCTGAGCGCATATTAAAAACGCTAGAAACGAATAAAGTTGAAGATGTAACCATTATTGGCGGCGGTGCAATTGGACTTGAGATGGCAGAAACTTTCGTCGAACTTGGTAAGAAAGTAAGAATGATTGAGAGAAATGATCATATCGGTACAATTTACGATGCAGATATGGCGGAATATATACATAAAGAAGCAGATAAACATCATATTGAAATTTTAACGAATGAAAATGTAAAAGCGTTTAAAGGGAATGAACGAGTAGAAGCAGTTGAAACGGATAAAGGTACGTATAAAGCGGATCTTGTTCTAGTATCTGTCGGAGTGAAGCCGAATACTGATTTTCTTGAAGGAACGAATATACGTACAAATCATAAAGGGGCAATCGAGGTAAATGCATATATGCAAACGAATGTGCAAGACGTATATGCAGCTGGTGATTGTGCGACACATTATCACGTTATAAAAGAAATTCATGATCATATTCCAATTGGAACAACTGCAAATAAACAAGGGCGACTTGCTGGACTGAATATGCTGGATAAACGAAGAGCTTTTAAAGGAACGTTGGGTACAGGCATTATTAAATTTATGAATTTGACGCTCGCAAGAACAGGCTTAAATGAAAAGGAAGCAAAAGGATTACATATCCCGTATAAAACAGTCAAAGTAGATTCGACAAATATGGCGGGCTATTATCCAAATGCGAAACCACTTTACTTGAAATTACTATACCGTTCTGACACGAAACAATTATTAGGCGGACAAGTAATTGGAGAAGAAGGTGTAGATAAACGGATTGATGTGATCGCAATGGCACTCTTCAATAAAATGAGCATTCACGATTTAGAAGATGTCGACTTAAGTTATGCACCACCATATAACAGCGTTTGGGATCCAATTCAGCAAGCGGCAAGACGAGCGGAATAGCACTTTTTAAGTGCTATTTTTTTCGTTAAAGGGTAATCATCATTTTTGTCGAATGAAGAGGGTTGGGAAATAGTTACATATAGGGAAGGGGATTATTAAAAATGTTTGTAACACTTCAAACTGTTCAAGAATCAGAAAAAGAAATATTGCGTAATTTATATGCACTATATCTGCATGACCTCTCTAAGTTCACACCCAATATAACAATTGAAGCAAATGGATTTTTTGAATACGAAGATTTACATATGTTTTGGGGAAATGATGGAATCACTCCGTATTTTATTAAAAGTGATAATGAGATTGTAGGATTTTTATTACTACTGGAACGTCCATTTTTGAAGAAGGAAAACGATTTTGGTATAAATGACATTTTCATATTGAATCAATACAAGGGGAAAGGAATCGGTAAACAAGTTATTAAGAATGTACTAAAAGAGAAACGAGGGCAATATTTCGTTATCGAACTTGTGAAAAATGTACCAGCTGTTTCTTTTTGGAAGAAAGTATATAGGGAGCTAAACATCGAATTTGATGAGAAAATACAGTTAATCGACGATGAAGAATGCCTCGTGCAAACGTTTAAAATACAATGAGATTGGTGCTCCTAGTATATTACTTTGAAATTTAACTTTATTTTGAATATACCGTTCACCCTTGAAAACATAGTACGTATCGCTTATATTGTCATATAGTATTTAGTTTTTAAACAAAGCAATGAACGAACCAGGGGGCACAGTATGGCAATTAACATGAAAACAATCGAAGAATGGATTGCTGAATCAAACGCAAGACAGGAAGAAGACTTTGGACACGTTATTGAAGAGATGAAAGAAGTATGCGTCGGACTTGATAATGCGACATTAATTTATACGAAAAATGTATTTTGTTTCGGTAAGAAAGTAGAAGTATTTTTCTTCTTCCAAGACCATGTCGTGATCGGACAAGAAAAAGACGAATATGTTGAAATTGAAAAATTAAAGTATGATGCTATTACACATAGTAACTTAAAAACAAACGATAAAAATACAACGTTAGAATTAAAGTTTGCTAACGGACAATCTATCAATTTAGATAGTTTAAATGATAACTACGGTACGAAAAACTGGTTATTTGCGAGACAAATAAAGAGCATTTTCAAATTAATCTAGTAAAAAAAGCAGACCTCAAAGGGTCTGTTTTTTTACTTGGTCCCTATTACACAAAGGCATCCTCTTTCTTCATAACATTTCACGCTTGTAAATCCTGTTTTATAAAATAGGTTTACTAATTCTTCATTCGTTTTGCATTTCTCCATATGATATTGAATTTTGAAAGTTTCAGCCACTAATAAAAAGGATCCTTTCGGTTGCAAGACGCGAAATACTTCTTTTATATCTTGTTCCATATCAGGCCAGAAGTAGTGTGTTTGAAAAGCGGTAATGAGATCGAAGAAGTTTGTATGATAGGGAATAGAAGAAACGCTTGCTTGTTGAACAATGACTTTTTGTTTTTGAACATCTTTTATATTCGTCTGTATCGAATTTTTTACAGCTTGATAGGAGTAATCAATCCCGTATATTTTTCCAAGTGGAGTTCGTTTTGAAAGAGTGTGTATCGTTTTACCGCCGCCACAACCGATATCTAATATAATTGCCTCTTTCTTTATATATACTTTTTGTAATGCCCAATTGGTTAGTCTCGTATGTGCACTGTTCATAATACAAAGCATGGAAGAACCAATTGTCCCCCGAGGATTTTTTGCTTGCTGGATTAATCGTTGTAAAATGCTCAAGTTAAACTCTCCTTTTATGTAAGAATATATACTCACTTCTCTTTTTATTAAGTAAGTCCTTTAAAAAAAGCACGCCGATGAGCGGCGTGCTTCTAAATACGCAAATCCCCTTTTAACCAATTCCGCGCCCGATACGCTCCAACAGGAATTTGAATAAGTGACGTTTCATTCCCAGCATCTATTCCGTACAACTGATCACATGAATTTGTATCAAAACTAAGTAAAGGATGCCCGCCCATCCCCATCGCAGTCGCTGCAAAAACGAGTTTGTGAACGAGTATACCTGCTTCCATTTGATGAATACGGTACCCTCTATAGCCTAATGCATTTGTATAGTAATCTTTCTTTCCGACTACATGTAAGCAAAGTGGTACTTGAAAAAGGTTTACGTTATCCATCGTCATACTAGATTGAAGGGGATAACGAAGGTCCCCATATCGAAGTGATTGTATGGAATGTGTTTTACTGTTATAAGTGTAAGCGCCGTTTTCTATATCTTTTACGTTATAGAAACATCCATATAATGAGACGCGCACATTTTCATTTACATACTGACCATCAATGTCATTGTAATAAGGGAAGGAGAGGCTCGCTTCTTGTAGTAAAGTAGCGAGCTCGGCTGCATCCCATTTTGTTAAAATAAAGTCAGCATCAGGGGAATACCGTTTTCGGCAAAGTTGTAAGAAATCATAAGATAAACGCTCTACTTTCGGCAGTTGTACAGCGTGCGCATGATGTTGATAGTGCTCTTCATGAGCTAGTGTTTGGAACTGTGCTGTCGATTCGATCATAGAAGCTGCATTTATTTTTGTTATCATCGGATACTCATTTACATGCTTTGAGCGAACGAAATGTTCATGTGCTAAAGGCGGAATTTGTTGTAATAGCTCATGAGAAGTAATTGTTTTATGTTCACGGTAATCATTGTGAAACCAATTAGATTGCGGTTCTGTACTGAAAGGAACGACAGCATACACGCTTTCTTCTCCTTCTGACAGTCCGAGTAAATGATTGATTGCACGGTCTAGAAACTGAAAATATACACCATTTGTGTAACCAAATTGTTTGGCACATTCCAGTAATTGGCCGATGAGAACACCGCTATCTAACCCTTGAAGCCGATACGAAAAGTTATTGTATTTAAAGTAGTTTTTCCAAAACATAGTGGATACGAATGCAGCACCGAAACAAGACTGTATGTCACAACGATTGCCAAGTGCTTCTGTAATATAAGAATCAAAATTTCCTTCGCGAAGTAAGATAAGTCGGTGATGCGCGGCGTCGTAATGGTAAATGCCGTCTGGATAATCGTCAATTTTTAAATATATATACAATTCATTTGGATACAAAGCGCCGCCGGAAGGGATAGATCTTCGAAATAAAATTTTCTCGCTATTTAGCTGACATAACTGGGTTAAACCAAATGAACACCAAAGGTAATGACCAATCTCTTTCAAAGTAGGTGTAGTAGAAGAGTTAGGTAAAGAGAATGGGATTTCTAAAGAGAGAGGAATGATAGGTACATTTCGATATAGTTTATAAGGAAGCGGTGCATCTTCCCAGTCCACTTCATGATTCGGCATAATTTCTTCTATAGAAAAATGGAGATGATGTAAAAAAGTATCCAGCTGCATAGAATCCCTCCTTTACTATGGAAACGGATGCGGATGTGGATTTAATTGTTCATTCATTAAAGGCTCAGCGGTATATCCAAGCGTCATCGGTACAGTATACACTCTATCCAGTCCTGTAATCCGAGTGAGATGGTGACCGAACGTCATCGGTAGCATGCCTGGAATAATGACTTTTACACAATGCAATCCGTTTTTTTCTATAAGAGGCACTGTTTGATCTACAACGATTACTTCAAGTCCGGTTTGCCCTAGACGGTTTAAAAGTTGATGAAGATCGGATGTTAAATCGAGATCAAATGATTGTAATCCGTTCATTTCTTGGAACGATTGCACCGGAGCATCCCCGCGTAAAAGGAAGTGAAGACGTTCTTCTGCTTCTTTCAATCCGTACAGCATACTATGGTCTTCCATTTTATTTACGAGATAAGGGTCTTGTAAGCAATTTTCGTAGTGCTCTCTTTTTTGTTCGAGTTCATCGTCTGTTATAAGTAACATACCTGCTATTTCGTGAATGGCACTCTTTAAAGCGCGGATTGGGTCCAAATGAGAGCCTCCAGCACAAACAACGTTCATTCCATTTTCACGCGTATTTTTCGCGATTACCCATAAGCTTGGGATGCCGTGTTCCATCGTTGCGTTAAAAGCATGCAATTCATAACCGGTAATCGTGTACAGCCGCTGAATCATTAATTGTAATTCCGTATCATTTGCTGAACTAAGATCAAGGCGGGGAAGAGGTAATTCGGCATACCAAGTGAGCAAAAAGGCGTCACGCTCTACAACTTCTAAAATACCGTGAAAAATTGCTTCTTCTAAACTACCACCAATGGCACATCCATTTGATGTTTCATATACGTAAGCATCTCGATGACCGAGGCTATAATAAGCGATTGATTCAGGAACTAAAATTGGACGGTTTTGTGACAATGAATATCCCCATACCCAGTTTTGTTCATAGTCAGGGTCAAACGGTTTAAATGGAAAACCATCACGATTATAGTGTTCATTTGTATGTACACCGAGCGTAAGGGGATTTAGTGCATGATCCTCTACATCATGAAAACTAGCATGCACATTTGTCTTTTTCCCTCGAGGTGACATACCACAATATCGCTCTAAACCTTCTAAAATAGCAGTTGCTTCACTTATTGCAAATGAAAGAGTTCGGCCTGCAACCCCTTCATTTCCAAACATTAATGGCATGTTTATAATAACGTCAGCAAATGGTAATAAAGAATGCTGCATTTTTCCGTTCAACATACCGACTCGGTAATCTAAATAGTCCTTCGTTAAAAATGTGTTTAGTTCATGAATGGAACGACAGCGATATGTTGCATCACTTGTTTTTAAGCTCGGTTGTAATGAAATCGCTGCTGCATCTGCCGTGTCATCAGGCAAATTACTACATACAGGACAGAGCGGATCTGGAAGAAAAGAATGCCGCGTACATTGCAGTGTTTGTAAGTTTAGTAAAATGAGTTCATTTTCTAAAGAAGAATGAGTATGAGTTAATATTTTCTCTGTTTCTGCGCAAATAAGATGGCACATTTGCAGAATGCCATTTTGGGTGGCACGTACATCACGCCTTGTTACGTTTTCTTCTTTTACCGCATATTTTCGTTGTAGCTCCCACATCTCTTTTTGATCAAATCCAGCGATAAAGCGTCGTCCATCGGCACAATGAGTACATCCTGCTGCAAGAGGATGAATATAAGGACCGATAATACCTTCACCAAATGAAGTAAAACCACGTAGCCACGGAATATGATTTGAACGGAAAATTAGCTCAGCGTCATGATGAATAGTAGAAGGAGAGCCGTCGTGTAATACGAGAGCGAGATCGATATTTTCAGGGAGTTCGTCTGCAATTGTATGTTGGCGAACGATGGAATATTGTTTGCATAATCGATCATGTACATAGTCTGCAAGAATGCCATCCCCTATAAGTAATATATTTTGAGTCATAGACCGTCCTCCTTTGCAATTAATACCCCGTACACACCATCTAAGTTTTCTTTCAAAAATGATTCAATCGCTAAATCAAACACGAATGGATAAAAATGATGTTCTTCTAAATGTTGCAGGGCAAGCTGTACAGATTGCGTACTTGGAATTTCTTCTTCTGCTTGTATTTCTAACCTAAAAGAATCCGTGTCATATAAAATAATAGAGGATTTCGGCAAGATATTAGCTCTGTAAGGAGTTTCTTCATTTTGAATATGAAGAAACGATAGTTGTAGTGCGTTTCGTAACGCTAACGTCATATTAATATTAGATGCACCATACCATCGATCATGTATACCAACCCAAACGACTGGAAAGCTGAGAATCTCTTCACCCATTGCGATTTTAGGTGTTTCATGAATGGTAGCGAGGGCATCGTAATAAAATCTACAATGTTTATCATAAATGTCCGTTAAGTCGACCGTCGTAATTTCTTCTAGCATATGTGCTTGTCGTTCATACAATTTGTGATTTAAATGTTGTTGTAGTGCCCGGTATACACCCTCTGTCATCGTTTCTCCAGCGCCAATACCGATATCGTTATGTTCAGGGATAAGGCGGTGCATAATTTCTGCTACATATGTTTCAATTCCTGTTAAACCAGCTTCTCGGCGCGCTTCGTTATGAGTCAAACCAGCGCAAGTCATAAGAGGAAGGAGGGAAGTTGGACCATCTGATAGCGGTGTAGCTACTTGAATATTGCATTGTGATAACGGTAATTGATATAAATCTTGTTCATCCCATACATGGAATATACCAGTTTCTTTAGAAGTTAATGAATCGAAAAAACGGAATAAATCAGTTGAGGTATGTTGGTTAGACCGATGCTCAAGTTGTTCAGAAAGGTTTTCTATCGTATCAATTGTAAAACTTTCATCAGTGGCGAGAGGATGTTTTATAAAAGGATGCCATGCTCCTTCGAGTGTTTCATAATTTAATAAAAAGAATTGAGGTTCTTTTTCTCGGTAAGAATCATTAGCAACGTGCTTAAATAATTCAAAAACGATTATATTTGCTAGCATTGCAGATGTAATAGGAGAGAAGGCGGCTGATGAATTTTCATTTTGTAAAGTCGTTTCATGTAGCCGATGCCATGCGGATTCCCAGCATTCTTCACGATTAGCCATTACGACAGGACCAGCTATACCAAGTGTTGATAAACAAACGGCTGGTATGAAGTTCTTTCCTACTTCCTTGCAAATCGTGTGAGCTGCTCTTAGTCCTTCGATATCTCCATTTTGCGAAACGTATAAAATCCAGTCGAAAGGCTCGAACACTTCATGCAGGGGACGATCAATTGTTGTATCTATTTCTTGAACAAGTACAGCATCATCTACTTCATGTGCAAGTTCTACTAGCTCGTGAATACGGTCGTAATTCGTTTCTTCATAATCTGTCACAAGGTAATGAAAAGTAGGTAATCCGGATTCTAATAAAGAAGAAACTAAGGAAGTAAGCATATCTCCAGAGCCGATTATAAGTACATTTGCATTGCGGTACGTTTCGAATTTTAAAGCGCCTGAATGAGAATCTGCTTCTAGAAATTCAATTTGCGAAGCATATCTATCAAGTAATGCACTGTTTAATTCATGAGGTGCATCTTGACTTACATCACGGACAAACCCATTTGTATATAAAATCTCTCCAATTTCAAATACACGATTTTGATAGGGGAGAGGGAGACCATCCGTTATTTCTGCTAAAGAATAATTACCATTAAACATTGGCATTAATTTTTCAATCCAGTTATAAATTCCGTCACCGTCCATACGAAATGAACTGGCGTTATTTCGAAAATAGACACCCCCGTTTGAGTCGGGGAGGAAGAAAGTATCTTTATTTGCTTTTAGTTTTGCATGTGCTGGAAGGTTACTCATTTTAATCCTCCTTACTTTTTAGGCATACATTATTACCTTATGTCATGCGATTTGTCCCGTATGAATGCAATAAAAAAAGCTGTAGAATGATATATTCTACAGCTTGTAATAGATTATAAATCTATCAACCTTCTAATAATAATGATTTTGGATCTTCAAGCATATCTTTAACAGCAACAAGGAAGCTAACTGCTTCTTTACCATCAACAATACGGTGATCGTAAGATAAAGCGATGTACATCATTGGGCGGTTTTCCATACGTTCGTTATCGATTGCAACTGGACGTACTTGGATTTTGTGCATTCCTAAAATACCAACTTGTGGGCTGTTTAGGATTGGTGTTGACATTAGAGAACCGAACACACCACCGTTTGTAATTGTAAATGTACCACCTTGCAGTTCTTTTAGTGAAAGTTTGTTATCACGTGCTTTTTTACCTAATTCACGAATTTCGCTTTCGATTTCAGCGAAGTTTAATTGGTTCGCATCGCGTACAACTGGAACAACTAATCCATCTGGAGCTGCTACTGCAATACCGATATCATAGAATTTTTTAATGATAAGCTCGTCGCCTTGAATTTCAGCATTTAATAATGGGAATTGTTTTAATGCTGCAACAACTGCTTTTGTGAAGAATGACATGAAACCAAGACGTACATCATGTTTTTTCTCGAAAGCATCTTTACGCTCTTTACGTAATTCCATGATTGCAGTCATATCAACTTCGTTAAATGTTGTTAACATTGCAGATGTTTGTTGAACTTCTACAAGACGTTTTGCAATTGTTTGACGGCGGCGGGACATTTTCACGCGCTCAACTGGTTTTTCGAATTCAGTTTTTGCAACTGGAGCAGGAGCTGGACTTTTTGGAGCAGCTGGTGCTTCTTTTGGTGCTGCAGCATGAGCTTGTACATCGTGTGGTCTCACACGTCCAAGTGGATCTGTGCTACGTACGTCGTTTAAGTCGATTCCTAATTCACGAGCCATTTTTCTAGCAGCTGGTGATGCGATAGGACGGTTTGTATTTGGTAAACCTTGTAAAGTTGCAGTTTGTTCAGCACTTGGTGCCGCAGCTTTTGGTGCTTCAGTTGTTTCTTGTTTTGGTTGCTCAGCCAACGGTGCAGGTGTACTTACTGCAACTGGTGCTCCGTTTGCGTCTAAAATTGCGATAGTTGCGCCAACTTCAACTGTATCCCCAGGTTCGCCTAGTAACTTCGATACAATACCTGAATCTTCTGCAATGATTTCTACATTGACTTTATCAGTTTCAAGCTCAACAACGCTGCCACCTTTCTCAACTTTGTCGCCTACGTTGATAAGCCATTGTGAGATAGTTCCTTCAGTAATAGATTCTGCAAGCTCAGGTACTTTAATTTCGATCATTTTAAATGTCCTCCCCTTATTTGCCTAACGGTGTGTTTTTTCTTCTTTTGTCTTCGGTAATCTCCATTTGTTAGCCTGACCTTGGGCAGAATATCTGCCCAAGGAACAAGCTAGAAATCTTCATTGTTACTTTTTAGTTGCTGAAAACTTCAATTTCTAGTTTATCTTGACGGAAGTTATACTTCACGTCTAAAGCGTGTGAAACAATTAGTTCTTGCTCAGCTTTGTGAGCGAATGGATCGCCGCCAGATGGGCTAGAGCGATCTGGGCGTCCAATATAACCTGTTTTCACTTTATCTCCAGCTAGTTCGAACAGAATTGGAGCCATGTAATGCCATGCGCCCATATTACGAGGCTCTTCTTGAACCCAAATAATTTCTTCTAAGTTTTTAAAGCGTTTAATAATAGATTGAACTTTCTCAGCAGGGAATGGGTACAACTGTTCAATACGAACGATATGAATTTCATCTAAGTTGTACTCATGCTTACCAGACTCGATTTCTGCTGCTAAGTCAATCGCCATTTTACCTGTACTTAAAACAAGACGTTTTACTTTGTTTGGTTTCATGCCAAGGTTTTCTTGTTCTAAAGCAGGTTGGAAACGTCCTTCGCTTAACTGACTAGCAGTTGAAAGCGTAAGTGGGTGACGTAATAAACTTTTCGGCGTCATCAATACTAATGGTCGAACAGCTTCTGTTCCTAAGATAGATGCTTGACGACGCAGGATATGGAAATATTGTGCCGCGCTCGTTAAGTTTGCAACTGTCCAGTTGTTCTCAGCAGCTAACTGTAAGAAACGTTCAGGACGCGCACTAGAGTGCTCTGGCCCTTGACCTTCATAACCGTGTGGTAATAGAAGAACTAAACCAGATTTTTGACCCCATTTTGCTCTTCCAGCTGAAACATATTGATCAAATAATGCTTGCGCAGTATTTGAGAAGTCACCATATTGCGCTTCCCACATAACAAGCGTTTCTGGAGCGAATACGTTATAACCATACTCGTAACCAACAACAGCAGCTTCTGATAATGGACTGTTATGAACAGAGAATGAAGCGTTGATGTTTGGTAAGCGATGTAATGGTGAATATGTTTCATTTGTATCCGTATCGTGTAATACGATGTGACGATGCGCGAATGTACCACGCTGTGAATCTTGACCAGTTAAACGAATTGGTGTACCTTCTTGTAAAATAGAAGCAAATGCTAATGATTCAGCAAGTGCCCATTCAATTTTACCGTTCTCTTCAAGAGCGTCTTTACGGCGCTCAAGAATTTTCTTCACTTTCGGATATACGTTAAAGCCTTCTGGCCAAGATAGCAGACCTTCATTAATTGCACGAAGTGAATCAAGCTCAACACCAGTATCAATTGACTGAATGCCCTTTGCAACGACATCTGGCACTTTAACGTGAATTGTTGCATCGCTCGTATCAGCTGGCGGTACTTGTGCATAGTCAGATTTTAATTGCTCTTGCGTAAACTGTGTAATTGTTTCAATTTCATCTGCATTTAGAACACCAGCAGCTTGTAATTGATCTGCATAAATTGCTCTTACAGTTGGGTGATTTTTAATCTTTTTGTACACTTGTGGTTGTGTAACTGCTGGATCATCCATTTCGTTATGACCGTAGCGGCGGTAACCAATTAAATCGATTAAGAAATCTTTTTTGAACAACATGCGATATTGAATCGCAAGATTAGCAGCAGCAAGACAAGCTTCCGGATCATCAGCATTGACGTGAACAATCGGAATATCGAAACCTTTTGCAAGGTCACTTGAATATTTCGTAGAACGAGAATCATAGCTATCAGTCGTAAAACCAACTGCATTGTTTGCGATAACATGAATTGTTCCGCCTGTTTGATATGCATTCAATCTGCTTAAGTTGAGTGTCTCAGATACAATACCTTGACCAGGGAATGCAGCATCACCGTGAACTAAAATTACGAATGATTTTGAAGTATCTTGTTCTGGAAGACCAGATTTTTTACGATTTTCTTGAGCCGCACGTGCGAAACCTTCTACAACAGGATTCACGAACTCAAGGTGACTTGGGTTATTTGCTAATGTAACGCGAGTACTAACTTCTTCGTTACTAACGACTTGTTCTCTACCTAAATGGTATTTTACGTCGCCAGTCCAACCAGAGTTTGCTACTGCACCTTCTATTTTTGCATGTTTGAACTCAGCAAACATGTGACTATATGGTTTTTCTAATACGTGTGCAAGTACGCTTAGGCGACCGCGGTGAGCCATACCAATCATGACATCTTCTACGCCGTTTTTAGCACCTTCTAGCACAATTTCATCTAGAACGGGTACAAGCATATCAACGCCCTCGATAGAGAAACGCTTTTGCCCAACGAATGTTTTATGCAAGAATTGCTCGAAACCTTCAACAGCTGTTAAACGTTTTAAAAGAGCAGTTCGTTTTTGATTTGATAGTGGTTGACGCAATGAATTTGATTCCACCATTTGATGCAACCACGCGCGTTCTTCACTATCTTGTATATGAGAAAATTCATAAGCTAAAGTTTGTGTATACACTTCTTTTAATCTATGAATTACATCAAGTGCAGTGTGAATACCTTCTGGTGCATCTTGCCATACTGTTTTTGCTGGAATCGCTTTCAAATCAGCGTCGCTCAGTTCGTTCATTGCTTTCTCAAGAAGAGATTGTCCATTTGCAGCATCTTCCATCGGATTGATGTGAGCCAACGTATGCCCGAAAGAACGAATCTGTTCAACAAGCTGAACGACTTTAAGAATTTTTTCAATGTTCCCTGTGTTTTGAGGAGAAAAATGTGTTGCTGTGTTGTCCCCTGTTACGACATCATCTTGAAACGAAGGAGCTCCAAAAATTTCAAAAAGCTCTTGTAATTCCGGATCAACAGAACCTGCTCCAGTTACGTAAAGATCATACTGTTCAATAACATAACCAAGGTTCGGACCGTGGAACTTGGCCCAAGGGTTTGTCGTTGTATTCTTCCTCGTCATTTGTTTAAACCTCCCAATGCATATAATCCTTTTTCCATACAAAAAGGTGCATTTTGCTCTTTTCAATAATTGATGAACCAATAATCAATGTAAATGTTTTTCTTTACTCTTATGTTATTACAATAATTTACATAATACCAAACACTATTACTTATCTGTTTTGTAAAAAAACATTCACAATAACTTATCACCCAAGTTAATCTTTCATGTTATAAAGTAATTTTACAGAAAAATAGGGTGGATATATTTGGTATACCTATACAAATAACTAAAATTGTAGCATGTAAATATAAGTATAATAGTTAGAATGTTTTGATAAAAATGAGTTCGAATTATGTATATTGAAATAATAAGCGCTTTCATTGATATTATACAACAATATAACGGAATATAGTATAAAAAATAAAAAATTATGAATTTATCGTAAACTTTATTTAGATAGTGTTAAATATTGAAAGGAAAGTGAAGGATTTCTACAAAAAAAGTTGTTAAACATAAAAAATGCTTTATAAACAGTTAGTTTCTATAAATATGACGAAAAACACCGTAAAACCAATAACACATTTCGCCGAATAAAGGGATAAATGAAATATTTTAAAAGGATAAAACAAATATGGAGATATTAAATTTTAAAAAAAGAGAGGAGGAGATATAGTAACTGTTAGTTACAGTGTTCCGTATTTTGTTTCAAAATAGACGTGCTGAAATTAAAAAGTTTCTTCTATATAAATAGAACGAAAAATAAACAAAACAGATGTAAAGGAAACTTGACGTAAAGTTTCCTTTACGTATATACTCGTTATAAGGAAGGAGGGAGAAATTTCCTTGGAAAATAAAATGGTCGAATACCGAAAAAAATTTGGACTATCTCAAGAAAAATTGGCTGAGAAACTTGGCGTTTCCAGACAAACCATCATTTCAATTGAAAAGGGAAAATACGATCCGTCACTTCCGTTAGCATTTGAAATCGCGAAAACATTTCAGACAACGATAGAACATGTATTTATTTATGAAGGAAAAGAAGGGGAGGAATAAAGATGAACTATTCACAAAAGTACTTCGTTATCATGGGAATTATTTTTCTATTCATGAGTGGATTTATGATATTAACAGGTATAATGACGCATTCCGCACCGCCAGAAGCAACTTATCCATTACTTGGTATGATGATTATGTGTTTTTGCTTAAGTTATTTACACCCACAATTTAAAGAAAAAGATGAGCGAATGAAACTTATTCGTTATAAAGGAATGTTCTTCAGCTTTTTTGCGCTAACGGCATATTATCTTCTTTTCTCTTTCGGCTTAAACTTAAAAATACTTACACTATCTGCTACTGAACTATTGAATATACTTATGGCACTTACAATGAGTACAGTTTTTATCTCGTTTGTTGTTTTATCGAAAAGATATTAAGATGGAAGTGAGAAAGGAAGATTAACATATGCAAATGATGTATGCTTTTGGCATTGGGCTTGTATTATTTTTAGCCGTATTCTTATTTATTCGGAAAGACGTGCAAGGCGGGACGTTAACAAAAAGAGGCTTTTATAAAATGATCGGCTGTTTAGTTGTTATGTTTATAGCGATTATCGTAATGATCGTTTTAATAAATCGGTCACTATAGAATGTAAAAGTGTAACCTTACTTGAGTAAGGTTTTTCTTTTTAGTTTAAAATCCGAAAATTCCCATTAAATCCATTTACCACATATAATGGATATTATATAATTTAATAAAATGATGGATAGGGAGAATAGTATATGAATAAAAAAACTATCTTCTTTTTATTAACATGTCTACTACTTGTAGCTAGTACTACTTATATAATATGTAACAAACGAGAACAAGTGCCACCTATGTTAGTATGGGAGGGGCAAGAATATTATGTTACGAATGAACCGGCCAAAGCAGAAGAAGTCGGGCAAAGGCTAGGAGAAGTAACAAAGAAAATTGAAACAAGTGAAAAACCTATTAAAAATAGTGAATCCAACATAGTACAGGAAAAAACAGAAGTATTCACAATGATAGAAGAAGAAAAAGGTCCCCACTCACCTTTAATCATAAAGGAGCCTGATGGTGAAGAATATAGAATTGTGAGGCCAATGTTAAAAGTATTATAAAGTGAAAAGGAGATTCCTATGCAGACAGTAACTTCATATCCATGGTCGTTAAGAAAAATGTTTGTCTTTTTCCTTTGTTTTATCCTTCCTCCTATCGGTGCGATTTACATTGTAATGAATAGAGGGGCGCTACAAAAAAGAGACTTCATTTTATATGTATTATTTGCTGCTATTAATATATCACTTTGGTTGTCGCTTATGATCTTTGATCGGAGTATGTGGATGGTAGTAGGGCATTATGTGCTTGGGGCAATTGTGATTGTTTTTTCAAATATAAATAAGAGATAACCTAGCAATTTTAAAGTTGCTGGGTTTTATTTTGCTATTTATAATGAAGAAACAAATTTTTAATAGAGAGTAGTGAGCGTTATGAGATGGAAAGAGGGAACGTTTGAGGAAATTGAAACGAATGACTCATCTATTGAGAAACTCATACATACATTCAAGGAACAAAACGTAAATGGCGGAGCGGTTATAAGCTGTTTTAAAGTACATAACGAAAATTTTTTCAAAGAAATACCACATTCGAAAGAGGGATACGAACACTTCTTTAGAAGAATCTTCAACTCTTTAGATATAATGCATAACTTAGAAGAGTTAAAAATACATACGTCAGAAAAATATAAGTTTCATTTTGAAGAACATCTGGCAGTCATGCTTGATGGTAGCATTGCCGCGCAAATTTTGTGGGGCGGAGCATATGAAACATTTAAGGAACGACCAGTTATCGCAAAGCAATTAGCAGTCAATGTATGCCAATATATGTTCCAAGATCGATACGAAGATATTAAAGTTTTTGAAAGCTATCACCCTTGGACAGATTGGTTTTATGATGTTGCGTGGGATGTTACTTGGATGGTGTTGGATAGTAGGGAGCAGAAAATGTGGTTAGTTTGTGCTACTGATACGGATTGATAGATGGGAGAAGTTTTATGCCAATGATCTTTGCTAGTGCTTTTAGCAAAGATAGAGGTGGTGACTAGAAAATCGTTGCAGATGATAACTTGAAAGAAGTATTGTTTGCCAATGCGAAGTCTTTGGAGAAGAGGTTTGGTGGGAAGTGATTGATTTAGATAAAAAAGAGAAGCCATATCACGTAGAAAGTTGATATGGTTTCTCTTTTTTTATGACCCCGGAGAGGCTCGAACTCACGACCTCCACCCTGTCAAGGTGGCGCTCTCCCTGCTGAGCTACGGGATCTTCAAAAATACTTATGTAATAGCATCTTTACTCATTATGTTAAAGCAATTATATATAATTAACTGAAATTTTACAATATTTTTATAGTAATCTTTTGAACAGGAAGAATTTGGAGTCAATTTAGTAGTGTATTAAGGAATATATAGGTAGGGAATGTAATGAAAAGTGGGTTAAAATAGAGCGGTTATATTATTTTTTTCGATACCAATCCAAAGGACCTTCATCACTCAAATGAACAAGAAAAGGGAATAAGAAGTGTAAAGGTAAGCTTAAAAGTTCTGGCATAGCATTTACGGTCTTCTTTGATAAATATTGCCTTCCGAAACAATACGGACAATCTTTTTCAAATGTTACGAGTATCGACCATACATCTTTTACTTTCCATTTCGTTTTACAATACGTACAGTGCGCCATGAAGTTCCTCCTCGGTTTTAGATATTTTCTAATATATTCCATTTCATTGTAATAAATTCAAGTGTATTTCGTGTGATAAAATGTGAGTTTTTTATAAAAAGATAATAAAGCTATTAAATTTTATCACACGAAACAAGCATACCCTCGTCCTAAATCCAGACCGGGAGTATGCTTGCTTAATTTTCAATATAGTGTACCGCATTGTATTCAACATATACCAATAAAGCTAAGGTTTATTCAATGATCGTGTCCGATTGGTGAGGGTTAATTATATGTCCAGCTGTTTACACATTGCCCAAATAACTTCGCGTTAAGTTTGGAAGAATAATTTTTCCATTCTTACTGTATTTATCGAATAACTCTGATAGGAGAAGAACAAAGCTTTTATACTCTTCGTCATTTTCTTTCGGAGCATAGGACGCTGATAAATTCCTTCCTAAAAAGCCTTCATAATCAAAAAGTAAATCATTTTGATATTCTTTAAACTCGTATTTTCCATCTTTAAAAAAGCTGTTAAACATTTCTGGAGTTTCATCTATTCCACCGCTAAAGCCTTTAAAGGTTGGACAGGTTTTCTGGCAAATTTCTGCGTTCTCTTTAATAAGTGGACTAGTTACATCTCTACTATTCCAAACAAGAGCAACGTTTGCTTTTTGTTTCAAAATTCGTTGGCATTCGATTTTGAAAGCTTCTTTATCAAACCAATGAAATGCTTGAGCAACAGTTACTAAATCCACACTATTTTCTTTTAAAGTGGTATTTTCGGCAGTTGCTTTTATTGATTGAAAATGAGGATATCGTTTTAACGAGTGCTCTGCCATTTTTCTCATGTCGTCATTTGGCTCAACGCCAATAACATGTAAACCACTTTCAAGCAGCTGGCAGCTAAATATCCCTGTACCTGAACCAATATCGGCCACAATTTGATTCTCATTTAATTCGTTAGCTGAAAGCAAATACTCAATATATTCATTGGGATAACTAGGTCGATATTTCGCATATATATCGGCCTTGTCAGTAAAATTTTCTGTTGTTTTCACCTTACTACCTTCTTTCCAGCAATATTATGTATAGAAATAGGAACCAAATAGTAATTTCCGCATCAATCTCTAAGTCTACAACGTAAAAGTTCATCTAAATGGAGCTACCTTAGTGCTCTTATTCAAATTATACTATTTTGCGTGATATCTTCCAAAAGACCATGATTTTTTATTCATCTAAATGGTTTAATTGTTGAATAATATGACCATTTGTATATGGAACGAGAGGTATGTAGGATAAGCGATTTCCATTTTCAATATCTAAATTGGCCAATATATCCTTTTTACAATTTACTTAAAATCATGTATAACAGAGATACAAGATTATTTTATAAATATTCAAAAGTAAAGGGAGAATTATCGTAATGGTAAGGAAAACGTTCAAGATGCGCGTATCTAAAAATAGAACGATTTCAATTAATGGCTCAATTCTTGATGTGGATGTTACACATGATGAGTTTTTGCAAGAGTTTGTTGAGTGGGTCGATTCTAAAGGTTGGTCGTTTATGGGGATGACCGATGAGATTACACCTGAGGAAGCTAGTCAAAATTTAATAGATTCATTGATTGATGAGAAGGATAAGAAAGAATAATTCTTTCTTATTTTTTATTGTATATTTATGTTCTTCATCGTAAAAGTATGATATAGTAAAAAACAGTGAATATTCTTCCAATTTAATACAAATTACATATAGATTGGTAGATTCAATTTTTAAACTGTGAGAGTATAGTGAAAAGGGAGAGTCATATGGTAAATTTAAAGAAAATTTTGGCTTTTGTTACCGTTATTTGTTTATTTTTTTTGACACCTATGACGTTACGTGCTGAGACGAATATTGGAGTGAATCCAGAACAAGTGGCGCCACCACCTAAGGAAGGACCAAATGTTTTTAGTCAGTTTGCAACTACAATTGATGCGAAAACCGGAGATATTTTGTATGATAAAAACGCACATCACCGTGCATTTCCGGCTAGTATGACGAAAGTGTTAACGGCGATTTTACTTATGGAACATACGAAGCCAGAGGATCAATTTACATTTTCACAATTAGCATTAGATCAAGAGAAGAGTAATTATCAAATTGAGTTTCAACCTGGTGAGACGATTAATAGAAATACTGCACTTATGATTTTAATGGTGCTGAGTGCAAATGATGTGTCGTATGCGATTGCGGAGCGTATTGGCGGAAGTGTTGAGAATTTCGCTAATATGATGAATGAGAGAGCGAAGCAATTAGGCGCTACCGACAGTCATTTTGTAACACCAAACGGATTGCATGATCCGAATCATTATACTACGCCATATGATATGGCTATGATTACGAGAGGTGTGCAAAAGTATCCTGAAATTTTACAAGCGATGAATACGAAAAGAACGACAGTTACGACATCTAGGCAGACGGTGTCTATTTTTAATAAATCTACTTATTTTGAAAATCCATATAGTATTGGTGGTAAGACAGGTTTTACAAATGAAGCGCGCAATACACTCGTTTTATTAAATGAGAAGGATGGAAATCGTATTATAAATGTAGTAATGGCTTCTCAAAGACCTGAAATTTATGAAGATTTAAAGCAGATGGCGGACTATTCTTTCGGTCAATTTGTGAAGCAAACTGTACTGGATAAACATAGTTGGCATCAAAAGACAACGTATTTAAATAAAGATATTGATAGTGAGCTTGAAAAAAGTGCAGAACTAATGCTTAAGAAAGATGAAGGGAAAAATGTGAAGACGACGTTCCGGGCGGCTACATTAGATAAAGATTCTTTGTATCATAAAGGAATCCATCGCGGTGAGGTAGTTGGGGCAGTTGATATTACGAAAAATAATCAAACAATTGCGACGGTAAATGTTCTTTCAAAAGAAGATGTTACTTTTGCGATGCCTAAAAAAGATACGGCTACGCCTGAAGTAAAAGAATCAAATGTGAAAATAATAAGCATTGGGATAGGAGCTGCTGTACTATTTGGAGCTATTTTATTTGTAGTGCTACGCCGAAATACAACAGGAATGAAATCAGAAGAAAAATAAATTACTAATTAAAAGGCAGTTCAGCATGAACTGCCTTTTTTATTTTTAAAATAACTAATAATTGTAAATCTTCTTATTGCATTTTTAGTTTGTTCGTTATATTATTTAGTTGTGTTCTTGTTAAAGAACAAAAATGAATATTGCATACTTCAAATAATATAAAACAACGGAGAGGAAGAGAAACGATGAAATTAATTTGGAAGGTGATTAGCAACGTTATCTCATTTGTTTTATTTGCGTTGATGGTTTGCTTAGCTTTTGTAGTTATTTCTTCAAAAGCGAGTGGTGGTGATCCAACGGTAATGGGATATCAATTTAAGAGTGTTCTTTCAGGATCGATGGAGCCAACATTTTTAACAGGATCAATCATTGCGATAGAGCCGACGAAAGATGGTTCTAAATATCAAAAAGGTGATGTTATTACCTTTAAAGAGAAAGATGAAAAAATTATCACTCACCGTATTATCGGTGTGAAAGATATAAATGGAAAAGTAATGTATGAAACAAAAGGGGATAACAACAACGGCGCTGATTTAGAACCAGTACTTGCGGAGAATGTCATTGGAAAATACGCGGATATTACAGTTCCTTATGCAGGGTATGCATTAAATTATGCAAATTCAAAAGCGGGAGCTGCTTTACTTCTTATTATTCCAGGAGTCTTTTTATTAGGATATTCCGCTATTACTATTTTTGGTGCTATTCGTAGCATAGACGGAGAAAAGAAAGAGAAAAAAGTAGAACAATCTGTCTAGTTCATTTGGTTATACTTTCCGTTTAGGAAGTTGACAAATATATAAATCAAGGGGATATGGACATGACTTTAAAGAAAAAATTAGGAATGGGTATCGCATCAGCAGTATTAGGAGCAGCGTTAGTTGGCGGAGGAACGTTTGCGTTTTTCAGTGATAAAGAAGTGTCAAACAATACATTTGCGGCTGGTACGCTTGATTTAGCATTAAATCCATCAACAGTTGTTAATGTATCGAATTTAAAGCCTGGTGATACAGTCGAAAAAGAATTCAAATTAGAAAATAAAGGGACATTAGATATTAAAAAAGTACTACTAAAAACAGATTACAATGTAGAAGATGTGAAGAAAGATAATAAAGATGATTTTGGTAAACATATTAAAGTAACATTCTTAAAAAATGTAGACAAGCATGAAACAATCGTAAAGGAAACAACGCTAGATAAATTGAAGGGTGACACACTTACTGCGGTAAATAACGATTTAGCTGCTTGGTTCTGGGATGAAAAAGGTATTTCTGCAGGTAAGTCTGATAAATTCAAAGTGAAATTTGAGTTCGTTGATAATAAAAAAGATCAAAATGAATTCCAGGGGGATAAGCTACAATTAACTTGGACGTTTGATGCACAACAAGGTGAAGCTGAAGGAAAATAATAAGGACAAGAAAAAGAGACTATCAAAAATGATAGTCTCTTTTTTGCTAAAAGTGAAATATAAAAAGAAACATAATTTTTATATCATTTTGTAATTCACTTTATTATAATAAAGATATAGTTCTTGATAAAGAACAAGTTGTTCGATAGGAGAGATTAAAATGCTGAAGCAACCGCGTAAATTCAAAAAGATGCTTATATTGCCATGTTTGTGTTCTATTACTTTTTATTTAGGCTCTCAAATGATGACTTATACAGAAGCAGCTTTCGTTCATGAAACGAAAGTAGCGGCTACTATTTCTACAGCAAGTATTTTTCCAAAAACAGTTGATCAATTAATAGAACAAGCTAAGCAGCATAAGGAAGTTATTTTGCATGAGTACGAAGGGATGAAATCAAAATTAAATGTTAGATCCACTCAGGAATTAGAACAGGCGCTTGTTATATGGAAGCAAGGGCGTGAGAAGATAGCTACTGAGAGAGAATCGTTACAAAAAGTATATAAATCAATAGAAGAACCTTATAATCAAGTACAAGAAGAGTTAAAAGGAAATACAACTGAATCGAATAAGCAAGTATTCTCGTATGTGAATGCTGGCTTCCATATAGTAAAAGAAAACTGTGAGTATATTGATAAAGAAGTTAATTTACAAGTGATTGATAAACAAATTCAAGATTTTGAGAAGTTACTAGTAGATGAAACAGCAAAACAAGTGAGTGAGGCTGAGAAGCAAAAAGAACTAGAAGAGAAGAAACAAGAAGAAGCAAAAAAACTAGAAGAGAAAAAACAAGAGGAAGCGAAAAAACTAGAAGAGAAGAAACAAGAAGAAGCAAAAAAACTAGAAGAGAAGAAACAAGAAGAAGCAAAAAAACTAGAAGAGAAGAAACAAGAGGAAGCGAAAAAGCTAGAAGAGAAGAAGAAACAAGAGGAAGCAAAAAATCAAGAAGAGAGTAAGAAACAAGAATAGCAAGTAAAATACAGCAACATATAGAGCGAATAGCGGTTATACAGCCGAATAGGTGAGAGAGCATTGCGACTCACCTATTCGGCTGTATCCTCTTTATTTTAACGATACATGTAAAAATCTAGAAGATAGGAGAAAACTAGTTGACAGTATGATAGTGAAGGAGAATAATTAGTTTAAATATTAATTCGCATTTTTTATTTCTCAATATTTTTTGGAAATTTCAGAATAATATTGAGAAATAAAAATAACTGAAAATATTAATAAATATTTGTTGTATTTATATAGGTTTGTTCGTTATAATGAACATAAGGTTTTTAAAAAAGAACAAATATTAGCTAATGCTAATATAGTTTTAGTTACATCTCTTATTTTAAATAAGAGATAGCAATAAAAATATAAAAAAACAGCTAGGGGGAATTGATTGTGAGTCTGAAAAAGAAATTAGGTATGGGAGTTGCATCAGCAGCATTGGGGTTATCTTTAATTGGTGGAGGAACATTCGCATACTTTAGCGATAAAGAAGTATCGAATAATACATTTGCGGCTGGGACGTTAGATCTTACATTAGACCCTACAACGCTTGTAGATATTAAAGATTTAAAACCAGGGGATTCTGTTAAGAAAGAGTTCTTATTAAAGAATAGCGGTTCATTAACAATTAAAGACGTTAAACTAGCGACAAAGTATACTGTGAAAGATGCAAAGGGCGATAATGCTGGTGAAGACTTTGGTAAGCACGTTAAAGTGAAATTCCTTTGGAACTGGGATAAACAAAGTGAGCCTGTATATGAAACAACTTTAGCAGACTTACAAAAAACTGATCCAGATCTTTTAGCTAAAGACATTTTTGCTCCTGAGTGGGGAGAAAAGGGTGGATTAGAAGCTGGTACAGAGGATTATTTATGGGTACAATTTGAATTTGTAGATGATGGAAAAGACCAAAATATCTTCCAAGGTGATTCATTGAATTTAGAATGGACGTTCAATGCTAACCAAGAAGCTGGAGAAGAAAAATAATAAAAAAGCGGGTATCCCCCGCTTTTTTTTATAAAGAAAAAAGAAGTGCCGATTGTAAGCACTTCTTTCTATTTATTATTTTTGATCTTGCTTCCATTTTGTAAATTCAAGAAATTCACGAAACTGTTCTTTGGAGACGCCGGAGTTCATTGCATCTTTAACGAGTTGTGTCCATTCGGAGTCTAAGTGATTTTCCTTTGTTGTTTCATCATGAAGTAGAGTATCAACTGGAATTTGTAGAACTGCTGCAATTTTTTCAAGAAACTGAATGGAAGGGTTTTTTTGTAAATTTCGTTCTATAGAACTAATGTAAGATTTAGCAACACCAGCTTTTTCGGCAAGTTCAGTTAATGAAATACCTTTTTGTAAACGCAGGCGTTTTATACGTTCTCCAATCATATTTGCGCACCTTTCTATCAATATGTCGTCGTCTTATGATGTCATTATTATAACATAAACTTCGCTAAAAAGAACAAACCTATTGAGCCTGGCTTGATGGTTTCATACGTTGGAAAAAATGTTCGATATCTTGCAGAGCGATACCAGCGTCTAGAGCTTCAAGTATTAAATCAATCCATTCTTGATCCAATGCGTCAGTCTTATCTTTGTACAAATGTAATTCCTCCCTAATTATCGGTCATAACTGCTGCTACAGAATACGTGATAATACAATCAGATTTTGTATTTATGTAGTGAATTATCAAATATTTTGTAGATAAAACAAAGATAAAATCCCCATTAAATTCCCTCTATGGCGATTATAAAGTTTCTGACAAATATTTTCAATATTTTCAGAAAACATTGTTGAATTGTGATATATTCGTATGCTAACTATGGAATTTTTACAAATATATTAAAAACATTACATAATATGACTAAATATTGAAAAAATATTGAATTTTTAATAAAATTCAATTTGTAATACATATTATTTATTAGGGGAGGAAATAAGGGATGAACAAGAAACCGTTCAAAGTTTTATCATCGATCGCTTTGACAGCTGTATTAGGTCTTTCATTCGGAGCAGGTGGTCAGTCTGCATATGCTGAAACGCCTGTTAATAAGACAGCTACGAGCCCAGTTGATGATCATTTAATTCCGGAAGAACGTTTAGCAGATGCTCTAAAAAAACGTGGGGTAATTGATTCGAAGGCTTCAGAGACAGAAACAAAGAAAGCTGTCGAAAAATACGTAGAGAACAAAAAGGGTGAAAATCCTGGGAAAGAAGTATCAAATGGGGACCCACTTACGAAAGAAGCATCGGACTTTTTAAAGAAAGTGAAAGATGCAAAAGCAGATACGAAAGAAAAGTTAGATAAACCTGCGACAGGAACACCTGCAGCGACAGGGCCAGTTAAGGGTGGTCTAAATGGTAAAGTACCAACATCTCCAGCAAAGCAAAAAGCGTACAACGGTGATGTTCGTAAAGATAAAGTACTCGTTCTACTTGTAGAGTACGCTGACTTTAAACATAACAATATCGATAAAGAACCTGGTTATATGTATTCGGAAGACTTTAACAAAGAACATTATGAAAAAATGTTATTCGGTAATGAGCCATTCACATTAGATGATGGAAGTAAAATTGAAACATTTAAACAATATTATGAAGAGCAATCTGGCGGTAGTTATACAGTAGACGGAACAGTTACAAAATGGTTAACAGTTCCTGGTAAAGCTGCTGATTACGGTGCGGATGCTGCGAGCGGTGGTCATGATAATAAAGGGCCAAAAGGACCTCGTGATTTAGTAAAAGATGCATTAAAAGCAGCTGTAGATAGCGGCATTGATTTATCAGAGTTTGACCAGTTCGATCAATACGATGTAAATGGTGATGGAAATCAAAATCAACCGGACGGTTTAATCGATCACTTAATGATTATTCATGCGGGTGTTGGACAAGAAGCAGGTGGTGGTAAATTAGGTGACGATGCAATCTGGTCACATCGCTGGACTGTTGGTCCAAAGCCATTCCCAATTGAAGGCACGCAAGCAAAAGTTCCATATTGGGGCGGAAAGATTGCAGCATTTGACTACACAATTGAACCAGAAGATGGAGCGGTTGGTGTATTCGCACATGAATATGGTCATGATTTAGGCCTTCCGGATGAGTACGATACACAATATAGCGGTCAAGGTGAGCCAATTGAAGCTTGGTCTGTTATGAGTGGCGGAAGCTGGGCTGGTAAAATTGCAGGAACAACGCCAACGAGTTTCTCACCGCAAAATAAAGAGTTTTTCCAAAAAACAATCGGTGGTAACTGGGCAAATATCGTAGAAGTAGATTACGAGAAATTAAATAAAGGTATCGGTTTAGCGACATATTTAGACCAAAGTGTTACGAAATCTAACCGCCCAGGTATGATTCGTGTTAACTTACCTGATAAAGATGTAAAAACAATTGATCCTGCATTTGGAAAACAGTATTACTACAGCACAAAAGGTGACGATCTTCATACGAAGATGGAAACACCACTGTTCGATTTAACGAATGCAACTACTGCAAAATTTGATTTCAAATCATTATATGAAATCGAAGCAGAGTATGACTTCCTTGAAGTACATGCTGTAACAGAAGATGGTCAACAAACGTTAATTGAAAGACTTGGTGAGAAAGCTAATAGTGGAAATGCAGATTCGACAAATGGAAAATGGATTGATAAATCATATGATTTAAGCCAATTCAAAGGTAAGAAAGTAAAATTAACATTTGATTACATTACTGATGGTGGTTTAGCATTAAATGGATTTGCGCTTGATAATGCTTCATTAACAGTAGATGGTAAAGTAGTATTCTCTGATGATGCAGAAGGGACACCACAATTAAAATTAGACGGCTTCGTTGTATCTAACGGAACTGAGAAGAAAAAACATAACTATTATGTAGAGTGGAGAAACTATGCTGGTGCAGATAACGCATTGAAATTTGCACGCGGTCCAGTATTTAACACTGGTATGGTTGTATGGTATGCGGATTCAGCTTACACAGATAACTGGGTTGGCGTACATCCAGGACACGGTTTCCTTGGCGTAGTTGATTCTCACCCAGAAGCAATTGTAGGAACTTTAAATGGTAAACCGACAGTTAAGAGTAGTACACGATTCCAAATTGCTGATGCGGCGTTCTCATTCGACAAAACACCAGCTTGGAAAGTTGTATCTCCAACGCGTGGAACATTTACGTATGATGGCTTAGCGGGTGTACCGAAGTTTGATGATTCAAAAACATATATTAATCAACAGATTCCAGATGCAGGACGTATTTTACCGAACCTTGGCCTGAAGTTTGAAGTAGTAGGACAAGCTGATGATAATTCTGCAGGTGCTGTTCGTTTATATCGTTAATACAGTAAAACTACCGAGAGATTTTCTTTCGGTAGTTTTTTTGTGAGCAATGAATTTTATATACAAAAAGAAATTATATATAATGTAACTTTACGAATAGAAATTTATTATATATGAAGTCTATATAAATAATGAAAGAATTGGATAAAAATAGTGGGAGAAGGTGAATGAATGAGTGTTTCTTCTATTGTAAATAAACAAAAGGAATATTTTTATAATGGCCATACGAGAAGTGTAGAAGTGAGAAAGAATAATTTGAAGAAGCTTTATGAAGGCATTCAGCGTTTTGAAGAAGAAATATTTCAGGCGTTAAAATTAGATTTAAATAAGTCAGTTCATGAGTCATTTACAACGGAAGTGGGATATGTATTAAAAGAAATCTCTTTTCAATTGAAGCATATTTCATCGTGGAGTAAACCGAAGCGTGTTCGAACAGCACTTACTCATTTTGGATCAAAGGGGAAAGTAGTGCCTGAACCGTACGGTGTGACACTTATTATTGCACCGTGGAACTATCCGTTTCAATTAGCAATTGCACCGCTTGTAGGAGCTCTAGCAGCTGGAAATACAATCGTTTTAAAACCGTCGGAGTTAACGCCAAACGTTTCCAAAGTGATTACAAGGATGTTAGAGGATTTATTCCAAGAAGAGCTTGTAGCGGTAGTAGAAGGCGGCGTTGAAGAGAGTACAGCTTTGCTGAAAGAACCATTTGATTATATTTTCTTCACAGGTAGTGTGGGCGTTGGGAAAGTTGTCATGGAAGCAGCAGCAAAACAGTTGACGCCGCTTACGTTAGAACTTGGCGGGAAAAGTCCATGTATTGTACATAAAGATGCGAAAGTAGATGTAACGGCAAGAAGGATTGTGTGGGGAAAGTTTTTAAATGCAGGGCAAACGTGTGTAGCGCCTGATTATATGTATGTGCATGCTTCCGTGAAAGAACAGTTAATTGAAGCGTTGCGACATGAAATTGAGGAGCAGTATGGAAAAGAGCCACTGCACAATGATAATTATGTAAGAATTGTGAGTGAGCGTCATTTTGAACGTTTATGTACGTTTTTGAAAGATGGTAAAACTGTAATTGGCGGGAACCATAAAAAAGAGACTTTACATATAGAACCAACAGTGTTAACTAATGTTACATGGAAAAGTTCCGTTATGGAAGATGAAATTTTTGGTCCGATTTTACCAATCATAGAGTATGACAATATAGAAGATGTAATTGGCACAATCCAGCAACATCCGAAGCCGTTAGCGTTATATGTATTTTCTGAAGATAAAGAGGTACAAAAGAAAGTGACGAGTAATATTTCATATGGCGGAGGCTGTATTAATGATGTCGTCTATCATCTTGCAACGCCATATTTACCTTTTGGTGGCGTCGGAAGTAGTGGATTAGGGAGTTATCATGGGGAAGAAAGTTTTCGGACTTTTTCACATTATAAAAGCATTTTAGCCCAATCTACGGCATTCGATATGAAAATTCGCTACTCTTCTACAAAAAGTGCTTTAAAATTCATACGAAAGTTGTTAAAATGATGATGGTGTTTATCAGTAGGCGTAGCCGTATGATAAAAGCCCCTTCGCAATGGAAGGGGTTTTTCTGTTCGACATTATGTATCATGCGAAAATGAATCAAACATACTACATAAAGAATAGAAGTGAACGCTTGCTAAATAACCATTTTTGTTTGGATCGAAACAAAAAATAGTCTATAGAACATAAATATGTATTCATGAATATAAAAATTTAAATTTGAGGTAGATAGGACGGGAAAATGAAAAAGATTATTAAAGTTGAAGCAGTAGAAAAACATTTTGGAAATCAAGTGATTATCCCACCGCTTTCTTTAGATATTAAAGAAGGGGAATTTTTAACGATTTTAGGGCCGAGTGGTTGCGGGAAAACGACGTTACTTCGTATGATCGCAGGGTTTGAAACTCCAACTAAAGGGAATCTTTTGTTAGATGATGAAAAGATTAACGATTTGCCACCATATAAGCGTCATATGAACTTAGTGTTTCAACACTATGCGTTATTCCCACATATGAATGTGGAGAAAAATATTTGTTTCGGTATGAAAATGCAGAAAGTACCGGCAGCAGAGCAAAAAGAGCGTGCTGAAGAGGCAATGCGTTTAACGCAGTTACTTGAGTTCCGTAATCGTAAACCTGCAAAGCTTTCTGGTGGACAGCAGCAGCGTGTAGCAATTGCGAGAGCGATTGTAAATAACCCGCGTGTATTATTACTAGACGAGCCACTTGGAGCATTAGACTTTAAGTTAAGAAAAGACTTGCAACGTGAATTGAAAAACTTACAACGTAATTTAGGAATTACGTTCATATACGTAACGCACGACCAAGAAGAAGCGATGAGCATGAGTGATCGTATCGTTGTTATGAATAAAGGCCATATTGAACAAATTGGAACGCCGAAAGAAATTTATAATAAGCCGAAAACGTTGTTCGTTGCGACATTTATCGGTGAAAATAATATTGTGAAAAACGGGGAAGGCTATGTAGCAATTCGCCCTGAAAATGTAAAAGTGCGTTCGGTTGAAGAGCAGATTTTAAAAGAATACCACCTTGGACATATTGAAGACATTGAGTTTGTTGGAAATATGGAAAAGCTTTATGTACGTGATGAGAAAACATCAGAATTACTAATGGCATATCAAACTGCTGAAGAAGCAGCGCAGTGGAGCATTGGAGATAATGTATACGTAGGCTGGGAGCAAGAGGACGAGGTGACCTTAAATTGAAAAAAGGGAAATTACTCGCACTACCTACAGTCGCGTGGCTGTTAATATTCTTCCTAATTCCCCTTCTGTTTGTATTGGCATTTGCCTTCATGCAGCGCGGAGCATATGGGACAGTGGAAATGCAATTTACATTAGAGAACATAGCACGTGTATTTGACCCATTATATATGGGGACGTTATGGGAAACAGTGAAAATTGCGGTTATCACGACAGTAATATGTTTACTGATCGGTTATCCATTTGCATATACAATTACAATTGTTGATCGTAAATATCGTTCCATTCTTTTATTATTGGCAACGATCCCGTTTTGGATTAACTTCCTTGTTCGTTCTTACGCATGGATTGTTATTTTACGTTCACAAGGTCTTGTAAACACATTGCTATTGAAGCTAGGTATTATTAGTGAGCCTTTAAATTTATTATATAATACACCTTCTGTAATACTTGGGATGGTATATTCTTTATTACCATTTATGATTTTACCAGTGTATGCAGCGATTGAGCAGCTTGATAAGCGTAAGCTAGAAGCAGCTTATGATTTAGGAGCAACACCAGTAAAAGCATTTTGGAATGTTACAGTACCAATGACGATGTCAGGGATTGCTACCGGTTCTATTTTAGTGTTTGTTTCTTCTATCGGAATGTTTGTTGTATCAGACGTTATGGGTGGATCGAAAGTAGCATTAATCGGAAACGTAATTCAAAATCAATTCTTAGGAGCGCGTGATTGGCCGTTTGGATCTGCGTTATCTATGATTGTTGTTCTATTCTCTGTTCTGTTAATTTACTTATATTATCGTGCAACGAAAGTATATAAATATGATGGGAACGGAGGGGAATAGGCAAAGATGAAGAAGTTTTTAGTTTCTTATTCTTGGTTAATTTTATTGTTCTTGTATTTTCCAATGATGGTTTTAATGGTGTATTCCTTCAATGATTCTCGCATTAATGCGGAATGGGAAGGATTCACATTCCATTGGTATACAGATTTATTTCAAAAACAAGATGTTATTGATGCGTTTGTAAATAGTATGACGATTGCGGTCGTAACGACGATTGTAACGACTGTTCTTGGTGTGATTTTCGCAATTGCATTACATCGTTATAAATATCGTTATGAAGGTGCTATTAATGGTCTTGTGTATTTACCAATTTTAATTCCTGATATTTTAATGGGATTATCTTTACTTATTTTATTTAGTCAATTAGGTATGGAACTTGGTAAAACAACAATTATTATTGCACACATTACATTTAGTATTTCATTTGTTGTCGTTATTTTAGCAGCACGTCTTTCTGGTATGGGACGTGATTTAGAAGAGGCTGCGAATGATTTAGGAGCAACGCCGTGGCAAACGTTTCGTTTTGTAACGTTCCCAGCGATTGCACCTGGAGTTATTTCGGCTGCATTATTAACATTCACATTATCAATTGATGATTTTGTAATTAGTTTCTTCGTATCAGGACCAGGATCAACAACATTGCCATTATACATTTACAGTATGGTTAAGCGCGGAGTATCACCAGAAATTAATGCACTTTCTACAATTTTAATTGTGGCTATCGTAGGATTAATGGTTCTATCTGAAATCTTCCGTAACAAAGGTGCAGATGGTGAAGAAAACTCTGGAGGACACCTTCCTTTATAATACGAACGATATAGAAAGTACGAGGAGGTAATAAAACCGATGAAATTAATGAAAAGATTAGCCGGCGCAGCAATTAGCTTTAGCCTTGTTGCTGGTGTACTTGCTGGTTGTGGTGAAAAAAAAGAAGAGTTAAACATTTATAGCTGGGCTGACAATTTTGATGAGCAAGTGCTAAGAGATTTTGAAAAGAAATATAACGTGAAAATTAACTATGATAAGTATGCAAGTAATGAAGAAATGCTTGCGAAATTACAAGCAGGTGGAGCGAAGTATGATTTAATTCAGCCGTCGGATTATATGGTTAAAACGATGGCGAAAATGGATTTATTAGCGCCGTTAGATAAAAAGAATATCCCAAATATCGAAAACATGGTTTCTAATTTCAAAACACCTGCGTTTGATCCAGAGAATAAATATTCTTTAGTATATACTTGGGGCGTAACAGGTATTGCATACAATAAAAAGTATGTGAAGGAAGCACCTACAAGCTGGGCTGACTTATGGAATGAGAAATATAAAGGGCATGTAACTTTATTAAATGATTCTCGTGAAGTGTTAGGAATGGGTCTTAAGAAGCATGGATTCTCAAACAGCACGAAAGACGATGCACAGTTAAAGACAGCAGCAACTGATTTACAGAAGCTACTTCCAAACTTATTAGCATTTGATACAGATAATATTAAACAAAAATTCATTACAGAAGATGCTTGGATCGGAACAGTTTGGTCTGGGGATGCAGCATTTATCGCAAAAGATAATAAAGATGTAGAGTACGTTGTACCAAAAGAAGGCGGCACAATTTGGGCTGATACGTTAGCAATTCCAAAAGGTGCAAAAAACAAAGAGCTTGCAGAGAAGTTTATGAACTACTTATTAGATGAAAAAGTAAGTGTGAAAAACTACGAGTCAATTGGATACAGTAATCCAAATGAAAAAGCTCACCCTCTTCATAGTAAAGAATATCGTGATAACCACATGATCTTCTTAACGAAAGAAGAATTAGATCGTACAGAATGGCTTGTTGATGTAGACGATAAGCTAAAAGACTACGACCGTTACTGGACAGAGTTAAAAACAAAAGGTAAATAAGTAAGAAAATGCGGTTTCTACAGTAGAAATCGCATTTTTTCATAGTAGGAGGAAATCGTTTGAAGAAGTTGCATCAATATGAGGTAATGTGTATCGGTTTATTATTTGCTGTATTTGGCATTGTTGCTTGGCGAGTACATGCTGGCGGCGTTACAGTGATGGATACATATGTCCGAGGGGTAGTAAAAGGGTTACAAACAGAAAGTTCGCTTACATTTTTCTCACACTATACAAAATTAGGTTCTGCCATTGGGATTGTAACTGTGCTTATTATAAGTTTACTTGTTTTTTGGAGAAAACGTTATTATGCTGCGATGATTGTATATCCAATGGGCATTTTAACAACACATCTTGTGAATAAAGGGATAAAAGAAATTATGAAAAGGGATCGTCCGTCGTTAAATGAAACGTTGGATGCGCTTGGATATAGTTTCCCTAGTGGGCATGCAATGTTATCTATTATGACATTTGGATTTCTTACTTATATCATTGTGGCAAATTTGAAGAGTGTGATCGGAAAATATGTAATAACGCTTTTCATGGGAATAGTAATCGTATCGATTGGATTAAGTAGAGTCATTTTAAATGTACATTATCCAACTGATATTTTAGCAGGTTATTGTGTAGGTGGTATTTTGTTAATTATGGCGATTTATTGCCATCGTTTACTTACCGAGAGATTGGGACTTAATAAAGAGAGATAAAAAGACGTCTGGAAAAACTATCATTATAGTGTTTCCAGACGTTTTTTGTTTGCATGAAGATGTGATACATTATAAGTAACAATTGAATGATGTAAAGTAGGTGAAAATGTGTGAAAACAAATGTACATAAAGTAGATAAGTGGGGAAAATTAGGAGCTTTTTTGTATCAGTTTCGTTATACAGTAATAGTAGCATTACTATTGGTTGCGATAGCGCTCGGTATTTTCGCTCCAAAGCTACCGGGAGTATTAGGTGGTGACGGTTTCCAAACAGAAGGGGACTATCAAAAAACGAAAGAAATTTTAGATAAAGATTTTAAGAGGTCTCAAGATACGCTCCTACTCGTTTTTGAAAAAAATAAAGGTGTTTCACATGAGGAATTTAAAAAGCAGTTAGAGGAAATTTTAAAGAATGTTCAAGAGAAAGAGACATATGAATCTTTCCATCATCCAGTGCAAAATAAAGAAATGTTACAAGATGATATCGGCTATGCGACAATTTTATTTTCCGGGAAAACCAATAAAGAACGAATGGAAAAGACATTACAATTTGCTGATAAAATTGAAAAGGAAAGTAATACAGCATTAAAAGTAACACCTACAGGGTTTCCGAAAATTAATAAAGAGATTAATGAAAGAACGCAAAATGATTTAAAAGTGGCAGAGATGATTGGGTTACCAATTGCATTTCTCGTATTACTATTTTCATTCGGTAGCCTTTTGGCATCTATTTTACCAATTGTAAATGGGGCACTTAGTGTTATTAGTACGATGGGCATATTATATTTTATAGGTAGTGATAAGGAACTATCTATCTTTGTGCTAAATGTTGCACCGATGATCGGACTTGCGTTATCTATTGATTTTGCGCTATTATTTGTAAATCGTTTTCGAGAGGAAGTTGCAAAGCGAACGGTAAAAGAAGCAATAGCAATTACATATCAGACAGCAGGGCGGGCAATCGTATTTTCGGGATTATGTGTATTCGTTGGCCTATCCGGTTTGTTTTTCTTTAAAATCGATTATATTCAGTCTGTCGCAATTAGTGGAATGATTGTTGTGATTATGAGTATTGTATTCTCGCTCACACTTCTTCCAGCGTTATTATCATTAATTGGTAAACGAATATTAAAAAAGAATCAAGTAGCACATACGCCGGCAAAGGCATGGCGTACATTTGCACAATTTGTAATGAAACATCCAATTGCGATGATTATTGTTGTTACAACATTTATTGTGATTTGTTTATTACCATTACGTACAGCTAATTTACAGTTCCCTGACGTAGAAGCTTTACCTAAACAAAGTGATACAAGAATTGCATATGAGAAGTACGAAGAGGCATTTAATAAAACTGCAAAAACACATGCTGATGTTACGTTAGTGGTAGAGACGAAAAAAGATATGAAAGAAAAAGAAAGTTTACAAAAGGTAGAAGAAGTCGTTCAAAAGTTAAAAGATGATAAGAAAGTATATGAAGTAAGAAGTTTATACGACAGTTTAAATGGAATGAAATCAGAGCAAGTTGCGGGGATGTTACAGTCGCCAGAAGCTGCTAAAATAGCTCCGGTATTTGAATCGTATACGAAAGGAAATAAGACAACAATCGAAGTCTTTTTACATACAAAACCACGTACAGAAATTGCGAAACAGTGGGTGCGTGATTTTAAACAAAATTATAAAGAAACGAACGTTACATATTATCTAGGCGGAATGACGACGTTCCAACAAGAGTTAGAAGATGAAATTAAAGATAAAGTTGCAATTGGTATGTCTGTTATATTTGGATCGACTTTTGTTATATTATTATTTGCATTTCGATCTATACTCATTCCAATTAAGGCGATTATTATGAATATACTTAGTTTAAGCGCAACAATTGGAATTGTTGTTTGGTTATTCGAAGGTGGTCATTTTGGTTTAGAAGCAAGTCCAGTTCTATTTGTTTTACCAATTTTCATTTTCGGCCTCGTCTTTGGGCTTAGCATGGATTATGAAGTCTTTCTTATTTCGCGTATCCATGAACTGTATGAAGAAACAGGGGATAACGATCAGGCGACGTTAGAAGGACTTGTTTCAACAAGTAGAATTATTACGTCAGCCGCTTTAATTATGATTGTTGTAACTGGTGCGTTTGCTTTTACTGATATTTTACCAGTACGACAAATGGGGCTTGGCGTTGCATTAGCGATATTTCTTGATGCAACAATTATTCGTCTTATGCTCGTACCAAGTTTAATGAAATTGTTTGGAGACTGGAACTGGTGGTTACCATTTCGAAAGAAAAAAGAAAAATCATCGTAAAAAATACTCATCTTATAGATGAGTATTTTTTTATGAATAGCAAGACCTACATTTTGCAAATAGTATGTGATAAGAACATTACATATAAGTAGGTGAAGGCAATGTTTCGTTATTTTAAATTTAAGCTAAATGATACAGTACAGTTTGCAGAAAACGATGGGCATATGTATCGCATTGTCGGTTATCGGTTAGAAAAAGGATTTTATCCAAAAGATGAATGGACTCATATTATTTATGAATTGCTTAGAGATTTTGATGGGTATACGATGGATGCGGAAGAAGAGGAACTTGTAAAGGTCATTCAAGTAGAGGATGAGTATTACAAAATACAAGAAGTATCGGGCTATCGTTATCCGGTAAAAATGAAGCAAAAACAACAAGTGATGAAAGTAGAAAAGATGGATGACTTATTAGATACGTATAACGATTATAAGAGGTTGGCGGATTTCTTTAAAGATTTATCATATGAACAAAAAGCGGAAGAAGTGTTGCAGGAAATGAGAAGGCGTAGAGCATGAGGGGCAGTCTATTATAAGACTGTCCTCTATTTTTGACGGTGCATCAAAGTGTATTTTCCGTTACAATGAGAGAATCAATAGAAATAAGGTGATACAGTATGGAAACGAAGAAGAAGGGCGAATGGTGCGAAATGACTGTGCCAGCGAAATGGAATGGTATAAGCATTGAGTCGTTATTAAAAATAGAATGGGAAATACCGAAAAAGTTGTTACATCAGCTTCGTATGGAAAAAGGTGTTACCGTTAATGGGGAACAGAGAAGATGGAATGAGCTTTTAAAAGAAGGCGATAAGTTGCAAGTTCATATGTTTATGGAGGAAGAATACGATGTAGAGCCTGAATATGGTGAATTACATGTAGTATATGAAGACGATCATGTACTCATTGTAAATAAGCCTGAGAAGATGGATACGCATCCTTCTGAAAAAGGCGGGATGGGAACACTTGCAAATCTTGTTGCCTTTCATTTTCAAATGCAAGGTTTAGAGACGAAGGTTCGTCATATTCATCGGTTAGATAAAGATACGACAGGTGGTGTCGTGTTTGCCAAACATAGAATTGCTGGTGCAATTATGGATCGTTTATTAATGGAACGAAAAATTAAAAGAACATATGCAGCTCTTGTAGAAGGCAAAGTGAAAAAAAAGCAAGGAACGATTGACGCGGCTATCGGAAGAGATCGCCATCATGCGACGAGACGACGTGTTTCTCCAAAGGGAGATCAAGCAATTACCTATTATAAAGTAGAGAAGTATTTTAGAAAACAAAATGTTACGCTTGTAACGTTACAATTAGAAACTGGTAGAACCCATCAAATTCGTGTTCATATGAGCTATAATGGTAATCCGTTAGTTGGGGATGTTTTATATGGTGGAGGAACGAAATATATGTCTAGGCAAGCGTTACATGCGATGAAGATAAACTTTTTACATCCAATTACGAAAGAAGAGATTGAAGTGGATGTACCATTTCCTACAAAATTAAATGACACAATGAAAGAATTTCAAAGAGTAAATGCGTAAAGTGTAAGTTTAAAGTTGAGAAAAGTAGATTTTTGCAGGAATTTCTCTAAAAGAAGCGAAGCCGTTAAGAGAAAAGAGGGGTGAGAATCACTTGATCAAATATAAATATATACTAGGAATATTTTTCGCTTGTCTTTTAGTTACTCTATGTCTCTATCCATATTTACAAGAGCATTTGGCGGTACATTGGGATGTAAATGGTCGGCCAAACGAGTTTATGAGTAAACAAGTTGTTATAGCACTTATTCCTTGTCTTATTATTTTCTTACATGGATTGATGTATATTATTTCACATAATATATATAAGTTTAATGAAGACGAGCATGTCATTATAAGTGGATTTCTAAAGACGATTACTTTATTTATGTTGTTTATCCATATGCTCATTCTCTTTATTAATTTTGGAAGCATGATATCCTTTCAAACAGGACTAACAATAGGGATTAGTATGTTTCTTTTTATGCTTAGTAAGGCGTTTAAAAAAGTTCAGAGTACGGAAAAAGACCCAATCAAATTAAAAAAGATCCGTTTAGTGAGTAGACGGATTTTTCAAGTGATGGCATGTAGTATATTGTTTTCATTGTTTTTGAACTTGAAATGGGGATTTTATGTGTTACTTAGCGTAATAAGTGGTGGTTCTATTTTGTTTATGTTCTACGCTTTATACTCATACATAATAGAAAGTTATGAAACGTAAAAAAGAGTCTTCTCATTATGAGAAGACTCTTTTAATCTATTTACTTCGTAATAAATTGTTGTGTCCAGTAGTTGCCGCTTTCTACATAGCCAACACCGATGTGAGTGAATCCATTATTTAAGATGTTTGCACGGTGTCCAGCACTGTTCATCCAAGCTTGTACTACTTCTTCAGGTGTACGTTGGCCTTGGGCGATGTTTTCACCTGCAGATGTATAAGAAATACCAAATTTCTTCATCATGTCAAACGGAGACCCGTATGTAGGGCTGTTATGATCAAAGTAGTTATTTTTTTGCATATCTTCAGATTTAATGCGTGCTACTTTGCTTAATTCAGTGTCGATTTTTAAAGCTGGTAAACCTTGTTTTGCACGCTCAGCGTTTGTTAATTCAACAACACGTTGTTCGAACTCGCTTAAAGATTTTGCTTCTTCAGCAGGCTTTTGCTCAGCTGGTTTTTGTTCAGCCGGTTTTTGCGTATTATTGTTTTCAGCAGGCTTTTGAGCTTCTGGTTTTTGAACTTCTTCAGCAGGCTTTTGCTCGGCAGGTTTTTGCTCAGCAGGCTTTTGAGTTTCTGGCTTAGCTGTCGGTTGCTCAGTTACAACATTTTCAGTAGGTTGTTGACCAGGAATAATGCAATTTGGTTGGAAGTTTCCTTGTTGCCATTGTGCTAATGACTCAACGCCCATAGATTGTAAGAATGCTTGTAATTCTTGTTGGCTCATTTGCTTCATCATCACTTTTGAATGCTGAATATTTTGAACCTTTATGTTAGATGGTTGTACTGTTGCAGCTTGTGCATCTAGAGAAGATACTCCTAAAGTAAGAGCTGTTGCAGCAGCTACAGATAATAAAACACGCTTTTTCATGATGTGTGTCCCCCTATATAAAGTTTTAATTTGTTTTCACACGATTTGTTTTTGACAGCCTGTCTGACTGACAAATTCATCGTAGCATAGATTTTGTGAGAAAAAAGATGGAAAAAAATTCATAGACTTAAAATTTACCTAATTTATCCTAAGAGGGGAAAAGGGGAAAAATAAGAGAAACATAGAGTATAAAAGGAATTTTCAGCATTTTTATACTTGGTTATAAGACGCGTTTTTTGGATAAATGTACCTATATTGAAAATGAAGAATCCTATTGTATCAATGGTTTGAGCGTTTTTTTGAGGAATATACTGGATTGATTTTTACAAAACTGTAATGTTTCTGTTGTTCTTTTTTATAATAAAGTAACATATTTTTAATGTTGTAGCGGACAAAAAAGCGGCTATCTCTTTACATAGACGAAGGAGATAGCCGTTTTCCTATTATTACGTATGTTACGAGTTATTACGAGTTGGTTTCAATTGCTTCTAATAATAAATCAACGATGTGAATTCCTCTCATTTTATGAGAAAGACCTTCTCGTTCAATGCCTAATTTCATTTGTAATAAACAACCTGGATTTGCAGTAACAATGGTTGCTGCTTCTGTTTCATGCACACGGTCCATTTTGTAATCTAGAAATTCCATAGATAGTTCTGAATGAACAATGTTATAAATACCAGCAGAACCACAGCAGCGATCAGCATCTTTCATTTCACGGTATGTTGCGCCTTGAATTGCTTCTAGTAACATACGAGGTTCTGAAGATGTTCGCATAACATTGCGTAAGTGACAAGAGTCTTGATACGTAATAACTTGCGGCGTGACTCGTAAGTCATTACGTTTATGGAAATCTAGTTCTACTAGAATAGCAGTAATATCTTTAATTTTAGAAACGAACTGCTTTGCACGTTCAGCCCACTGTGGATCATCTTTTAACAAGTAATCGTAGTCTACGAGGTAAGCTCCGCAACCACCAGCATTCGTAATAATATAGTCGATGTTTAAATCTTCGAATGCTTTTATATTGCGTTTTGCTAATTCCTTTGCCCCATTTTTCTCACCAGCATGTCCATGTAATGCCCCGCAGCAACTTTGTGTTTTCGGAATAACGATATCACAACCAGCTAACTGAAGCAGTTTCATCGTTGCGTTATTTGTTTCTAAAAACATTGTATCCATTAAACAACCTGTGAAGAATGCAACTTGTTTCTTCTTCGTACTTTCAGTAGGTAAAAATTCAGGGCGATCTTTCATTGCTTTCATTTTAGGGACCTTAGGCAAAACGAGATCCATTGTTGCAAGTGTTTCAGGGAATAACTTCATAATCCCTGTTTTATGTGTTAGCGTTTGTAAACCGGAACGTTGGTAAAATCCGATTAATCCTGTTAATGTTCTCATTCGATTTTGATGCGGGAAAAGTCCTTCAAAAACGACTTTACGAACAGCTCTCACTGGCATTGAAAACTTTTTGTTTTGATTTATAATATCACGAGCTTCTTCTAATAAATGTCCATAATTCACACCAGATGGACAAACAGGTTCACAAGCACGGCAGCCGAGGCAAACATTTAATGTGTTTTCAACATCTTCATCTGGCTCAATTAAGCCGTCAACGACCGCTTTCATTAATGCGATACGTCCACGCGGGGAATGTGATTCTTTATATCCAGATTGAATGTAAGTAGGGCAAGTTGGTAAGCAGAAACCGCATCGCATACAGTTTAGTAGTTCATCTTCACTTAATCGTTCTTTAAATTCCTTTTGAATGTTTTCTTTATTTAATGTTGTCATCGCTCAACCACCACTCTTTTACGAGTGTCCTTCGCGAACATCTTTCCTGGATTCATAATGTTATTTGGATCGAAGGCTTGTTTAATTCCTTGCATAGCAGCAATACCTTCTTTACCTAACTTCATTTCTAAATACGGAGCCTTCATCGCACCAACACCATGTTCACCAGTAATCGTGCCACCAAGTTCAATTGCTTTCGCAAATATTTCAGCAAAAGCTTGTTCAGCTCGGTGCATTTCTTCTTCGTTGCGAGCATCTGTCATACAAGTTGGGTGTAGGTTGCCATCGCCAGCATGGCCAAACGTACAAATAGGAATATTATATTTTTTGGCAATGGCATTAATAGCTTCAACCATCGGAGCAATCTGTGAGCGTGGTACCGTTGCATCTTCTAATATTGTAGTAGGTTTTAATCTTGCCAGTGCTGACAGTGCACTACGGCGAGCTGTTCGAAGCGCATCTGCTTCCGCTTCATCTTTTGCGACGCGAACATCAACTGCATTCATGGAACGACAAACGTTAGCCATTTTTTCAATATCTCGATTAACAACTTCAGGTGGACCGTCTTGTTCAATTAATAAAATTGCTTTTACGTCAGTTGGTAAACCGATTTGAGCAAACTCTTCTACTACTTCAATTGTCGGCTGGTCTAAAAACTCAAGTGTCGCTGGAATGATTTTATTTGCAATAATAGAAGAAACAGCACGTGCAGCTTCATTAATATCTTCATATAGTGCAAGCATCGTTTTCTTCGTTTCAGGCATAGGAACAAGTTTTAATATTGCTTCTGTTACGACGCCAAGTGTTCCTTCAGAACCGATAAATAAACGAGTTAAATCGTAACCAGCTACATCTTTTGCTAATTTACCACCAGTGCGAATCATATCACCATTTGGTAAGACAAGTTCAAGCCCCATCACATAATCACGTGTTACGCCATATTTTAATCCACGTAATCCACCCGAGTTTTCATTAATGTTACCGCCAATTGTAGAAATTTTCATTGAGCTTGGATCTGGTGGATAAAATAAACCTTTTTCTTCTACTGCTTTAATAATATCAAGCGTAATAACACCAGCTTGTACAGTAATTGTTAAATTTTCTTCATCAATTTCTAAAATGTTATTCATATGGCGGAAGATAAGGACGATACCGCCTTCAAGTGGACATGTCCCTGCGCAAAGATTTGTTCCAGACCCACGAACATATACAGGGATTTTGTGAGTGTTACATACTTTTAATACTTCAGCTACTTCATTTGTATTACGAGGAGCAATGACTGCATCAGGCATTGCTTGGAAGTTTGGAGTGGCATCATAACTATACGTTAAACGCCCCATATTGGATGTATCTACATTATCTTCGCCAACAATGGATACGAATGAATCAATAATTTGTTTTTCTAACATTGGAAATCCCCCTCAAACTGTTAACGTAATGAGTCATAATAAAAAACGTTGTCACAGTGCTTTCATTATAATGATAAAAAAGTCGGGGGATTCTTTCTATGTATAATCATCTAAAGATTAATCTATTTTATCATTCTTTTTTGTTTGATTATCTAATAAGAGGAGCGAGAAATATAAAATATTTAAGTCCTTGAATTGTTTCGGATCAAGTCCTGTATACTCCTCAATTTTTTTAAGTCTATAATGCAATGTGTTAATGTGTATATGTAATTGCTCCGCTGTTTGTTTATAGGATTGGTTATAATCAATAAATAAACGTAAAGTGTGCATAAGTTCAGGCGATGATAATAAGTTTTCGATGGTGCGCTTTAGAAATTGTTCCCGCGTTTCCGCAGAAATATCTTGTAAGCACATTTCTAAACGTAAATCTTCATTAAATACAATGTTTTTCGTTTCAAGTGATACGGAAAGAGCTTGTAATGCTTGTTCGTATGATAAGTTCATATTGCTTGGTGTAACGGATTGGCCAATCCCGATATATAAAGGAATAGAAAACAAAGTTTCACAGTCTTGTTTTAATCGTTTTAAAAATTGATATGTTTGCTCTTTGGAGTTCGTGGCTGTAAATAAAATGAATCGATCATTTCCCCAGCGAACAAATAGATGCTCCTTTGTTAATAGATTGCGTACGTGTTGCCAAATCTTACGCTGAAGCATCGTGTCATTTTGATCGATAGAGAACAAAATAAGTTGTTTCTTCTTATATAAATCAATACCAAGTGTTTTGGCACGATCGAGAAAGCTTGGAGACCAGTCTGTATTTTGGAGCCAATCAAAGACAAATGCTTCATAAGAACGGTGTTCAAGTTCTAGCTGTTCTAAAAAGTAGTTTTCGTGAATGAGTAGTTCGGTCATTTTACGTAATATTTCTCCGTATTGGGAAATGTTTTCAGGTTCGCCTGTAATTCCAATGACACCAATTACTTCGTCATGGAATAGTAAAGGGAGATTCATACCCGCTTTTACGCCATGCAAACGTCGTTCATCTTCTTTTGTAATAATGACAGTTTTCTTTTGTTTCGCACAGCGGAGTGCGCCTTCATGAAATTGACCGATTCTTTCTATATCTGTACTTGCGATAATAACGCCTTGTATATTAATGATAATAATATTTTCTTTAATTAGTCTGCGTACTTCTCGTACAATTTTATTTGCTAAATCAGGAAAAAGCATAATTGGCACACCTCAAATTCTATTTGTTGTACATTATATATGTAAATGAAGTAGGAAAGGGAAATTTCACACTTTCCACACATTTATTTGTTATTTTACAATTATAACGAAATCATCCGAAGATGGAGGGAATCTTTTGAGAAAGTCTGTTTTTCTTCTCTGTTTTGTATTTCTATTAGTAGGGTGTCAAGGAAGCTCGTATACACCGATTGCTAAAGATAAAAGTGTTATTATAACAACGAATATAAAAGAAGGCAGTATTAGTTTTGTCGATAAGCAAACTAAAAAGTTAATTACGACATGGGAACTTAACGAGCCGATGGCAGGAACCCTACTACTTCCAAATGGTGAAGACATACTTGTATATGGTAAGCAGTTAGAGTACATGTATGTATATTCACTAGTCGAAGGAAGACAAGTGGAGAAATATAAAACTGGAAAAGGTATTGTAAATGTAATCGTATCCGAAGATAAAAAACAATTGCTTGCTGCCGATCAAAATGCCCAAAAGGTAAGGTTCTTTACGATAAAAGGTAAAGAGACAGGAAGTGTGTCAACCGGAAAAGGGCCAATAACGATGGTAGAGTACCATAACCAGTTATCTGTATTAAACTTTTATGATACGAAGCTAACGACAATTGATACAAAGAAAAAAGAAGTGATACAAACCTTTATGATTCCACCAGCGTCAACGGGGGCGACAATTAGTCCAGATGGGAAAGAAATATGGATTGGCGGACATGGTGATGGAAATCAGGTAAATGAGAAAGTATTAGTGTATTCTTTGCAGAGCGGAGAAATGGTACGTTCTTTACACGCTCCGTTTATGCCTGTGAATATTACGAAGGATCATAAGTACGTATATGCATTAAGTCACGGTTCGAATACGCTTAGAAAGTTTGATGTTAGCACGTATAAAGAGGTGGCTTCTGTAGAAGTAGGATCAAACCCATTTGCATTTTTGAAGAGCGGAGCAGAAGGATACGTAGCAAGCTATGATAGTGATGAAGTTTGCGTCATGGATATGAAGAATTTGAAAATAAAACAAACAATTAAAGTCGGAAAAGGACCGTTTCAACTCATAGAGAGAGAAGGGAAGGACAATGAGTAAATATAGGGTGCTAGTTGTAGATGATGAAAGTGATATGAGGCAACTTGTTGGAATGTACTTAGATAATTTCGGATACGAGTGGGAAGAAGCTGAAAATGGAAAAGAAGCTCTAAAAAAATTAGAGACAAATCATTATGATTTCGTTGTACTAGATATTATGATGCCAGAGATGGATGGACTTTCAGTTTGTAAAGAAATTAGAAAAACGTCAGATGTACCAATAATATTTTTAACAGCAAAAGGTGAAGAGTGGAATAGGGTGAACGGCTTACGTATGGGAGCAGATGATTATATTGTAAAGCCATTTAGTCCTGGTGAATTAATTGCTCGTATGGAAGCTGTATTAAGGCGTTATACAAAGCAAGAGCAACAAGAGGAATTTCAGTTTGGGCCGATCCTTATTAATGAAAAAAGTAGGAAAATTGAGGTGGATGGTGAGCCGATTTCTCTTACAGTAAAAGAGTTTGATTTACTCTATTTTCTTTGCCAACATACGGGACAAGTATTTAGCCGAGAACAATTGCTGGAAAAGGTATGGGGATATGATTATGCCGGAAGTACAAGAACCGTAGATACGCACGTGAAAACGATGCGTTTGAAGCTTGGAGAAAGTGGAAACTACATTCAAACTGTTTGGGGTGTAGGCTATAAATTTGAGGTGTAACGTATGTTTACGATGGTACAGAAGCTTTGGCTGACAGTAGTATGTGCAGTATTTGTAACAGTTTCCTTTCTTTATTTTGTATCTTTATATTCGTATGAAAAACTATACGTTGATAATTTAAAAGATTCATTAGTAATGGAAGGGAAGCGTCTTGCTGCGCAATATGATAAGCGCGAAGGAATATCAATTTTTGAAGAGAAAGTAAGAGCATTTGATCAAATATCTAGTTCAGACGTTCTTTTCGTATCGAACCCACGTGATTTAAGTGCATGTTTACCATTTGATGTGCACCATCATTCTCTTATAAGTGAAGGGGACAGGCAAGCATTATTAGATGGAAAAACTGTGACAAAGATAGGATACGAGGAACATTTTGACCGTAATATTATGGGGGTTGTCATCCCTGTTTTAGAAAATAAAAAATTAGTTGGTATTGTATATTCTTATATTCCTTTAAAAAGTATAAAAGACTTAATATATGATATGGGTCTTATTTTAGCACCGTTAGCACTTGCTATAACTTTACTGACAATATGGATTGGTAGAAAAATTATTATTGCTATTACGAAACCACTTTCGCAAATGGAACGAGTTGCCAATCATTTGGCTACGGGAGATTTCTCAGAACGAATTACAATTTCTTCTGAAGATGAAATTGGACGATTAGGAAAAGCATTTAATAAGATGGCAAATTCTTTAGAGACAGAAGACGTAAAGCGTAAGGAGTTTTTAGCTAACGTTTCGCATGAACTAAGAACACCGCTTAGTTATATAAAAGGGTATAGCGAGGCTATTTTAGATGGTGTAGCGAAGGGACCGCAGCAGGAAAAAGTAACACAGCTCATTCATAAAGAAGCAGATCGTATGCAGCGTCTCGTTCATGATTTATTAGATTTAGCACAACTAGAAGGGGAACATTTCCCTTTAAAGAAACAACCTATCGTTTTTTCACAACTAATTGAAGATGTGTTAGATACGTATGAGATTAAGTTTATAGAAAAGAAAATTCGTATTTCAACAAATTTAAATCCAGAAATCATTGTAATGATTGATGAGGATCGTATGCAACAAGTGCTTCATAACGTGTTAGATAATGCGATACGGTATACAAATCAAAACGGGGATATTATGATAACGCTTAGGCAGATAGATGATTACTGTGAATTGAACATAAAAGATACAGGAATCGGTATTGATACGGAGCATTTAGAAAACCTTGGTGAACGTTTTTACAGAGTTGATAAAGCGAGAAGTCGTCAACATGGTGGAACAGGTTTAGGCCTGGCAATTGTAAGACAAATTGTTCATATACATGAAGGACAGTGGCGAATTGAAAGTGAAAAAGGGAACGGCACGACGGTTAGTATTAAATTGAAAGTACAGGATGAGGAGAGCATGTTCTAATTTTTAGGGCATGCTCTTTTTTAGAAAACAGTTATATGTAAAAGTATTAATTAATATGTAATAAATATCGAAATTTTGACGATTTTATGAACAAAACATTTGTACTTCTTACCAATTCGTTCTAAAATGGTTATGATGCAAAGTTCTTATAAATCGTTTCAATTGTTGTTTGGAAGATACTGAGGTGATTTAACTGGAGTACAAATCTATTAAACCGAAAAAAATTTACGAAGAAGTATCTGAAGCTATTTTAACAATGATTAAAAATGGTACGTTAAAACCTGGTGACAAACTACTTCCTGTACATCAATTAGCTGAGCAGTTTCAAGTTGGCAGATCTGCTGTTCGTGAAGCGCTAAGTGCGCTAAGAGCGATGGGCTTAATTGAGATGAAACAAGGAGAAGGTACATATGTGAAGAATTTTGATTCTTCTTCATTAACAAAATCATTAAACAATAGATTATTGATGAAGAAAGAAGATATTTTGAATTTATTAGAAGTACGAAAGGTGCTTGAAGTGGGGGCAGTTCGAGCAGCTGCGGCAAAACGTACGGAAGATAATTTGCAAAATATGAAGCATTGGTTAGATGAAATGGCAAAGAGCATTGGAGATGAAAAGGCTGGCGAAAAAGCAGATTTTCAGTTCCATATGGGAATTGCGGAGTCTTCGCATAACAACATTTTGCTTGAACTCATGAATCATGTTTCAGAGATGATTGCTGAAACGATTGGTGAATCAAGACGCATTATTTTATATGGTGAACAAACAACATCAGAACGACTTATAGAAGAGCATCAAGTTATATATGATGCAGTGTTAAAGCAAGATGTAGAATTAGCGCAGCAAGCAATGCTAGATCATTTAACAAATGTAGAACATATTGTCACAGGTAGCAACGATATAAATTCTTAATTTAATCTTTTAAAAATCTAATTTTCTGATAAAATAGAGAGAGATTAAGTAAGCGTTTTCTTTAGAAGAGGGAGAGGATAGGCCATGGTTGAGCCTATTTCTTCTCTCCTTAGTCATCTGATGACCATATGTTTGTTGGTGGAGTTGTAAAAAGGGGGAGTAATAATTATGAAAGTTACTTTATTTGTTACTTGTTTAGTCGATATGTTTGAAACAAATGTCGGCAAAGCAACAGTTGAGGTGTTGGAGCGTTTAGGTTGTGAAATTGAATTTCCAGAAGCACAAGTTTGTTGCGGTCAGCCTGCTTATAATAGCGGCCATGTAGAAGCTGCAAAAGAAGCGATGAAACATATGATTGAAACTTTTGAAGATGCAGAATATATTGTTACGCCATCTGGTTCTTGTGCGACAATGTTTCATGAGTATCCGCATGTTTTTAAAGATGATCCGAAGTGGGCTAAACGTGCACAAAAAGTTGCTGATAAAACATATGAATTTACACAATTTATTGTAGACGTTTTAAAGGTTACTGATGTTGGTGCAAGTTTACCAGGGATTGCTACTATTCATAAATCATGTCATATGACACGTATGCTTGGAGTAACAGAGGCACCAGGAATTTTATTATCAAATGTAAAAGGGTTAACTGTGAGAGAGTTACCAAATGTGCAAAATTGTTGCGGGTTTGGGGGAACGTTTTCAGTGAAGATGACTCCAATTTCTGAGCAAATGGTAGATGAAAAGGTAGATAGTGCAATGGAAACAGGCGCTGATTATTTAATCGGTGCAGATTGTGGGTGTTTGTTAAACATTGGCGGACGTATTGAGCGTTTAGGAAAAGAAATAAAAGTAATGCATATTGCTGAGGTACTGAATAGTCGCTCATGAAGGGGGAACATAAGCTATGTCTATGAAAATCAGTGAGAAAAAATTTAATGATCGCGTTGGCGATGGAATTCAAGATTCGTTTATGCGCGGAGCAGTATCTTCTGCACAAACACGCTTATATACGAATCGTTTAAAAGCAGCAGATGAATTAGGAAACTGGGAAGAATGGCGTGAACTCGGTGAAGAAATTCGTCAACATACGTTAGAAAATCTTGATTATTACTTAATGCAGTTAAGTGAAAATGTATCCAAAAGAGGCGGACATGTGTACTTTGCGAAAACGAAAGAGGAAGCAGCAAAGTATATTCAAGACGTTGCAAAAAAGAAGCAGGCAAAAAAGGTAGTAAAATCAAAGTCAATGGTAACAGAAGAAATTAGTATGAACCATGCGCTTGAAGAAATCGGTTGTGAAGTGTTAGAAAGTGATCTAGGAGAGTATATTCTGCAAGTAGATAACGATCCACCTTCACATATTATTGCGCCTGCTCTTCATAAAAATAGAACGCAAATTCGTGACGTATTTAAAGAAAAGCTTGGCTATGAAAATTCTGATGATCCATACGAAATGACAAAGTTTGTTCGTAAACAACTTCGTGAAAAATTTATGGATGCTGAAATTGGTGTGACAGGTTGTAACTTCGCTGTTGCAAATACTGGCTCTCTTTGTTTAGTAACAAATGAAGGTAATGCCGACCTTGTTATGTCGATTCCAAAAACACAAATTGCGGTTATGGGTATGGAACGTATGGTTCCGACAATGGAAGAATTAGATGTTTTAGTTGGTTTACTATGTCGTAGTGCAGTAGGTCAAAAGTTAACAAGTTATGTAACGGTAGCGGGACCAATTCAAGAAGAGGAAGTAGATGGCCCAGAAGAATTCCACTTAGTTGTGGTTGATAATGGTCGTTCTCAAATTCTCGGATCTGAATTCCGTCAAGTTTTGCAATGTATTCGTTGTGCTGCTTGTGTGAACGTATGCCCTGTATATCGACATGTTGGTGGACATTCATACGGCTCTATATACTCAGGACCAATTGGGGCGGTATTAACACCACTTTTAGGTGGATATGATGATTACAAAGAGCTTCCTTATGCTTCTAGTTTATGCGGAGCGTGTACAGAAGCTTGTCCAGTAAAAATTCCATTGCATGATTTATTATTAAAACATCGTCAAGTTATCGTTGAGCAAGAAGGGCGTGCTCCACTTGCAGAAAAATTAGCAATGAAAATGTTTAGTATGGGTGCATCTTCAGCAGCTTTATATAAAATGGGATCAAAGATGGCGCCAGCAGCAATGAGTCCATTTACATCTGGTAACCGTGTATCAAAAGGTGTTGGGCCACTTAAAAACTGGACAGATATTCGTGAATTCCCGGCTCCAAGTAAAGAACGATTCCGTGATTGGTATAAAGATCATAAGAAAGGCGGGGACAAATAATGACAGGATTAATTCAAAACCGTGAGTCCTTTCTAGAAAATATTGCAAAAGAACTTGGACGCACGCGTAAAACGGATGGTGTAAAACGTCCAGTATGGAAAAACAATGTGAATAAAGAAACGTTAAAAAATTATTCACAAGAAGAATTGTTAGAAGTATTTAAAAATCAATGTACAAACATTCATACAACTGTTGTGGAAACGACAAATGACCGTTTACGTGAAGATATTCAAAAAGTAATCGTTGAAAACGGCGGGGGACCTATTATGTTATCGGCAGATGAACGTTTTGATTCTTATGGATTGACTTCTTTATTTAAAGAAGAACTTCCAAAGCAAAATGTTGAAGTGAACGTATGGGATCCTGAGAAAAAAGAAGAGAATATGCGTATCGCGGAAAGAACGAATATTGGAATTGCATTTAGTGATTATACTTTAGCCGAATCTGGTACGATCGTTGTACAAAGTCATAAAGGCCAAGGCCGTTCTTTACACTTTTTACCGACTGTATACTTTGCTATTATTCCACGTGAAACACTTGTACCTCGTATTACACAAGCAGTTGAGGATATGAACAAGCGTGTAGAAAATGGCGAGACAGTGGCATCTTGTATTAACTTTATTACAGGACCTAGTAACTCGGCAGATATAGAAATGAATCTTGTTGTCGGAGTACATGGACCATTAAAAGCAGTATATTTCATCGTATAAAATAGGGGAAAGCAGGCCAGAAAATGGCCTGCTTTTTTAATAGAATAGAGATAATATGAAGTAGAAGTTCTCTCCTTTTTTTGCTATGTTCTTCTGGAAAGGAGAGGAAGGGATGTTCACTTATGTATATGCATTGTTAGCGGGGATGGTGTTTGGTTCTTTTTTTATGGTAATTGCGATGAGAGTTCCGCTAGGGGAGTCTATCATAACCCCGCGTTCATATTGTCATTATTGTAAGTATGTGCTAAAGCCAAAAGAATTGATTCCAATCATTTCTTTTTGTATGCAAAGAGGGCGTTGTACGAATTGTAAGAGGAAAATTTCAATTTTGTACGTAGTATTTGAACTTGTAACTGGAATGATATGCCTTCTTACTGTATATATGATTGGGGTGGAACGAGAGCTTATTATCGTTTTATCACTTTTTTCGTTACTTCTTATTATTTCAGTTACAGATTACATATATATGTTAATTCCAAATCGTATTTTAGCTTGGTTTGCTTGTTTACTCATTTTAGAATGTGCTTTTATACCGTTAGTCACTTGGATAGATAGTATAGTTGGTAGTTGCGTTATATTCATTTTGTTATACTGCATGCAAAAGATATATCCAGAAGGGCTTGGGGGAGGGGATATAAAATTACTTTCGTTACTTGGATTTATAGTGGGATTGAAAGGGATTTTTATCGTTTTATTTTTAGCATCTTGCTTTAGTCTTTGTTTCTTTGGAGCTGGTCTCGTATTAAAACGTATGAAAATGAGGACTCAAATACCGTTTGGTCCTTTTATTAGTCTTGGGGCAATATGTTACATGTTGGTCACGTATGCAAAATAGAGAGGGGATAGAAAATGAATGTATATATGGATGATCAAAGAAGTTGTCCGTACGGTTACGTGCTCGCAACTACAGTAGAATGTGCTTTGCAAATGGTACGAGATTATGAGGTGAATGTTCTTTCCATTGATTTCAATATGGGATGGGGAGAAAAAAGTGGATTAGATTTTGTCGAAGCTTTTTGTAAAGAGGGTTTATATGTAAATGAAATACACTTTCATACGAATGATGTCATCGGTATGCATAAGATGAAACAGAGAATGAATAAGGGAAAGGAAGAAGGAGAGATTAATCCTAATCTTGTTGTTAAATATGTGGGGAGCTAAAAACTCCAAAGTAAAACTTTGGAGTTTTTAATGTTTCATATGCGCTTGCAACGGAATGATTTCTTCTTGTTGAGCTGCTCCTAATTCAGTTTCTTCTTGTTTCACGTCAGGTACTTTCTTTGTTAAGTAATGGTATACCATACCGACAAATACAGACCCACCAATAATGTTACCGATTGTAACTGGAATTAAGTTATGAATAGCACCTGCAAAAGAAATTGTCTCAGGATGCGGTGAAACTAAAGATAAAGCAAACAGTGATAAGTTTGCGATGCTATGCTCGTAACCAGATAAGAAGAATGTGAAAACGAGCATCATCATCATCATAATTTTTGCTGTATCACCTTTAACTTGAGAAGGTAAGAAACAAGCAAGACATACAAGCCAGTTACATAAAATTGCTTTAAAGAATAGTTGCATTGTAGGTGTATTCATTTTTCCTTCTACTACTTTATTCATGAAATGACCGTGATCAATTGCTTCAAAAATGCCAGTTGCGTAAAATAGTAAGGCAAAGAATAAAGCACCAGCTAAATTGCCTGCATAACAAGCAAACCAGTTACGAAGTGTATCAGATAGTGTTGTTTCTTTTCTTAATGTTGCTACAGTGAAGTACATTGTGTTTCCAGTAAACAATTCAGCACCACCATATATAATAAGTACGAGAGCAATTCCGAAAAACATAGAAGCAGCTAAATAAGTTGCTGGTGAATCTGCAATGTGAAAAAAGTTACCTAATTTAAAGCATAGAACAATAATAAAACCGATATAAATACCCGCAAGTGCTGCACGAATGAAATATTGCATCGGGTTTGTATCTAACATTTGTTTTTTGCTCTTAGCCAGTTTGACAACATAATCTAATCCTTGTTCTAGCATGAGTAATACGCTCCTTTAGTACATCATCTATAAATACTCCTTATATGAATAAAGTACATGGATTCTTTTATAGTTTCAATAAGTTTGTGCAATGTTTCACAAAAAGGACATACATATATTAAGAAAGCGTTTACAAAATATAGTATAATAGAATTTTTTCTGGACATTGAGAGGGGGAAGGGCAAAAAGAAAAAGCACTGTAATTACAGCGCTTTTTCGTCTAAATTCTTTTCTACTTTTGTTTCTACTTCTTTTGAGAAGAACCAACCACCAGCTGCGATTCCAACTAATACAATCCAGAATGTAAGCTTCCATGGTGTAGATTCTGGGAATGAGTGCGGAATTACATTTAATGCAGGGTGTGCTAACGTATAAACTGCTAGTTTCACACCAACCCAACCTACAATTAAGAATGCCGCAGTTTCAAGTCCTGGTTTACGTTTTAAAATTTGTACGAAAGCAGTTGCCGCAAATCGCATAATGATTAATCCGATAAGTCCACCTACAAAGATAACAACGAATTGTCCAGTATCAAGACTACCAATTGTACCTAATCCTGTTTTTGGTAAAGTCATTGCTAATGCAACAGCAGCTAAAATAGAATCAACTGCGAAGGCGATATCTGCAACTTCAACTTTAAATACAGTCCACCAAAAGTTCTCTTGTTTTTTCTTTGCTTCTTTTTCTTCTGTTTCTTCATCTGTATTCTTTTTAACATACGTTTTAAATAAGTGATTACCAGCGATAAACATAAGGTAAATGGCACCGATTGCTTGCACTTGCCATACGTCGACTAGGAACGAAATCATAAATAACGATCCGAAACGGAAAACAAATGCCCCTGCTAATCCATAAAATAGTGCTTTCTTTCTTTTTTCTTCTGGTAAATGTTTTACCATAATTGCAAGAACAAGAGCGTTGTCAGCCGCTAAAATCCCCTCTAGTGCAATTAGGATGAGTAATACCCAACCATACTCCAATAATAATGATACATCCATGTACATTCTCCTCTCATTTCTATAAGTACTAAATAAGTGAAGAATTTCCCCACTATTTAGTTTCCCCATACTCCTGCCTATTAACTTTGGAAGAATTTGGTAATGAATGCAAAAAAGACCTCTGCCGTTAATAGGCAAAGGTCTTGCTAGACATATGTAATGAAAATGCCAACAAAGCCGGAAGAACTAAGTTCTACGTAATGACGACTTTGTTTCCAAGAAATATTCTTGGACGCTACTCCCCTTTGGAGATATGCTATTGTACTCTCATTATATGGATAATTTATACGGTTGTCAACCTGTTAAAATGTCTTCATTCGGATATTTTATTTTCCGGTTCTTTTTACGTGCAAATGAAAAAGCTAATGTTAAAGGCCCCATCTTCCCAAAAAACATCATAAAGATAATAATAGCTTTTCCAATCATCGTTAAGTGTGGTGTGAAATTCATACTGAGACCGACAGTCCCAAATGCTGAAAATACTTCGAAAGCACTCATCAATAGAGGAACTCGCTCAGTAATGCTTAAAATTAAAATAGCAAAAAAAATAAATGAAATAGAAATAATAGCGATGGTTAATGATTTGACAATGAGAGTATCTTTAATGGATTTTTTAAATACGACAATATCATCTTGCTCTTGTAAAAATTTAAATACCCCAAAAAACATGATTAAAAAGGTTGTTAATTTAATCCCACCGCCAGTTGAAGCACTACCGGCTCCGATAAACATTAGAAGCATCATTAATAAAAGGGAAGGCTTTGATAATGCGGAAATATCAACTGTATTAAAACCAGCAGTACGCGTTGAAATAGCTTGGAAATAAGCAGCCATGCCTTCTTCAAATGGAGTAAAGCCTCTCATAGAAAGAGAATTGTGAAACTCGAATATAAAAATAAAAACAGTCGCAATAATATTGATGATTAGAGTAGAAGAGAGCATAAGTTTTGAGTGTAATGTAAGGTTTTTAAAATTTTTCTTTCTTTTTATATCTACGATTACTGTAAAACCAATCCCACCTAAAATAATGAGGGAGGAAATGACGAGATTGACAAGAATGCTGTGAGAGTGGGACATTAAATTATCGCTCCAAACAGAAAAACCTGCATTGTTAAAAGCAGAGATGGAATGAAAAAAGCTATAATAGATCCCTTTAGCAATCCCATATTTCGGTACCCATTCAAAAGAAAGAATGAAAGCAGCGATACATTCGACTGTAAAAGAGAATAAAAATAATGCTTTGGCAAGACGAATGACACCGCCTATATTCGTTTGATTTAATGCTTGTTGCAGTAAAATTCGGTTTTGAAGGCCAATTTTTCTGCCAAGCATAATCGCAATTAAAACGGCAAAGCTCATAATGCCAAGTCCGCCCACTTGTATAAGTGTTAAAATGACACATTGGCCAAATAAGGTAAATACTTTCCCGGTGTCCACAACACCAAGCCCTGTAACCGTACAAGCAGAAACGGTTGTAAATAAAGCATCGAGCCATGAAATAGACGTCGTTGTAGCAATTGGCAATTTTAATAAGCATGTACCGATAATTGATAACATAATAAAAGACAAAGTAAGAACACGGGGAGGACTCATGCGAATGTTAATCCGTTTCATGTTACATATCGTTCCTTTCAGTTTGCTTTTACTAGTATGTGAAAAAGCACCATTATGTATGTTAAAAATAGAAAGAGGCAGAGAATATCTGCCTCTAAGCCATATGTTATATTGTTATCCACGTAATTGTTGTTGAGCTAAAGAAACAAGACGTTTTGTTACTTCACCGCCAACTGATCCGTTAGAACGTGATGCAGTATTAGACCCTAAGCTTACGCCGAATTCTTGTGCAATTTCATATTTAAATTGATCAAGTGCTTGTTCAGCACCTGGAACTAGTAATTTGTTTGTTTTTGCCATGATGATACACATCCTTATGAGTAATCCAGTTCAGCTAAGTATGTATCTGAACTGGTACCGTTATTTTATGTGGAACCGGCGTGCTCATACGCGGAAGTAATCGGTGTGATTAGAAGTTATTGGATAGAAAAAAGAGTAGCAATTTTTGCTACTCTTTTTTTAGTATTGTCGCTGTACCTTCCACGACAATATCATCCGATTGATTATATATATTTGTTTGCAACGTAATGATTTTTTTATCGTCACGTTTTTTGATGACCTCTGCCACAACGCGAAGTGTATCGCCGATTTTGACAGGAGCGCGGAATGAAACGTTTTGAGATAAATAAATCGTATTTTTACCCGGGAGTTTCGTTCCAAGGATGGTAGAAATAAAACTTGAAACGAGCATACCATGAGCAATACGTTCTTTAAACATTGTCGTTTTTGCAAAAGAATCTAAAATATGAATAGGATTCACATCTCCAGTCAATTTTGCAAAATTGATAACGTCCTCATCCGTAATCGTTTTTGTAAGTGATGCTTGATCACCGACTTGAATCTCATCATAACGAAGCTCCGGGACGGTTTGTGCTTCTTGAAATGGATTCATTTTGTCCTCCTTCTTTTCCATATCGAAAAATGCTAGCCATCTTGATGTAGTAGGAGGAAGAAAGAGTTTTGTTTGTGCTGCAGTTAGCTCCCACATTTTTCTTACTTGATGGAAGTAAATAGATTTTTTGAGTTTTCCTCGAACTTTTTTGCGAGTTCCAACTGTTTTGTCTTGAAATCTTCCAAAAAACCTTCTAACTGTTTTTGAGCCTCTTCACGTTGTAATTGTTGTTGTTCAATAAATTGCTTCGTTGTTTCTTCAAATTGACCGCTTGTTTGAGTAAGGATAGACAAAGATGTTTTTGTAGGAGAAACAGTTAGCTGTTGCATATGAGCAGAAAGCTCTTTCCATTTGTCTTGCCACTCATTAATTTGATCATTTAAGGAGTTTCCAGTTAATTGCTTCACGTAATCTGTATACTGATTATTGAATTGAGTAGTAAATTGTTGCAGTTCTTTTTCTAGTTCATCTACTCCTGCTGTTAATTTATGCAAAGCATCTTGTTGTTGTTTTAATGTTTCTAAAGTAAGTTGCTCTAATTGTTTCCCAGCTGAAGAGAAAAGGGAAAGTGATTGAGACCAGTTTTTCCAAAATGCATCGACTAATTCGTATGGTTTAGTTTCCATTGTTTGACCCCCAAATGTTTTTTTACATATTGTGAACGCAGATTATTCTGCTGTATCACCAGGTGAAGATGAAGAATCTTTTTCATCCTTTTCTGGAGAAGTAGAAAATGGAAAGAATGCATTGGTGTATAACGTGAAAAACGTCCGCAACATATTTTGATAATGCTCAAAAGAAGTCGCACATGTTGTTAAATATTGCTCTCCATATTCAGTTAAAGAATAAATTCTTTTGGCTGGCCCTCCGTCGCTTGTGTCCCAAGTAGAAGAAATAAGGTTTTCTTTTTCTAATTTGCGTAGTGTTCTGTACACATTACCTTGGTCAACAGAAGAAAAGCCGATATCCATTAGCATTTGAATAAGTTTGTAACCATGAAGACTCCAGTCTTTAAGACAGAGAAGTAAGAAGGGAACTAAGAAGTTTTTTGGCATGGAGTTTGGTTGTTTTGCTTGGTTGTTCTCCAAACTTTCGCGTTGTTCTGGTTCATTATGTAGCATGATTGTGCATCACCTCATGAATCAGTTAGATGGAATTTTTTGCTTATAAGTGCAATTTACACCTATCTGTTTTTAAAGTCAATACATTTGTTAGAAAATAGAAAAAAATAAAATATAGACTTGAAGTTTTATTCAGAATATTAGAAAATAATGAATAGGTTGAATTGTTTCAAAAACGAAAAAGGGAGTGTAGGTAAAGTGATTGATCAAAAATTCGATCCACTACAAGCATGGAAAAATGCTTATGAACAAACCGAAACATTTTGGGGAAAAGCGCTCAATGAAACAATTAAAACAGAAGAATATTCTGCTTGGATGGGCAGCGTTCTAGATTTGAATTTGTTTTATCAAAAAGCATTAAATGATACGACAAAAAATTATTTAGAGCAGGTAAATGTGCCTACGAAAGAGGATATCGCTAGAGTGGCTACGCTTGTTATTAACTTAGAAAATAAAGTGGATAACATTGAGGAGTTTCTAGAAGATAAGGTAGAGTCAGTAGGACAAGCTCCTACATTAAAGCGCGATGTTACGAAAGTAAAACAAGATATTCGCACATTAGAAACGAAAGTTGATCAAATTTTAGAATTGCTAGAAAAGCAAAATGCAGTACTAGCAAAACTACAAGAACCTGTAAAAGAAGAAGTAAAACCTACGAATAAGCCAGAAAATAAAAAGTGATAATAGCGCTTGTTTATAACATATGAAAGAGAAAGGGAGAATCTCTTTTCTATGTATAAACAGCGAAACATAATTATATAGGGACTCCATAGTATGAGTACCAAAATGATTCATAATAGTCGTTCACAAATTCATTTAAGGGGGAAAAGAAATGGTTCAATTAAATGGCAAAGTAGCAATCGTAACAGGTGGGGCAAAAGGGATTGGAAAAGCAATCACAGTAGCGTTAGCACAAGAGGGCGCAAAAGTTGTTATTAACTATAACAGCAGTAAAGAAGCAGCTGAAAACTTAGTAAATGAACTAGGAAAAGAAGGACATCACGTTTATGCAGTTCAAGCAGATGTTTCTAAAGTAGAAGACGCAAACCGACTTGTAGAAGAAGCAGTGAATCATTTTGGTAAAGTTGATATTCTTGTTAATAATGCTGGTATTACAAGAGATCGTACATTCAAAAAGTTAAATCGTGAAGATTGGGAACGCGTAATTGACGTGAACTTAAGCAGTGTGTTTAATACGACAAGCGCGGTACTTCCATACATAACGGAAGCGGAAGAAGGTAGAATTATTAGCATTTCTTCTATTATTGGTCAAGCGGGTGGATTTGGACAAACAAACTACTCAGCAGCGAAAGCAGGTATGCTAGGATTTACAAAATCATTAGCATTAGAGCTTGCAAAAACAAATGTAACTGTAAACGCTATTTGCCCAGGGTTTATTGATACTGAAATGGTAGCAGAAGTACCAGAAGAAGTACGCCAAAAAATCGTTGCGAAAATCCCGAAAAAACGTTTTGGTCAAGCTGATGAAATTGCAAAAGGTGTAGTATACCTATGCCGTGACGGTGCTTATATCACAGGTCAGCAATTAAACATTAACGGCGGATTATATATGTAATGAAGTAAGAAAAAAGTGCATATCCATAGCAGGAATGCACTTCTTTTTTTAGAAGGAAATTGACCAAAAAGGAGATAGAAAAATGACTACATTCGCAACAGAATGGGAAAAGCAATTAGAGCTATACCCAGAAGAGTACCGAAAAGCATATCGCCGAGTGAAAAGGGCGAGTGAAATTTTATTACGTGAACCAGAGCCACAAGTAGGATTAACGCCGAAAGAGGTTATTTGGACGAAGAATAAGACGAAGCTTTATCGCTACATTCCAAAACAAGAAAAAACACAAAGAGTCCCAATTCTATTAATATATGCTCTTATTAATAAACCATATATTATGGATTTAACTCCTGGAAATAGTTTAGTGGAATATTTAGTGGACCGTGGTTTTGATGTGTATATGCTTGATTGGGGCACATTTGGTTTAGAAGATAGTCATTTGAAATTTGATGATTTTGTGTTTGATTATATTGCAAAAGCAGTGAAAAAAGTAATGCGAACTGCAAAATCGGACGAGATTTCTTTACTTGGTTATTGCATGGGGGGAACGCTAACTTCTATTTATGCGGCACTTCATCCGCACATGCCAATTCGTAACCTAATCTTTATGACAAGTCCTTTTGATTTCTCTGAAACAGGATTATATGGCCCTTTATTAGATGAGAAATACTTCAATCTAGATAAAGCGGTTGATACATTTGGAAATATTCCGCCAGAAATGATTGATTTCGGAAACAAAATGTTAAAACCAATTACGAACTTTGTTGGTCCATATGTTGCTTTAGTAGATCGTTCAGAGAATGAGCGCTTCGTTGAAAGCTGGAGGTTAGTTCAAAAGTGGGTTGGCGATGGCATTCCGTTCCCAGGTGAATCATACAGACAGTGGATTCGTGATTTTTATCAAAATAATAAATTGGTTAAGGGTGAACTTGTGATTCGCGGACAAAAGGTAGACCTTGCAAATATTAAGGCGAATGTCTTAAATATTTCAGGGAAACGTGATCATATCGCCCTGCCGTGCCAAGTAGAAGCGTTGCTAGATCATATTTCTAGCACAGATAAACAATATGTATGTTTACCAACGGGACATATGTCGATTGTTTACGGTGGAACAGCGGTAAAACAAACGTATCCGACGATTGGAGACTGGCTTGACGAGCGCTCTAAGTAAAAATAAAAAATCCAACTAGCATATGTTAGTTGGATTTTTTTATGTAAAATAACAAAACATAGAAAGGAGAAATTTATATTTTAGGAGTATAATTATGAAGCTTATGATTGGTAAGTTGTTTTGGGATACAGGAGCTTCTATGCCTTGTTATCCATCGTTAGAAAATGATATGATATGTGATGTGCTTGTAGTTGGAAGTGGCGAAGCGGGTGCTCAAATAGCGTATTCGTTAGCGAAAATGGGAATGTGCGTTACACTTATTGAAAAAAATATGATTTCATGTGGCAGCACAGCTGCTAATACAGGGTTATTACAATTTCTTCATGATAAATCGTTAACCTCACTTATCCATACATTTGGCGAAGAAAAAGGGGTGCGAGCATATAAGCTTTGTTACGAAGCGTTACGAACAATGGAGAAAGTTGTACCGACTCTCGATATCGATCCCCAGTTTATTCCGCGAAACAGTTTATATTATGCAAGTAAAAGTGAAGATGTCTCATTTTTACAAGAGGAATACAAAACGTTACAGAATTATGAGTTTCCAGTTGAGTATTTTACAGCATCTGATATTAAGGAACGGTATCCTTTTACAAAACAAGCGGCATTATATACACACGGTGATGCTGAGGTAAATCCGTATTTATTAGCGCATAGCCTTTTGCATAAAGCAAATCAAATGGGTGCTACTATATATGAACATACAGAGGCCATATATATAAAAAAACGTCAAAATGATTTAATTTGTTATACGAAAACAGGAAATCAAATTGTAGCAAAGAATATTATTATGGCGACGGGTTATGAAGCACTTTTTGGAAAGAAAGAAAAAAATACAATAGTAGAAACTTCTTATGCAATTGTAACAAATGAAATAGATCAGTTTGAAGGTTGGTATGAGCGATCATTAATTTGGGAAACAGCACGGCCGTATTTATATTTTCGAACGTATAAAAACCGTATTATTGTAGGCGGATTAGATGAAGCAATGCAAATTCAAACAATCGGTGATACGAAATTATTGCATAAGCGTGATGTCCTTATTAACATTATAAAAGAGATGTTCCCGCAGTATAAAGATATACAGGCAGACTACTATTGGGCGGCAGCATTTGGCGGTAGTCATGATGGTCTCCCTATTTTAAAAGAAGATAATAAGATACATAATTTATTTTATGCATTGCCATATGGAGGTAATGGAACTGTGTATGGAATGGTATTTGCTAAAATATTTGAGCAGTTATTTACAAATAAAGAAAGTAAAGATTTTTCTTTATTTAATCGATAGAAAAAAGGTAGCGAAGTGATGGAATGAGAGATATAAAAAAGTTTTTACAAAAATTACGCCCTGTACAACTCATTGTTCTGTTTTATTTATTAGCGGTAGTTGTATCGGTGATATTGCTTAGTTTACCGTTTGTTACGAAGCCTGGTGTCAAATGGACATTTATAGATGCACTTTTTACATCGGTTAGTGCGGTAAGTGTTACGGGCCTGTCTGTTGTTACGATTTCAGATACATTTACTACGGCAGGAATTATTATTTTAGCCCTTATTTTACAATTGGGCGGCTTAGGAATTATGGCGTTAGGTACATTCGTTTGGATTATAACAGGAAAAAAGATTGGTTTGCAGAGAAGAAGACTCATTATGGCAGACCATAATCAAGGGAATTTATCAGGTCTTGTAGAATTGATGCGTTCTATTTTAATTGTAATTATTTCAATAGAGCTTATTGGAGCGATATTATTAGGTACAAGATTCTTACTTTACTTTCCAACTTGGCAAGAAGCTTATTTTCACGGTTTTTTTGCAGCTGTTAGTGCAACTACGAACGGCGGATTTGATTTAACAGGACAATCGCTAATTCCGTATAAAAAAGATTACATTGTTCAAATGATTCATATGTTACTTATTATTTTAGGAGCAATCGGCTTCCCTGTATTAATGGAAGTGAAACAATTCCTTAGTAAAAGGAGACAGCAACTATTTCGTTTTTCGCTATTTACAAAATTGACGACAACAACATTTTTTGCGCTCGTGGTCGTTGGAACGATTATGATTTTTTTACTAGAACGAAATCATTTTTTAGCAGGAAAGTCATGGCATGAAACAGTTTTCTATACACTATTCCAATCTGTGACGACGCGAAGCGGGGGACTTGCTACAATGGATATACTTGAATTGTCACAACCGACGCTTTTATTTATGAGTATATTAATGTTTATAGGAGCATCTCCAAGTTCGGTTGGGGGCGGGATACGTACAACGACATTTGCTGTTAGTATATTGTCACTATACACTTTTGCAAGAGGCGGGAGAACGGTTAGAGTCTTCAAACGTCAGCTACATGAAGAGGACGTGCTGAAAGCATCTGTCGTTATGACAATGGGGATTTTATTATGTGCCACAGCACTATTTATTTTATCTATTACGGAAAATGTACCGCTTATGAGTTTAATTGTTGAAGTCTGTTCTGCTTTCGGGACGACAGGACTATCGACAGGTATTACGCCAGATTTAACAACTGTTGGTAAACTTGTACTCATTGTACTTATGTTTATCGGGCGTGTCGGTATTTTAACATTTATACTAGCTAGTGGCGGAAGAGAACAGCCACCTCGCTATAAATATCCGAAAGAGAGAATTATTATTGGATAGTATGAAACCATTCTACCTAACATAGGTAGAATGGTTTTTTAGTCATTAATGCCAAATTGCGGATGCATAAAAGTATCCTTCTTATTATCTCCTTCTTTTTTTAGTAACTCTTGATTTTCTTCTGAAATCCAACCAATATCATTTGTAGGATGGATCCATTCTTCTCCAGCCATAATGGCAGGATCTACATCATCACTCCAATTGTGAAGTGGACTGTTCTCGGAATCATATTTACTGTCTCCGATTACGACGTCATATTGATTTATGAAAGGTTGTTGCATCTTCTTTCCTGTTCCTTTAAAAGATGGGAAATTCATTTGATGCGGGAGCGTTTCATCTAAAATGGGTGACTGGATTTTATCTTTCTTCTTCAAAATAAGAGCTCCTTTTTATTATGATTTCTTCATATGTAGTATTTCCATCTAACAGTTCTTATGTACTTGTTAACACTTGCCAGTAATAATTATTTTAGCTCGCTTCAAACTAGAGTAGAAAGTGAATTTTTGAGAGCAGGTGAATGTATTGGTAAAAAGAAAAGTGAAACAAAATGCGGCAATCAACAATAATAAAACTCCGAAAGAAAGCTTACCAGATGCAGAATTTGCATTAGAGTATGAAGGAGAAAATAGCGCGAAGTATGCAAATCGTAATTCAAAAAAAGGTAAACAAAAGTGAGGCGTTTTTTACAAACGCCTCATTTTTTTGTGGGATTATAAAGGTTTTTTTAATTATTTGTAAATTTAGTGTTCATTATTAGCAGAAAAATGCGAAAAAACATAGAAGTAGCAACGTATTACACAAAAACAAACAACAAACAAAAGATTAATGTTGGTTTAATACTGCTTTTACACTAGTTGTTTATATTTGAGTTGTACATAAGATTTGTAAAAGGAGAGAGAGACAGTGAAAAAAACAATCTTTAAAGCTGTAGCAACTGGAATGGTATTTTCGTTATTAATGGGGTGTGGTGCAAAGAAAGAAGAAAGTGCTGGGGCAAAAGTAAAAGATGATAAATTATCTGGATCATTAACTGTTTACACAGCAATTGAAGAAGAACTTGTACCAATTTATCTTGATTCTTTTAAAAAGAAATATCCAGATGTGAAGCTGAATATTGTTCGTGATTCAACTGGAGTTATTACAGCAAAATTGCTAGCTGAAGGAAAAAATACACAAGCAGATGTTGTATGGGGAACTGCAGCTTCAAGTCTATTAGCTTTAGATAAAAAAGATATGTTAAAAGGATACTCTCCAAAAGGAGCGGATCGCGTTTTACCGCAATTTAAAGATGATAAACAACCAGAAAAATGGGTAGGAAATACTGCATTTATGACGGGGATTGCTATAAATAAAGAAGAATTAAAGAAGAAAAATTTACCGATGCCAGAATCATACGAAGACTTAACGAAACCAGAGTATAAAGGAACGCTTGTTATGCCGCATCCAGCATCTTCTGGAACAGGATTTTTAACAGTTTCTGCATGGTTACAAATTATGGGTGAAGATAAAGGCTGGGATTACATGAAGAAACTTCATGATAATATGGCAACTTATACTCATTCAGGTTCAAAACCAGCGAAATTAGCGGGGGCGGGTGAATATCCAGTTGGTGTATCGATGGTTTATAGTGCTTTGAAAGAGAAACAAAAAGGTGCACCAGTTGAAGTTGTATTGCCAAAAGAAGGATTAGGTTGGGAAGTAGAAGCGAACGCACTTATTAAAAAAGATAATGCAAAAAATGAAAAATTAGCGCAAGCATTTTTAGATTGGGCAATTACTGATGATGTAATGAAGTTATACTTCGAGAAAAATGGATTTGCGACAATTAAAAATGATTATAAACTTCCAGATGGATTCCCTAAAGATGTGACGGAAAAATTATACAAAAAGAATGACTTTAAGTGGGCAGCAGAAAATCGCGACAAAATTTTAGAAAAATGGGAAAAAGAGTTTGGCCAAAAAGCAGAACCGAAAAAGTAAGTGAGTGGGAGAGAGAAAAAATGAGCGAATATTTATCAATTCAACACATTCAAAAACAGTTTGATGCATTTACAGCGTTAAAAGATATTTCTTTTACTGTGAAAAAAAATGAGTTTGTATGTTTATTAGGCCCAAGTGGCTGTGGGAAAACAACATTGCTTCGAATTTTAGCAGGGCTAGAAGAGGCGACAACAGGCAGTATAGCTGTGAATGGAAAAGATATTACAGCATTACCTCCTGGAAAGAGAAATTTCGGAATGGTGTTTCAATCATATGCATTATTTCCGAATTTAACAGCACTTGAAAACATTGAATACGGCTTAAAGACGAAAAAGTATGGAAAAGCAGAAGTAAAAGAGAAGGCGCTATCGGCGTTAGAACTAGTTGATTTACTGAATGTAAAAGATAAATATCCTGCTCAAATGTCTGGTGGACAACAGCAGCGAGTAGCACTTGCACGTGCGCTCGCTCTGTCTCCGGATATTTTGTTACTCGATGAGCCGTTATCTGCTTTAGATGCAAAAGTACGTGAAAAGTTACGTAGAGAAATGCGTGATTTGCAAGAAAAAGTAGGAGTAACAACTATTATGGTCACGCATGATCAAGAAGAGGCATTAACGATGGCTGATAAAATTGTTGTAATGAATCATGCGGAAATTATGCAGATTGGAACACCAGAGGAGATTTATCAAAGACCAGCCAATCCGTTTGTGGCAGATTTTATTGGTTCTATTAATTTCTTTTCGAAAAATAATGAAGAACATGCAATTCGTCCTGAACATGTAACGATTGTACAAAATGATGGTATTAAAACGGTTGTGGAAAGTATGGAATTTCGTGGATCTGTATACCGGACAGAAGTGCGAGTTATAGATGAAAAAACACATCTATATAATGAGAAAATCGTTGTAGATATATTGGCATCAGAAGTAGAAAAAACAGCTATTAGGAAAGGAAATCCGATTCAAATCTCTTTCTCAGAAAATCATATGTTGTCATATGGAAAGAAGGTTGTTGTATAGATGGAGATGTTAGAAGACTTAAAGGTAGAAAGTACGAAAAAAAAGATTAAGAGACGTATCGGTAAAGAAGAATGGATACAAAGACTATTAATTATTGGTATGATTCTTGCTTTTTTGATTATGCTTGTATTACCACTATTACAATTGTTTACACAAGCTTTTTATGATAAAGATGGAGCTTTCATTGGTGTTGCGAATTTCAGTAAATATTTCACAACCCCAACATTAGTTCAATCATTACAAAATACGATATGGATTTCGGGCGCGACAACAATTATTGCAGTGACACTTGCTTTCGCTTACGCCTATGCGATCGCTCGTACGAATGTATTTGGCAAGCGTGTATTTCAATATGTCGCGTTGTTACCATTATTCGCACCAACGATGATGCATGGTATCGCACTGACATATTTATTTGGTAATCAAGGATTAGTAACGAAAGGGATGTTTGGTTTATTTGAAGGTATACAAATCCCTTTATATGGACCAGTAGGAATTGTAATGGCTGAAGTCATGTATACATTTCCGCAAGCATTTCTTATATTATTAATTGCTTTCCAAGGTTCTGATTATCGTTTATATGAAGCTTCTAATATGTTGGGAGCGAGTAAAACAAAGCAATTTCTCACTGTTACTTTACCTAGTGTAAAGTATGGATTAATTAGTGCGATGTTTGTTGTGTTTACACTTAGTTTTACTGATTTTGGCGCACCAAAAATTGTTGGTGGGCAATATAATGTACTTGCTACTGATGTATACAAACAAGTAATTGGACAACAAAATATGCCGATGGGTGCAACTGTCGGAATGATTTTATTAATTCCAGCTATATTTGCATTTGCAGTTGATCGCATTACGCAAAGAAAGCAGGCAAATTTCTTATCTTCCAAAGCAGTGCCATATAGAATAACGGCTAATAAGAAAAGAGATGTAGTCTCATTCATATATTGTAGTGTGATTACACTTATGATTATTCTTTTATTTGTGGCGGTTGGTATTGCTGCAAGTGTGAAAGTATGGCCATATAATATGAGTTTTACATTTGAGCATTTTAATTTTTCGAGTTTAACAGGTGATGGACTTGAAGCATTTAAAAATAGTGTGATTGTCTCAGCAGTTACAGCAGTTATTGGGGCAATTTTAACATTTATGTTCGCATATGCGATTGAGAAAATAGATCAGCTAAAGTTTTTCCGAAAAACAGGCTACTTTTTCTCGATTGTCCCTTTAGCAATCCCAGGTTTAGTACTTGGATTGGGATACGTCTTTTTCTTTAGTCAACCAACGATTCAAATACTTGGACTTTCAGTAACGAATCCGTTTCATTCTTTATACGGAACAATTGCTGTGCTAGTACTAGTAAACATCATTCATTTTTATTCTGTAACATTCGTTACCGCAACGACTGCTTTAAAGAAATTAGACCGAGAGTTTGAGCTTGTTTCGCAGTCGATGGGCATTCCGTTTTATAAAACATTCTTTAGAGTAACAGTACCGATGTGTTTACCAGCAATTTTAGAAATGGTCATGTACTATTTCGTCAATTCGATGGTAACTGTGTCAGCGGTTGTATTCTTATACGCAGCTGATTTTAAACTAGCTGCCGTATCAATCGTAAATATGGATGATGCAGGAAATGTAGCGCCAGCAGCTGCAATGAGTGTACTTATTGTTGTTACAAATATTGTAGTAAGAGTTGTATATGAATGGGGAACGAAAGCACTTCGTAACCGAACGTCACAATGGCAAAAAAGATAAGTGAGAAGGGTGATGGATTGAATGAAAATAGAAGCAGTTATTTTTGATTGGGCAGGTACGACAGTTGATTACGGATGTTTTGCACCACTGGAAGTATTCATAAAAATTTTTCGTAAACGTGGTGTTAAAATTACAGATGAAGAAGCCCGTAAACCGATGGGATTATTAAAGATCGATCATGTAAGGGCACTAACAGAAATGCCTCGTATTGCGAATGAGTGGGAGCGTGTTTTCGGACATTTACCAACAGAAGCAGACATTCACGAGATGTATGAAGAGTTTGAAGAAATACTCTTTACTATTTTGCCACACTATGCCACGCCAATTGATGGGGTGAAAGAAGTGGTTGCTTCATTACGTAAAAGAGGCCTTAAAATTGGCTCAACAACTGGTTATACGAGAGAAATGATGGACATCGTTGCAAAAGAAGCAGAAATACAAGGATATAAACCTGATGTTCTTGTGACGCCAGATGATGTTTCAGCAGGCCGTCCGTACCCTTGGATGTGTTATAAAAATGCGATGGAACTTGGTGTGTATCCGATGAATCATATGATAAAAGTCGGGGACACAGTGTCAGATATGAAAGAGGGCAGAAATGCTGGTATGTGGACTGTGGGTGTAATTCTCGGTAGTAGTGAGCTCGGCTTAAGCGAGTGGGCAGCTGAAACTATGGATCCGGTAGAACTTCGTGAAAAAATGGAAGTAGTTCGAAAGCGTTTCGTTGAAAACGGGGCTCATTTTACAATTGAAACGATGCAGGGACTCGAAAACGTAATTGAACAAATCGAGAAACAAGAATTTATTATTTCATAAAAGGGGAATAGGATCATGACTGAAAATCACTACTTATTATTAACGCCAGGACCATTAACGACAACAAAAACAGTAAAAGAAGTTATGCTATACGATTGGTGTACGTGGGATGTTGAATATAACATGATGGTGCAACAGGTAAGAGCTAAACTTGTATCGTTAGCAACGAAGGAAGAAGAGAGATATACAACAGTATTAATGCAAGGAAGCGGTACGTTTTCAGTTGAAGCAGTAATCGGTTCTGTCATTCCAAAAAACGGAAAGCTGCTTGTTTGTACAAATGGTGCGTATGGTAAGCGAATTGTACAAATGGCAGAGATGTTACATATAGATGTGGTGGTCAGTCAAACAGAAGAGTGGGAGCCTACTAATATTGTAGAAGTAGAAAAGATATTACAACAAGATAAAGAGATTACACATATTGCAGTTGTTCATTGTGAAACAACAACAGGTATTATCAATCCAATTGTAGATGTATGTAAATTAGGGAAGCAATACGGAAAAGTAACACTAGTTGATGCAATGAGTAGTTTTGGTGGTATTGAAATAGATATCGCTGAGTTGCAAATTGACTTTCTAATTAGTAGTGCGAATAAATGTATTCAAGGGGTTCCAGGGTTCGGATTTGTTATTGCAAAGCGCGATGAATTGTTGAAATGTAAAGGGCAGGCACGTTCATTATCTTTAGATTTATACGATCAATGGGAAACGATGGAAAATCAAAATGGAAAATGGCGTTTTACATCACCTACACATGTTGTACACGCTTTTTATCAAGCACTACTTGAATTAGAAGAAGAGGGCGGAGTAAAAGCACGTTACAATCGATATGATAACAATCAAAAACTATTAGTGAATCGAATGAGAGAAATCGGATTTAAGCCACTAGTAGATGAAAAATATCAATCGCCTATTATTACATCTTTCATTTATCCAGAAGAATGGTTTGATTTTGATCAATTATACAATGAATTAAAGCGTGATGGATTTGTTATATATCCAGGTAAAATTTCAAAAGTAGATACATTCCGCATTGGAAATATCGGTGATGTACATGAGGCAGATATTCATCGCTTAGTTGATAGTATCGCTAAAGGAGTTGTTATAGGTTGAAAGTATTTTGCTTAGGTGGAGCAGGTAAAATTTGTCGTGAAGCAATTTTAGATTTAGTGCAATTTTCATCTTTTGAGACGATTACAGTAGCAGATTTTAACGAAGAAGAGGGGCTTAAAGTAGTAGAATGGCTCAACGATCCTCGCGTTGATTTTGTGAAAGTAGATGTAACGAATCATGAGGATACGGTTGCAAAAATGAAGGGCTATGACATTGTAATGGATGGTACAACAATTAAGTTAAATGGATTATCTACTCGATGTATTGCAGAAGCAGGTTGTCACGGTGTGAATTTAAATGGATTTGGTGAAGAAAATGATTCGCATTCTATATTTGTTCAAAACGGAAAAACATGTTTACCTGGGTTTGGTATGACGCCAGGTGTAACGCAAATGATGGCGATGCATGCAGCAAATCAGTTACATACTGTAGAGTCAGTTCGTGTAAGTCATGGTTCGTATCGTCCTATTGCTTTTTCTGCATCCATTACAGAAACAACGACATATGAATATGATCCACATTTGCCATCGCGTACAGTGTATGAAGATGGTGAGTTTAAGCAAGTGCCTCCGTTTGCGCGTCCAAGAGAAATTGAATTACCGGCGCCTTATGGTAAGACAACGCAGTATATCATACCGCATTCTGAAACGATTACGTTAGCAAAAGCATTAGAAAATAAAGGCGTTAAACTAATAGAGACGAGAGGAACTTGGCCAAAGCAAAATATGCAGCTCGTACGTGCATTGTATGATTACGGTATATTGCGTAATGATCCAGTTGAAATAAATGGAAAAGAAATCGGCATAATGGATTGTATTGCGAAGTATTTATTGCAATCGAAAGAAGGACAAGAAACAGAGATTTACGGTTATGCACTTCATGTAGAAGTAATAGGTATGAAAAATAATGAGAAACAAAGACGTGTATTATATCATACACACCCGTTATCTGATGGATCTGTTGTAGGATGGGAAAAATTAAGAGCTTATACGAGAAACGTCGGTATTCCATTTGGGATTGCTACAGAGCTAATCGCAAATGGGAATGTAAATAAAGTTGGTGTTGTGACACCCGAGGAAGCTTTTGTCAAACCACAAATTATTTTTGATGAACTAAAAAAGCGTGGTATTCATATTCACGAGGAAGTTTTCGTTGAAAAGGAAAGTTATAACTTTGTATAAGTAAGGCAGTGTATGAGGTAGAAATCAATGGGGTGAGGTTATGTCTGTAGTAGGTGAAGAAAGAAAGCGAACCATTCTTGAGAAGGTAGAGTTTAAAGGGAAGGTAAAAGTTTCAGAATTAGCGAGAGAGTTTGCTGTATCAACAGAGACGATTCGTCGTTATTTAGAAGAATTGGATCGTGAAAAGAAGTTGAAGAAAGTGTATGGTGGAGCCGTCCAACTTCCGGGAGCTGGAATAGAGGCACCAATGTTAGAACGAGAGATGCTACATATAGAAGAGAAGAAGCGAATTGGGTATAAAGCAGCAACATTTGTAGAAGATGGAGATGTGATTGCGATTGATGACGGAAGTACACCACTTCAAATGGTACCATATCTTGTACATCGCAAAAATTTAACGATTGTAACAAGTTCATTTCCAGTAGCGACACAATTAATTTCTTCTATTAATAAAAAGATGTTTCACGGTGAAGTTTTATTTATTGGTGGAAAAGTATCTCCAAAACATTCACGCGTATCAGGATCTATTTCGCAGCAAGTTATCCAGCAATTTCATTTTCATAAAGCATTTGTTTCGATTGATGGATTATTACCTGGTTTTGGAGTTTCTAGTTTTGAATTAGAAAAGGCGAAACTGTCAGAAGCGATGATGAAATTAGCAGAGAAAACATATATTTTATGTGATCATACAAAGGTAGGTGTAAAAGGAAATTACCGAATAGCAGCGTTTTCGCGCATTCAACATGTAATTTGTGATAAGAAAATGCCCTATAGTTTTGAAGAGGAAGTTAAAAGGCATAATATTCAATGGACAATTTGTTAAATACGTAGAACTCCCACCTGATTGTGAGGTGGGAGTTTTACTGCCTGCAAATAGCGGGATAAAAGATTTGTATTTATGCAAAAAAAGTGGACACATTTTCCCATCTCTTTCATATAATTTACCAATACAAAAAAAGTTGGTCGAAGGAAAGAAGGGGAAGTATGTCAGAACGGATATATAATAAACTTGTATTGTATGCAAATATTTTGCAAAAAATTGGTGTCATCAATGAGAAGGAGAAAAATGAAATTCTTCATACGATAGGTAAAAAAGCTCTTTGAATAAAGGGCTTTTTTATTTTTTGCCTTTAAAAATATAAATTTAATGTAATATTCTCGTTGACATCGATAATGATATTCATTATCATTTATTTATGAGTAATTGATAATGTTTATCAATTATAAAGATTATATATGATAGGGGATATTATTTTGAAAAAAAATTATATGAAGGCGCTAGTAGTAGCGACAACATTAGCAATTCCATTTGCTGCATACTCTACTCCAGCGTTAGCAGCAATAAAAATTGAAGCAAACCAATCGGTAGCGGCAGCTAGTGAACGTACATACGATACTGAGATTAAAATATATAAGGATCAAAAAGACGAGCCATCTATGGTTTCTCAATATATAAAAAATCCTAAAGTAACGATTGCGGATGGGAAAAAAATTGTAACTGTAACAATGCAAGATAGCGATTATTTTCAATACCTTAGAATAGAGGATAAAAACCAACCTGGCGTATTTCATGATGTGAAAGTTTTGTCAGAAGATAAGAGGAAGAATGGAACGAAAGTAGTTCAATTTGAAATTGGCGAGTTTGAGAAGAAGCACAATATGCAAATGCATATACTTATTCCGGCTATTGGATATGATCACAAATATCAAGTTCAATTTGAAATTAAAGATCCAACTGTAGGTGACAAAGAAACAGAGAAACGAGATGATAACTCTAATTCAGGCAATATGGAGACGGATCATCCAGTTGATAATCAAAATATGATAACAGATAATAAATTAAGAGAGCTTGTTAATAAAAAGGTATTTAATAGAAAAGATTTAAATACACCAATCACGAAAGAAGAGTTATTACAAGTAAAGGACTTGTTTTTAAATACGAATGAGATACTGGATTATAGTGCATTAAAATATATGCCAAATTTAAAATCTTTAACAGTTGCGAATGCGAAGATAAAAGATCCATCATTCTTTACGAGCTTAAAACAATTGAAACATTTAGCTTTACGTGGTAATGAATTTTCAGATGTAACAACACTTGTTAAGATGGATAATTTAGATTCTCTTGATTTAAGTAATAATAAAATTACGAACGTTGCACCACTAATTGAGATGAAAAATGTAAAAAGTTTATATTTATCAGGTAACCAAATAGAAGATGTAACAGCATTAGCGAAAATGGAACAACTAGATTACTTGAATTTAGCAAATAATAAAATTACGAATGTTGCGCCATTAAGCGCGTTGAAAAATGTAACATATTTAACTTTAGCAGGTAATCAAATTGAAGATATTAAACCGTTATATTCATTACCTTTAAAAGACTTAGTATTAACACGTAATAAAGTAAAAGATTTATCCGGTATTGAGCAAATGAAGCAATTAGAAGAATTGTGGATCGGGAAAAATGAAATAAAAGATGTTACTCCTCTAAGTAAGATGACCCAGTTAAAACAATTACACTTACCTAACAATGAGTTAAAGGATATTACTCCATTATCAAGTCTAGTAAACTTACAAAAGCTTGATTTAGAAGCGAATTATATTTCAGACTTAACACCAGCTAGCAATTTGAAAAAGTTAGTATTCTTAAGTTTTGTTGCAAATGAAATTCGTGATGTTCGACCAGTTATAGAACTAAGTAAAACAGCCTATATCAATGTTCAAAATCAAAAAGTATTTTTAGAGGAAACAGAAGTAAATAAAGAAGTAAAAGTACCTATATACGAGAAAGATGGTAAAATCTCTACAAAAGTTCGTTTAAAGAGCGAAGGTGGTACGTATAGTAATGATGCAGTTAAGTGGAGTACACCGGGTGAGAAAGTATATGAATTTGGTGTAAAAGATCCATTTGCGGATACAGGAATCTTCTTCACAGGATCTGTGATTCAAAATGTGGTAGAAAGTAAAGAAGATAACACTTCTAAAGAAGACAATAATTCTAAAGAAGATGAAAAAGTAGGAGTAGTAGAATTTAAAGATGTACCAAAAGGACATTGGTCAGAGGAAGCAATTCATTATTTAGCGAAAGAAAATATTTTTAAGGGATATGGAAATGGACAATTTGGATTTGGGGATCGTATTACTCGTGGACAAGTTGCGTCTTTAGTACAAAGGTATTTGAAATTAGAACATAAAGTAGAGCAGAAAGAGAGATTTACAGATACGAAAGGACATATGTTTGAGCAAGATATTGCTACAGTTGCGCAAGCTGGAATTATGCAAGGAGATGGTACTGGGGAGTTTCGTCCAGATGGAGTATTAACTCGATACGAAATGTCTGTAGTATTATATAAAGTATTTCAGCTAAAAGAAGATGAAAATAATAAAGTGAACTTTAATGATGTACCAACTGGTCATTGGGCAGAAGAATATGTGAAAGCGTTAGCGGACAATAACATATCAAAAGGTGATGGAAAAGGAAACTTTTTAGGTGATGATTTTGTAACACGTGAACAATATGCACAGTTCTTATATAACGCAATGACGAAATAAAAGATGAGAAAATACGTTATTCTTTGATTGAAAAAGAATAACGTATTTTTTATGTATAAAATGAAATAGTCAAGATACATGAGTATAGACATATGAATAGCCCTTTTTAAAGAAGAGACGTGAAACTATATTGACAAAAAGGCGTTCTCATGTGATAATTCAATTAAATTTTTAGAATAATCAAAAAATACTCCTTTTACATAGAAAGGATTCGAACATTATATGAATATTACGCCGGGGGTGACGAAATGTTATTTTTTCTAAAGAAATGGAATGAATTAAAAGATGTGAAATCTGAACTAGCACTTCGTGATTGGTTTTATGGTACAAAAATTAGCTTATCACTTTGTACGTCAAAAGAGCCGTTAACTTTTTTAGTAAACGTTGAAGGAAGAGATAAAGGGTTATTTTCAGAAGAAGATTTTATTGTTGTAAACTGTATGTGTGAACCAGTATTTGAAAATGAAGAAAAACCAGCTGCGGAATCATTTATGCATGCAGATATTTATAAAAAAAGTAGTGCAGAATGTATTTTACAAGTACAGACTGTAGATAGTCATTTAATATCAGAGTTGTATGGAGAAAAAGGGGAAGTAACATTCGATAAACGTAGCGTGGAACGTGTTTTTGGAAAAGAAGGTATAACAGAAATGACAATTCCCATTGTAGAAGATGAGAAAAAATTCGCAGATTTATTAGAGAATAATGTGCCGAATTTTATTGAAGGTGGAGGAGTAGTTCTCGTTCATAATTATGGCATGATTGTGTGGGGAAAAACTCCAGAATACGCGAAAAAATGGTTGGAGGGTATAGAATATTTAATGAACTACCATGTAAAATTGTTAATGATAAAAGGTGCAAAGAGCTCTGTTATATGAAATGTTTGTGATGTCGTTACAAGTCAATAAGTAAATGAAAGCGTTTTAAAAATAATTTTACTCATAAAATATAGGTCTCCTTATTATATATAGATTACATGTTGACATGTAAGGAGGAACATATTTTGCGAGTTAAATATCATTTTCTGCCAAAACAGCAAGTAACATTTTGCAAAATGAACGATTCAGGTAAGAAGGCTCTGCAAATTATGAATGAAACGGGATTTCGAGCAATCCCTGTATTAGCAGAAGATGAAAAGAAATTCATGGGGATTATTTATAAAGTGGATCTTTTAGAAAAGAAGTGTAATGGTGGATTAGAGGAATTAAGTACGGAACATATGCTGGAAGATTCCACTGCATTTATTTTTGAAAAGGACTCTTTTTTCAGAGCATTTTATGTTATTCGTCGTTTGCCGTTTTTAGCTGTATTAAATGATTATAATGAATTTGTTGGCATCTTAACTCATTCCAATATATTTGATGTTATTGAGGATTCATTTGGTATGCGGACGGGTGGTTATATATTAACAATTGCAACACAAGATTGTAAGGGAACGATTAAAGAACTTGGGACATTGTTGAAAGCATTTCATATCGGTGGACTATTTACGCTAGATAACGGCGATCAATATATTCGCCGCGTTATTGTCAATATAACAGATGAGTTAAATGAAAAAAGATTAAAGCAATTAATCGAAAAAATAGAGAAAAAAGGATTCAGGGTGAGTCATGTAGATTATATTTAAGATGAAAAGGAAAGGGAGCAATTTGCTATATGCAGATTGCTCTCTTTTTTAGTTTGAGTCATGAATCTTATTTTGAAACAGGAGGCGGAGATAATGCTAAATCGGATAAAAAAATAAAATCTGCATGTTCACGAATTTTAGGGATAGAGGTTTCTATAACACGTGATGTAATTTCACCTGGAGGCCCAACATGTCCGATAGCTACCATAATCGGTTTTTCTTGAAGTTTTTTAATGAGTAATTGGGCTTGTTTTGAAATATGTGCCGCTGTGTACACGTCATCAAAAAATAATTGATTTTCAATAATTGGTACTCCTAATTCTTTCCCGATTTTTGGGACGACACTCTTAGGATTTGTTTTGCTATCTAAATAAAATAAACCGTGTTTTTTACAAGCTGCGAGTATAAGTCGTACAATTCTTTCGTCTGCAGTCACCTTTGATCCCATATGATTATTCATCCCAATTGCATGTGGTACTTCTTGAATCGCTTGTTCGAGTCGATTATTTATTTCTTCGTCGCTTAAATCAGTTGTAATTGCTTTTGGTCCAAGCCATTCTTTTTTACCTTTAATCGGTTCCATTGGCATATGTATAATAACTTCGTGTCCTTTCTTATGAGCCGCTATCGCATCTTCCTTTGTGGAAGGAAGAAAAGGCATAACAGCAACAGTTAGTGGAATAGGAAGTGATAACATTTTATCAGTTCCTTTCATATTATTGCCGAAGTCATCAATGACAATAGCTACTTTATTTGTATGGGCCTTAGCCTCAATAGGAAACAAGAAGGCTGGTAAAAACATAGTCAAAATAAGCAATGCAATCGTATATTTGCGCATATAACTATTTCCTTTCTATATTATCAATCACCATTATGGTTTGCGTTTTTATATAAATTAAACAAAAAATGTCGAAGAAAAGTATATGGAAAATAGGGAATCCGCTATTTAATTGGTGTTTGTAAAAAAAGGAGATAAAAAAATTGTCTATTATTGCGAATGTATTTACAAAGATAGAATAATTTGTAATAATTCTCAAAGTGAGGGTAAAGATTTGTAAATTACAGGGAGAAAATGTTTAATTTTCTGATTCTTCAAATTCAAATATGATAAGCAGTTAAAAGTTCAATGGAGAAGTGAAGTAGAGAGCATGGAAGTATAATAAGGGGGATATGAATGTTTACTGCAAAAAGGAAGTACACATTAGAAAAGCTTTCACGTGATATTCATATGAAACGTGAAGAGATGATTCAATTAGGTTTAACGAGTGGGTTAAATAGTACGGAGACGATTCAAGTTAGTCAAGAATTGGACAAGCTTATTTTACAGTACCAGTGTTATAAAGAAAAACAAACACCAAAATGGTTATCAATTATAAAGGTACCTATTTTTCAAATTGGGTATGAAGGGAAATCAAGTAATTTTTGGCGAATGCTTGTGGCTGGTTTTATGAAATAAGTATAATTACCCTTTAGGGATAAGGATAATTATACTATGTGTAACGGAATTTCGATATGAACTGTCGTTCCTTCGTTTTCTATACTGTTAATAAAAATATGCCCGTTGTACATCTCTATAATTCGTTTACATATGACAAGTCCAAGACCTGTTCCAGTATCTTTATTAGTAAAGAACGGATGAAAGAGGTGTTTTTGAATATGTTTTGGAATCCCTTTTCCAGTATCTATAATTTGCAATTGTGCGTGTGTTTCATTGTTTGTTACGAAAATAGTTAGTGTATCGCCAAAAGTCATAGCTTCAATTGCATTTTTTGTAATGTTTAAAACCACTTGTTTCATATGGTCTTTCGAGCATCGGATATGAACAGGACGGTCTGGCAAATGTAAATGGAATACAATATTATGTAGATTCGCCTCAGATTGAATAATTAATGCTACCTCATTTAGAATGGTTCTCACATCATATGTTTGTTCAATGATTGCAGTTGGCTTTCCCAGAATAAGAAATTCACTTACAATTTCATTAATTCGTTCTATTTCTTGTTCGATGATGGAAAAATAGAACTGATCTTGTTCATCTTTATATTTCTCTTTTAATAGAGCGACGAGCCCTTTAATTCCGGTAAGTGGATTACGGATTTCGTGGGCGGTACTAGCTGCAAAAGTTCCAACTAATTCAATTTTTTGTAGTTCATTTTGTTGTCTTTCGAGTTTTGTTTGTCGTTTTAACAACATATATTGAGCGAGTAAAAATAAAATTGACATTAAAAATAAAGTAGCTATACATTCTACGGCAACCCACTGGTTTAAAGTTTTTTGATGAATAGGTAACGGAGAAACAGAGACCTTCCAATCTAATCTTTGGAGTGGAGTAGTAAGCATATTAGTATGTGCATCACTTGTTTCGTTATTATCATCGGTTAGAAAAACTACATCATACTTATCAGTTACTTCAAAATGGTATTGTGGCTTAATGGCATTTAAAGATGATGAAATGTAGTCAAAGCGTAAACTTGCTAACAATAAGCCTGAGAGCTCCTTCTGTTTATTAAAAATGGGGGAAGCAATCATAATAGCTTGATGGCCAAGAACACGATCTGTAATGACGGATGATACAGTTGTTTTCTTAGTTTGTAATGCGTTTTGAATATATTTACGATCTGAGACATCAACAGGTGGTTGGTCACCTTCCGATGCGATTGTAATGATACCTTCTGGTGTAGCGTAATATAGACCAGAAAAACGTGCATCGTTTCCATCTGTATCATGTACAATTTCTTTCATCCCATTAATATTTCCAGTCTCGGTTCCTACGACCTTTGCGAGCATTTCTAGGGCAGAAATTGCTTCGCCAAGGTGGTGATCTAAATAGTCTCTATATAAAAAGAGAACCGTATGGGCAACTTGTTTATTTTCTTGTTTCATTTTATACGAATGATATGAATAAAATGTAGCACCAATCCCTGTTGTTGGTAGGATAACAAGCAATATATATAAAACTATGCTGTGGAATTTGAATTTCAAATTTGGTACTCCTTCTTTTTTATTATCATTATATATAAACTATGTTAAAATTGTCATGTTTTTATTCAAGAATCATTCATAATATATTTGGGGAGAGATAATGAATGAGTGAATACTCATTCGGAATTTATATGAAGTACTATTTTGTTCTTTTTATTACTGAGAATTTAAATGAAGGGTTGAAAGTTGTATGACATCAAATAATGAACGAGAAGATATTTCTCAATCTTTAAAAGTATTTATTGCATTATCTCGTGTACATCGTTCTGTTATGGATACGACAAATAAGTCTATACAAAGTAACGGTTTAAATCCAACTGAGTTTGCTGTATTAGAACTGCTATATCATAAAGGCGGTCAACCACTTCAGCAAATTGGTGAGCGTATTTTAATAGCTAGTGGCAGCATTACATATGTTGTAGATAAGTTAGAGAAAAAGGGACTAGTAAAGAGAATTCCATGCCCGAATGACCGACGTGTTATTTATGCACAATTAACTGAATCTGGAGAGAACTTTATTTCTTCTATTTTTCCAGGGCATGAGCAAGTTATTCATCAGTCTTTTGAAATGTTAACGAAAGAGGAAAAGGACGAATTACTGGATCTATTAAAAAAGATTGGAAAGTATGAAAAGTAATAATATGTTCCAAAGGAGCTTTGGATAAAGAAATCCAAAGCTTTTTTGTTTACATGTAATGATGGCAGTATATGCCGTATTTTGTTGAAGAATAAGAGGAGATTTGGAAGTAAGTATTGAATTATAGTAAAGGATGCATTTAATGGAGAGGAGGCTCGTTCATGTCATTTAAAGACTATGAATATAAAAGGCCAAATATTGAAGAATTAAAAGAGAAGTTTACAGCTGCTTTAGAGAGGTTTGATAACGCAAAAACTGTAGAGGAACAAAAACAAGTCATTCATTCAATTAACGAAATTCGTAACGATTTTGGTACAATGGGGAATCTTTGTTACATTCGTCATTCTGTTGATACAACAGATGCTTTTTATAAGAAAGAGCAAGATTTCTTTGATGAATTCTCTCCAGTTGTACAAGGATATGGTACAAAGTATTATAATGCGTTAATTCATTCTCCATTCCGTGAAGAATTAGAAGCGTATTATGGGAAGCAATTATTTGCTCTTGCGGAGTGTGATTTAAAAACATATTCTGATGAAGTCGTGAAGGATTTACAATTAGAGAATAAATTGTCTTCACAATATACACAATTATTAGCATCTGCAAAAATTGATTTTGCAGGAGAAGAAAGAACTTTATCACAGCTTATTCCATTTATGCAAGGGAAAGAGAGAAGTGAACGTAAAGCAGCAAGTGAGGCGTATTACGGATTTTTAGCTGAGAATGAAGAAGAGTTAGATCGTATTTATGACGAGCTTGTTAAAGTGAGAACGAAAATCGCCAAATCTTTAGGTTTCAAAAACTTTGTTGAACTTGGATATGCAAGAATGTACCGTACAGATTATAATGCGGAAATGGTAGCAAATTATCGTCAGCAAGTGCTAGATTATATCGTTCCCGTTACAACGGAATTAAGAAAACGTCAACAAGCACGTATCGGTGTAGAGAAGTTAGCATATTACGACGAAAACTTTGAATTCCCTACAGGTAACCCAACTCCAAAAGGAGATGCGGATTGGATTGTTAATCATGGAAAAACGATGTATAAAGAGTTATCGGCTGAAACAGATGAATTTTTCAATTTCATGTTAGATAATGATTTATTAGATTTAGTTGCGAAAAAAGGAAAAGCTGGCGGTGGATATTGTACATATATTGAGAATTATAAAGCGCCGTTTATCTTCTCGAATTTTAACGGAACGTCTGGTGATATTGACGTATTAACACATGAAGCAGGTCATGCTTTCCAAGTATACGAAAGTCGTAAATTTGAAATTCCAGAATATAATTGGCCAACATATGAAGCGTGTGAAATTCACTCTATGAGTATGGAATTCTTCACATGGCCATGGATGAAGTTATTCTTTGAAGAAGATGCAGATAAATATTACTTCTCTCACTTAAGTTCAGCACTTCTGTTTTTACCGTATGGTGTATCTGTTGATGAATATCAACATTATGTATATGAAAACCCTGAAGCATCACCAGAAGATCGTAAGACAGCATGGCGTAATATAGAGAAAAAGTATTTACCGCATCGTGATTATGAAGATAATGATTATTTAGAGCGCGGTGGATTCTGGCAACGTCAAGGACATATTTATAGCTCGCCGTTCTACTATATTGACTACACGTTAGCGCAAATTTGTGCACTGCAATTTTGGAAACGTGCAAGAGATAATAGACAAGAGGCGTGGGAAGATTATGTGAATCTGTGCCAACAAGGTGGAAGTAAATCATTCTTGGAATTAGTAGAAGTTGCCAATTTAACATCGCCATTTGCTGAAGGCTGTGTGAAAAGTGTTATTACAGAAATCGAAGCATGGCTACAAGCAATTGACGACACAAAATTGTAAAAAACATGCGCTTTTTTTCACATGTTTAACATCGACATAATGAGAAAATGATGAGATAATAAAAGAAAATTCAGAATACTAAAGAGGTGTTTCTAATAAGGAGCGCCTCTTTTCACCAACAAAAGGGGGGAAAGAAGTATGCTTCAATCTAATATGGATGTGAGTTTAGAAAGTTTAGTGAACTCATTACAGTCTACCCGAAGCACGCTATTGTCAGAAATTGAAATGTTAAATGATACAGAAGTGAATGTAAAGCCACGTCGTGATAAATGGAGTATTATTCAAATTTTGCATCACTTGCATTTAGTTGAACAATCTGTCACGTCTGCCCTTGTATATGCCTTACAAAAAAATGAAAGAAACACGACTCCATTTAAAGACCTCCAACTTACGCTGGATCGCACACATAAACGAGAAGCTCCTCAGCAAATGAAACCAACAGAAACGCTAATGAAAAAACAGCAAGGAATCCAATTACTAGAACATTCACGACAAGAACTATTACATGCGCTTCATAGCGTTATAGATGAAAAAGACCTATTTGAAAATGGGTTAAAGCATCCTGTTTTTAATGATCTGAATTTATATCAGTGGGTTCAATTTCTTGATTTGCATGAACAAAGACATCTTACGCAGTTAAAAGAAGCGAAACACGCAATTTTACAGCGATAATAAGGAAGAAGTGGGAGACCACTTCTTTTTCATATGTGCATAGTTTTTCTTCTTATTTTGGAATACTACAGAGAGAAAGAAAAGAAGGAGTTGAAAAGTATGTCCAATAAAAAGAAAGAAGAAGAGCGCGCTTGGAAAGCACGTAAAGAAAATCAAAAACCACATGGAAAAGTGAAAGCTTTTGCTGAATTAGTTGAAGGAACAGAAAAAACGTGATGAGTATTTCATCACGTTTTTTGTATGAGTGGAAAAGTTAATAAGAAAGTTGTACCTGTACCTTTTTCACTTATAATATCAATTTTTCCGTTCATAGCTTGCACAACACTGAATACGACCATCATTCCAAGACCAGTACCTTTTTCTTTTGTTGAATAGAAAGGGGATCCAAGACGTTTTACTTGTTCTTGATCCATACCAACTCCTGTATCTTTTATATATAATTGAATATGCTTATGATCAGGAACTAATGTGAAATAAAGATCACCGCCTTTTGGCATGGCCTCAATGCAGTTTTTTAAAATATTTAACAAACATTGATTTAGTTTTTGTTTTTCTCCCGCGATAAAAAAAGAAGTACTTTGCTTTATATAATGTGTACGCACATTTGTTAAATTAGCAAGCGGTGTAATTAACGATAATGCATGCAGTAGTTCTTCTTCTAACTGTAATGTTTGTTCTTTTTCAATACTTGGTTTTGCAAAGGTTAAATAATCTGTAAGAACGTGATTTGCTTGTTCGATTCCGTTGATGGCTATGTCAATATATAATTTTCGCTCTTGCTCAGTGCATGTACCTGACTGCAAAAGTTGTAAAAATCCTTTTGTTGAAGTTAACGGATTGCGAATCTCATGAGAGATGGACGCTGCCATTTCGCCAATTAAATGAAATTTTTCAGCATTCATAAGTTCGTTTTGGAGACGAACTTGAGTTTGTAATATGTGTAGTAAATATAAAATAAGAATCGTACCAAGTATCGTACATAACTCATACACAATAATATGTGGTATATAATCAGTCTTATTTGTAACCTTTGAAAGGAAGAAAGGTATCCAACTCAATCCGTATGTGAGACTGTATATAATAGCGAGTATTATTTTTATACGATTAGAAGTTCGATTGAAAAATTTATATGTAAATAGTAGAACAATAAATAGAAGGATAGAACCGATAAGCGATGGGAAAACACCTATTCCTCCTAATAAGAAGCGATATATATTTAATACAACTAATATTGATCCACCAGCAATAGGACCTCCGGTTAATGTACCGACAACTAATACGATATGACGCATATCAAATTGAAATCCATAATTTGTTTTTGCTGCGAAAGTGATACATAGTATAGTAACGAGGCAGCATAATACAATAAATATAGCTGAATTTAATTTAGGAGAGCGTTTCCCTTTTTGATTCCAAAATAAATGGTATACGAGCATTGTAACAAGGATGAATAATATATTTAGAAAGAGATAAATAATAAAGGATTTCAGTGGGATGCCTCCTCTCTTCTTATAGTAAATTAATCATACTATAAAATGAAAGAAATGAAATGAGAAATAGCGGAAAAATCAGAAATTTTTTCTGGTAGTATACAATATGTTACAATAAGCTTTGTCAATGAAAGAAGGAATTCCGTGCAATGCACGGGAGAGGTTCGCGAACTCCCTCTATAAAAAACTATGGAAACAACAATATCTTTAGGTATTGTTTTGTTTTTTTATTGTGACAGTTCAAGAACGTTCTTTCTTCTTATTCGTAGTAGAGAAGGAGAATGAGTGAAATGAAAAAAGAAAAGGCAGTTGTTGTTTTTAGTGGAGGACAAGATAGTACGACATGTTTATTTTGGGCAATGGAGCAGTTTGCAGAAGTAGAGGCTGTAACGTTTAATTACAATCAACGTCATAAGTTAGAAATTGATTGTGCAGCGGAAATTGCAAAAGAGCTAGGAATTAAACATACAGTACTAGATATGAGTCTATTAAATCAACTTGCTCCAAATGCGTTAACGAGAACGGATATGGAGATTACACATGAAGAAGGGGAATTACCATCGACGTTTGTAGATGGACGAAATTTACTATTCTTATCATTTGCTGCTGTATTAGCAAAACAAGTTGGAGCACGTCATATTGTAACGGGTGTATGTGAAACTGATTTTAGTGGTTATCCAGATTGCCGTGACGTGTTTGTGAAATCGTTAAACGTTACTTTAAATTTATCCATGGATTATCCGTTTGTGATTCATACACCACTTATGTGGATTGATAAAGCGGAAACATGGAAATTATCAGATGAACTTGGAGCATTCGAGTTTGTTCGAGAAAAAACATTAACATGTTATAACGGAATCATTGGTGATGGTTGCGGTGAATGTCCAGCATGTCAACTTCGTAAAGCAGGATTAGATACGTACCTACAAGAACGCGAAGGAGCGAGTAACTAATGGATAATTTCTTTGGATTTCGTATCGTAGAAAATTTGCAAAAAATGGACAAGGATATTCAGCGTAAACAGCTCAAATATCATAATAAACGAGTAATGGTCAGCAAGGAATTTACATTTGATGCAGCACACCATTTACACTGTTATGAAGGGAAATGTAAAAACTTACATGGTCACACATATAAAGTTGTATTTGGGATTAGTGGATATGTAAATGAAATCGGTCTTGCAATTGACTTTGGAGATATAAAAGAAATTTGGAAGAATGAAATAGAAATTTATTTAGATCATCGTTATTTAAACGAAACGTTACCAGCGATGAATACAACTGCTGAAAATATGGTCGTTTGGATTTATGAAAAGATGGCAGAAGCGTTAACAAAAGATAATCGTGTGAATGAATATAAAGGAGCTCGTGTTGAATTTGTTCGTCTATTTGAGACTCCGACTAGTTATGCAGAAGTAAGACGGGAGTGGATGCTCGATGAGTAAAATCCCTGTCTTAGAAATATTTGGTCCGACTATTCAAGGTGAAGGAATGGTTGTAGGACAAAAGACGATGTTTATCCGTACAGCTGGCTGTGATTATAGCTGCGCTTGGTGTGATTCTGCTTTTACGTGGGATGGATCTGCTAAAGATCAAATTAGACAGATGACAGCAGAAGACGTTTGGAATGAGCTTGTAGAAATTGGCGGCGAAAATTTTTCTCATGTTACGATTTCAGGTGGAAATCCGGTATTGTTGAAAAATATTGAGTTTCTTCTTTCTATATTAAAAGAGAATGGAATCCGAACGGCAATCGAAACGCAAGGGAGCAAATGGCAAGATTGGTTACTTGAAATTGATGAAATAACGATTTCTCCGAAGCCGCCAAGCTCGACGATGAATACTGATTTTCAGAAGTTAGATGATGTAATTCAGAAGCTAGCAGGAAAAGATATTAGCTTAAAGGTAGTAGTATTTGACGATTATGATTTTGAGTATGCAGTTAAGATGCACGAACGTTATCCAGATGTACCATTTTTCTTACAAGTAGGAAATGATGATACAAAAACTGTGGATGATGCGATGTTGATTAAAAAGCTATTAGATAAGTATGAGTGGCTTATTGAAAAAGCGGTTAACTGCAAAGAAATGAATAATGCAAAAGTATTGCCGCAGCTTCATGCGTTAGTATGGGGAAATAAACGCGGAGTATAATGAGAAGGGATGTTTAAAATGGCAGGAAGATTAGATGAAGATTTAAAAGATGTAACATTATTAGGAAATCAAAATACAAAATATTTATTTGAATATAGCCCAGAAATTTTAGAGGTTTTTGATAATAATCATCCAAACCGTGATTATTTTGTAAAATTCAATTGTCCTGAATTTACAAGCTTATGTCCGAAAACAGGCCAACCAGATTTTGCGACAATTTATATTAGCTACATTCCAGAACAAAGAATGGTAGAGAGTAAATCTTTAAAACTATATTTATTTAGTTTCCGCAATCATGGTGACTTCCACGAAGATTGTATGAACGTTATTATGAATGACTTAATTAAATTAATGGACCCACGTTACATCGAGGTATGGGGTAAATTCACACCACGTGGAGGGATTTCAATTGATCCTTACTGTAACTACGGTCGCCCAGGAACGAAGTATGAACAAATGGCTGACTACCGCATGATGAACCATGATTTATATCCAGAAACAATTGATAATCGTTAATATATAATAGAAAGAAAGGATCTGTATGTTATACAGATCCTTTCTTTCTATTATATTATGCATTTTGATTAATGACAGTATAGTTTTTATGACTAACAACTGTAAGAGGTTCCATATCTAGTTCTCTAAAATTCTCCATAATTGTTATATCTACAATAACAGAGTTTTGATTTACTTTTTGAACACGGCCTTGCATTCCACCTTTAAATTCAATGATATCTCCAGTTTCTGCGATCTGCATAAGCAACTCTCCTTGTTACAGTTTTTCCAAAAAAGAATAATTTGGGATTTTTTATTTTCCTTTATTTTGAACTATGTTTCCTGTTTTGTAAATGTTTTCAAAGTAAAAATTCGAAAAATATTCACTTTTTGTAAGAAAATATGTAGAAAAGCCATGTTTTTTGAGAAAAAAAGGAGAAATGAAAAAATCTTTATATAGAGTTATAATAAAGAAATACAATAACCTATTAAAGTGGGAGAAATTAGAGGCGGTAAAATGATGTTTGAATTTGTGGGGAGTGTTATAGCATTAATTTTATTTGTATTTTCTTATATACATTTAAAAAAGATTCGTCATCATGAAACGACTACATATTTTGATGGGATGGATGGTATACATGCTGGGGTCACACATGAGAGTGGCGGGGATATGTAAAGGTGTATAACTTTCTTTTTTTGCGTGGTATGATATGTAAAAATAGTACATAATAGAGTTCGTAAGTGATGAATGGAGAGTGGAAAGAATGAAGATTTCTTTTATTCGTCATGGTCGCTTAAATCGTACTATAGAACCAATGACGGTTACATCCTTTCATGAATGGATGAAAGGATATGACTTACATACTATAACAAAAAAAGTACCAATACCTACGGAAACAAGGGAAGCGGTTGAAGCGGCAAAATTGATTGTAACGAGTGATCAAAAGTGCGCTGTACAGTCAGCAGCTGAATTAATGGATTCTTTATCGTTTATACAAAATTCTCTCTTTAGAGAAGCTACAGTTCCGACGAGCTTTTATGCTCCAAAATGGTTGAAGTGTAAACCTAACGTATGGATGTTTATCGGACGAACAGTATGGATACTTGGTTACCATAAAGATGTTGAGTCTTATAAGGAAGTAAGAGAGAGGGCGAGACAAGCGGCTTACTTATTACATCGTTACGCTCTCGTACATGGAAGTATTGCTCTTGTAGGTCATAATTATGTGAATGTAATGATTGGTGCCGAACTGAGAGCGATGGGATGGTCTGGTTCTCCTATTTTGCACAGAGAGCCATGGGGATGTACAACATATACGTTTCATGAGGCGATGAATGGAAATGTATTAAATACGAATTTAACATAAAAGCACACGATTTATATAAATCGTGTGCTTTTTTTAAGATATAGAAATTTTGATGTTTAATGGTTTTACGAGATGTGCATAAGGTTCGCCTACAAGCATAACGATTTGATCTTTTTTATAACCTAGTTTTTCGTATAGTGAATAGGCACGTTTGTTTTCTAAATTAACAAGTAATGCGATTTTTTCATACTCCTTTTCAGTTGCATGTATTTCAGCAGCTTCAATTAATTTAGAACCAATTCCTTTTCCGCCATATACACTTGAAACGGATAAAGTATCAATGTAATATTCATCAAGCTCGGCTTCTTTTTCTAACGTAATCGATTCATCTTTATGTAATTCTCTTAAGTGATGTACGATTGGTGCATCAAGCATTGTTGCTTCACTACCGTGATAAGCGACAATAACTCCAACTGCATCCCCGTCTTGTTCATATACAAAACAGTTTTCATAGCTCAGTCGATTTTTCTCTTTTGAGAACCATGTTTCAAGTCCTAGTAATACTTCTGTCTCAACTGTGCTACCTGTGATTTTTTCAGCAATTTCGTGCAGAGCGTTATACAATAAAGGTGCTACCAGTTTCGCATCTGTCTTTTTTGCTTTCCGAATCATAGTATCCCTCCTAGTTCTATTCATATATTGTAGCATAGCGGTGTGAAACTTTGCATAATTGAATGTCGAAATGTTTGATATAGAGAAGTAGCTATGTTAGTATATGATATTTAGTGGACATATAATTAAGAGATATCTTTTGAAAAATAATGAAAATGAAATGAAGGTATAGCATCTGGATAATTTTACAGTTGTTGACCTATAGAATATAAGTTAAAATAAAATATTGCATAGAGGTGAAATACATGGATAAAGAATTAGCAAATACAATTTTGGATCAGCTGAAAAATGGTGAAATAAAGGAGTATGTTGTTACGAAAGATGTATTTTATACGTTCAGAGAAGTTTTAGTAAATCGAGAAGACTTTAAACATTTCATTGGTAACGCACAGCGCGGCGGACAAGTCATTTATACATACTCAGAAACGCCACGTTCGTAACTAGAAGAATATAGGGAGGAGACTTATGGGCGATTTTAAACAAGGCATATTACCGCATTGGGATTATATGTGGAAAGATAGAGCCGGCAACCGATTTATGGGAATGGTCATGTATCCAGAGAAAAGAAAGTGTTCGACAAAAATGCTTCAGAAAATAAAAAGAGCATATGAAGAGGCTGTAGAAATTAAAGTAACTGTACAAGTTCAACATACATGTCAGTACGTTGAAGGAATGATTGTGTACTTTGATGAAGAAGCTCCTGTATGTACAATGATTGATAAAGATGAAAATCCACATCATATATTTGTAAAAGATATTTTGCGTATTGAGCACTCTGCATAATCTTTTCATAAATAAGTTGAATTTCCATAATAATAATCTTTTTCTATAATAGTTATCTTTTAGTATGTAACGCGAATCGAAAGTATATGTATAATATTTAATAAAGTAAAATTGATAAATGTAATCGTTTTTTAGAACAGATTATCGTTTCATGTCTGTTCTTTTTTGCGTGATGCTGGAGAAATATATTCCTCCAGCATTTGCCGTTTTATGACAAAATATATTGGTAACTTTTTTAAAAATAAGGTTAAATTCGTTGACAACTTTTTTGAAAAGCACTTTATTGACATGAGTTTTAGAATGTTGTTTCATAGTCATTGTATTGAAAAAAAACGACGGTCTTGTCGAAAAGTAAAAGTTAAAAAAAGAAAGAATTTATACATATATCTTGTGTCTTATTTTGAAACGTAATACAATATATAGAGAAATCAAGAAACAACATACAGAGAGTATAGATTGAAAAGGGAGGGTCGGAAATGTTAGTTGCATATGATTCTATGACAGGAAACGTGAAGCGTTTCATTCACAAATTAAATATGCCGGCCGTTCAAATTGGTGAAGATCTAGTAATAGATGAAGACTTTATTTTAATTACGTATACAACAGGTTTTGGCAATGTACCAGAACGTGTTTTAGAATTTTTAGAGCGCAATAATGAAAAATTAAAAGGCGTATCTGCAAGCGGCAATCGTAACTGGGGAGACATGTTCGGTGCAAGTGCTGACAAAATTTCTGCTAAATATGAAGTGCCTATTGTATCAAAATTTGAGTTATCAGGAACAAATAACGATGTAGAATATTTTAAGGAAAGGGTGCGGGAGATTGCGACACATTGAACTGAATAATGAAATCACGCAAATGCAGGACGGTTTTTATCAGCTTCATAAAGATAAAGAGGCATTAGAAGTCTTTATGGAAGAAGCTAGAGAGAATACCGTTCATTTTAATAGCGTGGCAGAGCGAATGGAGTATATGAAAGAACATGATTACTATTACAACGTTCTGGACGAGTATAACTTGGAGGAAGTAGAAGAGGTATATAACATCGCTTATGGTGAAAACTTCGAGTTCCAATCTTATATGGCAGCATCTAAGTTCTACAAAGATTATGCGTTAAAAACAAATGATCAAAAACAATACTTAGAAAGCTATGAAGATCGTGTAGCAATTGTGTCATTATACTTAGGACGCGGTGATGTTGCGAAGGCAAAACAATTCGCAAGCATGATTGTCAAACAAAACTACCAACCAGCGACACCAACCTTTTTAAATGCGGGAAGAAGCAGAAGAGGAGAAATGGTGTCTTGTTTCTTGTTAGAGATGGATGATAGCTTAAATTCAATCGGCTTTAACATTAATACTGCAATGCAATTATCAAAAATCGGTGGTGGAGTAGCTTTAAACTTATCTAAGCTACGCGCACGCGGTGAGCAAATTAAAGGTATCGACAACGCTGCAAGTGGTGTAGTACCTGTTATGAAGTTACTTGAAGATTCGTTTTCATATGCGAATCAACTTGGCCAACGAAAAGGTGCTGGCGCAGTATACTTAAACATTTTCCATTGGGATATTATTGAATTCCTTGATACGAAAAAAATAAATGCCGATGAGAAGAGCCGTATTCAGTCTCTATCAATCGGAATTATCGTTCCAAGTAAGTTCTTTGAGCTTGCTGAGAAAAACGAACCTTTCCATGTTTTCGCGCCTTATACGGTGTATAAAGAATACGGAAAGCATTTAGATGACATTGATATCGATGAAATGTACGATGAATTAATGAGCAATCCGAAAGTGAAGAAGAAGCCGCTAGATATTAGTGCACGTGATATGCTTATTAAAATTGCTATGATTCAGCTTGAGTCGGGTTATCCGTACTTAATGTTTAAATCAAATGCAAATAATCAACATCCACTGAAGGATATTGGAACTGTGAAGATGTCGAACTTGTGTTAAATATGTAGCACCTTCTAGTAGAAATGCTAGTCGAAAACTCCGTTAAACGGGGAAAGCCTCAAATTTGAGGTAACCTACCGTGCTAAATCTTATCTTAGAATGAAAATATAAAAGTTCAGAATGTATCTTATTATTTTGTATAGCAGAGTTATGGGACAACATAAAGTAATAAGAGACTTTCTGAAAGATTAAGATAAGTAAAAGCCTAACGACTATCCCTTATGGGAGTAGAGCGCAAGCGATTGGCGTTCGAAAAGCGGAGCACCTAATCAGGTAATGCTGTAGGTGATGATATAGTCTGTCCTGTATGGTGACATACAGCAGTTGCATGAGCAACGGACTGAGGAGTAGCGAACTCGGTTGAACATTCGAGACAGAAATCTTCCAGCTTCAAGAAACTTCTGAAATAAATGATTACGGTACAGATGACATTATTCGTCGTGATATTAACTGTAACTTAGGATCGTTAAATATCGTAAATGTAATGGAAAACAAAGAAATTCGTGAAGCGGTTCATGCGGGAATGGAAGCTTTAACAGCTGTTTCTGATATGACGATTATTCCGAATGCACCAACTGTGAAAAAAGCTAATGATGAGCTTCATTCCGTTGGACTTGGCGCAATGAACTTACACGGATATTTAGCAAAAAATAAAATCGCTTATGAAAGTGCAGAAGCGAAAGAATTCGCTCGTACATTCTTTATGATGTTAAATTACTACTCTATTGAGAAAAGTATGGAAATCGCTAAAGAAAAAGGCGAGACATTTAAAGACTTCGATAAATCTGATTATGCGAGCGGCACATACTTTGAAAAGTATGAAACGACAGATTACAGTCCAGTAACTGAAAAAGTTCAGCAATTATTTGAAGGAATTCATATTCCAACAAAAGAAGATTGGACAAGTTTAAAAGAGCAAGTACAGAAGAATGGTTTATATAACTCATATCGTCTTGCTATCGCTCCAACACAATCAATCAGTTACGTTCAAAATGCAACTTCAAGCGTAATGCCGATCGTAAGTCAAATCGAATCAAGAACGTATGCGAATGCGACAACATATTATCCAATGCCGTATTTATCAAAAGATACGTTCTGGTACTATAAATCTTCTTACGATATGAATCAGTTTAAATTAATTGATTTAATCGCAGAAATTCAAGAACATATTGACCAAGGGATTAGTACAATTCTTTACGTTAATAGTGATATTTCAACACGTGAATTAGCACGTTACTACATCTATGCACATAAAAAAGGCTTAAAGAGTCTGTATTATACGAGAACGCGTAAATTAAGCGTGGAAGAGTGTGTGGCTTGTACCGTTTAATATAAAAAGTGAGACATGATGAGCAGGGTTTTCTGAACCCTGCTCATGCTTAGTTATCATATTTAGAGAAGGGGCGATTGAATGCGTGCGGTAAACTGGAACAAAAAAGAAGATGATTTTAGTTTAATGTTTTGGAAGCAAAACATCGCTCAGTTTTGGACAGAAGAAGAAATCGCAGTGTCTTCTGACAAAAATACTTGGGCGCAATTATCAAAAGAAGAGCAGGTTGCTTATAAGCGTGTATTAGGTGGTTTAACACTTTTAGATACGAAACAAGGCGGCGAAGGGATGCCACTTGTACTTGTTCACCTTGAAAATTTACAAGCGAAAAGTGTATTAGCTTTCATGGGTGCAATGGAAGAAGTACATGCGAAGAGTTACAGTCATATTTTCACGACGTTAGCTACTGAAGAAGAAATCGATGAGATTTTTGACTGGGTAGATACTCATCCGTTACTTGAGAAAAAGGCTGGTATTATTACGAGTTACTATCGTCGTTTATTAAAACCTGAAGTGACGAAAAAAGAGTTATACATGGCAATGGTAGCAAGTGTGTTCTTAGAAAGTTACTTATTCTATAGTGGATTCTTTTATCCGCTTTACTTAGCTGGTCAAGGTAAACTGACGGCAAGTGGTGAGATTATTAACTTAATAATTCGTGATGAGTCAATTCACGGCGTATTCGTCGGTATTTTAGCACAACAAATCTTCGCGGAACTTTCTGCAGAAGATCAACAAGAAGTGCAAAAAGAAACGCAAGAGTTATTAATGGAACTATATGAAATTGAAATGGCATACACAGAAGAAATTTACACTTCTATTGGTCTTGTAGAGGATGTAAATCGTTTCGTTCGTTACAATGCGAATAAAGGACTTATGAACTTAGGACTTGAGCCGAAGTTTGAAGAAGAAGAAATTAACCCAATCGTTTTAAATGGTTTACGTACAGATACGAAAAACCATGATTTCTTCTCTGTAAAAGGAAATGGTTACGTAAAAGCAACGAACGTTGAAAAGTTATCTGATGATGACTTCGTGTTTAATTTTTAATATATGATCATAAAGAAAAGCTGTCTTATTCATTGATAAGGCAGCTTTTCTTTATGGATTTGTTTACATAACATTATTATTTTTGTATAACGATTTCTGTTTGGAAAGTTCTATCTGGCTAATGGATAGAACTTTTTTGTAATTAAATGGGTATTTACAATCCTTTTGTATCGGTGTATTATTTAACTAGTACACCAATACAAAAGGAGGGAAGAAATGAAAATAGAATTTTCTCCAAATACACCAATTTACATTCAGGTAATGGAATACATAAAAAAAGAAATCGTAACAGGACATTTGTTGCCTGGTGATAAAATTCCCTCTGTACGTGAATTAGCGAGTGAATTACAAGTAAATCCAAATACGATCCAGCGTACATTTCAAGAGCTAGAACGAGATGGGGTTGTTGTAACACGTAGGGGAATGGGACGATATGTAACGAATGAAGGGGAGAAAATTATGGAGCTGCGGAAAGAGATGGCGAAAGAATTACTTCACTCTTTTATAGATGGAATGGACAATTTAGGTTTTTCAGAAGAAGAAATTCTTACAATTCTTCGTTCTTCATTACATGAGAAAAGGGGGGAGAGCGAATGACAGAGCTATTAAAAATAGAAAACTTATGGAAGAGATACGGATTAAAAGCAGTGATTCGTGAATTAAACATAGAGATTACCGAAGGAAAAATTGTTGGACTTGTTGGAGATAACGGGAGCGGGAAAACGACGTTATTGAAAATGATTGCTGGTCTGCAGCACCCTTCTGAAGGTAGTATTACAATCGCTAGTAAAAAGGTAGGGTTAGAAACGAAAGAAATCGTTTCTTTTATGTCTGATAAACCAGTATTTGATGATTGGATGACAGTAAAAGATTCTATATTTTTCTACCGCGATTTTTATAAAGACTTCGACATTCAAAAAGCGGTAGATACGGTTGCGGAGTTTAAAATACCGTTAGAAGAAAAAATTACAGCTTTATCAAAAGGGATGGTTGAAAAGCTACAAATCATTTTAACATTTTCGAGGAAAGCGAAGTTATACGTACTAGATGAACCGTTGGGCGGGATTGATCTCATTTCTAGGGAACACGTACTGGAACTTATTCTACAATTTTATAGAGAAGATTGTACAATCCTAATCTCGACTCATTTAATAAATGAAGTTGAAAATATTTTTGATGAAGTAATCTTTTTAAAAGATGGGGAAATTGTATTGTATGAAAATGTAGAAGAATTACGTTTTCAAAGAGGGAAAGCGGTCACAGATGTGTTTAAGGAGGTGTTTAGTAGATGAAGCCGAGCTTAATATACATGTACAATATAAATAAAAAGCAAATTATTATTTCGTTGCTATCATTTATATTCGTTATCGCTGTAGCTTTCGTAAGTTTGGGGAATTATATTAAGCAAGAATCAGGAGAAGTAAGACAAACAATTATAGTTAGTTTCGTTATTCTAGTATATATAACTTTTTTAGCAATGATAGTTATTCAGGCGGTGTCTGCATTTGGAAAAATGACTGAAAGCACATTATTTCGGTTAACATCGATATCGGGTAAAAAGATTGTTTTAGCAATATTGTTATACGTTGTAATTTATTTACTTATTTTTGAATTAATGGGTTCTATTTTTTTATATGGTATTTCTATGAAAATAATAAAAGGTACAGAGCTCTATGAAGTATTATTTACTCAAAGTGTATTCAATCCACTAAAGCACCTCTTTAGTACTATGTTATATGTATTTAATTTATCTAGCATATTGCTAGTATTACTTTTTTCAGTAGCAAGCGTTAAAGTGTTTTCTTTGAAAAAGAAGAAGTTAAAATATCCAATGGTATTTTTCTTATTTTTACTAGTAACAAAATTATTAGGTACTATATATGGAATGTTGGGCGGTCTTGCACCTGCTGCACCTCTAATAAAAAAATTAGTATATATAGATGAAACATCAGGAGCGGATGTGTTTCTCTATCCGGAAAAACTTATGAATTTATATAGCCTTAGTTTTTCTATAGGAATATTTATTCTACTTGTTTATATAACAGGTCGCATAATCGATAAAAAACTAGAAGTCTAAAGGAGGAATCAGCATTGGGAAACGTAGTAGTAAAATTAGAGAAGGTTCGAAAAAAAATTGGTGGAACGGAAATTATTCGTGGTTTATCATTTGAAGTTCGTGAAGGGGAAGTATACGGGTTCCTTGGACCAAACGGTAGCGGTAAGACAACGACGATCCGTATGATGACAGGTCTTATTTCAATGACAGAGGGCGATATTACAATTTGTGGTCATAGTATTCGCACGGAGCGTGAAAAGGCGCTAGAGAAAATTGGAGCGATTGTAGAAAATCCTGAACTATATGATTATATGACAGGAATGCAAAACTTAAAGCATTTTGCGAACATGGCAATTACACAAATTAGTAAAGAGCGCATTGCTGAAATTGTAAAACTGGTTGAATTAGAGCATGCGATTCATAAAAAGGTGAAAACATATTCACTTGGTATGAAACAACGTTTAGGAATTGCACAGGCATTACTTCATCAGCCGAAAATTTTAATTTTAGATGAACCGACAAATGGATTAGATCCAGCTGGTATTCGTCAAATTCGTGATTATTTACAACGTTTAGCGAAAGAAGAGAATATTGCTGTAATCGTATCAAGTCACTTATTAAGTGAAATTGAACTCATGTGTGATCGCGTCGTTATTATTAAGCAAGGTGAGTTTGTACAAGAGTACAACTTACATGAACAAGCAAAACATGATGAGACAGTAGTTGTAGCGTTTGAAGTAGATCAAGTACAGAAAGCAAATGAAATCATTAAAGGTAAGGCGCAAGGAAATGTCATTGTAGTATCTGTAACGAAAGAAGAAATTCCGCAACTTGTAAAGAAACTTGTGAATGACGATGTGCTTGTATACGGAGTTACTGTTCAAAATAAAACGTTAGAGGATGAGTTCTTAGCGATTACAGGGGGAGTGAAAGCGTAATGTTTAAATTAATTCAAAATGAATTTTTAAAGCTGCATGCGAAAAAAGGAATGTATATTTTAATTGGTGTTATTGCAGTATTGGAGATTTTGGGAGTTTTAGCGATGCTGAAATGGGGAGATGGAAGTGAATTTAAAGGATCCTATTTAGATTTTGCAAGTTCAGAGATTGGTTTAATTACTTTGTTTGCAACAATTTTTGGCATTACGATTGCTTCGCGTATGATTACGGATGAGTTCCAAAAAGGTACAATTAAGCAGTTATTAATCCGTCCAAGAAAACGAATGACAGTTTTATTCTCTAAATATATTACAGTGTTACTTACTATAGTATTTATCATATTTGCTAGTACGTTAATTGCTATGATTATTGGATTAATTGTAATGGATGGTAGTAAAACAGAATTAACGTTAGGAATCGTAATGAAATCTACCTTATATCAAGTACTTTCACCGCTCTTCTTTGCGACGCTTGCATTTTTCTTAGCAAACGTATTTAGAAAATCTGTATTACCATTAATTATTACGATGTTCCTGTTCTTCTTACAAGGAGCAATTAATATGGTATTAATGATGTTTGCAAAAGGCGTAGCGAAGTTTATAGTATTCTTCCATTTGGATTTAAGAGCTTACGATGGCAATAAATTAATTAGTGGCGGAGTAGAACCTACATTCACAGAATTTACGTTTACAACTTCATTATTACTTGTAGCTGCATACTTTGTTGTATTGCTTGTAGCATCAAGTGCATTATTCCAAAAACGTGACGTATTATAATAAAAGAAATCCCCGCTTGTAAAAACGGGGATTTTTATTACATAACTTGCTCAGGTAGTGCAACTTGAAGAGCAGTAATATAGTATTTTAATAGATATGTTGTTTGAAAGTAATTGAGAAAAATAGGAAGAGTTCAACTATATTCATATTATAATGTAGTTATCCGCCCATTTACTTTTACTAACTTTGGAGGTGTTCTATATGCACTATGCATTTTCACGTATAAGGCTACGTAGCTTTTTTGGATGGATGATCATAGGGCTGTTCCTTACGATGATCCCATTAGGTCTATCAAATGTTTCTGAGAATACAACGGAGGTTATTTCACAAATAACTTTGTTTTTTGTATTTCCGTTATTTTGGTTATACGTAAAAACCAATAAAAATAATGTTGTATTTAATAGTTTTTTTGATAAGCCAGGAAGTTTACCGTGGGGATTAATTGTATTAGCAACGATAATGGGAATGATTTTTTCAGTCGGTATATCTCATATTCAATTTTACATATTAGCACATACGTTACCGAATTTCTTAGTTACTATGTTAGAAGACGGAAATGTTATTAATACGAGTAACATATATATGACGATATTTACTTTCGTTTCAGCATGTGTATTAGCACCAATTATGGAAGAGGTTATTTTTAGGGGCTTCTTTTTACAGCGAATGGCTTATAAATGGGGGATTAAAAAAGCTGTCATTATATCTTCCATTATTTTTGGCTTAGGACATTTTGATGTTATTGGTGCGTTCATGTTTGGTGTTGTTATGTGTCTTTTATACATAAAGACACAAAATATATGGACGAATATCGCTGTACACGCTCTAAATAATTTAATTGCAACAAGTATGCAATTTGTTGGCGGAGAAGAGAGTAGCGCAATTTCAATTCCTGAATTACAAGCGCAAAGTAATTTATGGATCGGTATCGGTCTTACAGTTGTTGGATTACTTTGGTTAATTCCTTACGTTTGGAAACAATGGCGTACGGTAAAAGAAGTGGGTGTGCCACCAGTGCGCTTCATAAATGAGGAAAAAGTAGTGAGTGCATCACAAGAAAATGAAGTGTATAGTCAAGTGATTGTAACAGATAGATTGATGGCTGTAGAGCTACCAGATGAGGCTGTAAATAAGCTCGGGTTAGAAGAAAATGATTATGTAACAGTATCTGTAGAAGACGATAAAATCGTTATAAAGAAAGCGCATGATAGATAAGTAAAAAGTAGCTCCTTGTGAGCTACTTTTTACTTTGTAATAATTTCCACACGAAAATTATTGCCGTTCTTTACATATTTAATATCTGTAACAGTGCGGACTGCTTTTAAAATCTCAACTTTTTCACCAATTCGAGGGATAGTCGGAACATTGTCCCAAATGCCAAGCAAGTCATCTAATTGTGCCGTTTTTTCATAAAACCAGATTTTCAATGTAAAACCCCTTTCTCGAACTATATGTATTTTAATACATAATATATTATTTTTATTCTTATTGTAAGGGGTTTTTATATATTTTATGAATAAAAATTAATTAATCTTCTGGAAAGATATGTTCAATATCAGGAGTAAGAGATATTTCTGATAATACGATATGAGAAACAGTCGTTGCATATGAAGAAACATCATTAATAAATTCTTCAAGTTCAACGAGTGAAGGAACAGAAATTTTTACAATGTAGCATAAGCTTCCTGTTACGCGGTAACAAAAACTTGCGGACGGATAAGACTGAATAAACTGTTGCATACGCGTTGTATCCCCGTTTTTTAAAGTGATTTCTAAAATACAGTCTAAAACAAGTCCTGCTTTTTTATAATCGATATCGATTGTGTATTTTTGGATAACGCCTTCACTTTCGAGCTTACGAACACGTTCTGCAGTAGACGGAGCAGATAAGTTTACTCGTTTCGCCAATTCACGCATGGAAAGGCGACTATCATTATATAATTCATTTAAAATTTTTCGATCAACACGATCTAGTTGCATGTGTAAATATACCTCCAGTAAAATGATAATTTTTGTAAAGGAAAAATATAAATTAAGATTCATATGAAATGTAAAGAGAACTTTATTTATTTTACAATAAAACTGAAAGGAATAGGAGGAAAAATAATGGAGAGAATTTCATTATCAAATGTAGGAGATACAAAGTTTCAAAGGTTATTAGGTCATAATCCGGAAATATTACATTCGTGGAGTACATTAGAAAATACATTATACAATAAAGGAACTCTTTCAGCAGAGTTAAAGGAGCAAGTGAGAAGAACATTAGCGTATGGGAATGAATGCCCGTACTGTATGGCGAAGGGAAGGCCTGATGATATGCAAAAGGTAGAAGAAATTGGTGTAGCAGTTACTTTTGCGCATACATTTATTCATGACAAAAAGGCGATAGATGATAATATGTTTCATGTATTGAAACAATACTGGACGGAAAAAGAAATTGTAGAGCTTTGTGCGTATATTTGTTTTATTACTGCGTCACAACAATTTGGTTTTCTATTTCAATTACAGCCGAAAGAAGGAGAAAATGATGAATAATCAAATAGCACTTATTATAATTGATGTACAAAAGGCGTTTCAATTACCATACTGGGGTGAGAGAAATAATCTTTTTGCTGAAGAAAATATGAGAATTTTGTTAGCAGAATGGAGAAAAAGGAAACGACCAGTTTTTCATATTCAACATGTAAATAAAGAAAATGATCAGTCGATGTTTTATGAGGGAGCGGAAACAGTCAACTTTAAAGAAGAGTTGCAACCACTACCAGGTGAAGTGGTTATTCAAAAATCTGTTAATAGCGCATTCATTGGGACAAATTTAGAAGAGCAATTAAGAGAGAACAAATGTAATGCAGTAGTGATTGTAGGATTAACGACAAATCATTGTGTGGAGACTACGACACGAATGGCAGGGAATTTAGGATTTAAAACATATTTAGTGAGTGATGCGACGGCTACTTTTAACCGTAATGGTCTAGATGGTAAAGAGTATAGTGCAGAAGATATTCATAATATGACACTTGTAAATTTACATGAAGAGTTTGCTACAATTATGACGACAAAAGAAGTATTGAAATTATTTTAAGAAAATAATTGCGAATTATGTAGAAAAAAATAAGAATATTTCGTATAATCTAAGTACAATCATTTTAAAAATAGGGGTGGCATCGTATGGAGCAAATTCCGGTAAAGAGAATAGAAGAAGTACTTGTTGTAGCAGGGGATGACAAACAAAAGCAAAAGGAATTTTATGAATTGCTCTTATCTACTGAGTTTTATGTTGCTGGCTCATTAGAAGCAGAGGAAGGTGCAACAGAAGGGATACTTCGTTTGCGTCATTTCCAAGGAGAGGGTAGATGGATCGTTCCGTTCTTTACACAAATGGAATTTGTAAAAGATGTGTTGCCAGAAGGAACACCCCTTATTACGATACGTGGGAAAGAATTATTTGGTAGCATTGAGAAAGATGCTACAGCAGTATTAAATGTCGGTACTGATATAAGTAAAACATTTATTCCAGAAGAAATTGCAGATATCGCATCTGGACGAATTTTTAACTATTATAAATAAAGTGAAGCTTTAATCAGTGGGGGTTTTCTTCATCCCCCACTGATTATTAGTTGAACCAATCGGGCTTTAATGGGCAGCCCGACCCCCACCTAACTTCTTTACTTTCGCTGAATTTTGATGTGGGGGTCTTACTGCCCATTAAAGCGGGATAAAAGGAAAAGCTGAATTGCTTTTCCTTTTTAATTTGAACACGGAGTGGCTATGCCAGAAGAAATAGAGAGTGTTTTATTATTTGTATTTATTGTCGCTGTAGCTCCAAGAGGGATTCCGATGTTTGGGCTTATATGTCCAATCGGTAAACCGAATAGGACAGGTATAGCATATGAAGTGAAATATTCATATAGTATTGTTTGCAATGATTGAGATGGTTTAGAAGGAGTGCAGTCATGACAACTTGTAAAAATAACACCACTACATTCATGAAACTTTCCAGATAAAAGTAGCTGATTTAACATACGATCAACGCGATACGGTTCTTCCCCAATGTCTTCAAGCAATAAAAGTTTATTGGCTGTATTTATCTCGTAGGAGGAGCCAATGATACTCGTTAACACCGCTAAATTGCCTCCAACTAACTGACCTGTAACTGTACGGGAAGAGCTAGGTACGATACATTCTGAAGCAGATAAGATGGTTGAATACGGATGAAATAGTTGGTTGAAAGAAGATAAAGAAAGAGAATCTACCCCTTTCCCTAATTCTTCAACCATTGGGCCATGAAAAGTAATAAGCTTTGCATAACGTGAAAAGGCAGTATGTAAAGCTGTAATATCGCTATATCCCCAAAAGATTTTTGGATTTTGCCGAATGATTTCATATTGAATGTGAGGGAGGAGACGAGCGCTACCGTAACCACCCCGTGTACAGAAAACGGCCTTTACCTCATGGTTTGAAAATGCTTCATGTATATCATCAAGCCGGACTTGATCCCTTCCAGCTAAATATCCATATTTCTCATAAACACTCTTCCCGATTACTACAGATAAACCCATTTCTTGTAATACCTTTACACCTTTTAATACATTTTCAATTGTTGGTGGCCCGGACGGTGCAATAATCATTACTGTATCACCTTGTTGTAATGCATTTGGATATATCATTGTTTTCAGCCTCCTTCACTTTCAATATATTCGCTTCATAGGAAGTTCAATCCTTGTAAAAGAAGGGAAAAGTTTGTCAAATAAAGAAGATATAAAGAGAATAGGAGGAGAAACAATGTTTACAAGTCGAGTCATAGATACATTACAAATTAAGTATCCCATCATTCAAGCCGGTATGGCGGGTGCGATTACGACGCCAGAACTCGTTGCAGCTGTGAGTAATAGCGGAGGATTAGGAACGCTTGGAGCAGGCTATATGAGCCCAGAACAAATTCGTGAAGCAATTTATACAATAAGGGAGCTAACAGATAAGCCCTTCGGTGTTAATTTACTTTTAACAAAAGAGATACAGATAGAAGAAGAGAAGATAAACTTGGCAAAGAGATTACTTAGCGGAGTGAATAGAGAATTCGGTATAGAGGAAGAAGAGCATGTAAAGCTTCCAAAAAGTTATAAAGAACAATTACAAGTGTTAGTAGAAGAAAAAGTACCAGTCGTTAGCTTTGCGTTTCAAACGTTAGAAAAAGAAGAGATAAATGATTTGAAAAGAAGTGGAATAAAAGTCATCGGCACAGCTACTCATGTGGCAGAGGCGAAAGTGCTTGCTGAATTAGGAGTAGACATTATTGTCGGTCAAGGTAGCGAGGCAGGAGGGCATAGAGGAACGTTTATCGGGAAAGAACAGGACGCTATGATTGGTACGTTTGCATTAATTCCGCAGCTAGTAGCAGCAGTTCCGCATATCCCGATTGTTGCAGCAGGTGGTGTAATGAACGGGCAAGGGCTTGTTGCTGCATTTACACTGGGAGCAGAAGCTGTTCAAATGGGATCAGCCTTTTTAACGAGTGAAGAGAGTATTACGCATGACGTGTATAAAAAAGCGGTTTTACGTAGTACAGATACGAGTACAACTGTGACTCGTGCGTTTTCCGGGAAATATGCACGAGGTATTCGTAATGAATTTATAGAGAAGCATGAAGGGAAAGAAGAAGACCTTCCGATGTATCCGGTGCAAAATGTATTAACCTCTAAAATACGCCAACAAGCAGCAAAGCAAAATAATGGAGAATATATGTCACTTTGGGCAGGACAAGCGTCATCATTAGCACGAATAGAATCAGCTCAGCATGTAGTGGAGAGAGTGATGAAAGAAGCAGATAACACAATTGAACAATTGCAAAATGTATATAGAAAAAGACCACTTGAATAATTCAAGCGGTCTTTTCATTAGTTTGCTTTATAAAATTGTTGGATGGCTTCATCGATATAAACCCAGCCTTTCCAACCTAAGTGCATGTGATCTTTTAAGAAGTATTTATCATACTCATGATTTGAGAAGTCAGCAATTGGATAGCCAGCTTTCTCAATTTGCTCATGAACTTTCTTATAGTACAATTCTCGGCGTTCTTTCGGGAAGCCAGCGTAATCGTACCAAGGACCTTTTACAGGAACAGAAATGAAGAGTGGTTTTGCACCAGATTGTTTTAATAAATCAAGTGCAATTTGTAAATCTTCATATTCTGGTGATTGATCATAAGCATCATTTTTTAAGTAGCCTTCACGTTGCTTTAATTTTTTCTTGATTTTGCTGTTGAAGTAACCATCTTCAATACCGTAATTGTTAGATCCAGATTCTGCTGCACCTGTTTGATCTGCATGTTTACGAGCCTCTTCCCAGCTCATTTGTTTTAATGAAGGGTCAAGTTTTTCTTTATGCGGTTTAATATTAAACATAGCTGTAAATAAATCTTTACGATCTAAAATGTTACGATAAATATAAGCGAAAGGTTTAGCAGCAAGTGCTTTTACTTTATGCTTTGTATCATCGTAAACGATACCTTCAAGCGAAATTTTTAATAAAGTTTCTTTCTTAACGATCTCAAAGTTTAATAAACGCTTTGCAATTTGCTTTTTCATTTCAGGTTTTACATCATCGTTGAAAATGAAGTGGTAACCTTGTTGCTTTGAAAAGTTAGGTGCAAAGTGTGTTTCATCAATACCTTGTGGCACAAACCATTGCGGAGAAAGAACGAATACCATTTTCTTATCCTTCAATTGATCCATCGTAGATGCAAAGTTTAATACATGTACAAGGTCTTGTGTTCCGCCACGTCCAAGTAGGAATGGTGTGAATCCTTCAGGCTTTACTTTGAAATAATTTGATGGATGGTAAGCATCCATACGTGCGAATTCCGATGAACCATACATCGGAAGGTATTTCGAGTCTGCTAACATCTTTTGCTGTAAAATCATACTTTGAATCTTTTCTTCTTTTAAAGAAGTTGCAGCTTGTTCTACTTTTTCGTCACTTAAAAGCGGGAGTAGAAAGCGCGTCGGAATAAGTAGGAATACAGCAAAAAGGGCCAATGCTAAAAGCATCGGACCAAATTTTGCTTTGTTCATCGGATTTCTTCCAACTTCTTAATAACCATGTTTGGAGTAGCCCACTCGTCACGATCAAAATCAGAAATAGAAACTTCAATATCTAAACGCTCTTGGAATTCAACTAATAAAGATACTACAGCGAAAGAATCAAGAATACCTTCTTCAAATAATTGAACATCTAAGTTTTCTTTTACAATATCGTTTTCACATACTTCTTCTAAAATATCTAATACTTGCTCTTTAAATTCTGCCATTTTTAAAATCTCCTTTATATCCGAAATATAATATATGTGCAACTTCTTAATGGTATAAGAAGGGTGCATTAAAAGTATCTGTTAAGGTGTCCAGAGAAAATTAGGAAACCGAAACATACAACGTGGAACGTAATTACGATCGCAAGGACGTGTGTAAATTTGTTGTTTGGCCAAAACTTATGCTTTTTGTTTTTTCGTTCGAAAATATCGAATAGAATAAACAGTGCGGCATGATATAGACCATAAATAACATACTGCGCAACAGCGCTTCCTTGGATGTGCCAAATTCCCATAATGAAGAAGTTTAAAAATGCACCGATATACGAAATAGTGTATCGGTTCTTAATTAACTTTTTCTTCGTTGCAAAAAAGACGAAACGCATGTAGATAAAATCACGGAACCAGAATGATAAACTCATGTGCCAACGGTTCCAGAAGTCTTTTATATTACGACTAAGGAACGGTTTATTAAAGTTTTCAGGAGTTTTAATTCCCATCATATAACTGATACCAATTACGAACGCACTATAACCTGCAAAGTCAAAGAATAATTGCATGCTAGTAGCGTACATAAAAATCACGTTAGATAAAAGTGTATCTTGATTGGCGAATACGGCCTTTACAAGATATGTTGTTATTAAGTGCGCGATTATAAATTTGTACAGAAAACCTTGGAAAATACGGTTAAGTCCTGTATATAGTAACTTTTGATATTCTTCAGCGCTAGGCGGCTTTTGAATATCTTTTTGGAATCTACGGTAACGATCAATAGGTCCACTTGAAATCGCAGGGAAGAATAAAACAAACTCCCAGAAATTAAAGAAGGAAAGTTCTTTAATTAAATTATCACGAACTTCAAAGACCATTTGTACAGCTCTAAATGTTACGTAAGACATACCTGCGAAAACAATAAAATGCAATTCAGGTACAAATGGTGCGATTTTTGCCAAAATAAGTGGCAAAATCGATAAAATAACAGCTATACAAAACATGAATGTACTATTGTTTTGTTTTCTTAAAAGTAAATAGCCTTTAATAAGGGCATATTGCCAAATAATAAATGCAGCTAACATAATCGCTTGCTTCGGTTTATCCGAGAAGATAATAGCAATCATGACTAATGTTAAAACGGCATTATATTTACGCAACATTTTACCTTTTAGTCCAGCTATGATAGTAGGTATTAATAAAATGCCCACTATAGCGAAAAAATAAAATGATCCATATGCGGTCATGCTGTAACCTCACTCAATAATTTTTTGCGATCTACCTTTCCATTTGGTGTCATTGGAATAGAAGATTGATACATGAATTTACGTGGAATCATGTAGTTTGGTAATCGCTCATTGAGTTCTTTTTTGATTGCAGATGTTAATTTGAATTCTTTTTCAAATGAATGTTCTCCAGGAACAACAACCGCTAATAAATAATCGTATTTCTCACCTTTTTTAATTGGAACGATAACTGCTCCTTCTACGTAAGAACACGCACGAAGGTGATGCTCAATTTCTTCTAATTCCATTCGATAACCATGCAGCTTAATTTGGAAATCAAGACGACCATTATAGAATAGAAGACCATTTTCAACATAGCCAGCATCGCCTGTTTTATAGGCGCGCTCACCGTCAATCATAGTAAATGCTTTTTCTGTTAATTCAGGGCTTCCTAAATATCCAACGCTTACGCTTGGACCAACAATTACGATTTCACCTTTTTCACCATCAGGCGCAATCGTACCATCTTCTTTCATAATAAGAAGGCGGCAGTCTGATTTACAGTAGCCAACTGGAAGTGATTTGTATTGATCAAGCACTTCTTCTGTAACGTGAATACCTGTTACAGCGACAGTAGCTTCAGTTGGACCGTACGTATTCATAATTGTTGCTTTCGGGAAACGCTCAATTAATTTTCTAGCTACTTCATTTGGTAACACTTCACCGCAGAATAAGAATGTTTTCATGTTTGGTAGCATACTCTCAGAGAAAGATGCTTCCATTAAACACATTTCTGCGAAAGATGGTGTGGAAGTCCATACTTGTATATCCGATTGCTCTAAAGAAGCAAACAAGTCTTTTGGACGTGCAATCATATCTTTATCAATTGCCCAAAGTGTACCACCTGTTACTAATGATGGGTAAATATCCATGACAGATAAATCAAATGAGAAAGGTGCTTGGTTTAAGAATACTTGCCCCGTCTGTAAGTTGAAATCTTCTACAGCCCATTTTGTAAAACTTACAAGGCAGTTATAAGTAATCTGAACCCCTTTCGGATTACCTGTGCTTCCTGATGTGTAAATAATGTAGAAGTTTTCATCACCTTTTACCGCATGTTCAGGATTTGGAGTTTTCCCTTTATGAGTAAAGAAAATATCTTTTAAGTTGTCCTCACTTACAATGCGAACTGGTAAATCAGTTACAGTTACTTCAGTTCCTGATAAAAGTAGTTTCGCACCAGAATTTTCAGCGATACGTTGTACACGATCAGCTGGGATAGATAAATCTACAGGAATATAAGCATGTCCAGCTTTTACACATCCTAAAAAGTTAATAATCATTTCAGGTTGCATATGGCCATACACCATAATTGGTGAACGATCATCTGGATACTCAGAAGAAATCCAATGTGCTAACGCATCAGAATCTTCCTTTAATTGTTTGTACGTAATTTTCGCATCTCGCCAAACAAAAGCAGTTTGATCAGGCGTTTCAATAGCCCACTTTTCAATTTGTTCTAATAACTTCATAACGTTCCCACCCTAGAATTCATTGTAAATAAATGTACTTGTGTTTGTATCATGGAATCCATACAACCAAAGTAATGCAAATAAAATTGCAAGGTAATAAACCGTCTTTGCAACCCATTGTGTGAGTGGTCGAGACCATATCTCTTTTAATCTTTCCATGTCTTTCCCTCTCTTAATGAAATAATAGCTCTTTGTAGGTATCATGTCCTACATTATTGTGAAAAAAACAAAATTCCACATTTTAGGTAAAAATAAGTCAAAAGGCTCTTTTCTGATATTAGCACTAAATACTAAAAAAGAAAATCCCTAACTTAGCAATTATATTACATTCAGCATCAATTTGTAATGGATTTGATATGTAAATAGGAAGTGGATTGTGTGAATACATAAAAGTGGACTATAAGAATGCGAAAAAATAGAGTATTTGTTTTTATTAATCACTCGAGACAGAGTAAAGTTTACAATTTCTATCTCTTTTGAAAAGGAGGAAATTATCATGAATAGAGTGTGGAAGAGTTTAATTGCGGAAGAAAATATCGTGAAATGGAGAAGACATTTTCATAAGTATCCGGAATTATCGTTTCATGAGAAAGAAACTTCACAATTTATATATGATACATTATGCACATTTTCTTCTTTTGAAGTAACGAGACCGACGAAGTATAGTGTACTAGCAATTAAAAGAGGAACGGAACAAGGGAAAGTAGTTGCGATTCGAGCTGATATAGATGCTCTCCCAATTCAAGAGGAGACGAGTAAATCTTATACGTCTGTGAATAAAGGAATGATGCATGCATGTGGACATGATGCTCACGCAGCTATTTTGTTGGGGACAGCAGAAGTACTATCAAATATAAAGGAAGATTTTGCAGGGGAGATTCGTCTATTTTTTCAGCACGCAGAAGAGGTATATCCCGGCGGGGGACAAGAAATGGTTGAGGCAGGTGTAATGGACGGTGTTGATTATGTAATAGGTTTACATGTTATGTCAGGACTTGAGAGCGGAAAGATAGGAATTGCGTATGGGCCGATGATGGCGGCACCAGACGTATTTACAGTTGAAATTCAAGGGAAAGGGGGACATGCGGCGAGGCCGGAGGAAACGATAGATCCTATTGCTATCGGAGCGCAGATTATTACAAATCTACAACATATTGTATCAAGAAATACAAGTGCTTTCATGCAAAGAGTCGTTTCAGTTACGCAGTTTCATGGGGGAATGGCTGATAATATTATTCCTAGTGCAGCAACTTTAATGGGCACTGTTCGTTCATTTAATCAAGCATTAAGGTTGGAAGCAGAAGAGAAAATTGAGAAAATCGTGAAAGGAATTACAGAAGCACATGGAGGGTCGTATACATATTCGTATCGATATGGATATGATCCGGTTATTAATGATGAATATATTACGAAAGTAGTAGAAGAAAGTGCACTACATTTGTTTGGAAATGAGCGTGTTGTGAAGCTTGAACCTTCTATGGGAGGAGAAGATTTTTCGGCATATTTAAGAAAAGCACCTGGTTGTTTTATTAAATTAGGGACTGGTAATAAAAAGATAGATACTTGCTACCCGCATCATCATCCAAAATTTGATGTAGATGAATCAGCTCTCATTTATGGAGTGGAATTATTTTTAGAAACAACAATGAGATTATTGAAATCATAGAAAAGTATAAAGTGCAACTTTAATCAGTGGGGGTTTTACTGCCCATTAAAGTGGGATAAAAAAAGGCAACTGCGCTCTATCGCAGTTGCTTTTATTTCTTTCCGTCAGAGAGGGCTGAGAAAGAACTATGCTCATTTATAGTATATGAATAGCTAACGGACAAGCTTGTACATTTTAATCATTTTTTAAAAAAAGTTGTTGACAGTGATAATCAATATCAATTAATCTAAAAATAGTTGAAATTGATAATTATTATCAATAGGATGGATGCGACATGTTAATGAGAAAAAAATTTCACCTTCTACGGAGGGGATTAAAAGATAAAAATAAAGAAGTTGATCAGCATATGGAATGGCAACGAAATGTAATTCGTTCGGAATATGTAGATGAGAAGAAGAGCATTCAAACAGAAAAAGAGATACAAAGTAAGGGGAGAGGTTCAGTTGAGTAAGTTAGTAATGATTTTTGCAAGTATGAGTGGAAATACAGAGGAAATGGCTGATCATATTGCCGGCGTGATTCGTGAAACTGAAAATGAAATTGAAGTGATTGATATTATGGATTCACCAGAAGCTTCTATATTAGAACAGTATGATGGAATTATTTTAGGTGCATACACTTGGGGAGATGGTGACCTTCCGGATGATTTCTTAGATTTTTATGACGCAATGGATTCTATTGATTTAACTGGGAAAAAAGCGGCAGTATTCGGATCATGTGATTCAGCTTATCCAAAATATGGCGTGGCAGTTGACATTTTAATAGAAAAGCTAAAAGAACGCGGGGCAGAAGTTGTGTCAGAAGGATTAAAAGTAGAATTAACGCCAGAAGATGAAGATGTAGAAAAATGTTTACAGTTTGGAGCTGAATTTGTAAAACACCTTTCTTAATGGCAGAAGGGAGATGAAGAGCAAGTGCATGAGAAAATCGCAATTAAAACGATGACAGATTATCATTTGTATGATTTTATGCGTTGTCCACATAAATTTTATTTTCGTCATATCAAAAGAAGAGAACCTTCTTCGTTTGAATGGCAACAAATCGCACAAATGATTGTGAATCGAATTATTAACGAATATTACACATTACCGGCAGGCCAACAAACGAAAATTGTACTTTTAATATTAATAGAAAAGTATTGGAAAAAAGTAAGAGTTAATATGTTTGCTTCGAAGATGGAGTATTACATTGTGTTAGCGAAGCTAACGGATCACTTATTACAGTTTGTTGAAAGAGATGATAGTCAGACACCACCGTTATTTTTATATGAAAAATTTCAAACATATATGGAAGAGTTAGGTGTCCACATGTCATTGACATTAGAAGTTGGTGAGTGGAGTACTGAGTCGTTTGTAATTAAAAAGTATGTTGTCGATGCGGATGAGGAAATGCTTGCTCTTTGTCAAAAGCTAATGACAGTATTTAGTTATAAAGCTTTCGGCATTCTTCCAGGGAAAATTGAAGTTATTAATTTAATAGAAGGAACTAAGTATGACTACACTCCGAAACAGGAAGATATTATAACTGGAATGGCTCATTTATCTAGAATGAAAGAAATGTTACAGCAACCTGAGCATTATACAGAGCGTCATTTTCGTTCTGAGTGTATAAGTTGTGCATTTCGTAGTGAATGCCAAGGGGAAGAAGTAAAGAAAGAAGCGAAACAGAAGAAAAATATCGTACATTAAAGGATGCAAATTTGCATCCTTTTTTGTTGTTGACATGAAAAGCTTTTCATCATGTATCGTATATTTGTAGCAGATTTTAATAAAGGGAGGAATAATCAATGAAAGATGAAACGAAAGTATTTCAATGGTTAAAAGAACAGAATGCCCCTTTTGGAATTCAACTGCAAATTTTACAGGCATTTCAACTGTATAAAGTCATTGTTGAAATGGATAAAAAGTTAATGTTATATGAGGAGAGAGAATATAGGGAGAGAATGTAATCTCATCCCTGTAGTATTGCTTTCAGTTGTTCTATACCAGCTAAAAATTCAAGTTCATTCTTTGTTTCAAAGTTATAAATTATATTATGTAGTAAAGGACTGTATTGATAAAAATTTGTGATACGGTGAGTGAGTAATGGATCATGGTGTGAAGTAAGTGTACAGTATTGTTCATATACTGATGTAGTAAATTCATGTCCGAAATCATCATATAGCCCAGCAAAGTCAAAGGCAGGATCTCCAATTTGAGCATCACCAAAATCAATGATTCCTGAAATGGTTTTATTTTGTTTATCAAATAAAATGTGATGATGTGTAAAATCAGCGTGAATGATTGTATTTTGAAATTTGGATGTAGCTAGACAGGCAAAGAAATTCTCGAATAAACGGTTTAAGGTTGATTTCTGGAACGAAGTTAGACTGTTAGTAACATACTCATTTAATTTAGTTTGTAGCTCTTTCCAGTAGGTAAGTGTTTTTTCGGTAGGGAACCCTAACGCTGTAACACTTTTTAGAGGAATGCTATGTAGAGCCGCAAGGAAAGTAGCTAATTGTGTAATAATTATTTTTCGTTCTTTTTCATCTAAGTTCGCAACTATTTCTGTTTTTAACGGTTCACCATGAATGAGAGTATAGTAGCTACAAAGAGGAACCTCATCAGATTCATTTGTATAAATTAGGTGATATTGTGGAACTTCGATTTCTTGTAGTGATTGAGTGAGAATTGTGCACAGTTCTTTTTCTAACGGAATTCGCATTGCATATTCCTGTTTTCGCGGGAAACGAAACAGTAGCTCATCATTTACTATAATCGCTACATTATCCCATCCTTCTTCATTTTGTTTATAGGAATGTATAGAAAGATTAGGCAAAGCTTCTTTTATATATTGTTTGTAAGAGTCCATAATTGTTCCTCGTTTCTAAGTTATTCCACTTTATGATATCAGAATTTTCTTTCTATATGTTAAAATATAATTATCATTATGAAGAGGGGCGGGAGTGTTATAAAGAAAAGACTATTAATCACTTCTCTATGTATCGCTTTTGGATTGTTTTGGTCATATAAAGAAGAGGTTTTTGCGGGCTATAAACCGATTGATCAGTACGGATTAAATAAGGAATTAAAAAACAAAGGTATAGAAACTTTAACTCATAATGAAATGAAAAAGGTAGGAGAACATTTTGTGACCGAGCAACTATCAGTTTTTGAGTTTACTAATAAAGAAGATGTGAAACGAAAAGGTGAAGAACTATTTTTAAATAGAGGGTATGAACAATTAATGAAAAATTATTATCCAAATCGTTTTCAGGATTTAGAGTATAAATTTATAAACGAGGAGATACGTGAAGTGACGGATGGAAGTTTTCTCTATCAAACTGTAGCGTACGTGGCGGGTACTGAAAATGGTAAGAGAAGCGAAATGAAATTGAATTATGAAATGAAAATTGTAAAGGTTAATCATACATTTAAGGTATTAGAACAAAAACAGTACGTACAATAAAGAGAAATATGAACCAGTACCATAAATAGCGGTATAAAAAATCCCCCAGTTCTTTGAGGGATTTTAAAGATTTTCATTTTGTTGACCAAGTTCTTTTTGAGCAATATATAAATTTCCTTGCTCGACTTGTTTCTGAGTAAGAACCGAATCACCTGCATACCCTTTTTCTGTTTTCACAATTCTTTTTGAACGATTGGAATTTTGTTTCTTCATATAATAAATCACCTTCCATCAAAAATAAACGAAAATGATAAGCACAAGCAATACAGCGGCAAAAATGGTAATCCCCATTAAAAACGAAGTGTTTTTATATTTAGGTTGTTTATGTACATCTTGCCGATATCCAGGTGAAATTTCAGGGGCGAATTCTTCGTCGAATGATTGCTTTTTTTCTTTTTCGTCCATATGTATCCACCTTTCTTTTTCATTATGTTATACGTTACAAGAAAAAATATGCATAAAGAAAACAACCGCTATATTATGAGCGGCTGTTTTGCGTTGTATATTTTCTCTGAACTTGAAAGAGACGGATAAGGAGGAAGGTTGCTCCAAATGCTAGACCGATAATAAGACCGATCCAATATCCTTTTGCTGCCCAATCAGTATAGGTTGCTAATATGTAACCGAGAGGGAGACCAATTACCCAATAGGCGATTAATGTCATAATTAAGGCGACATTTACATCTTTATAACCACGTAGTGCCCCTTGTACAGGAGTTGCAATTGCATCTGAGATTTGAAATAAAATCGCAAATATAAGAAATTCTTTTGCTAAATGATGAACTTGTATATCTGTCGTATAAATAGAAGCAATTTCATCATCAAAGAAGTAAAGAAGAATGGAATATAATAGGGCGAATGCAAGTGCTAAGCCAATCCCGATAAATCCATATTGTTTTGCGTTATTATATCGTTTCGCTCCAACTTCAAATCCAACAGAGATGGTCATGGCCATTGCTAAACTTAAAGGAGTCATATATAGCAAGGAAGCGAAGTTCATAGCTGCTTGATGAGCTGCGATTGTTGTCGTACTAAAATTACTCATCATAAGTGTTACTGCAGCGAAAATACTCGTTTCAAAAAAGATAGCAAATCCGATAGGGACGCCAAGTTTTAAGAACTCTTTCCAACTAGAAAGAGAAGGGCGATATAACTGTTTAAAAATATGGAAAGATGCAAAAGGCTCTCTCGTACGAATAATCATAACGGTAATAATTAAAATGCACCAATAGGTTGCTGTAGAAGCAATTGCTGCTCCGACACCACCGAGTTTTGGAAAACCGAAATGCCCAAAAATTAATACATAATTTAATATTACGTTAATAGGTAATGATAGTAACGTAATAATCATCGTTGTGCGAGTTTTTCCTAATGCATCAATAAATCCACGTAAAACAGTGTAAGTAAATAAAGGAATAATTCCCATTGCAATAATACTTAAAAATTGTGCTGCAATACGTTCTACCGGTTCTTCTAATCGCATGCCATTTAAAATGGGTGTAACAGCGAAAAATCCAATAAGCATAACGACGAAGCTAGCGCAAATTGCTAAATAGACTGCTTGTATGACGACTTGGGGAACATCTTCTTTTTTCTTGGATCCAACGAGTTGCGCAACAATTGGAGTTGTAGCCATCAAAATACCTGTTAATCCCGTACTAACTGGAATCCATATACTCGTTCCGATAGCAACCCCTGCTAAATCAATAGGGCTTGCATGTCCTGACATTGTTGTATCAAAAAAGCTCATTGCAAATAATGACATTTGCGTAACAAAAATCGGGAAAAATAGTAATACAAATTGCTTTAATTTTTGTGAGAATGTACTAGTTTCTTTCATAAAATCCCCTTTCTACGTAAAAAAGAAAACTCTTACTATCATACAATTTAATCAAAAAATAGAAAAGGAATAAGCTTATTAAAACTACGGTTTGACTATAAAAAAGGATGCACTTTGAAAGGGGATAAGGTATTATGGTAAGGTATGAAAAAATTACATATTATTAGTTATTAAGGAGGCACTACTCGTGGCTGATTGGTTAATTGGAATAATCATGGGTGCTGTTGAAGGTTTAACAGAGTTTTTACCAGTTTCATCAACAGGGCATATGATTTTAACAGGTCATTTACTTGGATTTGACGATGAGAGAGCGAAAGTTTTCGAAGTTGTTATTCAATTGGGATCGATTTTAGCAGTTGTAGTTATATTTTGGAAGCGTCTATGGTCTTTAGTAGGTATAGGGAAAGTAACAGACGGACCATCGTTAAATTTATTACATATTATTATCGGAATGATTCCTGCCGGCGTACTTGGCGTATTGTTCCATAGTGCGATTAAAGAAGTTTTATTTGGGCCAGGCCCAGTTGTCATTAGCTTAGTGGCTGGTGGTATTTTAATGATTGTTGCTGAGAAGTTTTCAAAACCAAGTACAGCAAGAACATTAGATGAAATCACATATAAGCAAGCATTTACAATCGGAATGTTCCAATGTTTAGCACTTTGGCCAGGATTTTCTCGTTCTGGTTCTACAATAAGTGGTGGTTTATTAGCTCGCGTGTCACATACAGCGGCAGCTGAATATACATTCATTTTAGCAGTACCAATGATGGTAGCTGCAAGTGGCTTAGATTTAATTAAAAGCTGGGATATATTAAGTGCGGCTGATATACCGCTATTTGCAACAGGATTTATTACGGCGTTCGTTGTTGCAATGCTTGCAATTGTTTCATTCTTAAAATTATTATCTCGTGTAAAACTAACACCGTTTGCTTACTACCGTTTCATTTTAGCTGCGGTATTTTATTTCTTCATTATGTAATAAAAAAACTGCCGAGTTCGGCAGTTTTTTTATTTTACTACTTTTTCCATCATGCTTTCCATTACATGTTCCCAAAGAGAAGTGTCATCAGCTAATGTGGCACGGAAATTAGCGTACATTTCTTTTTGTTTCTCTTCGAATGTTGGATCTTCTTTTTCAGGCAATGTAGCGCGCATTGAAGTTACTAACTCTTGTACTTTTGGAGCACGTGGTCCCCAAACGGCTTGTTCGTTTCCATCTTTATCAATGAAAATAAAGATTGGAATCGCACGTGCTGTTCCGTTTGTTAAATATTGATCCATTAATTCTAAGTTTTCATCGCGAATTAATAATGACATATCAATATTTGCAACTTCAGAAATTCGTTTCATAACAGGTACGCATAAAAGAGCATCGCCACACCAATCAGCTGTTAATACAATAACACGCCAGCCATCATTTTGACGTTCTTCTAATACAGGAAGTAATTCATTTGGAATTAAAAAGTTATTGTAAATGTGCAGTAGCTCGTATTGATTTACTTTCATTTCATTCACATATGTATCAAAGGACATACCTCTATCAGCCCATTTTTGTAAGTTCATAAGTAACACCTCTTTAGTATGATTTGTTTTCATTGTACCAATTTTTATATAGAAAAGCTTGTATTCTTACTCTTTCTTGTCACTTAATAATTTACTTAATAGGAAAAAGAATAGTACGACACATAATTCAGCTATGTTGGATAGTTGCACGCTCTCTATCCAATCGTCAGCGGTATGAATGACGAACCAATCTAGCGTAATTTCAATGATTGCAAAAAGAGTAATAGAAAGCCAATTTGGCATGTTTTGTGTCATTGGATATAGCAGTGCCTTGAAGAAAACGAAGATGAAAAATATAATACCGTCTAAGAAAGTAATTAATAAAAAAAATAGAAGTAAGGCAGTGCGCGATCGATACTCTACACCAGTAATATGAAAGATTCCTACATATATAAAAAATATAAATGCAAAAATTACAATGAGGAACAGAATAACAAAACCAATGATCAAAGTTTTATCTTTTAGATTGAAATTCGAAAATTTGTCTTCTTCACCCACTATCCCAACTCCTTTTTTTGGAAATTTAACTTCATTTTATCATGAAATATCTATTAAAAAACTACGAATTATGGGAAAATAAGGTGACAAAAAGTAAGATTTCATGTAGAATTATTAATAAGGTTTTTATTTAACTAAATGAAATAAAAGGGGCTGTCAAAGTTGTCTCAAAATCGAGAGCAATTAATGGAAGAACTATCGACAAATGTTTTTGCTATGTTCCGCACGTTGCGTAATGATATTGGAAAAATATTTGGTGGTTACATACCGTGGAATGAGTTCATCGTCCTTAGAATATTGAATCGTACGAATAAAGAAATGGTATCACGTGTAGCGAATGAATTAAATGTGTCGAATAGTCATATTACAGCTGTTACAGAAAAATTAATTAATAAAGGTTTTGTAACTCGTTCACGTTCTACGTCAGATCGCCGAGTTGTATATTTGGAGATTACTGAACAAGGAAAAGATTTAGTTGCGAAAATGGAAGATGCGAAAAAACAATATTTACAAGAAAGATTTTCTACGCTTTCAGAAGAAGAAATGAATATAATGATATCTATTTCTAAAAAACTTATTTAAGTTATTACAAGTAAGAAAACGTTTACACTTCGAAAAAAAAGACTTTCCTTATATGAGGAAGGTCTTTTTTCGTATGTAAAAGATTATAAAAAAGAAAATATGTAACATACTACTAATAAAGGAAGGGGGCAGAAATATGACAAATCGAAATGGTAGTAAAGGGAGCGGAAATCAAGGCTCACCGAAATCAGGGCAATTTCAACAAGAGTTTAGTGCAGAATTTGAAACTGGTAACGATAATAAAGGAAAAGAATATCGTTCGAAAAAGGGAAGTAAATCAAAAAAGGAGTGAATCATTTCACTCCTTTTTTGATTTAAGATGCGGCAGATTGATCTGTATTATATTTTTCTTCTGATTTTGCGACAATCATTGCGCAAATTGCATCACCAGAAATATTTACAGCTGTTCTTGACATATCTAGAATGCGGTCAATACCGATAATTAAGGCAATACCTTCTACCGGTAGATTTACTTGATTTAAAACCATCGTCAGCATTACAAGCCCAACACCTGGTACACCAGCAGTGCCGATACTAGCTAGTACAGCAGTTAATACGACTACAGCTAGTTGGGAAATAGTAAGTTCAACGCCGTATACTTGAGCGATAAATACAGTTGCTACACCTTGCATAATGGCAGTACCATCCATATTAATTGTTGCACCTAGTGGTTGTACAAAAGAGCTAATTGCTTTTGGAACACCAAGCTTCTCTTGTGCGGTTTTCATTGCAAATGGAAGAGATGCATTAGAGCTAGATGTACTAAATCCAATCGCCATTACTGGTCCGAAATGTTTAAAGAAACGGACAATGCTTTCTTTTGCCAATACTTTTAATAAGCCACCATATACGAAGACACCGTGAATAATAAGTACTAGCATAACGACAATCATATACTTGAACATCGCAGCGACGCCTGCAAGACCCATTTTACCAACGGATGAAGCAAGCAACCCAAATGTTCCGATTGGAGCTAATTTCATAACGAGATTAACGAGATACATCATTAATTCGTTGCCCTGTTCAAGTAATGAATGAATACCTTGGACACGTTTTCCTAAAATAGCTATACCAAGTCCAATTAATACGGCAAAGGCAATAATTTGTAACATGTTTCCATCAGCCATCGCTTTTGCTGGATTATCTGGTACGATATTTAGCAATGTATCGACGAAAGATGTTTCGGTTTTTGCACCTTCATATTTAAGCCCTTCGGTTTTAAAATTACCACCAGATCCTGGTTGTATAATCAGTGCAAATGTAACTGCAATAGAGATGGCAACGGCTGTAGTTACAAGAAAGAATGAAATTGATTTTAAACCAATTCTTCCAAGTTGCTTCGGATCTCCAAGACCAGCAGCTCCAAGTACGATAGAAATGAATACAACAGGGACAACTAGCATTTTAATGAGGCGAATAAACAATTGACCAAGTGGATTGAACACATATTGATTTAATGGTTCAAAAATGGATGGTGCAGCTAAATTTAAAGTGAGTCCGACAACTAAACCGAGAAATAATGCAATTAAGATTGCTTTTGTTTGTTTCAATAAAATCCCCCCTTATTTTTTGTAAAATAGCTTTCTACATTAATTGTACCGAAAAAATACCTATTTTGACAATATTTTCTGAATATTTTGTACAAAATATTTATCCCGCTTTAATGGGCAGTAAGACCCCCACCTCAAGATTCAGCGAAAGCAAAGAAGTTAGGTGGGGGTCGGGCTGCCCATAAAAGTCCGATTGGTTCAACTAATAATCAGTGGGGGATGAAAAACTCCCCACTGATTAAAGTTTCACTTTATTTTAATGTAGAGAGGATTACATTTTGTATTTGAAAAACAAATTAGGCCATCACATTGGATGACCTAGGGAAGGGGACAATTTATGTCAATTTAATTAGGGATGGAAGTTGTTCAAGACACTGGGGAATGTCTTATAAATTAGGGAGGAACAACTTCGATACATATACTATAAAAGATAGATGTGACCGGGGTGTGAACATAGAGTGAAAGAGAGAGGGAGTTTTAAATAGAAGATAGAAAGACAAAAAATAAGACCATCACATATGATGGCCAAAGGAAGGGGACAAATTTATGTCAATTTAATTAGGGATGGAAGTTGTTCAAGACACTGGGGAATGTCTTATAAATTAGGGAGGAACAACTTCGATACATATACTATAAAATGTGGATGTGACGCCCGTGTGAACATAGAGTGAAAGAGAGAGGGAGTTTTAAATAGAAGATAAAAAGACAAAAAATAAGACCATCACGTAGGATGGCCAAAGGAAGGGGACAATTTATGTCAATTTAATTAGGGATGGAAAGCTGTTCAAGACACTGGGGAATGTCTTATAAATTAGGGAGGAACAGCTCCGATACATATACTATAAAAGATAGATGTGACCCCTATGTGAACATAGAGTGAAAGGTATGAGGATTTAAGCAATGATACATATAAAATGATTGTTGTGAGAGTTATAGAGTAAGGGTATTTATAATAGAAAGAGTCTTTTCATAAATGAAGTGAAGTTCGAGTATAAATAAAAGTTGAAAACTATGAAAAAAAGGATTATGCTCAACTATATTATAAGAATATAAGGTTTATCCTGCTATTTAAGGTTTTTTATAAGCCTTTAGTTATGAGGGGCAAAAAGGGAGTTAGTGAATATGGAAGTAACAAAAAGACAAAGGCTGTATAATCGTTTTATACGATTAAATCCACCACAAATATTAGCATTAGGTTTTTTCTGCTTAATTGTGGTTGGCGGTTTGTTATTAAAGTTACCATTCGCAACGAAAGTACATATTAGTTGGGTAGATGCTTTCTTTACGGCAACGTCAGCAGCGACTGTAACGGGATTGGGAGTAGTAGATACTGCAAGTACGTTTACGATGTTTGGCGAAATTGTAATTATGTTTTTAATTCAAACGGGCGGTTTAGGTCTTATGACAATTGCCATTTTAATTGTTTGGGTATTAGGTAAAAAAATCGGATTACGTCATCGCTTATTAATTGGAGAGGCATTTAATCAGACAAATATAGGTGGTCTCGTAAAATTAGTAAAACGTGTCTTTATATTTTCAATTTGTATTGAGTTTATTGGAGTCATCTTTTTATCATTTCGTTTTATTCCAGAGTTTGGCTTTGGAAAAGGTGTATACTATAGTATTTTTCACGTGATCGCATCTTATAATAATGCTGGATTTGCTCTATGGCCGGATAATTTAACAAGGTATGTAGGCGATCCGATTATTAATATTGGGATTTGCTCTTTAATCGTAATAGGCGGTCTCGGATTTACCGTACTAATTGATATATGGTATAGCCGGAGTTTTCGAAAACTATCGCTTCATTCCAAAATCATGATTATTGGAACGGTAGCGCTAAATGTGATAGCGATGATTGTGATTTTTGTATTGGAATATAATAATGTAAAGACGTTAGGGAATTTACCGTTAAATGAAAAGTTATGGGCTTCTTTTTTCCAAGGGATTACTCCTCGTACGGCTGGATTTAATACAGTTGACTACGGGGGAATGGAAGAATCATCTATATTATTTACGATGGTTTTAATGTTTATTGGTGCAGGAAGTGTATCAACAGGTGGAGGGATTAAATTAACAACGTTTGTTATTTTAGTTACATCTGTTCTTTCTTTCTTTAGAAAGAAAGAGGAAATCGTATTATTTCAGCGCACAATTAAAATGTCGACAGTAACGAGAGCATTAGCAATTGCCGTTGCTAGTCAAATCCTTATTTTTGCAGCAGTATTTATGTTAATGCTTACAGAAGACTTCAGTTTTATTCAGTTACTATTTGAAACAATTTCAGCGTTTGGAACAGTAGGATTAACGATGGGAATTACTGCAAAGTTATCAGCGTTTGGAAAATGTATGATTATGTTTGTTATGTTTTGTGGATTAATCGGACCGTTAACACTTGTATTTTCTTTAGCGCGACCAGCAAAACAAAAAATTAAATATCCGTCAGAAGATGTATTTACAGGATAAGGTATCCCGCATAAGCGAGATACCTTTTTCTTTTTAAAAGAGGGAGAACAATAAGCCGATAAGCGCTACTCGGAATAAAATTGCAATGAGTGCTGCAATTCCACCGACAATCGCAGCGATACCACCAGTTACAGTAGCTCCGCGGTTATAAGCGTAAATACCTAGTAGTACAGAAACAAGACCGAATAATGTTGGGAAGGTGAAAAGTGATAAGATAGATAAGGCAAGAGCGATAAAGCCAGCCGTTGATCCAGCAGCGGACGATCTTACATCATCTTTATGTTCCTTCTCATCGTAATCATAATCAATGCGCTGTGGTGCAACCTCAGCTGCATATTCTTCTTTATAGTCACTATAATCACTATCTATTCTATCTCTTTTTTTATACTCATCAAATTTCTCAGTCAAAGTCATGACTCCTTTCATAACAAGGTTCAATAGTAGTATGTATCTCTTTTTCCTTTTTATCCGAGTATGTACAGGGAGTAATATCCATTTAAAAGGTGAAGATTGTTTTTTTGAAATAGGAAAAGTTAGTATGACTTCCTCTATTTTGGAAAGTATAAAAAAGAATAATGAGGAAAGGGGCAATACATAATGGAACATCCAATTGAAAATTTAATGAAAACAGCAATGACAAATTTAAAAGAGATGGTAGATGTAAATACGATTGTTGGAAGTCCAGTTTCAACAGCTGACGGAAATGTAGTATTAACAGTATCTCAAGTAGCCTTTGGTTTTGGAGCTGGAGGAAGTGACTTTAAAGGTGAATTTATTTCCGAAAAACATAATAATGGACAAGGGCAGCATAAAGAGAATAAGCAAAGTCATCCATTTGGAGGCGGAAGCGGGGCTGGGGTTTCTATTAGCCCAGTTGCTTTTTTAGTAGTTGGTTCTAACGGTGTGCAAGTATTGCATCTCAATAGTAGTACACATTTAATTGAAAAAGCTTTAAATACCGTACCAAGCACTGTAGATAAATTTGTAAATGGTCGCTAAAGGTGAACTTGCATTTTTTAGGAATTATGATATATTAGAAAAAGTGCGCTTTAGGATGATCGGAATAATTGAACTGTAAATATATATGATGTGTGGAATAAGGGAGAGGAATTTATGATTAATATCAAAAACTTAGTAGTTGGCTTATGTATGTTAGTAAGCGGTTTTGTTGTATATGTAATAAAAGAAAAAGCTCCATTCTAAAACAGACAAACCGTTATTGTCTGTTTTAAATTTGTGAAAAATGTTGACAAGTTGCTATATTGATGTTAAAATTTTAATTCGTGTCTCGGTTACAGCTAGTGTAAAGTAAATAAATCTTATAAATATAATACGAAAAGTTTGCGAAAGATCGGGTAGTTTTACCAACAACTTTTGTGAACAAACCCTATAAATTATAATTATAGGCTTTATAGGTATACTAGTGAATCAAGGAGCGGTCAGTGGAACCGTAATGATGAGAGAGAGGTAGGGCTTTCATCCAGTATATGTTACTTTCCCGTTAGGTGAATATAAAAAAGAGGACTCCTTTTCAAAAGGAGTCCTCTTTCTTTTTTGTATTGAATTTAAATGCGGCTCTCAACTTGTTGGCAAATTTCATCTGTTGTTAAACCGTGGGCGTTAATTACCGATCCTTTTATTGATGTATCTGCAATACCCATCATATTAGAATCTTGCCCAGTTACAACGCAACAGTCGCATCCTTGTGCGTCATGTTCCGAGTTAATTGTAATGACTTCATGCCCCTGTTGCTGAAGAGCTTGTTGGACATCTGTTAACGAATTTTCAACACCAATTTTAGCCATAATTCTCACCTCCTACCATCTAGTTGTTAGTATGCTCAAGTTCATCGTATATATTTATATAAAGACGGTAGGAAGCATATATTTATCTGTTATTTACGGGTAGCCTGATTAAAGTACGACTTTATTTAGTCGTTATATACACCAGTAAGCATTTGACTTACGAATTGATCGTTTAGAGTATCTTGGGCGGAAGAAGTATTTGAATGAATGTCGATTGAAGCAATGAAATTGTTATATTCTTTATTATTTGGTTCTACCTCTACATAATTATCAAATTTACAAAAACCTTTCGTATCCATTAGATCAAATAGTTGAAGCATCTCTACTACCTCTTGTCTCGTTCCTTTAATTTGTACACACGCCATATTGATTTCCTCCTTCATTTTGACAAATTGTTTTTTAAAAATAGGATTATGATTCCGAAATGAAAAATATGAATGTTATTTTTAGACAGCGTTATTTTTATTATTTTCCCCCTTTTTCAGCAAAAGTCGTTGTATATTCCCGAATTTATAAAAACGGACGTCCGTTTATTGAATACAATAGATTCGTATCAATTGGCGAAAATCCTTCTTTTAAACAAATATTTTTTTAATGGAAATTGACGAAAAAATTTTTTCGACTTTTTGTAAACGTTAACAATGTTGTTAAATCAATATAATTAAAGATGTACGTACGAATAAAAATTATAAATTTTCTAAAAATTCACTTGATTTATTTAGAAAGGAGAGTAAACTAGGAAACAATAAAAAATTCATAGAACATAGGAGGCGCTTTCCAGTGAACGAGCAATGGATTTTCTTAAATGGAGAATTTGTTCCAAAAGACGAGGCAAAAGTATCAGTATATGATCATGGTTATTTATATGGAGATGGAGTATTTGAAGGAATTAGAGTTTATAGCGGTAATGTTTTCCGTTTGAGAGAGCATCTTGTCCGGTTATATGAATCAGCAAAATCCATCATGTTAGAAATTCCATATTCTTTAGATGAAGTAACGAATATTGTTGTTGAGACGATTCGACAAAATAAATTATCTAATGGATACATTCGCCTAGTTGTATCGAGAGGAGCAGGAAATCTTGGGTTAGATCCTGATTCTTGTAAAAAACCGAATGTAGTAGTAATTGCAGAGCAACTATCTTTATTCCCACAAGAATATTATGAAAAAGGGATTCCAGTTGTAACAGTTGCAACGCGCCGAAACCGTCCAGATGTATTGTCGCCTCAAGTAAAATCTTTAAATTACTTAAACAATATTTTAGTTCGCATCGAAGCGAAATTGGCTGGAGTACAAGAAGCGCTTATGTTAAATGATCAAGGATACGTAGCTGAAGGCTCAGGGGATAACGTATTTATTGTAAAAGGAAATAAATTAATTACACCACCAAGTTCTGCTGGAGCGTTAGAAGGCATTACACGAAATGCTATTTTAGAAATTGGTGAAAAACTTGGATATGACGTTAGAGAAGAGTTATTTACAAGACATGACGTATATGTAGCTGATGAAGTATTTTTAACAGGAACAGCAGCGGAAGTAATTGCTGTTACGACAGTAGATGGTAGAACGATTGGTTTAGGGCAAACGGGTCCACATACGAATCGTTTATTAGAAGAATTCCGAAAGTTAGTTATAGAAGATGGAGAGAAAATTTACGAAGAAAATAAAGTTGGATAACAACTTTTTATAACATAAGAAAGCGTTGATAGGGAGGAGTAGTTGATTGTGAAGCCTCACAGAGAGTCGGTGGTTGCTGGAAACCGATGGTTCACGTCGACGAACATCGCCCTTGAGTGCTAAGCTGAAGCATTTGTCTAGGCTTAGACGGTAGCTCCGTTATTAGCTAGACTCATTTTATGGGTCACTGAGGCAAGAGTATTCTTGCAAAGAAGGGTGGTACCGCGAAATCTTTCGTCCCTTCAGCACATAGCTGGAGTGTGGACGTAGGATTTTTTTTATTGATAAAAGTTTTTAAAAGGGGGCTTATAAGAACAATGTCTTCAAAAACGGAAGAGAAACTGGCAACTGGTGCACAGCTATTGTTAGAAGCGCTAGAAAAGGAAGGAGTAGAAGTGATTTTCGGTTATCCTGGTGGTGCTGTTTTACCTCTTTATGATGCACTCTATGACTGTGAAATTCCGCATATTTTAACAAGGCATGAACAAGGTGCTATTCACGCTGCTGAAGGATATGCCAGAATTACTGGCAATCCAGGGGTTGTCATTGCAACGAGTGGACCAGGTGCTACAAATGTGATTACTGGTCTAGCAGATGCGATGATTGATTCATTGCCACTTGTTGTATTTACAGGGCAAGTAGCAACAACGTTAATTGGAAGCGATGCTTTCCAAGAAGCGGATATTATGGGGCTTACGATGCCAGTGACAAAACATAACTATCAAGTGCGAAAGGCTTCCGATTTACCTCGAATTATTAAAGAGGCATTTCATATTGCTAGAACAGGAAGACCAGGCCCAGTCGTTATTGACCTTCCGAAAGATATGGTAGTAGAGCAAGGCGAACGATGTAGTGATGTGCAAATGGATTTACCAGGATACAACCCTAATTATGAACCGAATCTACTGCAAATAAACAAATTATTACAAGCAATTCAGATTGCAAACAAGCCATTAATTTTAGCTGGAGCAGGTGTATTGCATGCGAAAGCTTCAAAGGAATTAACAAGTTTTGCTCGTAAATATGAAATTCCTGTTGTGCATACATTACTTGGTCTTGGTGGGTTTCCACCAGATGATGAACTATTTCTAGGGATGGGAGGAATGCATGGTTCTTACACAGCTAATATGGCGTTATATGAATGCGACTTACTCATTAATATAGGCGCTAGATTCGATGATCGTCTTACTGGAAATTTAGCTTATTTTGCGAAAGAGGCGACTGTCGCGCATATCGATATTGATCCAGCAGAAATCGGAAAAAATGTACCGACTGAAATTCCTATTGTTGCAAGTGCTAAGCAAGCGCTCCAAGTATTACTTCAACCAGAAGGAAGGAAAGAAAATCATCATGAGTGGATCTCTTTATTAAAGAATAGAAAAGAAAAGTATCCATTCTCTTATAAACGAAATTCTGAAAGTATTAAGCCTCAATATGCAATTGATATGTTATATGAAATTACGAAGGGAGAAGCGATTGTAACAACAGATGTGGGGCAACATCAAATGTGGGCAGCCCAATATTATCCGCTGAAAACTCCAGATAAATGGGTAACTTCAGGAGGACTAGGAACGATGGGCTTCGGATTTCCAGCAGCAATTGGTGCCCAAATTGCAAAGCCTGATGAATTAGTTATTGCAATTGTTGGTGACGCTGGATTTCAAATGACTCTGCAAGAATTAAGTGTGTTAAAAGAACACTCTTTACCTGTTAAAGTATTTATTTTAAATAATGAAGCTTTAGGAATGGTAAGACAATGGCAAGATGAATTTTATAACAAAAGATATTCGCACTCTTTACTATCGTGTCAACCAGATTTCGTTGCTCTTGCGAATGCGTATGGCATAAAAGGGGTTCGCATAGATGATCCACTTCTTGCAAAGAAACAATTGCAGCATGCAATTCAATTACAAGAGCCAGTCGTAATTGATTGCCGTGTACTTCAATCAGAAAAGGTAATGCCGATGGTTGCGCCAGGGAAAGGTGTTCACCAAATGGAGGGAGTGGAAAAAAGGTGAAGAGAATTGTTACAGCAACAGTTCGAAATCAAAGTGGTGTGTTAAACCGAATTACAGGTGTTATGACACGAAGACATTTTAATATTGAAAGTATTTCAGTAGGTCATACGGAATCATCGGACATATCGCGGATGACGATTGTTGTACACGTTGAAAATGAACAGCAAGTAGAGCAGTTAATTAAACAACTTCATAAGCAAATTGATGTTTTGAAAGTATCAGATATTACAGAAGAAGCGATGATTGCAAGAGAACTCGCACTTATTAAAGTAGCAACATCAGTAGCAAGAGCAGAATTATACAGTTTAATTGAACCGTTTCGAGCCGCTGTAATAGATGTTGGGAAGGATTCCATAGTTGTGCAAGTAACAGGTACGCAGGAAAAAGTAGAAGCATTAATTGAATTACTTCGTCCATACGGTTTGAAAGAAATTGCAAGAACAGGTGTAACAGCCTTTACGCGTAGTATGAAAAAGCAAGATAAGCAAGTAATGTTAATTCAATAATCATTTAAATATAGGGGGAAATGAAAATGGCAAAAGTTTATTATGAAAAAGATGTAACGGTAAATGTATTAAAGGAAAAGAAAGTAGCAATCATTGGATATGGCTCGCAAGGTCATGCGCATGCGCAAAATTTACGTGATAACGGATTTGATGTAGTAGTAGGTTTAAGAAAAGGTAAGTCTTGGGATAAAGCGAAAGAAGATGGATTTTCTGTATATACAGTAGCAGAAGCAGCAAAGCAGGCTGATGTAGTAATGATTTTGCTGCCAGATGAACTGCAACCAGAAGTATATGAAGCGGAAATTGCGCCAAATTTACAGGCAGGAAATTCTCTCGTTTTTGCACACGGATTTAATGTTCACTTTGATCAAGTGAAACCACCAGCGAATGTAGATGTATTTCTAGTAGCGCCAAAAGGTCCAGGACATCTTGTACGCCGTACATTTGTTGAAGGCGGAGCTGTTCCTGCATTATTTGCAGTATACCAAGATGCAACAGGAGTTGCGACTGAAAAGGCACTTTCTTATGCTGATGGAATTGGAGCGACGAGAGCTGGTGTATTAGAAACGACATTTAAAGAAGAAACGGAAACAGATTTATTTGGAGAGCAAGCTGTACTTTGCGGCGGAGTAACTGCGCTGGTGAAAGCTGGATTTGAAACGTTAGTTGATGCCGGATATCAGCCGGAACTTGCATATTTTGAATGTTTACATGAACTGAAACTTATTGTTGACCTTATGTATGAAGGTGGACTTGAAAATATGAGATATTCAGTTTCAGATACAGCGCAGTGGGGCGACTTCGTATCAGGACCACGTGTTGTAACGGAAGATACGAAGAAAGCGATGGGTACAGTACTAGCAGAAATTCAAGATGGTACATTTGCAAGAGGTTGGATTGCAGAGCATAAAGCAGGAAGACCGAATTTCCATGCGACAAATGAGAAAGAGAATGAACACGAAATCGAAGTAGTTGGACGTAAATTACGTGAAATGATGCCTTTCGTACAGCCGCGAGTAAAGGTAGGGATGAAATAATATGAAGCAGATTTTGTTCATGGATACGACGCTACGTGATGGCGAACAATCACCAGGAGTGAATTTAAATGAACAAGAGAAATTGCAAATTGCAAGGCAATTAGAAAGACTAGGGATTCATGTTATGGAAGCTGGCTTTGCAGCAGCTTCCGAAGGGGATTTTCAATCGGTAAAACGTATCGCGAATACAATTCAAAATGCTACAGTTATGAGTTTAGCTAGAGCGAAAGAAAGCGATATTCGAAGAGCATATGAAGCTGTGAAAGGTGCGGTATCTCCTCGTTTACACGTATTTTTAGCTACGAGTGATATTCATATGAAATATAAACTTTGTATGTCAAAAGAGGATGTGTTAGATAGTATTCATCGTTCTGTTACACTTGGAAAATCATTATTTCCAACAGTACAATTTTCTGCAGAAGATGCGACAAGAACAGCAAGAGATTTTTTAGCTGAGGCAGTAGAAGTTGCGATTCGTGCAGGAGCCAATGTAATTAACATTCCAGATACAGTTGGATATACGAATCCAGAAGAATATTATTCTCTTTTTAAGTACTTACAAGAATCCGTTCCTTCATATGAAAAAGCAATTTTCTCTTGTCATTGTCACGATGACCTTGGAATGGCTGTAGCAAATTCGTTAGCTGCAGTTGAAGGGGGAGCATTGCAAGTAGAAGGAACAATTAATGGAATTGGAGAGAGAGCAGGGAATGCGGCGTTAGAAGAGGTTGCAGTTGCTCTTCATATTAGAAAAGATTTCTATAAAGCAGAGCCTTCTATGACGCTAAAAGAAATTAAAGCGACAAGTACATTAGTAAGCAGATTAACAGGTATGGTTGTACCGAAAAATAAAGCGATTGTTGGAGCAAATGCATTCGCTCATGAATCAGGCATTCATCAAGATGGTGTATTAAAAGAAGTGACAACATATGAAATTATTGAACCAGCGCTAGTAGGCGAATCTCAAAATCTATTTGTACTTGGAAAACATTCTGGACGTCACGCGTTTACAGAAAAAATGAAAGAGCTTGGCTATGAATTTACAACGGAAGAACGAGATGCAGTGTTTGAAGCGTTTAAAAAATTAGCTGATCGTAAGAAGGAAATTACGGAGGAAGATTTACGAGCACTTATGCTTGGTGAAGCAGCATTTGCGGCTCAGCAATTTAATATTACGCAACTGCAAGTACATTTCGTATCAAATAGTACACAATGTGCGACAGTTGTACTAAAAGATGAGGAAGGAAATGTATTCGAAGATGCAGCTACTGGCTCTGGTAGTATTGAAGCAATTTATAATGCAATCCAAAGAATTTTAGGATTAGAATGTGAATTGGCGGATTATCGCATACAATCTATTACACAAGGTCAAGATGCACTGGCTCATGTTCATGTTGAATTAAAAGAAGGAACACATCAAGTATCAGGTTTTGGTGTTGCGCAAGACGTATTGGAAGCGTCGGCGAGAGCATATGTCCACGCAGCGGGGAAATTGAAATCTTTTATCCAGCTGGTGAAATAAGTGTTTGATAGGTGAGAGGGGCTATTCTCACCTATCGAATTAAAGTTATGAAAATTCAGTTAAAAGGAGTGTTGAAATTGGAAAAACGTATCGTTTGTTTAGCTGGTGATGGGGTTGGACCGGAAGTTATGGAAAGTGCGAAGGAAGTATTGCATATGGTAGAAAGGTTATATGGTCATCATTTTCATTTGCAAGATGAGTACTTCGGCGGGAGTGCTATCGATTTAAATGGGCAACCATTACCACAACGAACGCTTGCCGCTTGTTTAGCAAGTGATGCGGTTTTACTAGGAGCAGTTGGTGGACCAAGGTGGGATAGTGCGAAAGAAAGACCAGAGAAAGGATTATTAGCTTTAAGAAAAGGGCTCGGTGTATTTGCGAACGTTCGCCCTGTAACGGTAGAAAGTGCAACGGCACATTTATCGCCATTAAAAAAGGCTGATGAAATTGATTTCGTTGTCGTTCGTGAATTAACAGGTGGGATTTATTTTTCTTATCCGAAAGAACGAACCGACGAAGTAGCAACGGATACACTTACGTATCATCGCCATGAAATTGAACGTATCGTTTCTTATGCTTTTCAATTAGCGAGTAAACGGAAGAAAAAAGTAACATCTATTGATAAGGCGAATGTTTTAGAATCTAGTAAACTATGGAGAACTGTAACAGAAGAAGTAGCACTTCGTTATCCAGATGTTGAACTAGAACATATTTTAGTAGATGCAGCTGCTATGGAGTTAATTCGGAATCCAGGACGGTTTGATGTAATTGTAACAGAAAATTTATTTGGGGATATTTTAAGTGACGAAGCTTCCGTATTAGCTGGATCATTAGGAATGCTTCCGTCAGCAAGTCACGCGGAAAAGGGTCCTTCATTATACGAGCCTATTCACGGATCGGCACCGGATATTGCCGGGAAAAATAAGGCGAATCCAATTGCGATGATGCGCTCTGTTGCCATGATGCTTGGACAATCGTTCGGATTAACGAGAGAAGGGTGTGCAATTGAAGAAGCGATTTCAGCAGTCCTTAAATTAGGAAAATGTACAGCAGATATCGGGGGGACTGAAACGACAACTTCATTTACGAAGGCAGTAATGCAAGAAATGGAAGAGCAAGCGCTAGTAGGGAGAGGAAGATAATGGGGAAAAGGTTGCTAGATAAACTTTGGGAAAGACACGTAGTTGCGACAAATGAAAATGGATTAGATTTATTATATATCGATCTGCACCTTGTTCATGAAGTAACGTCACCGCAAGCCTTTGAAGGCTTGCGGCTTACAAATCGAACGGTACGCAGACCAGATTTAACATTCGCAACGATGGATCATAATATTCCAACGAAAGATGTTTGGAATATTACCGATCGCATTGCGAAGCAGCAATTAGATACACTTCGGGAAAATTGTAAACAATTTCAGGTGCCGTTAGCAGATATCGGAGATGAAGAGCAAGGGATCGTTCATGTTATCGGACCAGAACTTGGGCTCACGCAGCCAGGAAAAACAATTGTTTGTGGTGATAGTCATACAGCAACGCACGGTGCGTTTGGCGCGCTAGCATTTGGTATTGGTACGAGTGAAGTGGAACATGTATTGGCAACGCAAACGTTATGGCAAAGAAAACCGAAAGCGATGGGAATTGAGTTAAAAGGAAAATTACAGAAAGGCGTTTACGCAAAAGATATTATTTTGCATCTCCTTTCAAAGTACGGTGTAGCAGTTGGAACTGGATATGTAATGGAATTTTACGGAGAGACGATTCAGGCTATGGAGATGGAAGAGAGAATGACGCTTTGTAATATGGCGATTGAAGGAGGAGCAAAAGCGGGTATTATCGCGCCGGATGAAAAAACAGTTGCTTATGTAAAAGGACGTAAATATGCACCGAGAGACTATGAAACTTTCGAGAAGAAATGGTTTGAACTTTATACAGATGCAGATGCAATTTATGATTTACATATTTCGATAGATGTTACAGATTTAGCGCCATACGTTACGTGGGGAACAAATCCGAGTATGGGAGTTCGTATTGATGAGAAATTGCCAGAAAAACATGATGTAAATGACGAAAGAGCATTTTCTTATATGGGATTAAGCCCTGGACAAAGTACGTATGATATTCCAGTTCAGCATGTTTTCATTGGATCTTGTACAAATTCCAGGCTCTCTGATTTAGAAATTGCTGCAGCTGTTGTGAAAGGGAGAAAGGTAAAAGAAGGTGTGCGAGCACTCGTTGTACCTGGATCGAAAAGAGTAAGGGACGCGGCGATGCAAAAAGGACTACATCACATATTTGAAGAAGCAGGATTTGAATGGAGAGAACCTGGATGTTCCATGTGTCTTGGAATGAATCCAGATCAAGTACCTGAAGGAGAGCATTGCGCTTCAACTTCAAATCGTAATTTTGAAGGAAGACAAGGAAAAGGAGCACGAACGCATTTAGTTAGCCCAGCAATGGCGGCAGCAGCTGCGTTATATGGTCATTTTGTTGATACAAGAAAGGAGAGTTATGATGGAGCCATTTCGTATTCATAAAGGTACTGCCGCAGTACTTATGAATAATAACATTGATACGGATCAAATTATTCCGAAGCAATATTTAAAGAGAATTGAAAGAACTGGGTTTGGAAAGTTTTTATTTGATGAGTGGCGATATGATAATGAACGACACGAAAACCCTAATTTCCCACTAAATGCACCAGATAGAAAAGGAGCAAGTATATTAATTACAGGTGATAATTTTGGATGTGGTTCTTCAAGAGAACACGCACCGTGGGCACTTGCTGATTATGGTTTCCGCGTAATTATCGCGGGAGGGTTTGCAGATATTTTTTATATGAATTGTATGAAGAATGGTATGTTACCAATTGTAATGGATAAAGAAATGCGAGAAAAGCTTGCCCAAACGGATGCAAGAGAACCAATAGAAGTAGATTTAGAGAATGAAGTAATTACAACAAGTACGCACAGGTTTCATTTTACAATCGAGAAAATGTGGAAAGAGAAATTATTAAATGGTTTAGATGAAATTAGTATTACAATGCAATATGAACAAGAAATAAAAGAGTATGAAAGAAGGATAGCTGTATATTAAAAGATAACGGAATATTTAAAATGTATTTACATTCAGAATTAAGTATTATATACTATGTAAAAATTAGAGGAGAAAGGGAGTAAGTATTATGAAAACAATGCAATCTATTAAAATGCTTACACAACTACATCATCATACATAAAGCCCTTGAACCTAGCGTGAAAACGTGTAGGTGCAAGGGTTATTCCCGTTGTACCTACACGCTACTAAAGAGCCTTGTAGGTATATTTTATCTACAAGGCTCTTTTTATTTTCGGTTTAGGTGCATGAAATAAGCATACATTAGAAAGGGAAAGGTGTGAGAATTTCGATGACAAAATGGAAACGGGCAAATCCAAATGGAACGAGAGATTATTTATTCGAAGAATGTACGTTAATTGAAGAAGTGGAGCAAAAATTAAGGCGTACTTTTTTAGAGAGAGGTTATGAAGAAATAAGGACACCAACAATTGAATTTTATGATGTGTTCGCCTTTCAAAGCAGGCCGATAGATGAAGAAAAGATGTATAAATTTTTTGATGAAAAGGGAAGGATTATCGTATTGCGTCCAGATATGACAATTCCTTTAGCGAGAGTGATCGGAACGCAGAGGTGTGATACACCACTTAAAGTGACGTATAGCGGAAATGTATTTCGAGCGAATGAGTCCCTTACTGGAAAATATAATGAGATCGTGCAAAGTGGTATTGAAATTATCGGTATTGATAATGTAAGAGCTGAAATTGAATGTGTTATAAGCGTCATTCAATCACTTCAAAAGTTGAAGGTGCAATCTTTTACAATAGAGATTGGGCAAGTACAGTTATATAAATGTATTGTCAAAAAGCTCTCCATTCATGAGGAAGAAGAGAAAGTTCTTAGAACATATATTGAAAGTAAAAATTATGCCGCTTTATCCAATTTTATTAGAGATAAGAAATTAGATCGATGTGATGAGACAGTAAAGTTACTGGAGAAATTACCGAGGTTATTTGGGAATTTAGAAGTGATTGAGGAAGCAGAAAAACTCGCCTCCAGTAATGAAATGAAAATGGCCATTACAAGAGTGAAAGAAATATATGAAGCAATTGAAAAACTAGGCTATGGATCGTACATATCCATTGATTTAGGTATGATTCAACATTTGGACTATTATACAGGTGTTATTTTCAAAGGGTATATATATGAAATTGGGGAAGAAATTGTTAGTGGCGGAAGATATGATGAGTTAATTGGAAATTTTGGAGAAATGTTACCGGCTGTTGGACTCGCGGTGCAAGTTAATCAAATTGTAAAGGCGCTGCAAGAGCAGCAAGAGCCATATGAACGAAAGAGAATAGATATTATGATTCATTACGAGTTAAATAGATTAGCAGAAGCGGAACGATTACGAAATTTACTTCAAAAGGACGGGAAAAAAGTAGCGCTATCTTTATTCTCTAATTTAAATGATACTTTTCAATTTGCTAGAAAAAATCAAATTGTAACGGTCGTTGAGGCAAAGAACGAATCATTAGTGGAATATGTATGGAAAGAGAAATGGGTCGTCCAGAAAGAAGGAGAAACTTCATGCGTAACATTCAAATTGCGTTAACGAAAGGGAGATTAGAAAAACATGTGATTCCGCTCTTTGAGCAGATTGGAATTGATTGTTCAGAGCTCAAAAATAAAGGAAGAAAACTTGTCTTTCAAAGTAAAAATACGGATATCTCATTTATTTTAGTGAAAGCAGTAGATGTTGCTACTTATGTAGAACATGGAGTAGCGGATATCGGAGTCGTTGGAAAAGATATTTTAATGGAAAACGAGAAAGATATTTATGAAATGTTAGATTTAGGAGTAGGCGTGTGTAAGTTTTGTGTCGCTTCTATTCCTACTTATAATCCGAAGAGCTACCGGAAGAAATGCATTGCGACGAAATATCCACATATTACTTCTAACTATTTTCATGATAAAGGAGAGGATGTAGAAATTATTAAAATAGAAGGTTCTGTAGAAATTGCTCCTATTCTTGGATTGGCAGATGCGATTGTTGATATTGTTGAAACAGGAAAAACATTACAAGAAAATGGACTCATTGTATTTGAGGAAATGTATTCTATATCTGCTCGAATGATTGTAAATAAGGCTGCATTAAAAACTAAAAAAGACGAAATATTCAGTATTATAAATATGATGGAGCAAGAAATTTTGTCAGGAAAATAGGGGGACTTGTAATGGAGATCGTTTTTGAAGATTTTCAAAAGGCGTTATCGAAAATAAAATTGCTACGAGAAAACGCTAATATAATAGAAGAAACTGTTCAAAGAAATGTAAGTGAAATCGTTCAAAATGTAAGGGAGAGTAGGGATGAGGCCTTATCTTTTTATACAAAAAAGTTTGATGGTGTAAAGATGAAAGAGTTTCGTGTAAGTGAAGAAGAAATAAAACGAGCGAGTATGTTTGTAGAGAATTCATTTTTAGAAGCGTTACAAGAGGCGAAGAAAAACATTATTTCGTACCATGAAAAGCAAAAAAGACAATCGATGTTCGATTGCGCGAGTAAAGGCATCATTAGAGGACAAATCATTCGGCCATTAGAGAATGTAGGCGTATATGTGCCAGGCGGAACTGCTTCGTATCCTTCGTCAGTATTAATGAATGTATTGCCAGCAAAACTCGCTGGTGTGAAAAAGATTGTAATGGTAACACCGCCAAGAGAAGGAGGAATTGATCCACATATTTTAGTTGCTGCAAGTCTTGCAGGAGTAGATGAAATTTATACGATAGGTGGTGCGCAAGCAATTGCTGCTTTAGCATACGGGACGGAATCGATTCCGAAAGTGGATAAAATAGTTGGACCAGGAAATTTGTACGTCGCTCTAGCGAAACGAGAAGTATATGGAATAGTAAATATTGATATGATTGCTGGACCGTCAGAAATTGTAGTTATTGCAGATGAAACCGGCAATGCAAAATATATTGCTGCTGATTTATTATCACAAGCAGAACATGACGAGAGAGCGACAGCAATTTGTATTACAACAAATATAGAGTTAGCAAAAGAAGTAGAAAAAGAGATAGAAAGGCAGTTAGAAACATTACCAAGAAGCGAAATTGCACGTGAATCAATAAAGAGAAATGGGGCCATTTTTATCGTTCCTTCTTTAGAGGAGGCGCTAAATTTATCGAATGAAATTGCCCCGGAACATTTAGAGTTACATATAAAAGAACCGATGAATGCTCTAGCTTATGTGAAACATGCAGGATCTATCTTTCTTGGACCATATGCACCAGAACCGCTCGGGGATTATTTAGCAGGACCGAATCACGTGTTACCGACAAGTGGAACGGCAAGGTTTTTCTCACCGTTATCAGTCGATGATTTTGTGAAAAAATCAAGCTTTCTGTCTTATACAGAGGAAGCATTAAGAGATGTCCAACATCATATTGTAGAGCTTGCCAATAAAGAAGGGTTACATGCGCATGCGAGAGCAATTCAAATAAGATTTGAGGAGGAAGAATAATGCGTGAGTCTAGTCAAATACGTGAGACGACAGAGACAAAAATAAAATTAAGTTTACAGCTTGATGATGGGAAGAACGTTTCTGTACGAACGGGAGTTGGTTTTTTTGATCATATGCTAACTTTATTTGCAAGGCATGGAAGATTCGGTTTGCAAGTGGAGGCAGAAGGGGATGTATTCGTTGATGCACATCATACAGTTGAGGATGTTGGGATTGTACTCGGAAATTGTTTGAAAGAAGCATTGCACAGTAAAGAGGGGATTAACAGGTACGGCTCAGCATATGTACCGATGGATGAGTCTTTAGGCTTTGTTGCAATTGATATAAGTGGACGCTCATATATTGTATTTCAAGGAGAATTAACGAATCCGAAGCTTGGGGATTTTGATACAGAACTAACGGAAGAATTTTTTAGAGCAGTTGCTCATGCTGCCAATATTACATTACATGCTCGTATTTTATACGGAAGCAATACACATCACAAAATTGAAGCGTTATTTAAAGCGTTTGGTAGAGCGCTTAGAGAAGCAGTCGAAAGAAATGCCAATATTACTGGTGTAAATTCAACGAAAGGGATGTTGTAATTGATTGCCATTATAGATTATGGAATGGGAAACATTCGTAGTGTAGAACAAGCATTAAAGCATATTGGAGCAGCGTATATCGTAACGAGTGATAAAGAAGAGATTTTTAGAAGTGATGGAGTGATTTTACCAGGAGTAGGTGCATTTCCAAAAGCAATGGATGTATTGGAAGAAAAAGATTTAGTACGTGTGTTACAAGAAATTGGACGTTCCAGAAAACCACTTCTAGGTATTTGCCTAGGAATGCAGCTTTTGTTTGAAAAAAGTGAGGAACTACAAGACTGTAACGGGTTAAGTTTATTGCCAGGCGTTATTCGAAAGTTAAAGGTTCCTTATAAAATTCCTCATATGGGATGGAATGAGTTAAAGAAAGAAGGAGAAATAGCGCTTTGGAATGGAGTAGAGGACGGTTCTTTCGTATATTATGTCCACTCTTATTACGCAGATTGTCCAAATGAAATTGTATATGGAATAAGTGAATATGGAGTGAAAGTACCTGGTTTTGTAGCAAAAGGAAATATATACGGTGCGCAGTTTCATCCTGAAAAAAGTGGTGACATTGGCATGCAAATGTTGAAAAATTTTAAAGGAGTGGTAGAAACATGGAAATCTTCCCAGCTATCGATTTAAAAGAAGGGAGATGCGTTAGACTGTATCAAGGAGAATTTAGTAAAGAAACAGTAATGAATGAAGACCCAGTTGCGCAAGCGATTATATTTGAAACATTTGGAGCGAAACGGTTGCACATTGTTGATTTAGATGGTGCAGTTGCTGGTGAGTCGTTAAACTTGTCCGTCATTGAAAGAATTTGCAAGGCAGTACGTATTCCAGTGCAAGTTGGCGGAGGAATTCGATCACTTGTATCCGTAGAGAAATTATTTTCAGTAGGAGTAGATAAAGTGATTTTAGGAACAGCCGCTCTTTATGATAAGCCATTTTTAGAAGAGACAGTTCGTCTATATAAAGAAAAAATCATCGTCGGAATTGATGCGAAAAATGGTTTTGTAGCAACGAGAGGCTGGCTTGATGTGTCTGAAATTTCTTACATTGATTTAGCAAAACAAATGGAGAAGATAGGTGTTCAAACGATTGTGTTTACAGACATTTCGAAAGACGGAACACTTGCAGGACCGAATGTAGAGCAATTGGAGTTACTACAAAAGAACGTTGCTACTCGACTTATTGCTTCTGGAGGAATTGCATCTATACAAGATGTGAAAAAGTTAAATGATATGAACATATACGGCGTCATAATTGGTAAGGCTCTTTACGAGAAAACGATTGATTTAGAAGAAGTGCTAGAGGTAACAAAGTTATGTTAGCGAAACGCATTATTCCATGTCTAGATGTGAAAGAAGGGCGAGTCGTAAAGGGTGTAAATTTTATAGGACTACAAGATGTCGGGGATCCTGTTGAAATAGCAGCTTTATATAATGATGCAGGAGCAGATGAAATAGTATTTTTAGATATTACGGCAACGCATGAAGGGCGAAAAACGATTATAGATGTTGTAGAAAAAACGGCTTCAAAAGTATTTATTCCTCTTACAGTTGGCGGAGGAATTTCAAGTGTGAAAGATATGTACAATTTACTAAGAGCGGGAGCAGATAAAGTTTCAATTAACTCAGCAGCAGTGCGAAATCCAAAATTAATCGAAGAAGGGGCAGAGCATTTTGGCTCACAATGTATTGTCGTCGCAATTGATGCTAGAAAAGTAGCGGAGGATAAGTGGAATGTATATGTGAACGGCGGAAGAGTTGATACGGGAATGGATGCAATCGGGTGGGCAAAGCGCGTTACAGAGCTAGGCGCAGGCGAAATTTTATTAACGAGTATGGATGCAGACGGAACGAAAAACGGATATGACCTTCGTTTAACAGAAGAAATTTCAAAAAGTGTTTCCGTACCTGTCATCGCGTCAGGTGGATGCGGTCATGCTGATCACATTATAGAAGTGTTTCAAAAGACAACAGTTGATGCAGCATTAGCGGCATCAATCTTTCATTACGGTGAGGCGACAATAGGGGACGTAAAGAGAAAGTTAAGAAATGCAAATGTTGAGGTGCGGCTATGAAACCTAACTTTTCAAAAGGACTATTACCAGCAGTTGTAATTGAAGAAGATACAAAAGAAGTTTTAATGCTAGCTTATATGAATGAAGAAGCGTATGAAAAAACAATAGAAACGAAAAGAACATGGTTTTATTCTCGTTCAAGAAGGTCGTTATGGAATAAAGGAGAAACATCAGGTAATGTCCAACATGTGCAATCTCTTTATTTAGATTGTGATCAAGATGCAATCGTTGTTGTCGTAAAGCAAGTAGGGCCTGCATGTCATACGGGAGAAAAAACATGTTTTCATTACAAAATTATATAGGGGGATACATATGAAAAACGCCTTTACATTACTATTCGAAACAATTAAAGAACGAAAGAGAAATCCACTTTCTGAATCATATACAAATTACTTGTTTTCAAAAGGAGAAGATAAAATTTTAAAGAAAATTGGTGAGGAATGTACGGAAGTAATTATTGCATCCAAAAATAATGATAACGAAGAGCTAGTGAAAGAAATGGTTGATGTAATGTATCACTGCTTCGTTTTATTAGCCGAAAAAAATATATCATTAGAAGATATTATGGAGGAAGTGACAGAAAGAAATGGGAAGCTTTCGAGAGTAGGGGACAGAAGAGAAATAGATACATTATAGGGGGAATATGTATGAAGGTGGATTATCACATTCATTTAGAAGAAGGGCCATATTCAATAGGATGGCTAGCTAAAATAAATGAATCATTACAACATTATGAACCGCTAAAAGAAGAAAAACATTCTATGGAATGGCTTGTGAAAACACAAGAACGCCTGCAAAGACGTGTGAATGAAGGGCCATTTACAATGAAATGGATTGATTTATATTTAGAAGAAGCTTTGCGAAAAGGGATAAAAGAAGTTGGTATTGTCGATCATTTATATCGTTTTTATGAAGCGAAAGAATACTATGAAACATATGTTGATATTAGTGATTCGGGGCTTGGACGTTTACAAAAGGAATGGTTAGACCAAGTAAGGGTAGCTTCACTACATGATTTTACAAGGGCAATTGAAGAGGCGAAAGAACGGTGGAGTAAAAGAGGTGTTACGCTTAAACTTGGAATTGAAGCAGATTATTTTATTGGTGGTGAACAACAATTACAATCTTTACTTGCATTAGGAGATTTTGATTATGTAATTGGTTCTGTTCATTTTTTAAATGGCTGGGGATTTGATAATCCAGATACGAAAGAATATTTTAAGGAACATGACTTATATGTTTTATATGATACGTTTTTCAAAACGGTTGAGTGCGCAGTTCGTTCTGAGTTATTTGATATTATTGCTCATCTTGACAACATAAAAGTATTTAATTATCGATTAAATGAGAATGAACAACTTTCTTATTATAAGAAAATTGCGCGTGCATTAGTAGAAACAAATACAGCAACGGAAATAAATGCGGGATTGTACTATCGCTATCCTGTGCGCGAAATGTGTCCGAGTCCGCTATATTTACAAGTATTAGCTAAACACGAAGTTCCGATCACACTCTCTTCAGATGCTCATTATCCGAATGATTTAGGAAAATATGTGGAAGAGAATATAAAGACGTTACGTAATCATGATATTGCTCACTTAGCTACATTTACGAAACGAGTTAGAACGATGAGATTACTAGAAGAAGTAACAATTTCAAAATGATCACGATTTTTTGATGAAAACCCATCTTTTTGTTCAAAATAAGAAAGAATAAAAAGGAGGGTAAGAAATGTCGAAACAGCAAAATAAACAAAATGTACAAGGTGCACAGCAACAAGCGTATACTTCTGAAACGAATGCTACATCTCAATCCGTTATTGAGGAACAAATTAGTGATACAGTTGCAGAAGGAACGATCGATGTGAAGCTTGGAAAACAATCGCAAGAAAAAGCATAAGAAGAGGGGGAGACTTGCATCTCCTCTTTTTTTGTGGAAAAGTGTCGATTTTCAAAACTATAATCAAATTCCTTGGTTTTTATATGTGGATTTCTTACAATGAAAGATAAGAGAGATCTTATTTTCTATAGAAGAGGTGTTAGTAGTGGCAAAAATATTAGTAGCAGGGAAAATTCCAGCAATCGGATTAGAACTATTAAAGGATCATGATGTAGAAATGTACGATAAAGAGGAGTTAATTTCTTTAGATGAATTAACAGAGCGTGTAAAAGACAAAGATGCATTGTTAAGCCTACTTTCTACAAAGGTGACAAAAGAAGTGATTGATGCGGCACCTAATTTGAAGATTGTTGCAAACTACGGTGCTGGTTACGATAATATTGATTACTCATATGCCGAAAAAAAAGGGATTGCGGTAACGAATACACCGAAAGTATCAACGGAAGCTACTGCAGAACTAACATTTGCACTTCTTTTAGCAGCGGCACGTAGAATTCCTGAAGGTGATACGCTATGTCGTACAACTGGATTTAACGGATGGGCACCGTTATTTTTCTTAGGCCGCGAAGTACATGGTAAGACAATTGGAATTATCGGCCTTGGAGAAATCGGAAAGGCAGTTGCAAAGCGTGCGAAAGCGTTTGGAATGAATGTTTTATATACAGGACCAAATCGAAAGCCTGAAGCTGAAAGTGAACTGGAAGCAACATATGTAACATTGGAAGAATTATTACAAACAGCAGACTTTATTACAATTAACTGTGCGTATAATCCGAAATTGCACCATATGATTGATGAAGAACAGTTCAAAATGATGAAGAAAACAGCGTATATTATAAATGCTTCACGCGGACCAATTATGCATGAAGCGGCACTTGCTCATGCTTTAAAAACAAATGAAATTGAAGGGGCAGCTCTTGACGTGTTTGAATTTGAGCCGAAAATTACTGAAGAGCTAAAAGGATTAAAGAATGTGGTACTTGCTCCTCACGTAGGAAATGCAACATTCGAAACGCGTGATGCGATGGCCGAAACGGCGGTAAGAAATATTTTAGCTGTATTAAATGGCGAAGAAGCTGTAACGCCTGTCAATCAAAAAGTATTCGTTACAAAATAAAAAGAAACCTTCCGGAATCGGAAGGTTTCTTTTTATTTTTCTTTATTTGCTCTTTTTGATGGTCTTTGTCTAAGGAATTGAGATAGCATGTACAAAATATATAGTGGAATAGCAATGAATAAGAAAACAGAAAAATTACCGAACCCTGTTTGGTACATTGTGATAATGATGCCCACTAAAAATAGTGTAATAATGATGCTATATCGTGGAATTGGTACATCTTTTAAACTTGGGATACGAATGCGGCTCACCATTAAAAATGCGAACGTTACAAATACTGTAATAAGAACGATTTTTGGAATGGTATGTGAAAATAATGTTAAGAAAGCAACAAGCCCTCCCGCTGCTGTAATCGGTACCCCAGTGAAATATTTCATTGAAGTAGAAGATGGTGTTACATTAAATCGTGCTAAACGATATGCTCCGAAAAGAGGGAATAGCCCCGCTATGTATAGTCCGATGATTCCATAATTAGAGAAAGATGTGTAATACATGAGAACAGCAGGTGCTGCACCAAATGTTACGACATCCGCAAGCGAGTCAAGCTCTTTTCCCATTTGTGAATCAACACGTAATAAACGAGCAACACGCCCATCAAGACTATCTAACATCATCCCGATAAGTACTAAAATAGCAGCTGATTTATAATATCCTAAAGATGCATAGCCGATTGACAAGAATCCACTATATAAATTTCCGAGCGTAAATAAGTTTGGAATAGCTGCTCTATACAAAATCTGATCCCTTGCTTTCTGTAATAAATTCTTAATTAGTGTATGAAAGTTTACTTATTTTATCATACCATAAATTTCTTCTTCACACGAAAGAAATTCCCAATTTGTGAAAGATTTCATATCAGAATGATTTGAAAAATAAGTGAAAAAAGAAGGGGCTGTCTCATAAGTCTCTTTCGAAGTAAGATCACATGAAATTGAAAAGGCAGAAACGTTATAAAATTAACATTTCTGCCCTTCACTTTTTATTCGATTTTGGCTAAAAAGCACTTTTTGGGACAGCCTCTTCTTGTATTATTCAAAGTTCGTTATCATAGTTCCAGTTTTATACCGATTGTTAGGATCGAAACGTAACAAATCTCCATAAATGAGTTTGTCGGAAAGTTTCAATTCTGTTTTTGCTTTTTCAATATTCGGTTGACATAATGAGATGTCTGCTTCTTCACCTGTGTTTCGTTTATAGCACATGTTTTTTGTATACACATAATCTTTCGAAACGAAGCTACCATCACGCATTACCATAAGTGGATCTTCTTCTTTAATAAATAAGTCAGTTCCAAATTCAACTGATTTATTTGTTTTAATACCAAGTAAATGAAGTAGCGTTGGTTTAATATCAATTTGACCAGACACTTTAGAAATGACTTTTCCTTCTTGACCAGGTACATGAATAATGAGAGGGACGCGTTGTAATTGCATAGAATCAAATGGTGTAATAGCGTCTTTCCCAAGGAACTGAGCCATAGCTGCGTTATGGTTTTCAGAAATACCGTAATGATCTCCGTAAATGACAATAACAGAGTTGTCATACAGTCCTTCTGCTTTTAATTGTTTAATAAATTGTTTAAGAGCTTCATCCGTATAACGAACGGTTGGGAAGTAACGGTTTACAACGCCACTTTCCGAATTAAACTCATCAACATATTGATCTTCTGGATTTAGAAGAAATGGAAAATGATTTGTTAAAGTAATGAATTTTGTATAGAACGGCTGTGGTAAGGATTTTAACTTTGGAATAGATTGTTCAAAGAACTCTTTATCTTTTAATCCCCAACCGACAGACATTTGTTCTGTGCCTACGTAATCATTCAAATTAAAGTAACGATCATATCCAAGTGCAGGATACATTACATCACGATTCCAAAACGCTTTATCGTTTGAATGGAAGACAGCAGAAGAATATCCGTATTTTTTTAATTGTTCGGGTGTAGCTGTATATTCATTTGTTGCGTGAGTAAAGAATACAGAACCGCGGTCTAACGGATAAAGTGAATTTTCAACGATAAATTCAGCATCAGAAGTTTTACCTTGTCCTGTTTGATGATAGAAGTTATCGAAATAAAAACTATCTTTAATAAATTCGTTTAAAAATGGAGTAATTTCTTTTCCATTTATTTTTTTATTAATAACAAAACTTTGTGTAGATTCCATTGAAATCAAAATGACATTTTTACCTTTTGCAGATCCAAATAAGTTCTTATCAACTTGCTTATCTTTTGAGTCTGTATAGTTTTTAATTTCAGAGAACCCGTCCCCACTTGCAAATACACGTTCAGCTGAAGATTTTGATTGCAGTGTAATATCAAATAGATGATATGTGTATAAACCTAAATTTTTCACGACAGTTTGACGATCGAATGAGCGTGAGAACATTTGTGGTTTATAAATAACAGAAACAACAATTTGTAGTGCTAATAGAGCTGTTACACCGCTAAAGAAAGTTCTCTTCTCAGAGCGAGAAAGCGGCGTTTTGTCGCAAAATGATGGGAATTTACGCGAAAGAAACATTAAGATGATCGCATCTGCGAATAACAGTAATGTTTTATACGTAAAGAGTTCTTTTATACTCGTCCCTAAATCAGCCATATTATTTGTTTGAAATAATACTGGGAACGTAACGAAATCGTTATAAAACCCATAAAACATTGCATTTCCAAATAAAATGAATGACAGTATAAAACTAATTCCAACTATAATGCGATTTCGGTGTTTAGATGCAAATAATGCAAAACCGAAAAATAAAAGTAACGCAGCTAGTGGATTCATAAAAAGCATAAATTCTTCAAAGAAATTATCAATTTTAATATCAAACGCTAGCTTGTACACAATATATGTTTTTATCCATAATAAAACGACTGCAACGAGTGCGAATCGCAGTTTTGGAAACAGACGTTGTAGCATAATATACTCCTCTCCTAAAAAGCATGACGGTTCTTGTGGGCCTATTTGATTAGCACCTCATTTTATATATACGAACAGTCCTTTATTATTATGTTTATTATACTATGAGTATCATTATACGAAAATAAAAGAGAGTTGTGGACTTTTTTATAACAATTGAGTAGAAAAAGGGCAGTAGGAGACAATAAAATGGAGTGTCTATGTATGATTATTATCGTGCGCGGAAAGAATCGTGTAACAATACGGAGGTTATAATGCGAAAATTATTATATTTTATAGTATGCAGTAGTGTTATACTTTTTGCTTCACCAAGTGTGTCGGTAGCAGAGTATGATGCACCTCTTATGGAAGATGCCCTTTATTCTGTGTTATTTCCGAAAATAAATAAAGCAATCGAAAAACAATATGGGAGCTTGAAGCCTTATCAATGCCCGAAAATTATTAGTTTAAAAAAAGTGTATAGCGGTACATATTTATTTCAAGCGAGTATTGAAGTGACTAAGTATGAACGTGTTGCAGGGAAAATTGCGCCACCATTTGAGAAGGTAACGATTACATTTAATAACGAAGAAGGTGAATGGGAAGTGACAAAGGTTTCAGTAAAGCGCTTACCAAACGATACGAAACTAAACTGTAAAAAAGCAATATAAAAAATTGTTTGACAAATAAAATGGTCCTTTGGTATTGTTAATAGCAACAATTAGATGTTTGAAAATTAAATAGACTTACCTCATCTACTCTCAAAGGTAGAGGCCGCGATAGGAAAGAGTAAGCTATGGGAGATTTAATGGAATCTGTGATCATAGGTTGAAAGGGACTATTGCCGAAATATAAGAATAACCATCTTATTCATATATTGGGACTGCATTGAATAAATGTAGTACTGTCATAAGATTTATTTTATGGAGAGCTATTTGGAGATGTTGATGCGGTTTCTTATTTTGAGGAGATAACAACTCGTTTATTTTTTCAATATATATTTTTCCTAATAAGAAACGCGTGTGAACATTGTTCCGCGCGTTTTTTGTCTATCTAAAAGCGTGCTGCAATGAATAGAAGATTGGGGTTATGAGTTTTAGAGGAAATAAGGGAGGAATTCAAATGTATTTACACGGCACAAGCCGAATCAATGGGCAAGGACACTTAGAAATTGGAGGGTGCGACACGACGCAGCTAGCAAAACAATATGGAACACCACTTTATGTATACGATGAAGAGTCAATTCGAGGAAAGTGCCGCGCGTTTCATCGTGCTTTTAAAGAAAGTGGGTTCTCTTATCAAGTAGCATATGCAAGCAAGGCGTTCTTGTGCATGGAGATGTGCCGAGTAGCTCGTGAAGAGAATATGTCATTAGATGTTGTTTCTGGAGGAGAATTATATACTGCACTACAAGCAGGATTTCCTGCATCGCGCATTCATTTTCATGGCAATAACAAAACAGATGAAGAAATTGTGATGGCTCTTCAGGCGAATATTGGTTGTTTTGTCGTAGATAACTTCTTAGAATTAGAAATTTTGCATGATTTAGCAGTGCAACATGGGAAATTTGTGAACATATTAATTCGTGTAACGCCCGGAGTAGAGGCGCACACACATGAATATATTACAACAGGTCAAGATGATTCAAAATTTGGATTTGGCGTGTCAAATGGTCAAGCGATGCAGGCAATTGAGCTTGCTTTACAAAAATCAAATTATAACGTGTTAGGAATTCATTCACATATCGGATCACAAATATTTGAAACGGCTGGCTTTGTGCGAGCGATTGAAGTTCTTCGTCAATTTTTAGAAGCAGTGAGAGAGCGAACAAACTATGTAGTAAAAGTGCTAAATGTAGGGGGAGGATTCGGAATACGCTACACAGAGTCCGATACACCATTAACTCTTGAGACGTATGTGCGAGCTGTAACAAGTGCGGTGAGAGAACAATTTACGTTATGTAATTATCCATTGCCAGAAATATGGATTGAACCAGGCCGTAGCATTGTAGGTGATGCTGGAACGACACTTTATACAGTCGGATCTGTGAAGGACATTCCGGGTATTCGGAAATATGTATCAGTGGATGGTGGGATGACTGATAATTTAAGACCTGCTTTATATAACGCTCGTTATGAAGCGATGTTAGCGAATCGAGGGAATGATGAGAACGAGGAAGTTGTTTCGATTGCAGGGAAATGCTGTGAGAGTGGAGATATGTTAATTTGGGATATTACTTTACCGAAGGTTGCCTCTGCCGATTTACTAGCGATTTCTTGTACAGGGGCATACGGGTACTCGATGGCGAATAATTATAATCGGATTCGTAGACCAGCTGTCGTCTTCGTGAAAGGCGGTACATCACAAATTGTTGTAGAGCGCGAAACATATGAAAATATTATTGGGAACGATCGCATACGTATTAAAGAACTTGTTTAAATGAGGAAAAAGGAGTTGTTCGGATGGGCAATTCCTTTTTTGTAAAATAAAATAATTAAAATATATCGGAAAACTAGGATTGAAAAAAATCAGAATTATGATAAAATACAAATACAAAGCTTATCAAGAGAAGCGGAGGGAACTGGCCCGGCGAAGCTCGGCAACCTGCTTATAGAAAGCAAGGTGCTAAATCCAGCAAAATGGAATCCATTTTGAAAGATAAGGTAAAATATATTACCGAACAGTCTTTTCGAAATGGGAAAGATTTTTTTTATGAATAAAAAGGGGGGCTGTTCGCGTGAGCGTACGGGAACATTTTGAGGAAGTATCTGAGAAAATTGAAGCGATGCTTGCTGATATGAAATATGGTTCAATTACAATTGTTGTGCAAGATGGAAAAGTCATTCAATTAGAGAAAAGTGAAAAAGTACGTTTAAAGTAAAAAGCGCTGACTAGAAAAACTAGAGGCGGTTTTAACCTATTTCATTAGGTTAAAACCGCCTTTTTGCTTTTACAGGGGGAAAAAACATGTTGACGTATGAAACGTGGGAAGAAAATGATGTTTTATTTTCAGAAGAAGATGAAACAAAAGGCGCGTTATCTGTATTGAGTTGGGCTTATAAAGAATATAAAAGTGAAATTGTATACGCATGTAGCTTCGGAGTGGAAGGGATGGTACTACTGCATCTTATTAACCAAGTAAATCCATCTGCTAAAGTTGTATTTTTGGATACAAATGTTCATTTTCAAGAAACGTATGAATTAATTCAAAAAGTGCGGGAACGATTTCCTTCATTAAATATTATAGAAAAACAGCCAAAACTTACACTTGATGAACAAGCTAACTTGCATGGTAACAAGCTATGGGAAAGCAATCCTAATCTTTGTTGTAAGATTAGGAAAATTTTACCGTTAGAAGAATCATTAGCGAATGAAAAAGCGTGGATCTCGGGGTTGAGGAGGGAACAATCAGAAACGCGTAAGCATACAAAGTTTATAAATCAAGATCATCGCTTTCAATCTATTAAAGTTTGTCCGCTCATTCATTGGACGTGGAAAGAGGTATGGCGATATGTATACAAGCATAGCTTGCCGTATAACCCATTACATGATATTGGATATCCAAGTATTGGGTGTGAGAAGTGTACGTTGCCTGTAGGAGAGGGTGGCGATTCAAGAGATGGTAGATGGGCTGGGAAAGTGAAAACTGAATGTGGTCTTCATTATCAATAAGATGAATCTTGAAATAAAACTAAGAGGGGATATAGAACATGAGTACAGTAAACGAATTAGTAAACCGTGTAGACGAGACATATGACGTATTACAAATTGAAAAAGAAATTGGGCTAGATAACATTGCGTTAAGTGATTTAGAACTATTAGCAACAGGGGGATATAGCCCGCTTACTGGTTTTTTAGGAAAGAAAGATTATGATTCGGTTGTAGAAACGCTTCGTTTAGCTAATGGGAGCGTTTGGAGTATACCAATTACATTACCAGTAACAGAAGAAGTAGCAGAGACGCTAAAAGTTGGAGAGGAAGTAAAACTTGTTAACGGTGGAAACGTATATGGTGTCATTCAAATAGAAGATATTTTTGTGCCTGATAAGGAAAAAGAAGCGTTACTAGTATATAAAACGACGGATGAGGCTCATCCGGGAGTGAAAAAATTATATGAACGACCGAATGTTTATGTCGGTGGGGCTATTGTTCTTACGAAACGCTTTGAAAATAATCCGTTTCCTTCTTATCATTTAGACCCAATTGAAACGAGAGAAGAATTTAAAAAACGTGGTTGGAAAACAGTAGTAGGATTTCAAACGAGGAACCCGGTGCATCGTGCCCATGAATACATTCAAAAATCTGCTCTTGAAATTGTAGATGGACTCTTTTTAAATCCACTCGTTGGGGAAACGAAGTCGGATGATATTCCAGCTGATGTAAGGATGGAAAGCTATGAAGTATTACTTCAAAACTATTATCCGAAAGATCGTGTCTTTTTAAGTGTATTTCCTGCGGCAATGCGTTACGCAGGACCGAGGGAAGCAATATTCCATGCGTTAGTTAGAAAGAATTTTGGATGTACCCACTTTATTGTAGGGCGCGATCATGCTGGGGTAGGAGATTATTACGGAACTTATGAAGCACAAGAAATTTTTACAAACTTTACAGTGGAAGAGTTAGGGATTACACCATTATTTTTTGAACATAGTTTTTACTGTACGAAATGTGAAGCGATGGCTTCGACAAAAACATGCCCGCACGGAAAAGAAGATCATGTTATTTTATCGGGTACGAAAGTAAGAGAACTATTAAGAAACGGTGAGATTCCTCCAAGTACATTTAGTCGTAAAGAGGTAGTAGAGGTACTAATTAAAGGTTTGAAAAAAGAAGTAGTAACAGAATAGGGAGAGAATGAAATGGATACGAATATTACTTGGCATACAGCTTCTGTTTCAAAAGATGAGAGAAGAGTGAAGAATGGGCATCATAGTTTTGTAATTTGGTTTACTGGTTTATCAGCGTCGGGTAAATCTACAGTAGCAAACGCGGTTGCTCGTAAACTATTTGAAAAGAATATTGGAAACTATGTACTAGATGGAGATAATATACGCCACGGTTTAAATAAAGACTTAGGCTTTTCTGAAAGTGATCGTATGGAAAATATAAGACGGATTGGCGAAGTGGCGAAGTTATTTGTAGATCAAGGGACTGTTGTTCTTACAGCGTTTATTTCACCGTTTCGAGTAGACCGAAAACAAGTTAGAGATCTATTAGCTGCAGATGAATTTATAGAAGTGTTTGTAAAATGTCCAATTGAAGAGTGTGAGAAACGTGATCCGAAAGGGCTTTATAAAAAAGCAAGAAAAGGTGATATTAAAGACTTTACAGGTATCGATTCACCGTATGAGGAACCAGAGAAAGCGGAATTAATTGTACAAACGCACAAGTATTCTATTGAAGAATGTGCAGAACAAATCGTGAAATACTTACAAGAGCGTAGTTTTATATAGGGGGATAAAAAATGAGTTATGAAAAAGTATGGGCTAACAATGAAAAATTAAATCAAACTGAGAAAAATAAATTAAAAAAAGATGGATTGGAAATCTTTGATGATATTCCTTACTATGCAGAGAATGGCTTCGAATCTATTCCGAAAGAAGAGTGGGACGCATTCAAATGGGCAGGGTTGTATTTACAAAGACCGAAAGAAGCGGGTTATTTTATGATGCGCGTAAATATTCCTTCTGGAATTATTACGAATGCACAGGCAGAAGTGCTTGCTTCTATCGCTGAGGATTATGGACGTGACGTAATCGATATTACGACAAGACAGGCGATTCAGTTTCATTGGTTAGAAATTCATCAAATTCCAGATATTTTTAAAAGGTTAGCAAGAGTTGGGTTATCTTCAGCTGGGGCGTGTGGTGATATAACGCGTAATATTACGGGAAATCCACTTGCTGGCATTGATGCAAATGAATTATTTGATACAACGCATATTGTGAAAGAGGTATATGACTACTTCCAACATAATGAAGAGTTTTCTAACTTACCACGTAAATTTAAAATGTCTATTAGTTCTAACATTTATAACGCAGCAAACGCAGAGATTAACTGTGTTGCATTTACACCTGCTACGAAAGAAATAGATGGTGAGAAAAAAGTTGGTTTTCATATAAAAGTAGGCGGTGGGTTATCGGCTCGTCCATATTTAGCTGATGAATTAGATGTATTCGTTTTGCCAGAAGAAGTGAAGGCGGTAGCGATTGCAATTGCTACGATATTCCGTGATTTTGGATATCGTGAAAAACGTCATTTAGCTCGTTTGAAATTTCTTGTTGCAGACTGGGGAGCAGAGAAGTTTAAAGAGAAACTAATAGAATATACAGGACCATTACAAAGTAAAGGAGAAAGTGCTCTTAAAGGCTGGAATGCGGGATACTTTTATGGTGTCCAAGACCAAAAACAAGAGGGACTAAAATATGTAGGTTTTAATGTGCCGGTAGGACGCCTACATGCAGAAGAAATGTTTGAGATTGCAAGAATTGCTAAACAATATGGAAATGGACAAATTCGTACATGTAATTCACAAAACTTCATTATTCCGAATGTTCCGCCAGAAAATGTAACTGGCTTGCTAAATGAGCCGTTGTTTGAAGCGATATCAGCAAATCCGAAATCGTTTATTGGTCACGCGGTTTCTTGTACTGGTATTGAATATTGCAATCTTGCTTTAGTAGAAACGAAAGAAAGATTACGAAAAATTGCCGAATACTTAGATACGCAAATTGCACTCGATGTTCCGATTCGTATTCATATGGTAGGATGCCCGAATTCATGTGGTCAACGTCAAATTGCTGACATTGGATTACAAGGTGTAAAAATGAAAACGAAGGAAAAAGGAATTGTTGAAGCCTTTGAAATATATGTAGGTGGAACGTTGTTAGATGGTGGTGCTTATAATCAAAAGTTAAAAGGAAAAATAGATGGCGAGGATCTACCTGATGTACTCGCATCATTTATAAGTTATTTCAAAGAAAATAAATTACCAGCTGAAACGTTTTATGATTTTGTAGGCCGTGTTGGTGTAGAGACATTACAAACAGCGTTAAATAACGTGTTAGAAGAAGTAATAGCGTCTTAGGAGGGACAATATGGATTTATATCGATTTGAAGCTGTATTAGAGAATAGTATTGTTCCAATTGTTGTTGTTGCTGAAAGTGAAGAAAAGGCATTTAAGATGGCGGAGATTGAACTTGAAAAACATTTTTTACCGTTACCAGAAGTAAAGGAGATTGCTTTATTTGAAAAAAAGAAGATTCGAAAAAGCGCAGCCTTTGTTATTCATGAGTAAGGAACATTGAAATATGAAGAAATGAAAACTTCCATTCCTATATAAGGATGGAAGTTTCACTTTAATAGTAGAAATGAGGAGAGATGATGGGAAAAGTATATATCGTTGGAGCGGGCCCTGGTGATCCAGATTTAATTACTGTAAAAGGATTGAAATGCATTGAGAAAGCAGATGTTATTTTATACGACCGTCTCGTGAATAAAGAATTGCTTTCTTATGCAAAGCCTGAAGCGGATTTAATTTATTGCGGAAAACTACCAAATTATCACACGATGAAGCAAGAGACAATTAACACGTTTCTTATCAAATATGCGAAAAAAGGAAAAATTGTAACGAGGCTAAAAGGTGGGGATCCATTTGTATTTGGTAGAGGGGGAGAAGAGGCCGAAGCGTTAGCAAAGCAAGGTGTACCGTTTGAAATTGTTCCTGGTATTTCAGCTGGAATAGCTGCACCTGCTTATGCGGGTATCCCAGTGACACATCGTGATGCAAGTGCAAGTTTTGCTATTGTGACAGGGCATAGAAAAGAAGATGCTGAAGAGGAAGTGAAGTGGGAAAATTTAGCGAAAGGTGTAGAGACTTTAGCTGTATATATGGGGGTTAGCAATTTACCCTACATATGTGAGCAACTGATAAAGCATGGAAAAGATAAAAGTACGCCTGCTGCTATTATTGAGCGGGGAACGACATCTATGCAGCGCACAGTTGTTGGGACGTTAGGAACAATTGTAGATGTTGCGAAAAAAGAACAAATCCAAAATCCAAGCATGATTGTAATTGGAGAAGTCGTCCGTTTTAGAGAAAAAATTCATTGGTTTGAGAAACAGACAGAAAGTACGTATCAAGTAAGTGGAGTGTTATAAAATGAAAGCCATCTTATATATATGTCATGGAAGTCGCTTGAAAGCAGCGAAAGAAGAAGCGGTTGCATTTATTACGTCATGTATGAACCGTGTAGAGGCAAGTATTCAAGAAATTTGTTTTTTAGAGTTAGCGAGTCCAACTATTGATGAAGGCTTCCGTACATGTGTGAAGCGTGGTGCTACAGAGATTATTGTTATTCCAGTTTTTTTATTAGCGGCAGGTCATGTGAAAAAAGATATTCCGTTTGAATTGGAAAAGTTAACTAATCAATTTTTGAATGTTAAAGTGACCTATGGTAATCCGTTTGGTGTATCAGAAACACTTGTTAAATCGGTGTATAGCGGAAGTGGCATTGAACAGGAAGATAAGAATGAAGTGACGTTACTTCTCGTTGCAAGAGGGAGCAGTGATCCTGAAGTACTAAAAGATATAAACTGGATCGCTTCTTTATTTCAAACGGAAGAGAAAATTAAAAAAGTAGAAGTTTGTTATTTAGCAGCTGCCGAGCCGAAATTTGAGGAGAAGTTAAAGGAAGTTGTAGAACGAAAAGAAAAGAATATCGTTGTACTGCCTTACTTGTTATTTACAGGTTTGCTTATGAAGCATATTGAAAAAGAAGTACGCCAATATGAGCTAGATGAGATAAAAATAAGTCCATATTTAGGGAAGAATGAAGCGTTTCAGTATATGTTAATTCAGAAAACGAAGAAATTATTGAAGGGAGATCAATATGTATCCACTTACAGTGCGAGTTGAGAAGAAACGTGTTGTTGTCATTGGTGGAGGGAAAGTCGCGGGATTCAAAATTATTCCTTTACTCAAACAAGGTGCAGATATAGTCGTGGTAAGTCCTGAATTGGATGCAAATTTAGTGAAACTGGTAGAAGAAAAGAAAATTCGTTGGTATCAAAGGGAGTATGAAAAAAGTGATATTAAAGACGCCTTTTTAGTTGTTGCAGCGAGTAGTGATGCTGTATTGAATGAACAAATTGCTGAAGATGTCGCAGAGAATCAATTAGTAAATGTTATTACGAATCCGGAAAGTGGTAATGTTCATTTTCCGGCAGCGATTCATCGTGGATTACTGAATGTGGCTGTTTCTACTGGCGGAGCGAGCCCAAAACTTGCAAAAAAAATTCGAGATGATATCGCAAATAAATATGATGAGACGTATGAATCGTATCTTGATTTTTTATACGAAGTTAGAATAAAGGTGAAAGAATTACAAATAGAGAAAAGAGAGAAAAATATATTGTTGCAAGAGGTATTGAAGTCGATATATGTTCAAAATGAACAAAAAAGAGAATTTTTTTTACAAGAATTAGAGAGAAGAGTTCATATAGGATAATGAGTAAATTGTACTTTACAACTATAAAAATATAATTTATAATCACAAGTAACTTCAATAGATGAAATCGATGAGCAAGAAGAGTATGTATATTTGATACGTTCAGAGAGCTGGGGTAAGGTGTGAGCCCGGTACGATAAGATATACAGAATGGGCTTGCGAGAGGTATGTTGAACATTGTAGTAGGCAACCCGGGTTCCGCCGTTAAAAGGATAGAGTATCGGAGTTTTTCCTGTACTTGAACAAGTGGGATTTATCAATCCAATTGAGGTGGTACCACGGTATTAACATTACATATATCGTCCTCTACATGCATATTTGCGTGTAGGGGACTTTTTTATTTTCTAAAGGAGGTGTGCGAGTATGAAATGAAAGTGTATAATTGATAAAAGTTTAAATATTCAGAAAAGGGGAATTTATGATGAAAGAAACACAGCAATGGACGTCGAAAATAGGCTTTGTACTCGCAGCAGCCGGAGCCGCAGTAGGTCTTGGTGCAATATGGAAATTTCCATATGTTGCAGGTAATGGCGGGGGAGGCGCATTCTTCCTTGTATTTTTACTATTAACTTTATTTATAGGTATGCCACTCCTTTTAGCTGAATTTGTTATTGGACGTAGTACGCAAAAAGAGGCAGTTACAGCGTATAAAGTATTGGTGCCAAATAGCAAGTTATATCCTTGGATTGGTCGTATGGGAGTTGTTACTTGTTTTAGTGTACTATCTTTTTATAGTGTTGTAGGTGGATGGATTTTACTTTACTTATACTATAGTGTGACAGGAAGTTTCTGGAATGGAGTGACTGATTATGGGCAATTATTCGGTGAGACGATTTCAAATCCAGTAAGCGCGATTGGAGCGCAATTTGTCTTTATGCTTTGTACGATTTTTGTTGTAAGTAAAGGTGTAGAGAAAGGGATAGAAAAAGCAAGTAAGTATATGATGCCGCTATTATTTATTTTGTTTATTGCAATTATTGTTCGTGCGTTAACACTGGATGGTGCTTTTGCTGGGGTAGAGTTCTTCTTAAAACCAGATTTTTCAAAGCTGACAGCAGATACGATTTTATACGCGATGGGACAATCATTCTTCTCGCTAACAGTTGGGGCCTCGGTAATGGTCACGTATAGTTCTTATTTGAAGAAAGAAGAACATTTAGCAAAATCAGCAACATCTATTGTAAGTTTAACTGTTTTTATTACAGTACTTGCAGGATTAGCGATTTTTCCAGCGATTTTCGCATTAGGTGTTAAGCCGACTGAAGGACCGGGGTTACTATTTATCGTCCTTCCAGCGGTATTTGCGAAAATACCATTTGGACAATTTTTCTTCATTATGTTTTTGGTGTTATTCTTCTTTGCAACGCTAACATCTGCGATTTCCATGCTTGAAATTGTAGTAGCATCTGTTGCGAAAGATAATGAGAAAAAGCGTCCGTCAGCATCATTATTAATTGGTATTCTAATTTTTGCGGTTGGAATTCCGTCAGCGTTATCGTTTGGTATTATGAGTGATGTGAAAATATTTGGGAAAACATTCTTTGACTTAGTCGACTTCTCAGTAAGTAACGTATTGCTGCCGTTAGGGGTACTAGCTATTTCGCTATTCGTACCAAATAAAATGAGTAAAGAAATGTTAATGAAAGAATTAGAAGTTACGGAAACGAAAGGGAAAACATTATTTAATATTTGGTTCTTCTTACTTCGTTATGTTATTCCAGTAACTGTAATTATTGTATTTTTAAATGTGATAGGTGTATTTAAAATGTTTGCATAATAAAAAGACGGAGATTTCTCCGTCTTTTTATTATGTTGTAGGTGTATTTAGTAAGCGATTATATGCTTTGTAGGCTGTGATGACTGCGAGGAATGATCCGATTAAAAATAAAACTGAGCCACCAAATGTAAATATCCGGCCAATAAAAGTCTCTCTAGCTTCTTGTATTTCTTGCTGTAATTGTGTATTCATATAATTCACCCCGTAAACTATAGGCATTTAGTTATAGTCTATGTAGAATGCCTATAGTGTGTGAAGTGGAAATAAAAGAACTCGGTATGCACCGAGTTTTTTTATAATCCTATATAAGGAGATGGATCAACTGCGTTTGTCTTGCCGACATTCCATTCTCCCAGATGAAGTTCGAAGTGTAAATGTTGTCCGTATGATTGGCCAGTATTCCCCATAAATCCAAGTTGAGTTCCTTGTTTTACAGTTTGTCCATTTGATACAGAACGGCTACTCATATGAGCATATACTGTTGTATATGTTTTTCCGTTAATACGGTGAGATAAGTACACAACATTTCCGTAACTAGATGATAATTCTGAGCGAATAACAACGCCATCTGCAGCGGCAATAATTGGAACAGTTCCTGAAGCAGCGATATCGATTCCTTTATGGTTATCTATAGAGCGTACGCCAAAACCAGAAGTTTTTGATCCAGCTGCTGGTTTAATAAATCCTCCGATGTTTGTATCGTGTGGTGTTGGGACCGCTTGAGCTGTTTGAGCAGATGTAGCAGCTTGTTTACGAGCTTCTTCCGCCTTGCGAGCTTCCTCAGCTTTACGAGCTTCTTCTGCGCGTTTTTCTTCTTCAATTGCCTTTTGAACAGCTTGACGCTGATTTTCTAAAATGCCTTTAGATTCTTCTAATCCTTCAATCTCTGAATCTACTTTTGCTACTTTCGTATGTAGATCGCTAATAAGAGTTTGTTGCTGTTGTTGGTTGTTTTGTAATTCTTGTTGTTTTTGTTCTAATTTTTGCTCGGATTCTTTCAGTTGTTGCTCTTTTTTCTCAACAGCCTCTTTTTCTTTCGTCACAGCATCTTGGTCATTTGTTTGTTTTTTCACAATATCAGTATCATTATTTAAAATTAAACTGACAGAGTACATATTATCAACAAGATCAGCAATGTTTGCAGAATTTGTTAATACTTCCGTAATGATATTTGTGCGAGGTTTTTCTTGCATAGATTGCAGTCGTTGCTTAATAACTTCCTGACGCGTATCTATGTTTGTTTGTAATTGCTCTATATGTTTCTTTTTTTCAGTAATTACTTGTTGTGTCTTACTAATTTCTTTTTTTGTATCGTTTAATTCAGCTTCGTTTTTATTAATAGAAGTAGTTAAATCGTCGATTTTCTTTTGTAATTCTTGAATTTCTTTTTCTATTTGTTCTTTCTCGGCTGATTTATTTTGTAAGTCATTTTGTTTTCCTTCTAATTCAGATTGAATATTAGATAATTTATCTTGATTCGTTTCAGCGTATGCGGGTGAAAGTAACGGGGAAGCAAAAATCGTTCCTGCTGCTAAAACGCTGAACGCTACAAATTTCTTTTTCATGGTTGTCTGGCTCCTTTCCCTATGAATGTTATATATCATAAGAAGAAGAGTGTCTATCGTTGTAACCATAATGTAAAGAAAATTTTATAAAATTACTAAGTTTTGTCGGAATTTATCATTTTTTTACGGTAATTGTAATGGTGATTCTCTTTCTTAATTTGTGTAACAAAGGTGTGTTCTGGATTACGTTTTGTTAAATAAAGGAATAAATAGGTCTATTTTATGTAGTGAAATTTAATTTGGAAACTCAATAAAATACTAGTAAGGAATCGTTCTCATGTTAGGTTTTCTGACATGGGTTTTATTTTTGTCAAGAAAATTATTTGCGTTCGGGCAAACTTATTTTGTTGTCAGATTTTAAATTTTGATTTATGATTTTTAACAGGGACAAAATGTAGTGAATTGTCGAATAATATGTAATACTCTTAATTTCAAGTTTTATAGATATAGAATGAGAGGTAGAGTGACACATCGAAGAGGGGGTTACAACAAATATGAAAAGAATAGGACTTGCATGGCAAATATTAATAGGACTTGTGCTTGGTATTGCGGTTGGTGCGATTTTCTTTGGCAATCCAGCAGTGGTGAGTTACTTACAACCAATTGGTGATATTTTCATCCGACTAATTAAAATGATTGTAGTACCGATTGTTGTAGCAAGTATTGTTGTTGGGGTTGCTGGTGTTGGCGATGTTAAAAAATTAGGTCGACTAGGCGGAAAAACAATTATTTACTTTGAAATTATTACAACAATTGCAATTATTGTCGGTCTATTAATTGCGAATATTTTCCAACCAGGAAAAGGCGTAAATATGGAGCAGTTAACAAAGACAGATATTTCGAAATATACACATACGACAGAGCAAGTACAAAGTCATTCGTTTGCAGATACATTTGTAAATATTGTTCCAACAAACATTGTAAAGTCATTAGCTGACGGAGATATGCTTGCTATTATCTTCTTCTCTGTATTATTTGGTTTAGGTGTAGCAGCAATTGGTGAAAGAGGAAGACCGGTTCTTCAATTTTTCCAAGGTGTAGCTGATGCGATGTTTTACGTAACAAATCAAGTTATGAAATTTGCACCATTTGGTGTGTTTGCACTAATTGGAGTTACAGTTTCTACATTTGGTCTTGCTTCGTTAATTCCATTAGGGAAATTATTAATTGTAGTATACGGGGCAATGATTTTCTTCGTTGTAGTTGTCTTAGGACTTACAGCGAAAATATTTGGAATTAACATTTTCCAATTCTTTAAGATTTTAAAAGACGAGCTGATCTTAGCATATTCTACAGCGAGTTCAGAAACAGTTTTACCGAAAATCATGGAGAAGATGGAGAAGTTCGGTTGTCCGAAAGCAATTACATCTTTCGTTATTCCGACAGGTTATTCATTTAACTTAGATGGATCAACTTTATATCAAGCAATTGCGGCTATTTTCTTAGCGCAAATGTATGGTATTGATTTATCCATTACACAACAAATTACATTATTGCTTGTATTAATGGTTACATCAAAAGGTATCGCAGGTGTACCAGGCGTATCGTTCGTTGTATTATTAGCGACACTTGGTACAGTAGGTATTCCACCTGAAGGTTTAGCGTTTATTGCAGGTATTGACCGTATTCTAGATATGGCTCGTACAGCAGTTAACGTTGTAGGTAACTCTTTAGCAGCTGTAGTTATGTCTAAATGGGAAGGTCAATATGACGCTGAAAAAGGACAAGCCTACTTGAAAGAAATTTCTAATAAGCAAGCAGCTTAATTATAATTTGAACAAGCTCTCACATAATATGTGGGGGCTTTTCTATATAGAAGGGGAGCAGACGTAATGAAACGTAAATATGGTGACGGTTCTTCGTGGAAGCGACTACTAGAGAAGGATTATACGGTTAAGCAAATAGAAGAAGGAATGCTAGGAATACTGGAAATAAAAAAGGTGAGAGAACCTAGTTGTAAAGAATATGATGGTAAGGAACTTTGTATTGCTGGTAATCAGTATACGTGGATTCAATATTTCATAGACGAGAAAAACTTTGCGATTACCGCTATGTTAGATGATCAAAAGGAATTAGTGCAATATTATATCGATGTGGCGAAAGACTATGAAATAGACGAGCGTGGTTTACCGTATTTTGATGATTTATATTTAGATGTAGTATTATTACCGAATGGTAAAATCTATGTATTGGATGAAGATGAGTTAGAGGATGCTTATAAAAGTGGCGATGTTACAAAAGAAGAGTATGAGTTAGCTTGGTACACTACAAAGTGGATTATAGCTGCAATAAAAAATAATGAATTTTATTGGATTTCAATATTGGAAGAAGAAATCAAAAAGTTAAAATGATTATTGTATTCAAATTTTTGTATAATTACCAAAAAAATCTATACAAAAAATAATTGACTTTTGTTTTGTAAGCGAGTAAAGTTAGGGAAGAAATTATTATTAAAAAATAAATATGAAACCTTCTTATAAAGAGAGGCGGAGGGACTGGCCCTACGATGCCTCGGCAGCGGACTCGATTTCAGAGTGCTGTGCCAAATCCAGCAAGCATATGCTTGAAAGATGAGAAGAGCGTTTCTTATAGATGTATAAGACCTCTTCTCGTTGGAAGAGGTCTTTTGTTATTCATTAGAAAAAGGTTGAAACTAGGGAGAGATGGTACTTTGAAAGAAACGAGAGGAAATGGTTTGGCATTATTACCACTTGGGATATTTTTGGCGCTATTTATTGGTTCTGGAATTATTACAGGTGATTTCTATAAATTGCCGATACTTGTAGCAATTTCAATTGCTGTAGGAGTCGCTTTAGCAATGAATCGTAAAGAAAGTTTTCATGTAAAAGTGGAACGATTTGCTAAAGGTGCAGGGAACCCAGACATTATGATTATGGTTCTAATTTTTGTACTGGCAGGAGCATTTTCTGAAACAGCAAAAGGGATGGGTGGCGTTGATTCTACAGTTAACTTAGCGCTATCAATTTTACCACAAGGATTTATCGTAGCTGGCATTTTCGTTATAGGAGCATTTATTTCATTAGCGATGGGAACTTCAATGGGAACAATTGCTGCATTAGCACCAATTGCTGTAGGTATTAGTGGGCAAACTGATATCTCAATTGCACTTACGATGGCTACTGTTGTTGGCGGAGCGATGTTTGGTGATAATTTATCATTTATTTCAGATACAACAATCGCAGCTGTACGTTCACAAGGAACAGAAATGAAAGATAAGTTTAAAACGAACTTTTTAATTGTATTACCAGCGGCTATTATTACAATCGTACTATTAGTAATCATTACTTTAGGAAGTGATACGCAGATTAAAACGCATAGCTTTGACTGGATAAAGATTTTACCGTATGCAGGAGTACTTATTACAGCGCTACTTGGTTGGAATGTACTTATCGTGTTAACTGGTGGAACTGTACTATCTGGGGTTATCGGTCTTTTAGATGGAAGTTATACGTTAGAGAGTTTCTTTAAAAGTGTAACGACTGGAATGGGCGGTATGATGGAGTTAGTATTACTCGCTATTTTAATTGGCGGTATGGTCGAATTGATTCAATATAATGGTGGCATTCAATATTTAATGAATATTTTAACGCGTAACATTCGTTCAAAAAAAGGAGCAGAGTTCGGTATAGCTGGTTTAGTAGGTATGACGAATATGTGTACAGCGAATAATACAATTTCTATTATATTTACAGGTCCGCTTGCGAAAAACATTGCAGATCAATATGAAATTGATCCTCGTAAATCAGCGAGTGTATTAGATCTTTTCTCGTGCTGTGTGCAAGGGTTAATTCCGTATGGTGCGCAAATGTTAACAGCAGCAGGATTTGCGGCGTTATCTCCAATTGAACTGTTACCATATGCGTTTTATCCAATCTTAGTTGGAGTATGTGGAATCATTTCTATATTAATTGGTTTCCCGAGGTTTTCTAAAGTAGCGGAAAAGAAAGAGTATCATAAAACAGCATAATGAAAATGAAGTGTATGAAAAGTAACGAAAGCCGTACAGAGAATGTTCTCTGTACGGCTTTTTATGTGCGGGAAAAGAGTGAATGATCCCATGCTACCGTATGTTTTTACAAAAGGCTGAATGCAACTCGGTCTTAAGTCTGAGTTAAAAACGGTTCTTAAGCTCGTTATGGAAAAAAGAAAAAATAGTTAAGATAAGAGTATCAAATCGAAGGGAGGCAAGCACAAGATGAAACAATTTCTAGCGTTTATCGCGGCTGGTATTTTAGCTTTAATTGCTCTTGGTAGTCTTGCTGGTATTGTAGGATTCGCAATCGGAGCAGGAGTTGTGTACTGGAGCTATAAATCATTTGTGCGAGCACAATCATTTTTTGGAAAGTTAGCTTGGGGTATTGTTGGTTTGATCGGCTTGTCCATCGCCCTTTCTCATTCCCCAGCATTAATTGGTATTGCAGCATTAGTAGTTTTATACTACGGATACCGTGAGTGGAAAAAAGAAAAAGATGTAGTTGTTGATTCTGCTCCAGAAAGTTCTAAACCATATAGCAACTTTGAAGATGAGTGGAACAAGTTAATGAAAAACTAATATAAAATCAATCAAATTTATAAAGTAGAAGAGAGGAAGATTATAATGAAACAATCTTTATTCGGACGTGTACGCGATGCAATTTTAGCAGATTTTCATAATGTGTTAGATGAGAAAGAAAGAAAAAATCCAATTGCTATGTTAAACCAATATTTACGTGATAGTGAGCGTGAAATAACAAAAATTGAGAAGTTAATTCAGCGTCATAAAACATTAAAATCTAACTTTGCCCGTGAGCTTGAGCAAGCACGTTATTTCGTGAATAAAAGATCTAAGCAAGCGATTATCGCTCAAGAAGCAGGCGAATTACAACTACATGAGCGTGCATTAGAAGAAGTAGCTTATTATGAAGGGCAAGTAACTCGATTAGAAGAAATGTATACAGGTGTTGTAGAACAAATTGATGAGTTAGAGCGTCGTCTTTCTGAAATGAAAAATAAATTAAAAGAAATGCACGCAAAACGTATGGAATTAATGGCACGTGAAAATATGGCACATGCAAATCGTCGTATGAATACTGCGATGCATAAAATGGATGAAAATAATCCATTCTTACGCTTTGAAGAAATTGAAGATCATATTCGCGACTTAGAAACTCGTATGAACGAGGAGCATGAACGTGATACATTTGATATGAAGATTGCAAAGCTTGAGCGTGAAATGAAAGAAAAGAATGATGTATCGTTAACGAAAGAGTTAACAAAATAATAGTAGTATATTATAAAACAGGCTTATGATATAGTGATAGGAGAAAAGGTGTTGGAAAGCAATGCCTTTTCTTCTATGTATATGTGACAAGAAGGGGGGAGCTGAAATGAAGAAACATTTTTCAAAGACACAATTAATGGGGATGCTCCTCATCATATTTGGATTCGGTCTTTTTCTTGATATGATACTTGGACATTTTGAACCAGGTGGTCTCATTTTTGCATTTATTATGCTTATGTTTGGAAGACATTATCGTAAAAAGAATCGTTATGTACGGGGAAATGTATTTTTATTTATTGGTGGTATCGTATTTTTATTCTTCTTATTTTCATCAGCAGCATTTGTTCTTGTCGTATTTGCTTGTTTAGCTTTAATTGGTTATCAATTGATTCAACAAGGACATAAGCAAAAGGCAATGAAGGTTGAAATTAAAGAAAAAGGGATTATAGACGAAGAGAAGCAAATATATCGTACAGAACCATATTTGAAAAATATGTTTGTAGGCAATGTACGAATGATGGATCATATTTATGAACTTGAGGATATAAATGTTCAATATGGTGCTTGTGATGTGGAAATAGATTTAACAACTGCCATGATTCCAGAAGGAGAAACGGTAATTGTTATTCGGGGTGTCGTTGGTAATATTCGTTTATATGTGCCATATGATATTGAACTGTCTTTAAATCATTCTGTTATTGTCGGACGTGTGCTCTTGCCAGGTCATGAGGAGACAGGGTTTAACCGCAATGTTACATTTAGAACAGAGCAGTATAAAGAGGCTCCTCGTCGTATTAAAATTATTTCTTCGCTTGTCGTAGGCGATACGGAAGTGAGGAAAGTATAATGAAGAAACAAAAAAATATTTCGTGGATGTATATTCGTTATTCTATGTTGTCCTCAGTTAGTATCGCACTCATTTGTACAATTGTATATGTATGGAAAAGTGAGCAACAAGTATATGATTTATTATGGAAGGAATCCATCGCTTCTGTTCCAATTGGCTTGTTTATTATGACTACAAGTTTACTTATCGGGGGAATTGTAGGATATGCAATCGGTTACTATATAGAGCAGCGTATACAAGGGTTAAATACGTTTCTATTTGAAGTGGAGCGAGGGAATTTTCCAAGCGATGTTTCGTTTACTGCAGATGATGAATTTCATGAAGTGGAACGAAAAGTAATCGGTCTGGCTCGTCGATTAGAGGAGCAAGCTGGACTCTTTCAAAAAGTAACGAATGAACGAGCTCATTGGAATGAAGAGATGAGACAAGAAGCGATTTCCCAAGAAAGGCATCGATTGGCGAGGGAGCTGCATGATTCTGTAAGTCAGCAGCTTTTTGCAATGTCGATGATGATGTCGGCTATTAATGAACAAGTAGCTGAATTTCCAGAAACGACGAAAAAGCAGTTGCAACTTGTTGAAAATATGGTTGTAAATGCACAATCAGAGATGAGAGCATTGCTTCTTCATTTACGCCCAGTACAGTTAGAAGGTAAGAAACTAACAGAAGGTATAGAAGAATTATTAACAGAACTATCTAGAAAGCAACATATGAAAATTGAATGGTTAATTGAACCGATTCAATTAAAAAAAGGTGTAGAAGATCACTTATTCCGCATTGTACAAGAGGCGCTATCTAACACTTTACGTCATGCGAAGGCAAAGAAAACAGAAGTGCGTCTTCGAAAAATTGATCAATATGCAATATTGAAAATTATTGATGATGGTGTAGGTTTTAAAGTAGGAGTGAATAAGGCTGGTTCTTACGGATTAAGGTCAATACAAGAGCGTGTTCATGAAATTGGTGGGACATTAAAGGTACTTAGTTTTCCAAATAAAGGTACACAAATAGAAGTAAAAGTACCGATTATGATTGAGAGAGGGGGAGAATCATGATTAAAGTATTACTAGTGGATGATCATGAAATGGTTCGAATGGGTGTATCAGCATATTTATCAACGCAGCCAGATATTGAAGTAGTTGGAGAAGCTGAAAATGGAAGAAAAGGTTCAGAGTTAGCTTTGCAATTAAGGCCGGATATTATTTTGATGGACCTTGTCATGGATGAGATGGATGGTGTTGAAGCAACACGTGCTATTATTCAAGAATGGCCAGAAGCAAAAATTGTAGTTGTAACGAGCTTTTTAGATGATGAGAAATTGTATCCTGTTATTGAGGCCGGAGCGACAAGTTATTTATTAAAAACATCAAGAGCGAGTGATATAGCAGACGCTGTACGAGCTACTTATGATGGAGAAACGGTATTAGAGCCGAAAGTTACTGGTAAAATGATGTCTCGTATGCGTCAGAAGAAAGAACAACCTTTGCATGAGGAGTTAACAGAAAGAGAGTCTGAAATTTTGTTATTAATTGCAGAGGGGAAAAGTAATCAAGAGATTGCAGACGAGTTGTTTATTGCCCTCAAAACAGTAAAGACACATGTGAGCAATATATTAAATAAGCTAAATGTAAGTGACCGCACACAGGCAGTTATTTATGCGTTTCGACATCAATTGACGAAATGAGAAAGTGAAATTTTAACCAGTGGGGTGGTCCCCACTGGTTATTAGTTTGTACAAAATCTTTTTATTGACGCTAATAAATGTAAGCGTTATCATTTAGTTGTTAACAGTACATACAAAGGGGAGAATGTATATGCTAGTTCAAACGATATTTGGCATGGATAAATCAAAAAAATTAGGGGATTATGTGAACGCATTACAAGCGCTTTGTGAACAATATAATGTTGAAACAGATAAAATTGCAATTGTTGAGGCGACAGAAGAGTACTATTTATTTTTAATAAAGCAAGAAGAGTGCTACGATGTTGTCAAAGTAGAAACAGTGGATACAAATATCGACTATTATACGAAAGCGTATAAAATAAGCAGTTTTAATCATACTGCTTATCAAAAGTAAAAAACTCCCTTTTGGGAGTTTTTTTAGGATGCTTTTACTTCACAAGATTCGGTTAGTAAGGGAACTTTTTTCGCGCCACTTAGCTTAGCGATTGCAAGGCCAATAAGAGCTCCAGCTAATGCAGGTACTAGCCAGCCTATGCCTTCATTATATAAAGGGATAAATTCAAAATATGATGTGATAAATGAAACTGAAATACCTCCTTGTTTTAATCCATCAAATACGCTCACTATAGCTGCTCCAATTAAAGCACCTACATAAACAGAACGATATCCACCAAAATATTTATGAAGTAACGATAGTAGAACAAGTACGATTGCAATTGGATATACAACGAGTAGAATTGGAACAGAGATGGCAATGATTTTTGTTAAACCTAAGTTAGCAACTAGTAACCCTAAAGCACAAATGATACTTGCGAATGTTTTGTATGAAAATTTAGTCAATAATGTTGAGAAATATTGACTACATGCAGATACGAGTCCAACACATGTCGTTAAGCAAGCGAGTGTAACGATTAGAGCTAGTAGAAGTAAGCCGTATGGACCGAATAATTGTTGTACGATAACAGTAAGTAATTGTCCACCATTCTTTGCATATCCGAGCGAGACGCTAGTTGTACCGAGCCAGCCAAGCGCACCATATACAAGTACGAGACCAGTAGCGGCAATAAGTCCTGCTTTTGCTGTTGCGATGGCAATGGATTTACGATCATTCACACCTTTAGAGCGAATAGCATTTACAACGATAATTCCAAATGCAAGTGCTGAAATGGTATCCATCGTTAAGTATCCTTCCATAAATCCTTTGAAGATCGGGGAAGTTTGATACTCTTGCATCGCTGGTCCTGATTGCCCGAGTGGTGTAAATACACTTTTAACAAACAATAAGAAAATAGAGAGTAATAAAATAGGTGTTAATATATTTCCAATGCGATCTACAAGTTTAGATGGATTCAAGCTCAGCCAATATACGATAGCAAAGAATATGATTGTATATACAAATAGCACTAGGCTGCTAGAACGGATTGTTTCTGGTAAGAAAGAACTTACACCCATTTCATAAGCGACATTTGCAACGCGTGGAATACCCATAGAAGGACCAATGGCAATGTATACAACTACCGTAAAGAATATTCCGAATAATGGGTGAACATGACTTGCAAGTTGTTGCATACCATTTCCTGATAGAGAAATTGCGATAACAGTTAGTAGTGGTAAACCGACTCCTGTTAGTAAAAATCCAATCATTGCCGGCCAAAAGTTTTCACCTGCATTTTGTCCAAGCATGGGAGGGAAAATTAAATTACCTGCCCCAAAAAATAAAGAAAATAGCATAAGACCCGTGAAAAAAATATGTTTTTTTGATACAGTGTTCATTGTTTTTCCTCCTTTTTTACATTCATTTGTAAGAACACAAAAAACTCGTCCCTAAAGAAAGGGACGAGTTATATTTACCCGCGATACCACCCTAATTTATACATGTAGAAATGAGTCTATATGTATACGGCTTTACAACGTACAACATGATACGTGTTCCTTGTAACGGGGGACAGCCGGTAAGAACTTACTATAACATTCGGTTCTACTTCTCGGAGATGATTTTCGGTTATGCACTGAACGTTGGCTTTCAGCAAATCGCCAACTCTCTGGGGGACAGTCCTATAACGTACTCGTTCTCGTCAATGAATTTTTATTCAAGTATTCTGACAGTATTGTTACATGTTTTTTTTTGAAAGTCAATATTTTTTTGAAAAAGATATATTTATATGCGGAATTATTTGAGATAATATTCTTTTTTTGAGGTAAAGGGGGATGTAAATTGGATTGTAAAATGGGAGTAAAAAGTTGTAGAGAATTGTAAAGTTTGCGGAGAAAGTTGATATTTATAGGAGTAAAGAAGGGATTATTTGAATTTACAGAGAATAATACAACAATCCACTTGCTGGAAAGAACAAACCAAAAGAGGTGACTGGAATGCTTGCGATGGGAGTATTATTTGGCATTATTGCTATAATTGGTTTTATATGGTTATATTATTCGCGTTCGTTTAAACAAGCAGAAGTTTTACTCTTTCAAAAAGGTAGTTTGTTGACAAATCAGTCTAGATATTTAGTATGTCCGAAGTGTGGAAGTGCACAGGCCAGAAGTGGAGGGTATCAAGAGTGTTGCAAAATTAGATTATGAAAGAAGGAAGCCTCACATTATTTTGTGAGGCTTCCTTCCTTACAACTTCATGGCGCTCCAAATGGTCCACCTATCCCTTTCGATAATAGGAGAGACGTTTTGTAAGGCAGTCTGTACTTGTTGTAGAAGTTGAGAAAGTTCATAATCTGTTAATTCGTATAGAATGGATCGACCTGTTCGGGGGGATAAATCTTGCAATAATGCTTCGACAGACTCATGTATTTTTCGTACTTCCCATTGTGTTTGAGTGGGGAACACGTGAAGAAAATATTTTTGTAATTCTTGTTGTATCGTGGTGGTTTTTGGTCGTCTTTTTGATTCTATTTCGATAAGTTTCGGAAATATAGAGAAAAAATATCCACGAATGTGTTCAGGGCTTCCAGGAATTGTACAATCTTCAATGGTTCGGTCTTGTACAATAAGTACACCGTTTTTCTTTAATATACGAGAAGCTTCACGTAGAAATGTAGGAATGTCTTGCAAATGATGAATAACCGCACGCGAAATAACAATGTCGAATGTATCGTTAGGATATGGAGTACTATGTGCATCACCGTGAATGAATGAAATATTTGAAAATCCACTACAGTTTTCTTTTGCAGCTTGTAATATTTCTTTTGAAAAATCAAGCCCAACAACACTTTTTGCTCCCATAAGAGCAAGTTCTTTCGTATAAATCCCGCCACCACAGCCGATATCAATTATTCGTTTGTTTTGTATGTCTGTAATATTTTTTATCATTTCTCTCCAAGAAATATGGGCGTTTCGCTGTGCGTATGTGTATTTATTATTTGCATCGTGAAAATTAATGGGCATGAAAAAGACCTCCTTTCAATGCTTAGTATAGCGTATTTTATAGTGTGTCACGTTTTTGTTTTTTATATGAAGATTATAAGAATTTCTTATTGTAAAAGGAGGATTCAGTTGAAAAGGAAATATGTATTGTTGTTATTTGCTATGTTACTAGCATCTTGTAGTCAAGTTGAGCAAAAAAAAGAAACAAAAAAAGTGGAAGAGACGGTGAATGAAGTGAAAGAAACAATAGAGGTAACCGTTATACAAAAAAAAGATAAAGAGAAAAAGTTACAGGAATCTGAAGCTAATGTAGTAATAGACATTATAGATAAAGCTGAAAAACAAGAAATAACAGGTAGCTTCGGTGAACCTGAATATGAAATACAAATTAGTAGAGATGGGAAAAAGGAAACATATTATGCATGGCTAAGAGGAGAGGATAGACGAGGATGGATACAACATAAGAAAGCTATGTATATGCTGAATAAAAAAGATACAGAAAAGCTTTTGGCTATATTTCCAAATGTATCAGAACAAAAAGAAGATGAGATACAAGTAGGTCCTTTAACGGAAGTAACGAAAAAAGATTTGCAGATTACCGCGTTTCATATTAAAGCGGGCGATCAAAAAGTGAATTATACAGTACGGTATACGATTTCACAATCACTATACAACAAGTTAGAGAAGGAACAAAAATACTATTTGCAGGTTATTTTTCCAGAAAAAGTTCAAAAATTAATTGGAGCAAAAGAGAGTGAAAAAATCTTAGGAGAAAAGGTAAAGGAAGGATATAAACAGTATGAATTGCATGCTACTGTTCCGGTACAAGGTGCTTCAGAATCACAATTAAAGTCATTAGAAACATATTATGAAAATTATGATTTAAAAATATTAAATAGTAAACAAGAAAAAATAGGTGTTTTTCAAAATATTATTCAAATTGTTAAAGAGTATGGTGAAAAAATGAATTTACAAAGGTAAAGTGAATCTTTATTTAGTCCTTACGGATTGGGGTGAATAAAAATTTGTCAATTTTATATGTACTTTTCTAGGAAATGATAATAGAGAGGGGACGCCCCTCTCTATTACTTTGCTTTTGCAGATGGCTCATTCATTGATTTTCGTGTAATAAGGAAAGAAATCATAAGAGCGGAAAGGATGATAAGGGCAATAAATACGTGATTGGGCAACAAATCTAATAATAATACGTAACTAACAGTATAAAAAATAAGAGTTGAAGCTAAAAACGATAGAGCGCCTATTATGAGAGATTGTAAATTCAATTGTGTGCACCTCCTTTTATTTATATTTTTGGCTAAAAATGGATTATATAAACATTATTTCTAACAATAGAAAAAAATATGTCATAATAGAGAAAAGAACAAGCTTTGATGAATGTATATGATTCATTAATGAAAGATAAAGGAGAGGAATATGAAAAATAATAAAAAAGGATTATGGGGAATTCTTGTTGCAATAGGGCTATTTTTACTTTCTAAGTTAAAGTGGGTATTTGCAATTTTTAAATTAGCAAAGTTTTCAACGGTATTTAGTATGTTTCTATCACTTGGTGCGTACGCGGTTATATATGGTTGGAAATTTGGGGTAGCGCTCATTTATTTGTTGTTTATTCATGAAATGGGCCATTTATGGGCTGCGAAAAGAAAAGGTATACCAACATCGCCAGCAATATTTATTCCATTTATGGGCGCTCTTATTGGGATGAAAGAGATGCCTAAAAATGCAAAAGATGAAGCATATATTGCCTATATGGGACCTCTTTTCGGATTATTTTCATTTTTACCGGCTATTCCACTTTATATGATAACGAAAGAGCCGTTTTGGGCGCTCATTATTTTACTCGGAAGTATGATTAATTTCTTTAATTTAATTCCGGTTTCTCCGTTAGACGGGGGACGGATTATTTCAGTTGTAAGTACGAAAATTTGGGGAGCGGGGCTTGTTTTATTACTTGGGTATTCAATTTATTTTAAAAGTATTTTGGGAGGATTTATTGTTATTATCGGCTGTATGGAATTGTATAGAGTAATAAAAAGAGATGAGCCAATTAAGGAATTAGGATATAAAATTGATGGAATGAAAGAATATGTTGCAAGGCTTGAAGAGGAGTTAAAAGAAACTGGTGCTGTGCATCGAAATATATATATGATGCAACATGAAATAAATGTATTAAGGCAAAAAGAAAGAGAGAAAGAATTAAAAACAGGAGAATTTCAAAAGATTGAAGTGTTAGAGTATTTGTTACCGAAGTTTGAGCCACTGGATTACGTCCCGTATGAAGATGAAAAAGAAACACATACCATTCATATAAGAGAAGCATTTGAAATGTCAGAAAGAAAATTAGAGGAATGGGATGCGGAAAAGAGACAACAGGAAAACTACTATAAAGTGGATACAAAAACGAAATGGACGGTATTTGCTTGTTATATCGGATTAATGGCTATACTTGGCTACGCAGCTTATGAAGGATATATTGTTTTACAAGAACATTTGCCAACGAGAAATGTATAAAAGAATATTGTCGAAATGATAGGAAGAATTTATACAGGAATTATATTTCTACGAGAGAATGTTACAAGTATAGTCATACATTGTAATATCTTTAGTAGAGAAGGAGTTCTGTATATGAAGAAATTGTTAAATGTATTCGTGATTATTATCGTAATGATCATTGCGAGCTATAGTCTTATGAAAGTATTATTACATTATGCGAATAAGCCCGCTGAGGTAAGTACAACAGCTGAAATAGAAGATGTGCAAGAAGAGACAAAAGTACTAGATTTTATTCGTATGACACATGAAAGTTATAATAATTTCTTAAATTATGGTAAAGCAGAGAATTATACAGAAGGGGACTGGAACCAATTTAAACAATGGTTTCAACAACAAGAATCATCGTTAAAAAATATACATACAGACATAAAGAATGAAAAAATAAAACGTGATGTAAATAGAAGCTATGAAATTGTAAAAAAAGGTGTGGAGCTCCAAAATATTGAGTATGTAGTGTATGCACATCGCGTATACCATGATTTAGACATTATTGTAAATAAATATAGGGGTGAAACGAACATCTGGGGGTATACAGAAGTTGGAGATGGGAAAGATATAAGGGTAATTGAACAAGCGATACAGTCTAAATAATAAGCGAGCTAGCATTCTAGTTGGCTTATTTTATTTTGTAAGTTCAGTGTTCATATATTTTTCACAAAAACACCGTGTTAATAGTGATTAAAATCACAATCTGTATTATACAATTCAGTTAAACTAAAAACAGTTAAGGAAATAGAGGAGTGGGATACAATGTTAAGTGAAAAAACAATTGAAATCGTAAAGTCAACAGTACCATTATTACAGGAAAAAGGCGTTGAAATTACAACGAGATTTTATGAAATTTTATTTTCGGAACATCCGGAGTTATTGAATATTTTCAACCATACAAATCAGAAAAAGGGAAGACAACAACAAGCGTTAGCGAATGCTGTTTATGCAGCTGCAACGTACATTGATAATTTAGAAGCTATTATTCCAGTTGTAAAACAAATTGGTCATAAGCATAGAAGTTTAGGTATTAAAGCAGAGCATTATCCGATTGTAGGTACATGTTTATTACGTGCAATTAAAGAGGTCGCAGGTGCACCTGATGAAGTATTAAACGCATGGGGAGAAGCGTATGGTGTCATTGCTGATGCATTCATTAGCATTGAAGCAGAGATGTATGAAGAAGCGGCACATAAAGAAGGTGGATGGAAAGATTTCCGTAACTTTGTAGTTGTTAAAAAAGTGAAGGAAAGCGATGTTATTACGTCATTTTATTTAAAACCTGAAGATGGAGGGAAAGTTTCTTCATTCATCCCAGGACAATATGTAACGGTTCAAATAAATATCGAAGGTGAAACATATACACATAATCGTCAATATAGCTTATCAGATGCTCCTGGAAAAGAATATTATCGTATTAGTGTAAAGAAAGAAAAAGGTATAGATACGCCGGATGGTAAAGTATCTAATTACTTACATGATCATGTAAAAGAAGGCGATATGTTACCAGTAAGTGCACCAGCAGGAGATTTCGTATTAAATATGGATTCAACTTTACCAGTTGTCTTAATTAGTGGTGGAGTAGGTATTACACCAATGATGAGTATGCTAAATACGTTAATTGAACAAGATTCAAAACGTAATGTATGTTTTGTTCATGCAGCGATAAATAGTAATACACATGCAATGAAAGAACACGTTGAGGCAGTAGATAATGAATATGAACAAGTTAAAGCATATACTTGTTATTCTGCACCAACTGAAAAAGATTTAGAAATGAAGAACTTTGATAAAAAAGGTTTTGTTGAAAGAGAATGGTTACAAACTATTATTCCGACAACTGAAGCAGAGTTTTATTTCTGTGGTCCAATACCATTTATGAAACATATAAATGCTGTACTAACTGATTTAGGTGTGAAACAAGAACATATTCATTATGAATTTTTCGGTCCAGCAGCAAGTTTACAATAAATTGAGCTTTAAGAAGCAAAAAAAACGAGGTGTTATTTTACCTCGTTTTTTATTTGTTCTCGTAATAGTCGATTTACTGTTTCACGGCGTATACCGATCAGTTGACCAATTTCAGTTTGCGTTAATATTTCATATATAGGAATGTCACCTAAATATAGTGTGAACCATTCTTGTAAGCGATGAAGGCGTTCTTTCGGAGAGACGGTCGTCAATTGGTCGATACGTTGCTGCATCATTCTTAATTTTGACTGTAATTGCATAGCGATATTTGCATATGATGCAGGATCCGCTTGAAGTTGATCATACCATTCATTACTCATTATAGGTTCAACTTCTGTTTTCATTAAAGCGATTGCTGTACCGTGATATTCCTTCGGTGAAATTAAAGAATGGTGAGGTATCGTTTCTCCTGGAACGATAATATTGAATAGAAATGGTGTTCCATTTTCTTCTAACCTTACTACTTTTAATAAACCTGTTTTTATAAAATATAAAGGACCGTCCTCACCTTGACGGAATAGTACATCTCCTTTGTGTAAAATCAATGTTAGCCCCCCATTTAAACATCTCTATTTCTTTTATTTTAGCGTATATGTATAAAGATAATATACTTTACAACAGCAATTTCATTGACGAAATATATGCTATTACAGTAGTATACTATTTAGTGTGTAATAGTACTAGCAATGAATACGCTGTAGGGGGTTTAGTATATTGTTAGATGCGATAAAAATGACGGATATGAGAATTCCAGCGAATGCCATCATTCATGTAGAAGAGATGAAAGGTGGAGTCGTGTTATCCGTTGAAGTAGACGGCCAAATTATTTATACGATGGCTTATGATGAAGAAACAGATAGTTATGCTGAATTATATGATCGAAACGATAAGAGGGCGTGCCAAGTACATGAAGATTTTATGGGATGGTCACTTCTTCATTAAAAAAGATGTCAATATGACATCTTTTTTTATTAAACCGATAGAATATACAAAGAAATGAAATATAAGGATAAAATTTGTAATAAATGATTTTGCATTGTTAGCACTTTGTAACTGCAACTGAATTATTTTTTCGCTATCATAAAGATAACAGTCGCAGTCATAGGAGTGGTCAACGTGAAGAAAGTACATATTTCCAATTACATGTTATTATGTGTTTGTCTAATTTTATTTGTTCTCTTAGGAGGATTTTTATATTCATGTGTATAAAAAAAACGCATTCTAAAAAGAACGCGTTATAAAAAAGAAGTAATGATTAATCTAGTCCCAAGAATAATTAATGTGATACGCAATAAATTAATTACGGCGTTACCGCTTAATTTTGTATTAATATATGCCCCGATTTTTCCACCAATCCATGCACCAGGAATAAGAATTAATGCGTAAATCCAGCTGACATTTCCAAGGGAGATGTGAGTTGCAGAACTTACAATTGCTGATAGAAATACGATAAACATCGAAGTTGCTACAGCAATATGTGCTGGGAATGCAAAAAGTAGCATCATTGCTGGAACAAGTAAAGCACCGCCACCAATTCCAAATAATCCAGATATAAAACCAACTATAAAGGCGATAAATATAGCGAGAAGCGGTGGGAATTGATAGTGTACAGTGTTTCCTTCGTTATCTGTAAAAGAGCGCTTGATTACAGTCATATTTGATAAAGAAAGGGGTTTTAATTTGTCTCGTAACATAAGAAGAATGGAGACAAAAATAAGAAAAATCCCAAAATATAAAGAAAATGTATCTTGGTTTAAAAATTTATTCGCCAACGAGCCGATGATACCACCAGGGCCACTCCCGATAAATAAAATAAGTCCACTTTTGTAATCTACTCGTTTATGCTTCATATAAGTAAGGGTGGAAGATAGTCCCGTAAAAACGACTGTTACCATTGAAGTTCCTACTGCAAGTTGTGGTGACAGGCTATGTAATCCGATTAATAACGGAACAATAATAATTCCGCCGCCAAGTCCGACTAGACTCCCGACTGTCCCGGCGATTAGCCCGATGAAAAGTAACATGATGTATTCCAAAATTGCCAACTCCTCTATATAACTTATCCACCAATTATTATACACGCTTTTTCATGAGAAAAAGCTTTGTTCACAAAAAAGTCGTCTTCCTAGAAAAATAAGGAAGACGACTTTTAATTAAAAGATTAAGTGTAATAAAGAATAAAATAAAGCAGCTAATGAAGCTGAAATAGGAAGTGTGATAACCCAAGTAATTAACATGCGTTTTGCAGTTCCCCATTTTACACCTTTTACACGATGAGAAGCACCAACCCCTAAAATAGAAGAGGAGATAACGTGCGTCGTACTAACTGGTAAGTGAATGAATGTTGCCCCGAAAATAACAAGAGATGATGATAAATCAGCAGCTACCCCATTTACAGGACGAATTTTCATAATTTGTCCACCGACAGTTTTAATAATTTTCCATCCGCCGACAGAAGTACCAAGACCCATTGCAATGGCACAAGATAATTGTACCCAGAACGGGATGTCGCTAGAAGTATGATAACTATTCGCCATAAGAGCCATTGTAATAATTCCCATTGCTTTTTGCGCATCATTCGTACCATGTGTATAAGCTTGTAATGCAGCAGTGAAAATCTGGAATATACGGAAGTTTTTGTTCGTCTTCGTTAAATTAAAGTTTTTAAAGACGACTTTAAAAATACTGTATACGATATAACCAATAACAAATGCGATAATTGGTGAAATGATTAAAGCTTCAATAATTTTTATGAATCCTTTAAAGTTTAATGAACTAAAACCAGCAGCAGCGATAGCTGCACCTGCGATGGAGCCAATGATTGCATGCGAAGAACTACTTGGAATACCGTAGTACCAAGTAATCAAATTCCATGCTATTGCCGCAAGTAAAGCGGCTAAAATTACAAGAGAACCATTTTGTAAAGCGAACGGATCAACGATATCTTTCGTAATCGTTTTTGCTACACCTGTAAATGTCATCGCACCTAAAAAGTTCATAATAGCTGCCATAATAATTGCATGTCTAGGCTTTAGAGCTTTCGTTGAAACAGCCGTTGCAATAGCGTTTGCTGTATCGTGAAATCCATTAATAAAGTCAAAAGCTAAAGCGCAAATGACTACTAAAACGGTCAGTATCAAGAGTGTATCCATGATCAAACTCCTTACGCGTTCTTCATAATAATTGTTTCTAATACGTTTGCAACGCTTTGGCAGCTATCCGCTACTTCTTCAAGCTCTTCGTAAATCTCTTTGTATTGAATGATCTTAATTGGATCTTTTTCACGAGAGAATAAGTGCTTAATCGCGTGACGGCGAATATCATCACATTGTGATTCATAATCTTTAATCTTAATCGCATTTGTACGAATGTCGACTAATTTTTTGTTAGACATTAATTCAACAGAGTTTGCAATTTCAATCGCACATTGATTAATTGCTTCTACGAATTTAATCATGTATTCATCAGCTTCTGTAATAGAATACATTTCGAATAGACCAGCACTATGATCTAATCCGTCTAATACATCATCCATACTCATTGCAAGCTGTAGGATGTCCTCACGTTCAATAGGAGTAATAAACGCTTTATTTAGCTCCATAATGATTTCGTGAATAAATGAGTCACCTTTTGACTCATACTCTTTCATGCGCATAGAAAACTCTTTTAAATCGCTAGCATTTTTAATTTTATACTCCACGAAAAACTGCGCGCCTTCTTTTAAATTTTCGGAAACATTCATTAACATTTCAGAAAATTTATCTTTTTTTGATTTAAAGACCATTATTAGTTACCCCCACAAAAGTAATATATGTAAAATATATTGGCTAGTCAATTCTAACAAAAAACTGTCGTTTTTTAAAACATTTTATCGAAAAGTTTACAAAAACTTAACATAACTCTTATTGTTGTATTAATAATATTAATAATCAATATTGAATATCTTACTTGTAGAATGTCCTTTTCTTGCAAAAAGTATGAATGTGAAAGAAAAGCTTTACACTACAGGAAAGACTACGTTATTATAATAAATTTAAAAGGAGGTATATTCTTCCTTTTGAAAAGAAGAGTGTAAACAAACGAAGGAAGTGAACGAATGAAATTGAAGAACACTCACTTAAAAAAAATGCAGGAGTGGTTCAACAAGAGGAAGAAGCTTCGTAATTCATTAATTGTATTAGGAAGTTTGCTCGCTACTCTATTTATTGCTATAAATATAATAATTTCTATTCAAGACATATCTGAATTAAAGCAAGCTGTTCCGCAGCCGACCTTAATTTATGATGCAAATAATGAAGTTGCGACTAAATTAGCTTCTTCTAAAACAGAAGGCGTAAAAAAGAAAGATATTCCTGATATTATGGTTCAGGCCATTGTTGCAGTAGAAGATAAGGAATTTTTTAACCATCACGGGATTTACTATAGTGGAATTATAAGTGCAGTTTTTAAAAATATTACAGCAGGAGAAGTTGTAGCAGGGGGAAGTACAATTACACAACAACTTGCGAAAAATGTATTTCTGACACAAGACCGCACATACTCTCGAAAAATTAAGGAATATTTTTTAACAAAAAAAATAGAGCGTACGTATACGAAAGATGAAATCATTGAAATGTATATGAACCAAATTTATTTTGGTGAAGGTGCTTGGGGTATAAAAAGAGCAGCTAAATCTTATTTTGATAAAGATGTAAAAGATTTAACAATTTCAGAAGCAGCAACGATTGCGGGCTTGATTAAAGCACCATCTGCGTATTCACCTTATAAAAACTTTAACAAGTCAATTGAAAGACGTAATGTCGTATTAAGTTTAATGAAAGAGCAAGGGTATATTTCGGACGAACAGTATAATAAAGAAAAAGAGAGTGGACTTGTGTTAAAACGTGGCGTTGATGATAAATACAAGGGAAAATACTCTCAATATGTAGACTATATTGTTAGAGAGGCGATGGACCAGTACGAATTAACACAAAATGAAATTTTAGCAGGTGGTTATCGTATTTATACAGAGCTTGACCCGAAAAAACAACAGGCCGTAGAAGACGTTGTGAATAATGATAGTTATTTCAAAGATAGTGGCTCAGACCAACTCATGCAAACGGGTGTAGTTCTTATGAATCCCAAAACAGGTGGTATACCAGCTTTAGTTGGAGGCAGAGGGCCGTATCAGTTTTTACAGTTTAACCATGCAACCCAATTAAAAAGACAACCGGGCTCAACGTTAAAACCTTTGGCTGTATATGTACCAGCGTTAGAACAAGGATATGAAGTATACGATATATTAAAAGATGAACCATTTAACATTAAAGAATATAAACCACAAAATAGCGATCATACTTTTCACGGTGATGTGACAATGTATGAAGCCGTAGCAAAGTCGTATAATGTTTCAGCTGTGTGGCTATTAGAACAAATTGGATTAGATAAAGGATTGAAATCTTTAGAGCGATTTGGTATTCCATTAGTGCCAGAAGATCGTACGTATCCGATTGCTTTAGGCGGTATGCATGTGGGGACATCTCCATTTGTAATGGCTCAAGCATACAGTACATTTGCAAATGACGGAGTCCAAGTGGAAGCTCATGCAATTAGGGAGATACAAAATGCTGAAGGTGAAACGCTTGGAAAGTGGTATAAGAAAGAGACACGAGTGACGAGTGAGAAAGTTTCTCAAAAAATGACATATTTATTAAAAGGTGTTGTCGAAAAGGGAACGGGCGAAAAGGCAAAAGTTAATAATGTTGATACGGCAGGTAAGACAGGAACTACTCAAATTGTAAATGGCCCGAGCACCGGTGCAAAGGATTCATGGTTTGTTGGATACACACCAGATTTAGTAGGTGCGATTTGGGTAGGATATGATAAAACCGATAGCGATCATTATGTTCCGGGTGGTAGTCAAATTACGACGACAATGTTCCGGGATATTATGAAAAAAGCGAACGCAAATCCAGCTCAAAAAGCATTTCAGTTATCGCTCATATCTGAGGCTGATTATAAAAAACAATTGACTACAATAGAAGAGGAAAAACGAAGAAAAGAAGAAGAGAAGAGAAGGAAAGAAGAGGAACAACAACGAAAACAAGAGCAACAAGAGTGGCTTGATAAAGTGAAAGAATGGATTCCTTCATTTTGGTAAAAGAAAGAGGCGAATAAAAAAATTCGCCTCTTATTTTGTATGAAAACAAAATAAAATTTTAATCGGTAGAGATTTTTGTCTATCTTAATTAGCTATTAATCCATATCCGTTGAGATACATGAGATTACTCGTTAAGTACAATATTCGTACTGCCAAAGGATTCGGAATCGTATGTTACGATTATTTTGCCTTTACTAATAGGTTCGTAAGGTAATTCTTCTTCGTAATTACCGTTATTTTCATTGTGGATAGAAAGTGTAATTTCATCGATTTTTTTATTTGTATACTGATTTTTAATCGTTTCAGCAATTTGGAGTAACGCCTCGGAACTAGAAGCTTTCGTAATAAGCATTCCTTTTATAACCCTTTTTTCATTATTTGTGGAATTGGAATAAGGGATGTTGCTTTGTTTTGTATACAAAAGTTTGTATGGAGCAGTTTTTCTCTCTGCTTTTGATATAGTGGAATATTTTAGAGTTAAAAAAAATCCTACACATAAAATAATGCATACCATAAGTGCAAACCAAATGCGTATTAGTGACATAACTCTCATTTTCATCCCTCTTTCATATCTTTGACTTCACTATTTATCATACAAAATAAGGATTAAGATAGAGTAAATTTGAGGTAAAGAAACGTAAAGAAGGAACACTTATCCTCCCAAATAAGTGCTCCTTTCTATATAAAGAGAGATTTAATGCACGGTTAAACGATACATATTATTATAAATATACTTCTTAAGCGAAAATTAGTAAATTCGGAATACAGATAGTGTTGCTGTTGTATCGCCTGTGTTAGGAATTGAAATAGTGTTTGCTGTAGGCTGTATAGCAATCGTTGTACCAGCTTGTAAAGTAACAATTGTAGAGAAAGAAACAGCACTACCGATAACGTTAGTTGAGAAATTACGAGTAGGTGGTTGACCATTGAATGAAATACCGAATCCAAATGGTGAAGACCCTGGGAAAGTTGTAGACGCTGAGAAACTAATATCATATACGCCTGTTTCTAAAATCGTTAAAGTATCTGAAGTATCATTGAAAGAGATATTAGTTAATTCAAACACTTGATTGAATTGAAGGTTTGTTCCAGGTGATATAGTTTGTGGATTTGAGTTTCCGATTGCCGCGATCGTTACAGGAATTGGTGTACCCGCTGGTCCGGTTGCACCAGTAGCACCTTGAGCACCAGTAGCCCCTGTTGCGCCTGCCGGTCCTTGAGCACCAGTAGCGCCAGTAGCCCCCGCTGGCCCTTGAACGCCTTGAGGTCCTTGAGCACCAGTAGCGCCAGTAGCCCCTGCAGGCCCTTGAACACCTTGAGGTCCTTGAGCACCAGTAGCGCCAGTAGCCCCTGCAGGCCCTTGAACACCTTGAGGTCCTTGAGCACCAGTAGCGCCAGTAGCCCCTGCAGGCCCTTGAACACCTTGAGGCCCAGTAGCACCGGTAGCCCCTGCTGGTCCTTGAACGCCTTGAGGTCCTTGAACGCCTTGAGGTCCTTGAGCACCAGTAGCGCCAGTAGCCCCTGCAGGCCCTTGAACGCCTTGAGGTCCTTGAGCACCAGTAGCGCCAGTAGCGCCAGTAGCCCCTGCAGGCCCTTGAACGCCTTGAGGTCCTTGAGCACCAGTAGCGCCAGTAGCGCCAGTAGCCCCCGCAGGCCCTTGAACACCTTGAGGTCCTTGAGCACCAGTAGCGCCAGTAGCCCCTGCAGGCCCTTGAACGCCTTGAGGTCCTTGAGCACCAGTAGCACCAGTAGCCCCTGCAGGCCCTTGAATACCTTGAGGTCCAGTAGCGCCAGTAGCCCCTGCTGGTCCTTGAACACCTTGAGCACCAGTAGCACCGGTAGCCCCTGCAGGTCCTTGAATACCTTGAGGTCCTTGAGGTCCAGTAGCGCCTTGAACACCTGCAGGTCCTTGAGCGCCTTGAGGTCCAGTAGCGCCAGTAGCCCCTGCCGGTCCTTGAACGCCTTGAGGTCCTTGAGCACCAGTAGCGCCAGTAGCCCCTGCTGGCCCTTGAATGCCTTGAGGCCCTTGAGGTCCAGTAGCGCCTTGAACACCTGCAGGTCCTTGAGCGCCTTGAGGTCCTTGAGGTCCAGTGGCACCTTGAGCCCCCGCTGGTCCTTGAGGCCCAGTAGCCCCCGCCGGTCCTTGAGGCCCAGTAGCGCCAGTAGCACCGGTAGCACCGGTAGCACCCGTAGCACCCGTAGCGCCTCCGCCTCCAAGACAACCTGATCCGTATTGAACTAGGATAGCTTGGATCTCTGTTATGAGTTTAACTAGTTTGTCGGTCGTACAACAATCTACTTTGAATAACTTAGCGATATACAATAAATAATTAAGCAGACTTTGTAGTTCAACGTATAATGCTCCGCATGAGAAAGGTGTTGTTCTTAAAATAGTTAATAGATTAGCAATGATAGAATTTCCAATTTGTTTTTGTGCTGGGGATAAATCTAAGCAATTGAGGAACTTTTGTAAGTTATTGAGCGCAGCTATCAAGTTATCGATATTAGTTTGAGAAGGGTTCTGAAAGACAGCTTGAATAGCTTGGCCAAAAACTTGAAGGAGTCTAACAAATTCTGTAAGTTCGGACTTAGAGATGTTAATATGACTACAAGCTCTGACTTCGCAACAGTCATTACCATAAAATACTTTTCCTTTATTTTTATTGTTCATCTTTTCATTCCTTTCTTTCATAGAATCAATAGTCATTACTATATATTAAAATGAAATTTATACTGAATTCGTGATGGACAAACTACCATTTCTAAAAAAATAAGAAATTGGCCCGCTTGGCAAACAAATAAGTAAGATATAGAGAAGGTTTCATATAATGTAAAGAAGAAAAGTTCAACATAAAAAACTGCATGTCGATTGTTAAGGGATTTAACAATTGACATGCAGTTTGTGGATTGGATTTTATTTGTCTTGATTTAATCTTTCAAGGGCTGTTTTAGGTAAGATTGGAATTGAAATAGTAAAAGTAGTACCATCTTCATTGCTAGTCATTTTTAATGTACCATTATGATTTTGAATAATTTTTTTCGTTACTGCCAAGCCGAGTCCTGTACCGGAATCTTTTGTTGAGAAGAATGGATCAAAGATATATTCTTGAATCGCTGGTGGAATACCAGTCCCATTATCAGTGAAAGTAATACGAACAAAATTATCAAGGCGGTAACTAGTAATTTGTATAGAAAGTTTTTTTTCTCCTTGAGCATCGACAGCGTTCTGGAATAAGTTTAAAAAAACTTGCACAAGTTCATGACGATCAATATGAACTAAAATATCATCTAATTCGGTAGAAAAATTATAATCAATTGAAATGTTATGTAAAAAGACTTCACTAGCTAGTAACTGTTGAATATACTCACGTAAAAACGTATTAATGGGAAAGGGTTCTCTTGTAAATTCCCGTGTTTTTGAAATAGATAAAAATTTTGTAATGATACTATTTGCGCGATCTAATTCAGGAATAAGTAAGTTTTTAAATAGTTCTTTATTAGATGGAGAAACATTTTCTTGTAAAAATTGTAAATATCCTCGTACGGTTGTAAGAGGATTACGTACTTCATGCGCAATACCAGCCGCGATTCGCCCTGCTAACGAAAATTTTTCTGCATCACGTTCTGTGTTTAAATAATGAAAAACACTAATAACCCTAAAAATCTCTCCGTTATAATCACGAATAATTCGGTTATTTAAAATGCCATAGTTTTTGTCTAAAACTTCTTCATTATATATTTCTGTGCCTGTTCTTAATGTTTCTAGAGCTTTAATTTTTTCTTCAGGCAATTTTAGTAATTGTTGAATTGGTTTTCCAATTATATCATTTCGTACTACACCAAAATCATCTGCTGCAGCCTGATTACATAAAGTTATATTTCCTTTATTATCAACAAAGGTTACATGATGTGAAAAAGCATCAAAAATATGAATAAAGTATGTTTCAAGTTGTTTAAATAAAAATAATGAATCGCAAGTAAGTTGAAAGTCAGCCTCTTTATTCTCTTTTTGTATGTTTTGAATGGAATGATTCGATCTCGTTTTCTTTATTTGTAAACCAATATGTGGATTTTTATATGTGAAATGATGTGGTAATTGATTTACAAGTTCTTCATAAAAACGTACTTTATTCTCTAGTTCTTCTATTCGTTTTTCATGAGATATAATATCATCGTTTGGAAGCATAAATAAATAACCCCTCAATTTAAAAATTCTTCCATCTAGTATATCATATTTTTATATGAATACTCTTAAAGATGGGACTACTTAATGAAATTGATTGGTCAAAGTGTTCAGAAAGTGGGTAGAATGGATAGAAAGTGAAGTGAAAAAGGGAGGAATATATTTGCTTTTCATTGGAGTAACAGGGTGGGGAGATCATGATTCTTTATATATAGACCCCTATGAAAATAGAAATAAATTACGAACATATAGTGAGTATTTTCCTATAGTAGAAGTGGACAGTTCATTTTATGCGATGCAACCTGAACGAAATTATACAAAATGGGCAATGGAAACACCGAAAGATTTTTCTTTTATCGTAAAAGCATATCAAGGAATGACAGGACATATGAAAGGAGAGATTCCTTTTTCTACGTTCGATGAGATGTTTGATGTATATAAACAATCTATTCTTCCTTTAATTGAAGCTAGTAAATTAAAAACGATTTTATTTCAATATCCACCATGGTTTGATTGTAAAAAGAAGAATGTAGATTTTCTCCGATATACGAAAGAAAAAATGGAAGGTTTGCCGTGTGCGATAGAATTTCGAAATCAAACATGGTTTTATCCAGAAATGAGAGATAAGACGTTACAGTTTCTAGAGCAGGAGAAATGGATTCATACAATTTGTGATGAGCCACAGGCAGGGATGGGGTCAGTACCGCTCGTATTAGAAGTAACGAGTGCAGAGATGGTGTTAATACGCTTCCATGGCCGGAATGTTCATGGCTGGCTTGATAAAGGAGAAAATTGGAGAGCGGTTCGTTGCTTATATCGCTATAACAATAAAGAATTAGAAGAATGGGTAGAAAGACTAGAACAATTAAAAAAGAAGACAAAGGACATATATGTACTATTTAACAATAATTCAGGAGGAGATGCAGCTGATAATGCGAAACAGCTTATGAAAATGATGAACATTACATATGGTGAGCCAAAGCCTGAGCAATTAAATTTGTTTGAGTGATAATAAACAAGAAAGGCACTGTACAAACAGGGGGAATGTACAGTGCCTTTCTATATGAAAAAGAGGGGTAACAATGTTACTGAGCGTTTGGTTGATTCATCAATTGTTGGCTTCGTAATAAATGATAATGGTTATCATTATCATTGTCAATAGTTTTCCTAAAAATAAATAAAAAACTTTTTAGGAGATAGGAGCGATAGGGAGATCTCTAATAGAAGTTTGGCTGAAGTAATGAGTTGTTTCGAGGTAAATTTCTAGCAAACTCCTGATAACGTATAAAAAAAGAACAGCAATTAATGCTGTTCTTTTCCAGTGATGAATTGTTGTAAATCAAAAGGAGTTATCGCTTGGATAAATTCTTTTGAGATAAGTGTTTGAACAAGAGTGCTCTCAGAAATAGAAGCACCTGTTTTCTTTTCATAAGCTTGTTTTAATAAATCAAGTTTTTCAGCCGTTTCTTTCGGTAATTCAATTGTTAAAGTGTTCATAATTTCTCCCCCTTACTATTAGAGTACCACTACAATATAGGAGAGACAAGAAAAGAGAATGTGAAACATAAAAAAGGTTACCATTTATAAATGGTAACCTTTTTTATGTATAAGAGTTATTAAGCAATACCGATATACTTTAAAGTTTTTGATGGAGTACTATGATCAAAGAAGTGTTGTAAAAATGCGATATCAACACCTGATTTGTATGCACAATATCCCCAAGTTTTTCGAAGTGTATGTGAGCTAATCCCTTCTAATCCAACTTCTTTTGCAGCTTTGTTTAAAATGTACCACGCATGTTGTCTCGTAATAGATTTTGTTCCTTTTTGAGACTTTAATAATGGTTCATTACGTTTCCAAGTTTTACGTTCTTTCATGTAGTCTTCGATTGCGTGCTGTAAGTCTTCATTTACAGCGAACCATTTATGTTTCTTTACTTTTTCATTGTAAAATAAAATGGAATGGCGAACATTTTCATTTTCATCGATTACATCACTAACTTTTAATTGTAAGATTTCACTTACTTTTAAGCCAGAATTTACAGCTAATACGAATAATAAGCCATCACGTTTCGAAGATTGTAAAAGTATATTTTTGATAGTTTCTAATTGTTTTTCATTTTGAATAGGTTGTCCTGCTTGTTTCATTTCACGCACTCTCCTCTTTTATATGTGTAAAGGAAAGGATTAACTTGTTTCTAACTATAAAGGGAGAGTGTGAATTTCATGTGAACTCCTAGTGAAATTAAGACAAATTATTTGACTTCTTTTACTTTTTGTAAATTAAAGTAGAATACAACACTATTAGTCGTATTATATACACCATACTCGGCATGGTGGAGGTCTAAAATATTTTTAACAATAGATAATCCAAGACCAGTACCACCAGTATGACGGCTACGCGATGCATCTAAACGGTAGAAACGATCCCAAATTTTTTCAAGACTGTCTTCTGGAATAGGGTTTCCTGTGTTTTCGATTTCAACTTTTACTGTATCTTCCATTTCTATAACGGAGACTTGTATTTTTTCTCCATCTGGCGTATAGCGAATTGCATTGCTAAGTAAGTTCACAACTACTTGTTCAATTCGACTACGATTCGCTTTCACAAATATAGAAGGGTCTACATCTATATTCACTTGTAAATGTTTTTCCTCCATGCTAAATAATAACTTTGTATAGACTTGTTGAATTAGTTCACCGATTGAGAATGTCGTCATATCTAGCTTGTACGTACCTGATTCTAATTTTGCTAATTCTAACATTTCAACAATAAGTCTGTTCATGTTTTCGGTTTCTTCTAAAATAACATCTGTGTAATACGTCGTATCTTTACTAACGCCATCTTTAATTCCTTCTGCGAAACTTCTAATTACACTAAGTGGTGTTTTTAATTCGTGTGATACACCAGAAATGAATTCTTTTCGCGTTTTCTCTAATTGACGTTCACGTTCAATATCTTGTTGTAATTTTGTATTGGCAACATTTAATCGATCAATTCGGTCTTTTAAATTTACAGATAACGTATTAATACTACCGGAAAGCCCTCCAATTTCATCGTCTGCTGTTACAGGTAATTTCTCGCTAAAATCAAAATTGGCCATTTTTTTTGTAACACGATTCATTTTAATTAATGGTTTCACAATGATTTTTGAGTAGTAGAAGGATAATAAAATAATTACGAGAAATACGATGATTAAGGCATAGACATAATAATCTTTCAAAACGAGCATCGCTTCATTAACAGGTTGCAAGGATGCTATCGCAAAAGCATATTCTGTAATCTCTCCATTTTTCATAATAGGTTTTACAAAGATACTATTCTTTATATTCTCCCCGCTATCTATTATATAAGTGTTTAATTGCTGCGAGTTAGCAGTGCCATTTCTAATAAGCTCTGCAAAATATTGAACGGCTTGCAATGTTTCAATATCATTTGCAAGACGAACCTCCGCTTTCGATGGAAGTTGTAACTTAGAGATCGTACCAGTAAACTCAATTTGAGTAACAGTTTTGTATCGGTTTGTAAGTCTATTTTTAGAAGGGTTACCATTAATAGATGAAAAATCTGAATTGGTATATTCGTTTTGCCATCGATTGTAATTTGTTGTCAATTTTATTGGTGTTATTGTTTTGTTTTGTAGCAAACCGACGACATTTATCACATCGTCTTTTTTCAATCCTAAGTTTTCGAATTTCTTATATTCTTCGGGTGTTAAAAGATTATTGAGCGGAATAGAATATGTCTCATTATTTTTAGGATTAAATACGTCAATATAGTAATTGTTGTCGCTTTTAATAATGCCATTCGTATTTAAAAATTGCATGTCAGCATTTGTTTTATCATGAAATTCTTGTTTTAGTTTTCGAATTTCTTCATAAGTTTTCCCACTTTTTTCGTACGTATCTACGAACTTTTCAAAAGCAGTTTGAACTGTTTTTACTTTTTTATTAATATAAAATTTCTCTAAAAATAGAGATTGTCCTAGGAAAAAGAGGAGGAATATGATTGTAAATAATGTTGATGTTAATAAAAATAGTTTAAAGACGATACTTCTGTTTTTCACTGCGTCACCTCTTGTGAGAAATACTGTAAATGATTTCTTTATTATAACAAACGTTACAAAAAAGTAGAGGAGAAAATCTGTCTCTTCTGAAAGTAGTTTTTAATAAAAAGTCACATAAAAAGAACTCGACAGACGTATGACGAGTTCTTTAATGTATTATTGTTGAATTGCTGCATCTAAAGCGATTTCAATCATTTCGTTAAATGTAGTTTGACGCTCTTCAGATGTTGTTTCTTCACCAGTGAAGATGTGATCACTTACTGTTAAGACAGATAATGCATTTACACCGTATTTCGCTGCTAATGTGTAAAGCGCAGTTGTTTCCATTTCTACTGCTAGTACACCGTAATCTCCAAGCTTTTTCACCATGTCCATGCTCTCACGGTAAAATACATCTGCTGTTAAAACGTTACCAACACGAACGTGTAGGCCTTTTTCAGTTCCAGCATCGTAAGCTTTTTTTAGAAGGTCGAAGTTTGCAGCTGGTGCAAAATCAAATCCTGGGAATGTTAAACGGTTCATATTAGAATCCGTACAAGCTGTCATTGCAATAATAACGTCACGTACTTTTACGTCTTTTTGAATAGCACCGCAAGTTCCAACGCGAATTAAATTTTTAACTCCGTAGCTTTGGATTAATTCGTTTACATAAATAGAAATAGAAGGAACACCCATACCTGTACCTTGCACAGATACACGTTTTCCTTTATAAGTTCCAGTGAATCCTAACATTCCACGTACGTTATTATAGCAAGTAACGTCCTCTAGAAATGTTTCAGCAATATATTTTGCACGCAATGGATCACCAGGTAATAGAATAGATTCAGCGATTTCACCTTGTTTTGCTTCAATATGTACACTCATGAAAAGTCCTCCTTATAATGTATTGATAGAAATCAATATCATTTGCATTATACACTATGAATCCTTTCAATTAAAATCTTTTTTATCCTTTGTAATATGTGCAAAACAGAAGGATTTCATAAATCATAATCTAGAATATATATGAAAGAAGTTTTGTATGAATAGAGACTATAAAAATGGTAGGTGATGTTTTGAAAAATCTTGTCATTGGACTTGTTGCTTTGTTATTTATTGTGGTAGGTGGATTTTACATAAAAAAGTATCAGGAAACTACAGAGACTGTAGGTGATGTTCAGGAAGTAAAATGGGATGTATCAAATGGAAAAGGAAATAAGAAAACGGATATTTCATTTCAATTATTAAATAATAAAAATAGCGAAGTTCGTGGTGTGAATGATCAAATTCGTGCAGTTATTGTAGACGGACAATTAAAACACGTACAACAAATGAAACCTACATTCGCAGGAAATGGATCATATAAAGTATCTTCTAAAATAGCGAAAGATGAAGGCTATACAATATTTTTATATGAAGACAAAAATAAGTCTGTGCAATCATTTGCGAAGAAAGATTTTGGGAAAGAAATAGACGAGAAAAATAAGAAAAAAGTAAAATTTCCAATCGATAGTGTACTTACAAAAAAAATAGGGGAGTATGAAGTTTCTCTATTATTTGGTGCATTGCATCCGAATGAGCCAGTGACGTTAACATTTCAATTTCAAGCGAAAAAGGGTGAGAAATTGAAACTACATGCAGAGAGAGGAGAAGTGGAGGCGCTCTATATCGTGGACGAAACGAGAGAAAACTTTTTATATGCAATCCCTGTTGATACAGATGAGCAATTACAATATCGCATTACATTTCCTGCTGAAGGAACGTATAAAATATGGGGAGATTTCTATATAAATGGAAAGAAATATGAAAAAGAATTCATTGTACAAGTTCAAAAAAGAAAAAACAGCTAACTATTTAGCTGTTTTTTCTTTTTCCTATTAATTTTGTTACAGAGAGCATTGTAATTGGTAAAGAATGATTCTTTCTAAATGCTAAATATTTACCGCTCCATGTTGGTTTATATTTTTCTTTAAAATGTCGTAACCCGCTGAAACTATATGTGTAACGAACATTATTAAAGATGGCAGCAGCAACCCGTTCAGACCAGAAAGATTGTGTCGATAAACCTACATTTGAAAGTGGTGCCATACCAATATTAAAGGAGTGGTATTCATTTTCTTTTGCCCACTGGAATAGGTGGATGAAAATGGCATCCATAATGCCGCTAGGTGCATCTGGATAATACCGCATTAAATCAACAGACAATAATCCGTCTTGATATACTGGCATAAAAGTTGTAAATGCAATGATTTTTCCATCTGCATCAGATAATGTAGCGATAGGAGCACGGCTAATATATTCACGATCAAAGTATCCGAGTGAGAAACTTTTCTCTTTTTTTCCACCGAGCCACGCATCTGAAACTTTTTTTAATTCTTCAAATAGTTCATCTGAGAACGGCGGCTGGTGAATAGAGAATGTATAGCCTTCTCGTTCAAAACGGTTGAAAGTCGCTCGCATACCGGCGCGTTTTTTTCCTGTTATTGTAAATGTATTCAAATCAACGACAGCTTCTTCACCAAGCTTAAAGAAGTTGTAACCAAAATCATGATATAAACTCATCCATTTACTTTCAATTTGGTAGAATACACAAATGTATCCAAATCGGTCAGCTTCAGCTAAAAACTCTTGTAACACAGTACGGTAGGAGGAAGGATCTCCAATTGGATCACCTAGTACAACAAGACGTTTTCCAGTTATAGAGAAGAGAAGGAGCGCTTTCCCATCACTACTAAAGAAGAATTGTTTATCGCCTAAGAAACCTAAATGACTAAGTACATTTCCACCATGTTCATCTAAAAAGTTTTGTAATCTTTTATCATTAGCTGGTTGCCCGGGAAATTCATTTCGATAACGATTAGCAATGAGTGAGCCAATCAGTAAAAATGTAGGAACGAAAAAGGCAGCTGCTAATGCACTTCGTTTTACTTGCGTAATATTACGAACGACAAAATCAGGTTTAAAAGCTTCTTTTGCACCTGCAAATAAAATACCTAAGTTTTTATATAAATATAAAGTTATAAGTAAGAATATAAAAACTTTTACGATATCAGAAAGTGAGACTTCCATTTTCTCGCGTACAAATCTTTTACGAAGCATATATAATACAGCGAGTACAATTAATAAAATAAACGTTTCTTCAATATCAATCCCTTTTAGCGTATTAAAGATAGCTGCTCCGATTAAAGAAATAATCGTCATATAGTAAGAACGCTTTGTTCCATAATATATGCCTCGTGAAAGGATCAGGAGGAGAATACCGAATGTTAGTGATAAGCTAAAAGAAAATTGAATAAGATGTTTTGGAGCTAGAATATGTAAGGCGTGTGCTCTGTTTATACTTGTCGGTAGAATGGTCGATAAAATAACCATTAATCCAGCAAATACTGTTAAAGCAGCAGAGGCCCACGAACCTAGTTTTCCTAGAAAATCACGCTGCAAAGTCCATATAACACCAGTTGTTTCTAATGCAGGCGCAATAAAAGGTTTGTCTTCAAACTTTTTAATGGCCACGCCTGTCATTTCAAAAGTTGCAAAAATAAGACCAAGGCAGAATGGTAAAATGTAATAGACGAGGCGATATAATAACATAGCAGGTAGTAATACGCCTGTATCAATGCCATATTGTCCGAGCCCAGTTAAAAAGACAAGGTCAAATGAACCAAGTCCACCAGGTACAAGACTAACAACACCAGCTAAAGCAGCGATTACATACACACCTAAAAACTTTTGAAATTCGATATCAATGCCAAATAATATTAGTATGACGTACATAACAATACCAGCAGATACCCACTCAACTAATGAAACTAATGAGTATAAAACAGTTGGATTTTTCTCTTCTTCTCGTTCATCTTGTCCTTCGGTTTGCTTTGGTTTTCTATTTTTTAGTTTAGAAAAGCCAATGTATATAGGGACGAAAAGGGCGAAGAAGATCAAAACAGGCCATAGCCACGGTTTTTCATGCAAAATAAAACTTGTGTCTAATATTCCAATAAGGCCGAGGAATGAAAGAATAGCGAGTCCGTTAATAAAAGCAGTTGTCATCCAGGCGATACTTTTAATCAGCTTGCCATTTTCTTTTATGTATGGACGATAAAGCATCGTACGTACACCCGCTCCAACGAGACCACCAAATCCAATAAATCCATTTAAGGTATTAGCAATCCATGAGATACGAAAAATCTTTTGGACAGGTATATCAGCTTTTAAATAACGAAGCATAACATAGTCGTAAAAGAACATTGTTGATACGGCAAATGCACCAAGTGTAATGGCTAAAAAGACTCCTCCGGTTGGAATGTTTTTAATTGTATTGATTGCTTCTAAAAAAGAAATGCCTGCTAATTCTTTTTTTGCTTGAAAGAATACAATTGTTAATACAACAAATGGGAAGATAATTTTCCCGATTTGTAAGAAACGTTTCCATGAAAACGACATAAATACAACTCTCCTTGTATAAGAAAACTGAGACAATAATATTATTATGACAAACTTCAAGAAAAATAAAAAGGTAAATTCCTGTATAAGGAAGCTATTTTTTATAAGGGTTATATTTAAAAGAGTATTTCGTTTGTCAGAAAATTAAGTTAAAATGAATTGAAAGAAGGAAGAGAGGGGAAGTAGATGATTATAATAGGTTATGCGGGATATGAGCTAGAGAAAGCAAAACCTAATACGTCAGAAGATTTTTTTAATAGATCTGAAGTGACATATATATTAAATGATAAAGAAAGAACCTTTTCTGTTTTATATGTTCGGTATTTTGAAGAAGTTGTACAAGAAATTACTCCTTTTGAAGGAAATCCGGTATGTAAAGTAGAAAATCAAGACATATATTTGCGGGATATTGTAGCGATCTGTTGTTTACTGAAAGAGAATGAGCTTCGCATGCAAAAACGTTTGTATTTAAATAATATAGAAGAATTCCAACAATATTTTGATGAGGAAATAGTCGTGAAAGTACAAGAAATATTGGCTGAATTACATAAAAATAAAAGAGTAGAAATAGAGTGAACTGGCAAAGGAGAGGGAAAAATGTCTAATCTAATGGTGGAAAATCAAACAGAACAAGTTTCTATGTTTTTAGAAGATGTTATTCATTTGATAACCAATTATGTAAATTATCATACGTTGCCTTCTTTATTAGAAGAGACACCGGCAGGAAACGAACAATATTATAAAGGGTTATTAGCGTCAATAAGACGTCTTCTCGTTTTTTGTGAAGAAGGGCATGATGCGTGTTTTGTTTTGTTAAATAGCCAGCCATTTCGAAAGACAGCAGCTGAAAAGATTTTATATAAAATTTATCATCAAGTAATTGCAGAGTTTTTTTCACCAAAGAGTGATCATTGGTATGAAAATAGTCGGTCTGCTTATACAGGGAAAAACTCCATCGTTTTTCAACAAACACCACCTGCATCTGTAGAGGAAGTAATGAAGAGCTTAGAGGGGAAATTCCAATTGATGCGTGAAGAATTAGAATATTATGAGACGGATTATCAAACAAAGATGTTACACAAATATTAACTGCGAAAAAGAAGCTGAGGGGACTTAGCTTCTTTTCCTTTTGTACAGTTATATAAGAGATTGCCTTTGAATATATTTAAGGGGATAGCATTAAGGAGGTGTAACATGAGCCAGCAAGGTGTATTCACAGATTACTTTCATGAAGTAGAAAGCTGGTGTGAAAGTGTTCTTCACGTATTAGATAGCCGTGCAATGGAAGTGTATGATGTCCATATGCTTGCTTATAAAATTCAAACGTTATTAGACCGTATGAAAGAGCATGAGTATGATACAGATGCAGAGTTTATGTATGAAATAAGTGATGATGTAGAACATATTCAACATCATTTGCAGGAAGTATTCGTGCAGGGGGAAGAGGAATATGAACTATGTGAAAGAGGGGATAGTGAACGAGCTGTTCCAATTGGAGGGCATACACTCCCACCACTACCTTATCCATATAATGCGTTAGAACCGTATATTTCTAGAGAAATTATGATGTTACACCATGATAAACATCATCGTAGTTACGTGGAAGGATTAAATAAGGCAGAGAAGATGATGGAAGAAGCGAGAAAAACAAATCAATTTGATTTAATTAAGCATTGGGAAAGAGAAGCTGCTTTTCATGGATCAGGTCATTACTTGCACACAATATTTTGGAATAACATGAAAAAAGGTGGCGGCGGAAGTCCAAGAGGGGCTCTTTCACACCGGATTGAACAAGATTTTGGAAGTTTCTTGCGTTTTCAAAAACATTTTACAGAAGCAGCCTCTAAAGTGGAAGGTTCAGGATGGGCAATTCTCGTTTGGGTTCCGCGATCGGGAAGATTAGAAATTTTACAGAGTACACTTCATCAATTATTTACACAATGGGATACGATACCGCTCCTTGTACTAGACGTGTGGGAACATGCGTATTATTTACAATACCAAAATCGAAAAGATGAATATATTAAAAATTGGTGGAATGTTGTAAATTGGCCGGATGTAGAAAAAAGATTTGAAAGTGCAAAACAAATAGAATGGACACCTTATTAGACGCAGGTTCTCTGCGTCTTTTTTATTGGAAGGAGAGGGAGATTTCGTTCATATTTTAAAAGGCCAAGCATACACTTGTACAAAAAGTGCCAAAAGGACGTGGGGGGAAATATGAGACGAATTTGTGTAATCATTACGCTTCTTATTATGTACGCAAGCGTTATACCAATTCCTACATATGCAAAGATGACCAGCAATGTTAGTGCTCGAAATGCTGTATTAATGGAGCAACAGTCAGGTCGCGTATTATACGGAAAAGCAGAACATGAGCCGCAAAAGATTGCTAGTATAACAAAAATTATGACTGCCTTGTTAGCTGCTGAGTCAGGAAAAATGAAAGAAATGGTCTCGGTTAGTAATGAAGCAGTGAGAGTAGAAGGCTCAGCAATTTATTTAAAGCCTGGACAGAAAGTAAAATTAGAGGATTTAGTATATGGACTCATGCTTAGATCTGGTAATGATGCAGCACAAGTAATTGCTGAAAATGTAGGAGGGAGTATAGAAGGGTTTGTATATTTAATGAATGAAAAGGCGAAACAAATTGGAATGAAAGACACTCACTTTTCAAACCCACATGGTTTGGATGGAGATGGATCCCATTATTCGTCGGCCTATGATATGGCACTTTTAACAAGGTATGCAATGGGGAACGAAACTTTTAAGAAAATTTTTGGAACAAAAACGTATAAATCAGATTCGTGGGATTATCCGTGGAAAAATAAACATAAACTTGTGACGTCGTATTATGAATTTGCAACAGGGGGAAAAACAGGTTTTACGAAGAAAGCAGGAAGAACGCTTGTTACAACAGCATCAAAAGATGGACTAGATCTAATTGTCGTAACTTTGAGCGCTTCTAGTGATTGGGATGATCATATGAATTTATTTGATAAAGGTTTTGACCGTTTCGAACAAACAAAAGTTTTAGGACAAGGAGCACTTGCTGAAATAACCGAAAAGAAATACGCCAATCATGTTTACACGAAAAATAGTTTTTCAGTACCTTTAACTGAAGAAGAAAAAAAGAGCGTAGTATTAAAAGTTGAACTAGATAAAAGTGCAAAGCTTGTGGATGGAGTAAAGGTTGGAAAGACAGACGTTTATGTTGGCAATGAGAAAGTTGGAGAACGGAATTTATTTTATAGTAAACGAAAGTTAGTAGCTACAACGGGAATGTACTGGAATAATGTGAAAGAAATTTTTTCTTACATGATAGGTGTTGGGAACGATGGTTAATCTCGTATGGGTAGCGATGGCTGTCATTGGGATTGTGTATGCGATGATAAATGGAACAATGGAAGAAATAAATAAAGCTGTATTTGATGGAGCGAAAGATGCGGTAACGATTTGTATAGGACTCATTAGTGTTTTAGTATTTTGGCTCGGCTTAATGAAAATTGCAGAGGAAGCCGGATTGTTAAAAAAGTTAGTGGCACTTTTTATGCCGATAGTAAAAAGGCTGTTTCCAGAAATACCGAAGGATCATCCGTCAATGGGATTTATTTTATCAAATATGATGGCAAACTTTTTTGGTTTAGGTAATGCAGCGACCCCTCTTGGCATTAAAGCGATGGAACAATTGAAAGAGTTAAATGGAGGGAAGGATTCGGCGAGCCGTTCTATGGTAACGTTTTTGGCATTAAATACATCAGCGATTACTTTAATTCCTACGACCGTCATTTCGATTCGAATGACGTATGAATCAGCAAATCCAACTGAAATTGTTGGGGTAACATTCATTGCACAAGTACTCTCTATGATCGGAGCGATTTGGATTGACCGCTATTTTTACCGAAGAAGGAGTAGGAAGGGGCGGAAAAAATGAGCATTGTCAATACGATATCATTATGGGTAATCCCTTGTGTCATTGGTTTTATCCTTCTATATGGCACGATAAAGAAAGTTCCGACGTATGAATCGTTCGTTGAGGGGGGAAAAGAAGGGATTCAAATTGCAATCTCTATTTTACCGTTTATGGTTGGAATGCTCGTATCTATTTCTATATTTCGAGCTTCAGGTGCATTAGATGCAATGATATCAGTAATGAAGCCGATGTTAGATTTAATTCATGTCCCAGCAGAAATTGTTCCACTAGCACTTATACGTCCTATTTCGGGCTCTGCTGGTTTAAGTATTACGACCGATTTAATTGCGACGTATGGACCGGACTCGTTCATTGGGCGATTGGCTTCTACGATGCAAGGGAGTACAGACACAACTTTTTATATTTTAACAGTATACTTCGGAGCTGTTGGAATTAGAAAAATGGGAGATGCATTAAAAGTAGGACTTTTTGCCGATTTAATCGGAATTATTTGTTCGATTGTATTTGTTTCTCTATTGTTTCAGTAATGCTATTCATTTTTTATGCTATTTCGCTTATAATACGTATACGACCACTATTAAGGTGTTGCTTAATAGTGGTTTTTTTATGCGGTATTTTTGACAAAATAATGAACTTTTATTGTGAGCAATATGAAAAATATGGACAATAATAAAAGGTAAAAACATGATTTGACCTTTATATGTTTATTATCATCGCTATGTTGTTTAAGTAAGATGGAGCAAAAAGCCGTCAAGCGTATGCGGTTGCCAAGTCTTTCTAATGTAAGGTAAGATAAATTCGAGGTGAAAAAAAGAAATGGAACGATTACAAAAAGTGATTGCGCAAGCAGGTATTGCATCGAGAAGAAAGGCTGAGGAATTAATTCAGCAAGGAAAAGTGAAAGTTAACGGAAAAATAGTGAAGGAGTTAGGAACGAAAGTAACTCCTCAAGATAAAGTAGAAGTAAATAACATCCCTCTTGAAAAAGAAGAACCTGTTTATTTTTTACTATATAAACCAACTGGCGTAATTTCAAGTGTATCAGATGATAAAGGAAGAAGTGTTGTAACAGACTTTTTCCCGGAAATTACACAACGTTTATTCCCAATCGGACGTTTAGATTATGATACGTCTGGCGTATTATTAATGACAAACGATGGGGACTTCGCAAACGTATTAATGCACCCTAGATATAAAGTTGAAAAAACATATGTTGCAAAAATAAAAGGGCCTCTAACAGGTGAAAAAATCCGCATGTTAGAACGCGGTGTGATGTTAGAAGACGGAAAAACAGCACCAGCACGTGTGAAGATTATTTCTTGGGACAAGCGTAAAGAAATGGCGATTGTACAATTAACAATTCATGAAGGACGTAACCGTCAAGTACGTCGTATGTTTGAAGCGTTAGATTGTAAAGTAGTGAAACTAAAGCGTGAACGCTATGCTTTCTTAGAAGTAGGAAGCCTGCGACCTGGTGATGCAAGAGAATTGACACCACATGAGGTAAAACAATTACGTGCATTGGCTTCTACAAAGCCTCGCTAATCGATATTGTGAAAATTTCACCAGTGGAATGCTCCGCTGGTGATTTATTAAAAAATACATATATTCATCACTCGTCGAAGAGAGGGGAGACAATATGAAAAAAAATCGCTTATTATTTCGCGTTATTATTCTGCTCATTTTATGTGGTGCTGTAGGATTTACACTTTATCAAGGATATTTCTCTAAAGAAGAGAAAATGGAAATTGGAAAAGAAGCACCTAACTTTGTTGTGACAGATTTAGAAGGAAAGAAAATTGAGCTAAAAGATTTTAAGGGAAAAGGTGTATTTTTAAACTTTTGGGGTACGTGGTGTAAACCTTGTGAGAAAGAAATGCCTTATATGAATGAACTATATCCAAAGTATAAAGAAAAAGGCGTTGAAATCATTGCGTTAGATGCAGATGAAACGGATATTGCTGTTAAGAATTTTGTGAAACAATACGATCTTAAGTTCCCTGTTGCAATCGATAAAGGTGGAGAAATTATAAAAACGTATGGAGTAATACCATTACCAACAAGCTTCTTGATTGATAAAGATGGTAAGGTGATTCAAGAGATTAAAGGTGAACAAACGAAGGAACAATTGGAGGAGTATTTAAAGAAAATCACTCCGTAATAAAGAAAACCTTTACATACAAGGCGCTTACCTATAGTGCCTTTGGTTTAAAAATTCTGAGTATTGCGGTAAATTGAGGTTAGAATATACAATAGTACATATAGATACAGGGGCGGTGAGAGTGTTGAAAGAAATTAAATGTGAATGTGGACATGTGAATCCGATAGGAACTGTTTTTTGTGAAGCTTGCGGGAAACCATTTGAAAGCAATGAAAATATAAAACTATTGGATATGCGCTATGAGGGGAGTGCTCGGAGATCTCTCACGCAAACAAAAACGATTATTGATAAAATTTGGAGCTTTTTCTCTTCTGTAAAAGTCGGTGTATGGCTCATTGTAATCACTTTAGCTGCATCGGCGATAGGGACTATTTTTCCGCAAGAAATGTACATAACTCCAGGAATTGCACCAGCTGAATATTATAAGCAAGAATACGGATTTTTAGGGCAATTATACTATCAATTAGGCTTTAATAATTTATACGGTTCGTGGTGGTATATGATTTTAATTGCTTCAATTGGTATTTCACTTGTGATATGCAGTTTAGATCGTGTCATTCCACTTTATAAAGCTTTAAAGAAGCAAGGGGTGAAAAGACACCCTAGCTTTTTAAAGAGACAAAGATTATACGGTACTGGTACACCGCAAGATGGTGATTTTGAAAGAGTTCAAAAGAATTTAAAGAAAAGAAACTATAACGTAAAAGTGGAAGACGGAAATATTTTGGCGGAAAAGGGACGGTTTTCACGCTGGGGTCCATATGTGAATCATATCGGTCTCATCATCTTTTTATTCGGTGCGATGCTCCGTTTTTTACCAAGTATGTACGTAGACGAAGCGATTTGGTTACGTGATGGAGAAATGAAAGAAATACCAGGGACAGATGGTCAATACTATTTAAAAAACGAGAAGTTTATAAAGGAAGTTTATGATAAAAGTAAGGACAAGGAGGTTTTTGATGAAGCAATTGACCGTGTAGGTGATAAAATGATTGCGAAAAACTTCCAAACGAATGCTGTATTGTATAAAGCAGTAGGGGAAAATATAGCAGGACAAAAGCCGAAATTGGAAAAAGTAAAAGAAGCGGAAATTCGAGTGAATGAACCACTGAAATTTGATAAGTTTGCAGTGTATCAAGTGGATTATAAAGAAAATGAATTTAAAAGTATGTCCTTTAACTTGCAAAATAAAGAAAATAATCAAAAGTGGGGACCGATTAAAGTTGATTTAACAAACCCTGCAGAAAAATATGATTTAGGAAATGGTTATTCTTTAGAACTATTAAGCTATTTCCCTGATTTTTATTTTGATGAGAATGGAAGACCAAATACAAAAACAAAATTACCAAACAACCCTGCATTTGTATTTAAAATGTTTACACCTGAAACACCAGATGGTGAAGTGAGTTTTGTTGGTATTCAGCAAAATATAGAACCTGATGGGAATAACAAATATAAAATGTCCTTTGCAGGTGTGGAAATGCAAAATGCAACAGCACTTACTGTAAGAAAAGATTTAACGCTTTGGATTCTCGGTATTGGAGGGTTTATATTTATGGTTGGTGTCATTCAAGGAATGTATTGGAATCATCGCCGTATTTGGATACAACGCGTTAATGATGAATGGTGGATTGCAGGACATACGAATAAAAACTGGTTCGGTTTAAAGAAAGATATTGAAAGAGTACTAGAAGGTACAGCAATTCCGCAACCAAATGATAAAGTAGTCGATAAAAAAATTAGTTAAGGTGGGGAAACGATATGGTGCAAATAAGTAGTAACTTTCTCTTTACCGCATTTATTTTATATTTAATTGCCACTCTATTTTTTGGGGGAGCAATTAAAGAAAAGGGTCATAAATGGGCAAATGTAGGAATAACGATTACAATTTTAGGGTTTATTGCACAAACGGTATATTTTGTTACAAGATGGATTGCATCAGGACATGCACCGGTTAGTAACTTTTTTGAGTTCGGTACGTTTTTCGGCATGATGCTTGTCGGAGCATTTATTGTCATGTATTTTATGTACCGCGTAAGTATAATTGGGCTCTTTGCATTACCAGTTGCGCTTTTATTAATTGCCTACGCGAGTATGTTTCCGAGGGAAATATCACCGCTTATTCCATCTTTAAAAAGTAATTGGTTACATATTCACGTGACGACTGCGGCTGCAGGACAAGCAATTTTAGCAATTAGTTTTATTACAGGCGTTATGTATTTATTGAAAAATGTAGATCAATCAGTGAAAAGTAAACGTACATTTTGGCTAGAGACGGTAGTATTCACACTGGTTTGTACAGTTGGGTTTATTGGAGTAACAACGGTATATTCTAGTATGAAATATGAAGCAAAGTTTCAATGGATTGATAAAAATGAACAACAAGTGGAAATGAAATACAATCTTCCGGCTTTAGTGGGGCCGCATGAAGGGAAGTTACTGACAGAAAATAAATTAGAGCCGACAGTTGAAGTTCCGGCGATTGTAAATGCGAAAAAATTAAATACTGTTATTTGGTCAGTGTTAGTCGGAACGTTACTCTATATTGTATTAAGGCTAATTTTACGTAAACGAGTATCAGCGGCACTTCAGCCGTTAGTGAAAAATACGAATAGCGATTTGTTAGATGAAATAGGATATCGTTCTATTGCAATTGGATTCCCAGTTTTCACATTGGGTGCATTAATTTTCGCTATGATTTGGGCTCAAATAGCGTGGACACGTTTTTGGGGCTGGGATCCGAAAGAGGTTTGGGCACTTATAACGTGGCTCTTTTATGCGGCGGTATTACATTTACGTTTATCAAAAGGATGGCATGGAGAGAAGTCAGCATGGTTAGCGGTAATTGGTTTTGCAATCATTATGTTTAACTTTATTGTAGTAAACTTAATTATCGCGGGTTTACATTCATACGCATAGAGAAATAAAATAGGAGAGTGTATGTCACTTTCCTATTTTATTTTTGTCAACTTTTCTTCTTTTTTGAGAAAAACATGACAAAGTAGCGGTTGATTTTGTAAAATGATGTCGAGGACATTATATACTGTTCAAAAAAAATACATAGTTTTGGAAAAAAATTGAACGAACTTTATTATTCTTGTGAAGCATAATATGGGAAGTGAAACATTTAGAAGATTGCTTAAATAAACGAGAATAGCGCAACATAATAGTATAGAAGGGTAGGTGTGAACCGTTGTGGTAAAAGTACGCAACGGGTAGAAATGGAAAATGAATCAAGAATTTTAATTGTAGACGATGAGGATCGTATTCGTCGTTTGTTGAAAATGTATTTAGAGAGAGAACAATACACAATTGAAGAAGCAGACAATGGTGATACAGCTTTAGAAATGGCGCTGCAAAATGATTATGATTTAATCCTATTAGATCTTATGATGCCTGGTAAAGATGGTATTGAAGTATGTAAAGGGGTTCGTGAGAAGAAAGCAACGCCAATTATTATGTTGACAGCAAAAGGTGAAGAAGTAAATCGAGTACAAGGGTTTGAGGTAGGAACTGATGATTATATTGTGAAACCATTTAGTCCACGCGAAGTAGTGCTTCGAGTGAAAGCGGTCTTACGCCGTTCTGTACCAACAACATTCTTTACACAAGATACAACGACAAAAGATGTTACTGTGTTCCCTCATTTAACAATTGATAATGATGCACACCGTGTTACAGCAGATGGTAATGAGGTGAATTTAACACCGAAAGAGTACGAATTACTATTATTCTTAGCGAAAGCGCCTGATAAAGTATTCGATCGTGAGCAATTGCTAAAAGAAGTATGGCAATATGAATTCTTCGGAGATTTACGTACAGTTGATACGCATGTAAAGCGTTTACGTGAGAAGTTAAGTAAAAAATCACCCGATGCTGCGAAGATGATTGTTACCGTTTGGGGCGTAGGTTACAAGTTTGAGGTTGTGAACGACTGATGCTTTGGAGAAGTGTAGTAGGGAAGTTATGGATGACCATATTACTTCTCGTTTCGTTCGTGCTTGGATTTGTTGCGATTTTACTTTCACAGTTTTTTAGAACATATTATGTAGATATGAGTGAAGCTAGGCTTCAAAAAGTTGCAACAAGTGTTTCAGAGTTAATTGAAGAAGGTGCCGATGTAAAAACGATTGAGAATATCGCGTACAAATTCTCTGACCCACTTTCAAGGATCATTATTGTAGAAGATGGTAAAGAAATATCTTCTTCACCGAAACAAGAAGGATTAGTCACTCTTACAATGGATGATTTGAAAGAAGATAAAGAATTAGCGGCTGTTTTTACAGACAAAAAAGAAATTAAGAATAACATTAGAAAAGCCTCTAATAGTAGAAAGAATAAAAATACTGAAAATGATATTATGATTGTCGGAAAACCAGTGCAGTCAAAAAATCAAAGTGCAGTGTTTGTATACGAATCTTTACAAGTACCGATACAAGGTATGGAAAGAACGACTGATTTTATATTCTTATCAGCAGGGATTGCGATTATATTAACAACTTTCTTTGCATTCTTTTTATCTACTCGAATTACAGCGCCACTTCGTAAAATGCGTGAGGTTGCTTTTGAGGTGTCGCGTGGGAAGTTTGATGCAAAAGCTCCTATGGTATCCCAGGACGAGATTGGTGAGCTTGCAACGGCCTTAAATCAAATGGGGAAACAGTTGAAGTTTAATATGAATGCCCTGCAGCAAGAGAAAGAACAGTTAGCTAGTATTTTAAGTAGTATGGCAGATGGGGTTATTACATTAAATCAAGAGGGTGAAGTCGTTGTAATCAATCCGCCGGCTGAACATTTCTTACAAGTTTGGCAAGAAGAAAAAGAGATAGAGCTCAGTAAAAAACTACCTTCTGAACTTGTTGAACTATTCCATCTCGTTGTAGAAAGCGAACAACAACAAGTGGTTGAAATTAATTTACAAAAAGGTAACTATGTAGTTCTTATGACGCCGCTTTACAATCAAACGAAAATTCGTGGGGCTGTAGCTGTATTGCGTGATATGACGGAAGAACGCCGTCTTGAGAAAATGCGCCAAGACTTTATTGCGAACGTATCACATGAACTTCGTACACCGATGGTCATGCTCCAAGGGTATAGTGAAGCAATTTTAGATGATATTGTGCAAACAAAAGAAGAAATTAACGAGTTTGTTCAAATCATTTATGATGAATCCGTTCGTTTAGGGAAACTTGTAAATGAATTGTTAGATTTAGCGCGTATGGAAAGTGGTAATGTAGAGTTACATATAGGTGAAGTTGATATTCATCCTTTCGTTGAAAAAATAGGTCGTAAATTCCAAGGAATTGCAAAGGATAAAGAAGTCGCGTTAACGGTTGATTTCAAAAATCCAATTGAGCAATACCCGTTTGATGCAGATCGTATGGAACAAGTATTGACGAATTTAATTGATAACGCAATACGTCATACGAACGCAGGTGGACATGTAACGCTTGTAATTGATACGAAAAATAATGGTCTTATTTTTGAAGTACAAGATTCGGGCGCTGGTATTCCAGAAGAAGATATTCCATTTTTATTTGATCGTTTCTATAAAGCTGATAAAGCAAGAACACGTGGGAAAAAAGGTGGAACAGGACTCGGGCTTGCGATTGCAAAAAATATTGTGCAAGGCCATGATGGGAAAATTGCTGTTTCAAGTGTTGTTGGAGAGGGAACTACATTCTCTGTATATTTACCGAATCGTATAATTTAAATATGCGTTTTAAAAGTTGATAATGAATAAAGTTCTACTGTTGTTTATTTTTTTGTAAAATCAATTAAATAAATAATAGTAGAACTTTTTTCTAACTTAGTCGAATGAAGAATGATGAGAGGGGTGTCGTAAAGCAATGAAATTATATACAAAAACAGGAGATAAAGGGACAACAAGTGTAATAGGCGGCAGAGTGGATAAAGATAATATCCGAGTTGAAGCATATGGCACAATAGATGAGGCGAATTCTCATATTGGATATGCGATGACTAAACTACAAGGCGGGTCTTTCGGAGATATTTATAATGAACTTGAAAATATTCAACATGAACTATTTGATTGCGGGGGAGACTTGGCGATAGTAGGCGAGAAAATTCCTTATAAAGTAAAAATTGAAATGGTCGAAAACTTAGAAAGTAGGATTGATTCGTATATAGAAGAAGCACCGCCGCTAGAACGGTTTATTTTACCAGGTGGAAGCGAGTCGGCAGCTGCTATTCATATTGCACGTACAGTTGTAAGGCGAGCAGAACGATGTATCGTGTCCCTGCAAAAAGAAGGAGAAATAAATGAAGTTGTTCTAAAGTATGTAAATAGATTATCTGATTATTTATTTGCAGTAGCTAGAGTAATAAACGCTCGATTACAAGTAAAAGATGTAGAGTATAATCGCAGTGCAATCGTTTTTCGTGATAAGAAAGAGAAGGAAGTGGAGTGATTCACTTTCTTTTTTTGTATAGTTTTTTCTGTAATATACCAAAATAGAGAAGGTATGGTCGTAATTAGAAAACGGAGGATTTATATGAAAGCTTTAAAATACGGCGTCATGTTATTGACAGTACTGTTTTTATCTCAATTACATGTGTACGCAGAGGGAAATCAATGGGCATGGCCTGTTGAAGGACAGATAAGTGATTATTTTGGAACAAGGCACGGAAAACACTACGGTATAGATATAGCGGCACCGATCGGCACGCCTGTGTCAGCTATTCAAGAAGGGAAGGTAACAAAGTCTTATTATTCAAGTAGTTATGGAAACGTTATATTTATTAAACATGGAGAATATGAGGCTGTGTATGCACATTTAAATAAGAGATATGTAGCTCAAGGGGATTATATTTCAAAAGGAGAAATAATTGGAGAAGTAGGAAATACAGGAGAATCCCGAGGTGCACACTTACATTTAGAAGTTCATCAAGGAAGATGGACGATGGCAAAAAAGAATGCGATGAATCCATTGCTTGTTTTACATGAACAAAGAAATGAAACAGTTTCTTCATCGTTATACGTTGTCCAAAAAGGTGATACTCTAGTTAGCATTGCACGGAAATTTAGAATGTCCGTTAAGGAAATTCAAGAAAAAAATGGGTTGCAACAAGAGCTCATTTATCCAAATCAACAATTATATGTAAAGTAAAAAAAAGAGCTAGTTTAACTAGCTCTTTTTTACCAAAAAATAAAGACACATATAAATCCAGAAATAGCTAAGTAGCTATATAAGTAAAATACTTTCGCTCTTGTTTTTTCGTTTGTTCGAAATAGTACAATAGTCGGTTCAATTAAACCAATTGTCAAACAAAGTAAACCAAGAAGCATACAACCGATTGAAATAGAGTACAGGGCGATTTGTGGTCCTTGAAATGGAATCATCCATTTTAATAAAAATGCAATGAGTGCAGTATAGCAAATGCTGCCGATGTATTTATTCAACGGTGCATTAGAACGGAAACCAGGAAGTTTTTTTAAGAAAGAGCGGGAAACAACTTCAGTTTGTAAAGATGTATGCTCTTCGATTATTTTTTGAGCTTCTTTTCCTTTTTGGAAAAGGGATAATATCCAGTTTCGCTCACCTTGAAAAATAAATTGTGAAGTTGTTAAATAATGATCCACCTTCACTTTATTCCAACTCTTCCACGGATGACGCTCACATAATTTTAATTTACTTTCTGTCTTTTTATCATACTGATAAATACTGATGCCATCTTCATCGAAAGCAGCATAGTATGTCTCGCTTGAGAATGTGCCTAAATCAATTGGACAGTAGAAAAGTAATTCTTTTTTTAAGTAAAAGTATTCTTTCCTTAAGTTTTTTTTCATTGTTTCTCGAATAGAGTGTCTCTTCTCTTTCTTCATGACATTTCCTCCATAATCCAGAAAATGTTCTTATCTTAACAATTCAACATCTTATCACTTTTAATTATATATGACTAGGGGATTCATAGGAGAAATGCCGAATACTAAAAAATATGGAGTGTATTGTAAAATATAATGAATGATTTTGATTATGTAAAATCAATAACTTATTTTTAATAAGTTACGATTTTTTTGTTCACAATACGATCATGTTGTTGTATAATGAAGTGGAAAATAGAATATCGGTCTATCTTCGGGGCAGGGTGAAAATCCCGACCGGCGGTGATGAACTATATGTGATTTTGTTCTAAGCCCGCGAGCCGTTAAGGCAGGATTTGGTGTGATTCCAAAGCCGACAGTACAGTCTGGATGGGAGAAGATGGAGGTTCAAGCGTTCAAAAAAGATAAGTATTTGAACGTCTGTTTGATGTGCCTTAAATTCTCCCTTTGTGTAAAACACAAAGGGTTTTTTCGTTCTATGAAAAAGTAGGCATAGCAGAACCTTTCCACTTTCCATGAGATGATCGATGGAAAAGGAGAGAGAAAGATGAAACAAAAAAACAGTGTAGTGCAGATGGTGAGTGTAGCGATGCTAAGTAGTATTGCATATTTACTGATGATGTTGGATTTCCCATTCCCAGGGCTTCCGCCATTTTTAAAAATTGATTTTAGTGATGTACCAGCTCTAATTGCTGCAATTATTTTCGGGCCGGTTGCAGGGATAATTGTAGAAGCGATAAAGAATATTTTACATTACGGGATTCAAGGGAGTTTAACGGGAGTACCAGTTGGAGAAATTGCTAACTTTATTGCAGGATGTTTATTTATTGGACCAGCAACTTTCTTATTTAGAAAGTATCGTACTGTTAAGAGTTTAACGACAGGATTAATGCTAGGGACAATTACAATGGCTCTTATTATGAGCGTATTAAATTACATCATCATATTCCCAGCTTACACTTGGTTTTTAAATTCACCAGCTATGTCTAGCGAAGCGATAAAGACAACGGTTGTAACGGCAATCTTACCATTTAATTTGATTAAAGGAATTGTTGTGACAATTGTATTTGTAGCGTTATTCTCACGCCTGAAAGTATGGGTGTTTGCAAAAATGAAAAATGCATAAAATATAAAATAAAACCATTAGTAGTATGTAACTACTAATGGTTTTTTAATAAGGAGAATGAAAATAGAAAACAAAAAATACCCCTCAAAGGAATGAGGGGTATTTTTTGAAGTTAATAAAAGACTATTCGAACTTTAAAGCATCGCCGTCGAATGATTCGTCAGCAACTTTAATTGAGTCAGTTGGACAACCTTCAAATGCATCCATCATATCTTCAAGTAATACATCTGGAATTTCAACAATACCTTGGTTATCGTCTAATGTTACGAATGCAATACCTTCATCATCATAGTCATAAATGTCTGGTGCAGCAGCGCCACAAGCACCACATGCGATACAAGTATCTTTATCAACGATTGTATATTTTGCCATCTTTTTTCCCTCCTGATAATATGTATGTGAAAAGCTCGCCATAAAAATTATAACCTTATTGTAAAACGGTTTTTAAAACTTTTCAACATAAAATTATAATGATAATCCTTATCAATTAGAGTGTCAACTAATTTCTGCATTATGTCATAAGATTTTCAAAATACGTAAATGTTATTTCGTTTGGTACAATAGAATATATACAAGTACATATTGCCCATATGATAAGTTTAATGAGTAACTAAGTTAGATTGAAAGGTGGAAGCGGTAATGCAACTACAATATACTGTATTGTATTGTTTAAAACAATTGAATGGTGAAAGGACCGTTTCTTCTATTTATTATTTATTAAAGGGAAAACGTTCTTCGCAAACGTTACAAGATGGAAATATGTTCCGAATTTCTTTTTTGTTTGGAATATATAAATCGCTAAATAGAGCTGAATATGATCGTGAAGTTGCAAAGTTGTTGCAAGCAGATTTGATTCAAGAAATACATGAAAATACATATTTGTTAACACCTAAAGGTAAAATGCAGTTACATACATGGGAGGAAGGGTATGCTTTTCCAGCGCATTTACATGGTTTGCACTATGGTGAATTAGGTGAAACATTTTGGAAAAGATTATCTTTAATTATTCAAACTATATCTAATTTACAACAGAATAATACGAAGTTTATTCCTATTCAACAAGATACAGAAATAATGGTTTGGGTGAAACGCTTTTTAACAGGTATGCCGTATAGGCGTAGTGAATTGGCAAAAAGATTATGGAAAGAAATATATACTCTTTTAAGGAAATGTGATGTGGTAGAAGCAACGATTGTAACATATAGATTAACAGGATATGAACGTATCGGTTGTACATTGCAGCAGTTAGCAGAAATTACGAAACGAGATGTTTTCAGGGTGTACTTTTTATTTTGGGGTACAATTCATTTCCTTATACAAGAAGTTCGCGATTATGAAAATGAATTTCCGTTATTAGCTGAAATTATTTCTTATCCAAATGAGAGAGCTGAATTATTTAGTTTATCAACAAAAAAAACATATAATTTTTGGAGGCAAGGGCGCTCATTAGAAGAAATAGCGACAATTAGAAATCTAAAGGTTGCAACGATAGAAGATCATTTTGTTGAAATTGCTTTGCGAGAAAGAGATTTTTCAATCGAGATGTTTATGGAAAAAGACAAAATAGATAAAGTAACAGAAGTAATTGATGCATTACAAACACGTAAGCTGCGTGAGTTGAAACAAGCGGTTGGAGAGGATATCTCTTATTTTGAAGTTCGTCTTGTATTGGCGCGGATGGAGGGTATAAATGAAACTTGAGGAATATTTATATAGGTGGTTTGGATATTCTGAATTTCGTCCAGGTCAAAAAGGGGTAATTACAGATTTATTGGAAGGAAAAGATGTTATAGCGATGCTTCCGACCGGAAGAGGGAAGTCTATGTGCTATCAACTTCCAGGGCTCATGCAAGAAGGGACAGTACTTGTTGTATCACCATTATTATCTTTGATGGAAGATCAGGTTACACAATTAAAATATGTTGTGAAAAACCGAGTGATAGCATTTAATAGTTTTCGGACATTACAGGAAAAAAGAGAAGCGATGAAAAGATTAGCTTCTTATAAATTTATTTTTGTATCACCAGAGATGTTGCAGTCGGAATTGTTAATAAGAGAATTGAAGAAAGTTCATATTTCATTATTTGTTGTGGATGAAGCTCATTGTATTTCGCAATGGGGTTATGATTTTAGACCAGATTATAAAAAACTAAATGTAGTTATTAAGAATATCGGGTCTCCTACAGTGCTAGCATTAACTGCAACAGCGACGAAAGATGTACTCCGAGATATAGCAGAGAGTTTGAATTTGGAGAATGTGACGCAGCATGTATACTCTATTGATCGTCCAAATATAGCAATGGAAGTACAATTTGTAGAGACGATAGAAGAGAAGAAAGAGGCGCTTTTGGACCAGGTGATGTATTTACAAGGGCCGGGGATTGTATATTGTTCAAGCAGAGCGTGGACAGAACGTTTAACGGAATATTTAAGAGGAAAAGGCGTTACTGGTGTCGCTTTCTATCATGGTGGTATGGAACATGAAGAGCGTATGTTAATTCAACAGCAGTTTATGAATGACCAATTACAGCTTGTAATATGTACAAGTGCTTTTGGTATGGGAGTAAATAAATCAAACACGAGATATATTATTCATTTTCACTATCCGACTAATATAGCTTCTTATTTACAAGAAATCGGAAGAGCTGGAAGAGATGGTGAACCAAGTATAGCTATTTTACTATGTAGTCCGTTAGATCACGATTTACCAATTTCAATAATTGAAGATGAATTGCCAAGCCAGTCACAAATACAATTTTTATTTTCTTTACTACAGGAAAGAATGTTTCAAACGAAAGAATTACCAATAGAAGAGGTAGAAGAAATTTGTTATAATGCAGCAAGATTTAATGAACAATATTGGCGTTTCATCCGCTATCATCTTGAACAGCTTGGAATCATACAACAACGAAAACTAATATTAGAGAGCTTGTCAGATGAAATTATGAACAGATTAATAGCTGAAGTAGAAATAAGGTTACGTAATAAATATAGTGAGCTAGAAAATATGAAATCATGGATACAAGTGAAAGAATGTAGACGAGAATATTTGCTGCGACAGTTCGGTTACAGAAAAGAGGGCGAGTTAAAGAATTGCTGCGACTATTGTCATATTACAAAAACAGATTATAAAAAAAGACAAGCGCAACAATCGGATTTCGACTATAATTGGGAAACAGAGTTACAAAAGCTTTTCGGTCTAGAAAAGATGGGGGAATGATGAACATTCAAAGGCATAATATTGAAGATATGAGTCCGAAAGAAATAAGGCTGAATCTGTATATCACACAGTTCATTATTATCGGTATCGGTTGTTTACTAGCATATATACTATTCCGAGATATAAAATCGGTGTATAGTCTGTGGAAATGGGAACCGGTGTCTATACTTATAATAGGTGGCTTGTTAGCGATTGGTATTGTGTTATTAGATTATGTTGCAATGCGAGTATTTCCAGAGTCTTGGTTTGATGATGGTGGTATTAATGATAGGATGTTTCAAGGGATGTCAGTTATGCATCTACTCGTTATTACGTTCATTATCGGCTTTGCAGAAGAATTTTTATTTAGAGGTGTAGTACAGACGCACTTTGGAATTGTAATAGCGAGTTTTGTATTTGCAGTGTTACATATTCGGTATATAAAAAAGCCATTTTTGTTTTGTTTCGTCTGTTTCATTAGTTTTGTCTTTGGTTACGTATTTGAATGGACAGGAAATTTGTTTATAACAATCTTTGCACACTTTCTTGTTGATTTTATAATGGGACTCCAATTAAGAAAATAAATGGAAGGTGGTGGTGAACAACATGAGAAGACGAATTCCTGATTTTGAAGAGGAATTAGAAGTTGAGCGAGTGGAAGAAAAAGAAGGTTTACCGCCGCGTAGTGAAATTCATAGAAATAAAGAAAAAAAACAAAAGTTTAAAATGAATCATATTTTCGTTCGAGTTTTAACATTTCTATTCATATTACTACCAATTAGCATCTTATGGTATACAGATAAATATATTCAGGTGAAAAGTGATAGTAATAACGCTGGAAAAAGTGCATTTGAGGTTATTTTTTTTGATTCAGCTAAATCTGAGTCCGAGGCATCATCTGAGAAAGTCGTCACGCATACGGTGAAAGAGGGAGAAACTTTAGAAAGTATAGCGAAGCAATATTTTTCAGATGAAACTGGGATCGAAGTGATTAAAAAGTATAATGATTTACAAAAAGATGAAGTGAATGTAGGTCAAGAATTAAAAATTCCGATAAAAGATAAGTCCACAAAGCGAAAAAGTTAGTAAAATACTTACTATAAAAACTGAGGATTATCTTTATGAGGAGGGGAGTAAAAATATATGATATGGATTATCTTATTAAGTACTCTCGTTTGTATTGGTATTATAATGCTTCTTGTAATGTATACAGAAGCAATGCGTAATACGGTGCTAGAACATACTTTAATATTTGAAGAATTTCCGAAAAGTTTTCAAAAAGTAAATGTATTTTTTATATCTGATATTCATAGAAGGGTCATTTCGAATTCGTTAATTGAACAAGTAAAAGGAAGAGTTGATCTTGTAATTATTGGTGGTGATTTAGCGGAAAAAGGTGTCCCTTTATCGAAAATCTCTGCAAATATACAAAAGCTAAGAGCAATAGCTCCTGTATATTTTGTATGGGGAAATAATGATTATGAAATTGAATATCATGAATTAGATGCTTTGTTATTAGAAAATAATGTAAAAGTTTTAGATAATACAAGAGTTGTATTTGAGTCTGAATTAGGAGAGAAAATTTGTTTGCTCGGTGTAGATGATGTTGGTTTGGAACGTGATCGTTTAGATTTAGCGTTGGCTGATTGTAAAGAAGATGGTTTTCGCATATTAATTAGCCACAACCCTGATATAATAAATAAAATGTCTGGAAAAGAACAAATTTCACTTGTGCTAAGTGGACATACACATGGAGGGCAGATTCGATTATTCCCATCTAAAAAATATTTAAAAGGTGGCGTATATAAGCATTCAAATATAACTCTTTTTGTTAGTAATGGGTATGGAACAACGTTGATTCCACTTCGCTTCCGAGCACCTGCTCAAACACATATTATTACGTTATGCGGAGGGAAATGATGCCAACTCTAAACGGAAAATATAACATAAAAGCTGTTTCAAAAATAATTGGAGTTCAACCAAGTACGCTTCGTGCATGGGAAAGAAGATATCAAATGATTGCCCCAAAGCGGAATCATGCGGGGCATCGATTATATACAGAAGAGCATATTCAAATTTTGAAATGGTTAATGGACAAGGTTTCTTCCGGCATGATGATTGGACAAGCAGTTCAATTATTAGAAGGGAATCGTTTGCAGAATAGTGTTCAAAATGAAATACATTACGATAGAGAAGTTGTTTTAGTGGACGATTTACTACAAGCTTTGTTAAAATTTGATGAAATTACAACTTCTGCATTGTTAAACGAGGCCTTTAGTATTTATGCAACAGAAAAAGTTATCGCAAGTATTGTTCTTCAAGTGTCAAATAAATTGTTAACGTTAAAAAATAATAATGAAGTTACAATGGTGCAATTCCAATATGTCGTATCATTTTTACAAACGCGTCTAGGGATGGTATATCATAATGCATCATCGTTTTCTTCTATACACAAAGTTGTTGTGTTAGAAAGTAATATGTTGAAAGGGTTTGTTTTCTCAACGTATTTACGATTAAAAGGATATGAGGTGATATATATTAGGGCAAGCTTAGCGGAAGATAGTATTACGTTAGCTGTTGAGCAAATAAGACCTAAATATGTAGTAATCTCTTTTGATGACGGACGAGAACTGAAGAACGCAACGAGCTACTTGAATTTGTTGCAAGAAAAAAGTGAAAACCTTTCTGTTGGGGTTATAGGAGAAATAGGTGCTGGAGATCAGTTGAACATTCAAACAAGCCTAATTGGTGACACGAAAGAAGAATGGGATGATTGGTTAAAAATGTTAGAATAGTTGTTCGAAAAGAACCATCTATTTTCTATTTCATATAATAAAAATTATATTCATTGGTTGCGTAGGGAGGGTATGAGATGAGGCTGGAACGATTAAATTACAATAAGATAAAAATTTTCTTAACATTTGATGATTTATCTGAACGAGGATTAACGAAAGAAGATTTGTGGAGAAATGCACCGAAAGTACAGCAATTATTTCGTGATATGATGCAAGAAGCAAATAAAGAATTGGGATTTGAAGCGGATGGCCCGATTGCAGTTGAAGTATTTTCTCTACAAGCGCAAGGAATGGTCGTAATTGTAACGAAAGAACATCAAGAAGCGGATACAGATGATGAGTTCCGTGACGAGTTTATTGAAATGCAAGTGACTCTAGATGAAAGCGAGCATATCCTTTATGAGTTTGCTACACTAGATGACGTAATTAACCTGTCGAATCGTTTATATAACCTTGATGTAACTGGCGGAAAATTATATACGTGGGATGGGCGTTTCTATCTTTGGATGGAAGAAGAGGAGCAAATACAATTACTGAAGGCAGATTTTATAGCTATTTTAGCGGAATATGGTAATCCGTCTACAGCAACTATTTATCGTCTAATGGAGTATGGTAAAGAATTAATGGCTTCTCAAGCAATTGAACAAATACACAATTACTTTGTGAAAAAACAAAACCTTAGCTAATGTAACATAGCTAAGGTTTTGTTTTTTACCTTACTTAAATGTATTTTTTTCAAAGTGCTGTACATGAATAAAATAAAAAATATTTAAATATTTAAGTATTTTACTTTTCTAAAAGCGATAAAAGGACTATAATGATAGTGAAAACGCTTGCAAAAGAAAATACTTTGTATATATTTGTTAGCGTTTTCTATTGCATTCCAAATTTAACGGTGTATACTAGGCAATGAAGGTTTACTAAACAAGTGAAATTACAGGGGGTTTACTTACTATGGTAGCCGAAAAGGGAACTCAAACAAAAACACAACAACAAAGGGAACAACATTTTGAACTATTGAATTCAACACAAATTGTTATTAGTGAAGCGTTAGAAAAATTGGGTTATCCAAACGAAGTATATGAATTATTAAAAGAACCAGTTCGTATGATGACAGTGAAAATACCAGTTCGTATGGATGACGGGACTGTTAAAATATTTACAGGATATCGTGCACAACATAATGATGCTGTTGGTCCAACGAAAGGTGGAATTCGCTTCCATCCGAATGTAACAGAAAATGAAGTGAAAGCACTTTCAATTTGGATGAGTTTAAAATGTGGTATTGTTGATTTACCATATGGCGGAGGTAAAGGTGGAATTATCTGTGACCCGCGTGAAATGTCATTCCGTGAGTTAGAAAGATTAAGCCGCGGTTATGTACGAGCAATTAGCCAAATCGTAGGACCGACGAAAGATATTCCAGCTCCAGATGTATTCACAAACTCTCAAATTATGGCATGGATGATGGATGAGTATAGCCGTATTGACGAATTTAATTCACCAGGATTTATTACAGGTAAGCCACTTGTATTAGGTGGATCACATGGACGTGAAACAGCAACAGCGAAAGGTGTTACAATTTGTATTCGCGAAGCTGCAAAAAAACGCGACATTGATATTAAAGGTGCACGCGTTGTTGTTCAAGGATTCGGTAATGCTGGTAGCTTCTTAGCTAAATTTATGCATGATGCAGGTGCGAAAGTTATTGCGATCTCAGATGCTTACGGCGCATTACATGATCCAAACGGATTAGATATTGATTATTTATTAGACCGTCGTGATAGCTTCGGTACAGTAACAAAACTATTTAATAATACAATTTCAAACAAAGAATTGTTAGAACTTGATTGCGACATTTTAGTTCCAGCTGCAATTGAGAACCAAATTACAGAAGAAAATGCTAATGATATTAAAGCAAAAATCGTTGTTGAAGCTGCAAATGGTCCAACAACATTAGAAGCAACTAAAATTTTAACAGATCGCGGAATTTTACTTGTTCCAGACGTATTAGCGAGTGCTGGTGGGGTAACAGTATCTTACTTTGAGTGGGTACAAAATAACCAAGGTTACTACTGGACTGAAGAAGAAGTAGAACAACGTTTAGAAAAAGTAATGGTAAGATCATTTGATTCTATTTATGAAACAGCACAAGTTCGTAAAGTGAATATGCGCTTAGCAGCGTATATGGTCGGTGTTCGTAAAATGGCTGAAGCAAGTCGCTTCAGAGGTTGGGTATAATATTATATTGTGAGAAAACGTGATTCCTTTCGAGGGAATCACGTTTTTTTGTTGAAGTATTAGAGTGAAGTGTTGTAAATGGGAAATGAAATGATGGAACGGGTAGAACAATTAGAAGAAAAGGTTAAGAGGTTAGAGGGAGAACTTGCAAGAACGACGAAAGTCAAAAATACAAGTATTGTTCGGGTGTTCGGGGAAGGGCTACTGTTTTTAATATTTGGTGCGGTTGTAGTAGGGCCAATTATCGCCTTTGTAATCACGATTCTTACTGGATTTGCTGAAAAATAAAATAAAAACGAAAAGAACGCTTGTTCTATGCGAACAAACGTGCTATACTCTCCTTAGATAAACAAAACGGAAATGATTTTAAGGAGAGATAAATGATGAAAATGACAGTAGACCAAAGATTTATGATGCCAGCGGATGTTGTAGAACGAGTGGAAGTATTAAGAAACAAACAAAGTAAGCGCGGCACATTATTACAATCAGTAAATAAATTTTTCGGTTTAGATACGAAAGAAGATTGTGTTTGGTTTTACGGTTTTTATGGAGTTGCTGTAAGTATTTTATTATTTATGGTGTTCACATCAAATATTTTCGATTTTCTCTTCGCGTAAGAAATATGCTATAAGGACATTGCTACCGAATACATATATAAAGAAGTAAGGTAATCTTCTGAAGCGGGAGTTGGTAGTAATGGCGATGTTTCCTATAGAGCGTAACTATATTGGATATGGAAGTTCACGGCCGGGAATTCCTCTTTCTAAAGTAAGGTTTATTGTAAGCCATGATACGGGGAATCCTGGTAGCAATGCGATTGGGAATCGGGATTATTTTAATGAAATACAACCGAAAGCTTCGGCACATACATTTATAGATGACAAAACAATACTAGAAATTATTCCTATAAATGAAGTTGCTTATCATGTTCGATATGGTGTGCCGACAGATAATGACTTATATGGGTATGATGCCAATAAGGCTGCCATTGGAGTGGAGCTTTGTTATGGCGGTGATGTTAATTTTTGGGAAGCATATACACGTTTTACGTGGTATCATGCGTATTTATGTCAAAACTTCGGCTTGAATCCGAAAAAAGATATCGTATCACATAAAACACTTGATCCAGCCAGAAAGATTGATCCTGAAAATGTTTTAGGGAAACAAGGTATTAAATTTCAGCAGTTTTTAGCAGATGTCTATCGGATGTACGTTTCGTTTAGATGACAAATATATGAAAAATGAATACAATAAAGATAGGTGCCTACTGCTGTAAGTAGGTTTTTTCTTGTTTTTATAAATAGTGTATTGGTAGAAGACTAGGAGTGAACCGAGTATGCAGAAAGAAACAGCTATCATAATTGGAGGCGGTCCGTGCGGATTAGCAGCAGCAATTTCGTTGCAAAAGGTAGGGATAAATCCGTTAGTAATTGAAAAAGGAAACATTGTAAATGCGATTTATAATTATCCAACCCATCAAACATTTTTCTCTTCTAGTGAAAAATTAGAAATTGGTGATGTAGCTTTTATTACAGAAAATCGTAAGCCTGTTCGAAATCAAGCGCTTGCGTATTATCGTGAAGTAGTAAAGCGTAAATCTGTACGTGTAAATGCTTTTGAACGAGTAGAGAAAGTTCAAAAAGATGGAGAAGTTTTTCAGGTTGAAACGACAAAGCGTGACGGAAGTAAAGAAATGTATATAGCGAAATATATTGTTGTAGCAACTGGATATTATGACAATCCAAATTATATGAACGTTCCAGGTGAGGAATTGAAGAAGGTAGCTCACTATTTTAAAGAAGGACATCCTTATTTTGATCGAGATGTAGTAGTTATAGGTGGGAAAAACTCGAGTGTAGATGCCGCGTTAGAGCTTGTGAAAGCTGGTGCGCGTGTAACGGTACTATATCGCGGAAGTGAGTATTCACCAAGCATAAAGCCTTGGATTTTGCCAGAGTTTGAGGCGTTAGTTCGAAATGGTACAATTCACATGCATTTCGGGGCTCATGTGAAAGGAATTACTGAACATACATTAACGTATACAGTTGATGGCGAAGCATATACAATCCAAAATGATTTTGTATTTGCGATGACTGGTTACCATCCTGATCATAGTTTCTTAACAAAGATGGGTGTTCGGATTGATGAAGCGACAGGACGTCCAATTTATGCAGAGGATACGATGGAAACGAACGCTGCAAATATTTTCATTGCAGGTGTAATTGCTGCTGGAAATAATGCAAATGAAATATTTATTGAGAACGGTCGATTTCATGGGGATGCGATTGCGCAAACCATTGCAACAAGAGAAATATAAAAAGAAGCTGTCGGAATAAACTTCGACAGCTTCTTTTTTAATCGTGCATAAACATGTTTTGGATTGCTTCATGAGAAGTTGTATTCTCTAATGCAACTAATAATTTAATACGTGCTTTTTGAGCGTTTAAACCGTATGTGAATACAATACCCATATCTTTTAATTGTTTGCCGCCACCTTCATATGAATATACATCTTGAACGATCCCATTGAAACAGCGAGAAACTAATACGACAGGAATTCCTTTATTTATTAGCCGTTCTAGACTAGGAAGAGTTCTTGGAGGTAAATTACCTTGTCCAAGCGCTTCAATAACAATCCCGTCTACTGGAAGATTTTCAATTGCTGCTAACAATGTATCGTCCATACCAGCGTACGCTTTTAGAACGACTACATTTTTAGAAACCTTATTTACTGAATATGTTTCGTGATGTACTAAAGCATGGTGGAATACAACACCACGTTTTGTTACCATACCGATTGGTCCATACTGTGGACTTTGGAATGTTGCTACATTACTTGTATGTGTTTTCGTTACGTTTGTAGCGCAATGAATTTCGTCGTTTAATACGACTAAAACGCCTTTTTCGGCAGCTTCACTACTGCTAGCGACTTTTACAGCTGATAAGAAGTTATATAGACCATCAGCACCTAATTCATTGCTAGAGCGCATTGCGCCTGTTACAACGATCGGAATAGTTGCTTGTACTGTTAAATCTAAGAAATAGGCCGTTTCTTCTAATGTATCCGTACCATGCGTAATGACTACGCCATGAATGTTGTCTTGTTTTACTCTTTCATCAATGATGACTTGTAATTGTAACATTTCGCTCGGTGTCATATGAGGAGATGGTAGATGAAACACATCTTCAACGATTAAATCAACATCGCCTTCTAAATCAGGAATGAATTTTAAAAGAGGATTTTTTTCACCTGGTTGTACGACCCCAGTTTCTTTATCTTCCTCCATTGCAATTGTTCCACCTGTGTGTAAAACTAGGATTCTTTTCAATGCTTATACCCCTTTCAAGTAAAAAAATACATTTAGAACATAACATGTTTTGAGTAAATTCGACAATGGAAATGTATAAAAGTATGCCTCGAAAATGACAATAAAATGAAATGCTATATGTACGATGTATAAAATTACGAAACGAAATGTGCAAATACAGTATAGGAGGGAGCCATTACGTTGAAAAAGATGGAGAGAATGCTTATTCGTATATTAATAATACAATTCATTTGTCTTTCTGTTGTGCAATTGTTATTTATACATAAGTCATCAGTGAAATATTTATCTAAAATTGTTTATTATGAAGGTGTCATGGTAAAAAACAAAGCAGAAATCTTACAGGTGAATAGGTAGTTTTCATTTTCTTCTATGAAGGATTATGCTACAATAATTGAGGATTTAATGACGTGAAGCAAATGAGAAGAAGCAGGAGAATACCTGCTTTTCGTTTTGTTTTATAAGTGAAAAAATGAGGTGTTACAATGGATAAACGAATTTCAATTGCTATAGATGGTCCAGCAGCTGCTGGAAAAAGTACAGTTGCGAAAGTTGTAGCGAAGAAGCTTTCTTACGTTTATATTGATACAGGCGCAATGTATCGTACGATTACATACGCAGCCCTTGAGCAAAAAGTGGATATTGAAAATGAAGAGCAGTTAATGGAAGTTGTAAAAAATGTGAAAATCGAGTTTCAGCAAGGAGAAAATACACAACTTGTATTTTTAAATGGACAAGATGTTTCTGAAGTAATTCGTACACCTGAGGTAACGAATCGAGTATCGATTGTGGCGAAACATCGCCTTGTTCGTGAAGAAATGGTACGCCGTCAACAAGAGTTAGCGGAAAAAGGCGGCGTTGTAATGGATGGTCGTGATATTGGTACACATGTGTTACCAGATGCTGAAGTGAAGATCTTTATGCTTGCTTCTGTTGAAGAAAGAGCAGAAAGAAGACATTTAGAAAATATGAATAAAGGTTTCGATTCTAATTTAGAGCAATTAAAAGAAGAAATTGCTCAGCGTGATAAATTAGATTCAGAACGCGAAGTTTCTCCTCTAAAAAAAGCTGATGATGCATTGGAATTAGATACAACTTCTTTATCAATTGAAGAAGTTGTCCAAAAAATTATGGGTATTGTTTCGGGAGTGTTTGCGAAATAAAGAAAGGGGGTAGCCTCTTTCTTTTTTGTTTATATAAAAATGTAAAGGATACGTGAATTGTGAGTCTCTTTCCTTGACAAATGACCGGATTTATAAGAAGTTAGTTAAAGAGGAATAAAACTGTCAGAATATATTCGCTATTATATTTCAAAACATACTTTCTTCAACATGATTTTGCTGTATACTATTTATATAGGTTTAATATATTTTCTAGTGAAATGTATGAAGCTTACGTATGTGATGATAAATTCTTAAACATGCAAATGAAAACAATTGTTTTCATTTCGTATATACATAAAAAATGCTTTGTCAATTCTGTAGGGAGGTATTTCCATGGTAGAGAAAATGAATGAAGAAGTTATGGATTCAAAAGAATTACAAGTTGGTGACGTTGTTACAGGTTCTGTAACGAAAGTTGAAGAGAAACAAGTGCTTGTAAATGTTGGATACAAAACAGATGGCGTAATTCCAATTAGTGAATTAGCTAACGTTCATATTGAAAAAGCAAGCGATGTTGTAGAATTAGATCAAACACTAGAATTAAAGGTTATTAAGTTAGAAGAGGATGATCTTGTATTATCTAAACGTGCTGTTGATGCAGAAAAAGCATGGGTAGAATTACAAGAGAAATTTACTTCTGGTCACGTATTTGATGTTACCGTAAAAGATATCGTGAATGGTGGATTAGTTGTGGACCTTGGTGTTCGCGGCTTTATACCAGCTTCACTTGTAGAAGTACATTATGTAGAAGATTTTACTGACTATAAAGGCAAAACATTAGCCGTGAAAATTGTTGAATTGGACCGTGAAAAAAATCGTGTAATCCTTTCGCATAAAGCGGTAGTAGAATTAGAACTAGATTCTAAGAAGAAAGAAGCAATTTCTTCATTAAAAGAAGGCGACGTTGTTGAAGGGACAGTACAACGACTAACGGATTTTGGTGCTTTCGTTAATGTTGGCGGTGTGGACGGTTTAGTTCATATTTCACAAATTTCACACGAACGTGTAGAGCAACCTTCTGAAGTATTAGAGCAAGGTCAAAAGGTAAAAGTAAAGGTATTATCTGTTGATGCTGACACACAACGTATTTCTTTATCAATTAAAGCAGCTCAACCGGGACCTTGGGAAAATGTTGGTGGCGAAGTAAAAGCTGGAGATATTCGTGAAGGAGTAGTAAAACGTCTTGTTACATTCGGTGCATTCGTTGAAATTTTACCGGGCGTTGAAGGTCTTGTGCATGTATCTCAAATTGCAAATCGTCACGTGAAAAATCCAAATGAAGTATTGGAAATGGGACAAGAAGTAAAAGTGAAAGTGCTTGAAGTGCATGTAGCAGAGAAACGTATTTCTTTAAGTATAAAAGAAGCGCTTGAGGAAAATAATGTAACTGAAGATTATAGTCAGTATGAACCGAATGCTGATTCTGCTACTTTCCAATTAAGTGACATTATTGGTGAACAACTGAAAAAATTAAAAAAATAAAGAGGGGTACAAGTGGTAAGGGCAAAACGTAAATTAGATCATATTGAATACGCTCTTTCTACTGGTCAGTCTCGTACGCATGGCTTTCATGATATTGATTTTGTGCATCAAAGCTTGCCAAATTCAAATTATGACACAATAACATGTGAAACAAAAATCGGCGAACTTTCACTAAGTTCGCCGATTTTTATCAATGCGATGACTGGTGGTGGAGGAGAGAAAACGTTACATATTAATGAGCAATTAGCATATGTAGCGAAACGTCATAACCTTGCTATGGCTGTAGGATCGCAAATGGCAGCGTTAAAAGATGAAAGTGAGGCTGCTTCTTATAAGATTATTAGAAAGGTAAATCCAAATGGTATTTTCTTTGCTAATTTAGGTAGTGAGGCAACTGTTGAACAGGCAGAGCGTGCTGTTGATATGGTTGAAGCAAATGCATTGCAAATTCATTTAAATGTCATACAAGAGTTAACGATGCCAGAAGGAGACCGTGACTTTACTGGTGTACTTCAGCGTATTGAGAAAATTGTTTTAAATAGTAAAGTTCCTGTCATTGTAAAAGAAGTTGGATTTGGGATGAGTAAGGAAACAATGCAACAGTTAGCGAGCGTAGGTGTAACGGCAATTGATATTGGCGGACAAGGTGGTACGAATTTTGCTGCTGTTGAAAATGAAAGAAGACAGCGAATGCTTTCTTATTTTAATAACTGGGGCATACAAACAGCTACCTCGATTATTGAAGCAACCTCTACAAATAATAACCTCTCTTTTATTGCATCTGGGGGTATACAAACAGCGCTTGACGTAGCGAAAGCAATCGCATTAGGGGCGAATACAACTGCTTTTGCTGGATACTTTTTACGCATTTTAATGCAAGATGGCATCGAGAAGTTAGTGGATGAAATTGATCTATTACATGCAGACTTGAAATTTATTATGACAGCTCTTGGCGCGAAGACGATAGAAGAGTTACAGTCTGTTCCTCTTGTTGTAAAGGGCGAAACGTATCATTGGTTAACGCAGCGTGGCATTGATACGACGCATTATAGTAGAAGATAAAAAATCGACCGTTTGGTTGATTTTTTTGTTTTCTATTCATTTTAGTAATATAAAGCGAGGGATGGAATTGATATTCTAGAAAAATGAAATAATTCCTATATATAAACAGTATCTTGTAAAATTTGCGACTGAGAAATGTAGATAATGTGCCATTGAATTATTGCAGAAGGTTTAATTTTTCTAAGAAAAATAGGTATGGATAAAAATAAAGTTTAGAAAGATTTGTATGTGAAATGTTATTTCAATATGAATAGAAATTATGAAGAAATATGTAAAAGACGGTTTCGTACAATATCGAAACCGTCTTTTTGTATTCATTAGTGCTGATTCTGTTTTCGAGCTTGCTCAGGTGTATCAAGTCCAGTTGCACCCGGATATTGTAGTGATTGGTCACGATCAGATTCAACGCGGCGAGATTCTCTTAGTTTTTTTTCTTGACGATCTTTACCCATAATGAATAGCACCTCCTTATTAAAAGTGTTGCTGTTATATGAAAAAACTATGCGCGAAGAAAGTGGATTAACTTTCATAAAAAGTTCCCATAATGGAAAACATAGGAGGTGAAATGATGGAAGGGAGTACTTTTTATTTTGTAGCCTGGATAGGGTGGATTGTCGTAACATTTTTTATGAAAAAGGACTCTATTCGGTGGAAGATAAGCGCCTGTATATTGATTTTTATTATTTGTTCTCCGTTACATGTAACGATTGCTTCATTTACGGTATCAGTAAATGCACTTTTACTTTCTGGTATAGCTTTTATAGGACTCACGCTCTATTCTATTTGGAAAAAATTATATAGCTTACTTTCGGCACTTATTATTGCAATGTTATATACAAGTTTTCATTTGTTAGAAGTATATGATCCAATTTGGATTGTGGTGGACAGGTTATTTTTGTTAAGTAGTGCTCTTGTATATGCATCCGTTTTATTACATGAGGATCGCATATTACGACTATGTTCTCTTTATATAGGAATGTTACAGGGAGAATTGTTTGTGACAATTATTTTTCGGAAACTGCATTTTCCTTACGATTACGGTAGTTTAGCGTTTTTTGATATCGTTGCTGTTTCTACATTATTCATGGCAATTTTATTTTGGATTGCGAAAGTCTCCGTACACATGGAACAGTTTAAGAGGAAAACACGTAAAAGAAAGGCGAGGGTAATACATGATTGAATATACACCGGCCATTTTATGCGGCGTAATAGCAGGGACAGTAACGAGAGTGCTCATGCTTCGGACAGATACCCGGCAATATCCGACGAGGCTCCACGGGAAAATTATTCATATTGCGATGGGGTTAATTGCGGCGGCTTTAGGAGCGATTGCGATTCCGTCTATATTGAAAAAAGATTTTTCTGCCATTACGTTTCTTACGCTAGCAGCAACACAGTTTCGTGATGTGCGTAATATGGAAAGAAATACATTGCAACAATTAGATGGTTATGAGCTTGTACCACGTGGGAATACATATATTGAAGGAATTGCATTAGTTTTTGAAAGTCGCAACTATTTGGCGATGTTAACGTCGTTTGTAACGACGTTTGCTTATATAGGGTTCCGTTCATGGATTGCTGGAGTCGTTATGGCTATCATCGCATTTTTTATCGCGAAAACATTAATGTCTGGTAAGAGGTTGCATGATCTTGTTGATATCGAGCATGTTCCACTTCGTTTTGAAGGAGCGGGGCTGTATATTGATAATATTTACATTATGAATATTGGATTGCCAGCAAGACAAGAGGAAATTATGAAGTATGGAATGGGTTTTATTTTAAGACCGAAATCAATTGATGCGATGGTGACAATCTCTAACTTAGGACAACGACAAGCTATTTTACATGATGTTTCTGTTGCTTTAGGGATTTATAGAGATTCTGGTACGCCGGCACTTGCGCCGCTAGCAAAGCGTGATTTAGAGGATGGCAGGGTTGGAATCTTTGTCTTACCACAAGATCAAGATGTGGAGAAAGCAATAGGTGTCATAGGGAACGTGCCGACGTTAGAAAGTGCTGTTCATATGTCATCGGAAGCCCCGAAAGGAAGGGGAGATAAGAGATGATGTTAGAAAGTGTAATTCTTGCAGTTATTACAACGACTCCGGAGAAATTTGCTGGTGGTGCCCCTCTGTTTACTTGTGAATCGACAGAGGAGTTAGAATTTGTTGCAAATAATTTAGAGGCAATTCTAGATGGCATTGCGCATCGCTTACAAGAGAATGTATATATTATTGTGAAACATTAGCAACGTGTGTTATAATGTGAGGTGTTTTGATACGCTGAGAAATATTCTGGAATGCAAATCCCTTCTTGCACAAAGAAGGGTTTTTTACATAATAAACAGAAGCAAGTTGAAAGGATGAAAGTATATGCCGAAACCAGTAATAGCAATAGTAGGCCGCCCGAACGTAGGGAAATCTACTATTTTCAATAGAATTGTTGGAGAGAGAGTTTCAATTGTAGAAGATATTCCAGGTGTAACGCGCGATCGTATTTATAGCGCTGGAGAATGGTTAAATCATGAATTTAACATTATTGATACAGGTGGAATTGATATTGGAGACGAGCCATTTTTGACACAAATTCGTCAACAAGCTGAAGTGGCAATTGATGAAGCGGATGTTATCATTTTTATGACAAATGGTCGTGACGGTGTAACAGCAGCTGATGAAGAAGTTGCGAAAATATTATATCGTTCAAATAAACCGGTTGTACTTGCAGTAAATAAAGTGGACAATCCGGAAATGCGCAGTGACATTTATGATTTCTATGCATTAGGATTTGGTGAGCCATTCCCAATTTCAGGTACACACGGATTAGGATTAGGTGACTTATTAGACGAAGCTGCACAGCATTTTCCAAAGATTGAAGAAGACGGATATGATGAAGATACAATTCGTTTCTCTTTAATTGGACGTCCAAACGTAGGGAAATCATCACTTGTAAATGCTCTTCTTGGTCAAGAGCGTGTAATTGTTAGTAATGTAGCAGGAACAACTCGTGATGCTGTCGATACACCATATAGTAAAGATGGAAAAGATTATGTAATTATCGATACAGCTGGTATGCGTAAAAAAGGGAAAGTGTATGAAAGTACAGAAAAGTATAGTGTACTTCGTGCACTAAGAGCGATTGAACGTTCTGACGTTGTTTTAGTCGTTTTAGACGGTGAAGAAGGAATTATTGAACAAGATAAAAAAATCGCTGGATACGCTCATGATTCAGGACGAGCTGTCGTGATCGTTGTAAACAAATGGGACGCAGTGAAAAAAGATGAGAAAACAATGAAAGCATTTGAAGAAAACATCCGTGCTCATTTCCAATTTTTAGAGTATGCACCGATTGTATTCTTATCTGCAAAAACGAGAAAACGTACACAAACGTTAATACCGGTTATCGATGAGGTAAATGAAAGCCATAGTATCCGTATTCAAACGAATGTATTAAATGATGTAATTATGGATGCGGTAGCGATGAATCCAACGCCAACGCATAATGGTAGTCGTCTGAAGATTTTCTATGCAACACAAGTTGCGGTAAAACCACCAACATTTGTTGTGTTTGTAAACGATCCAGAACTATTGCACTTCTCATATGAGCGCTTCTTAAAGAATCGTTTACGTGAATCATTCGGCTTTGTAGGAACACCGATTCACATTATCGCTAGAGCAAGAGACTAATGGAGAGGATGTGATTTTATGACAAAAATCACAGTAGTTGGAGCAGGTAGCTGGGGAACAGCGTTAGCGATGGTATTAGCTGACAATGGGCATGATGTACGTATTTGGGGAAATCGTTCTGAACTTATGGATGAGATTAATACAAAACATGAGAATAGTCGATATCTCCCAGGAATTACATTGCCAAGCACAATCGTAGCCTACTCTTCTTTAGAAGAAGCATTAGTAGATGTAAATGTAGTACTTCTTGTAGTACCAACGAAAGCGTATAGAGAAGTACTGCAAGATATGAAGAAATATGTAGCGGGCCCGACTACTTGGATTCATGCAAGTAAAGGAATTGAACCTGGTACGTCAAAACGTATTTCGGAAGTGATTGAGGAAGAAATTCCAGAGGACTTGATTAAAGATGTTGTTGTACTGTCTGGACCGAGTCATGCTGAAGAAGTAGGGTTGCGTCAAGCGACAACTGTTACGTCTGCAGCAAAGCGTATGGAAGCGGCTGAGGAAGTACAAGATTTGTTTATGAATAGTTACTTCCGTGTATACACAAATCCAGATATCGTTGGAGTTGAACTTGGTGGTGCGTTAAAAAATATTATCGCATTAGCTGCTGGGATAACTGATGGTCTTGGATTAGGGGATAATGCGAAAGCGGCATTAATGACGCGTGGTTTAACGGAGATTGCTCGTTTAGGAAGAAAAATGGGTGGAAATCCGTTAACGTTTGCTGGACTAACTGGTATGGGTGACTTAATTGTAACTTGTACAAGTGTTCATAGCCGAAATTGGCGTGCTGGAAATATGCTTGGAAAAGGACACTCTTTAGAAGAAGTGTTAGAAAGTATGGGTATGGTTGTCGAAGGTGTAAGAACAACGAAAGCTGCTCATGAATTGGCAGAAAAAATGGAAGTAGAAATGCCGATTACAGCTGCTTTATATGATGTGCTATTCAATGGGAATAATGTAAAAGATGCAGTAGGCTCATTAATGGGGCGTGTTCGAAAACACGAAGTGGAAGCTATACCTGACTTACTTTAAAGAAAAGCGACAGAAGTACATTTGTACTTCTGTCGCTTTTTATTTTTTGGGTCTTTTCACCATTTTTTTATTTTTGCATAGGATGAAGAGTAACTTGAGGAGAGGGTGAAAAGAATGGATAACAACATTTTTAATAACATTGAAAAAGAAGCGAAAGTGAATAAAGAAGATATTTTTAAATTAGCATCATCGGTACAAAATGCGAATTTACGTGATGAGACTGTACTTCGTCAATTGATTCATCAGGTGGCTCTTATGGCAGGACGTGAAGTGCCGAAAGAACAAGAGGATCAAATTGTAAAAGCGATTATTAACAATAATATGCCGACAGATTTTGGCTCGTTAAGCAAAATGTTTAAAAAATAAAATATGAGAAACAAAGAGTTTGTAAATTGCATATGATAGCCATGAAAGTATGGGAATAGAGCTGTTTTGGGCATATTTGGTCAACCGAAGCGAGAGATATGCTCGCTTCGGTTTTATTTTTATCTAGACTGGTGGAAAATGCTGAAAAACCTATTGATTAAAACTACATATTCTCGATTTGTAGTAAAATGTTCTTTTTTGTATTTGTTTAAAGATTTTAATTTGTTAAAATAGTATAAAAATAGATTAATAAAAAGGGGTGTGTATATGTCGGAAGGGCTTATAAAAATGTGGTTTGCTTTAGGGGCAATTGGATTTATGTTTTTTGCAGTAAGTTTTATTTTACTAAGCAGATATAAAATAAAGAATAAAGTTTTGAAAGGGATTACAGCATTGGTAGCGTACACCCTCATGATTGTGTCAGGAATTGTTATTTTTCTTGTTGTATTTAGTGGTCCTGTACAGCAGTAAAGGGCATGGTACGGAGCGAGTTATATTAGTATGAAAAGGTGATTACTAGTGAAAAAAGTCCATATTATTTTAATATTTTGTTGTATGAGCATTTTAACAGGGTGTCTGTATCCAAAAGAAAATATGAAACAAAATGCTGTTCCTTATGAAGATCAGCTACAAGTCGTTCAAAAAGCTGTTGCGACATTTAAGGAGCAAAATGACGGGATATTGCCAATTAAGACGCGGGATATGAATACGCCTATTTATCAAAAATACCCAATCGATTTTCAAAAGATTTCTCCGCGTTACATACAAGAAGCACCAGGGAATGCCTATGAAAGCGGGGGAGTATATCAATACGTATTAATAGACGTTGAAACAAACCCAACAGTAAAATTAATTGATGTGAGGATGGCTGAACAAATTCAGCAATTATCATTAAAGCTGAGGATGTATCGAGATGAACATCAATATCCACCTTTTAAAAAGGTAATTTCAGATGGTGTGTATGAATTAGATTTCAAAAAACTTGGATATAAAGATGTACCGCAAGTGACAAGTCCATATTCTGGTAAAGGCCTTCCTTTTGTAATTAATGAGAAGGGAGAAATTTATGTTGATTATAGAATCGACTTATATGAAGCATTGAAAAAAAATGAAGGGCAATTTAAGGAGGGGGAAGATATTCGAAATATACTTTCGAAAGATTCTCCGTTTGTACCTGCGTATTCTTTACCGTATACGGTAAAGAGTGGAGAACCAATTTTTTTAAAATCATAAGTCATGAACCTTTCTTTTAGTGAATAAGTTCTAGAAGAAAGGTTTTTTATGTTACACAACTTGCGATGCAAACAAAAGGTATTTTTTTAATAGTCATATGAAATTGGACAAAATTATATGATATATTGTCCGAACTTCTAGAATACCATTATATTATATCAGATATTATAGGCAACGTTAGAGAAGGTATTAGTTGACTATAAACGTGGAATTATTCCCAAAAATATTGAGGGAGGGAATCACTTGGAAAAGGTAGATATTTTTAAAGATATTGCGGAACGCACAGGCGGTGATATTTATTTTGGAGTTGTAGGAGCTGTTCGAACAGGGAAATCAACATTCATTAAAAAATTTATGGAACTTGTAGTTATTCCTAATATTGAAAATGAGTCTGACCGTCAAAGAGCGCAGGATGAACTACCTCAAAGTGCTGCTGGCCGTACAATTATGACGACGGAACCGAAATTTGTTCCAAACCAAGCGGTTTCTATCGAAGTAGATGAAGGTCTTGAAGTGAATATTCGATTAGTAGATTGCGTCGGATATACTGTTCCAGGAGCAAAAGGTTATGAAGATGAGAATGGCCCGCGCATGATTAATACTCCTTGGTATGAAGAACCTATTCCATTCCATGAAGCTGCAGAAATCGGAACACGTAAAGTAATTCAAGAACATTCAACAATTGGTGTTGTAATTACAACAGATGGAACGATTGGTGAAATTCCAAGAAGAGATTATATAGAGGCAGAAGAACGCGTCGTAAATGAGCTAAAAGAAGTCGGAAAACCTTTCATTATGATCATTAACACTGTACAGCCGTATCATCCAGATACAGAGCAATTGCGCCAAAGCTTATCTGAAGAATATGATATCCCAGTCATTGCGATGAGTGTTGAAAGTTTAAGAGAAACAGATGTATACAATGTACTTCGAGAGGCGTTATTCGAGTTCCCTGTTTTAGAAGTGAATGTGAACCTTCCGAGCTGGGTAATGGTGCTAAATGAAGGGCATTGGTTACGCCAAAGTTATCAAGAAGCCGTTCAAGAGACTGTGAAGGATATAAAACGTCTTCGTGATGTAGACCGTGTCGTATGGCAGTTTAGTCAGTATGAATTTATTGATCGAGCGAGCCTAGCTGGCATTGATATGGGGCAAGGCGTAGCAGAGATTGATTTATATGCACCAGATGAATTATATGATCAAATTTTAAAAGAAGTAGTAGGAGTAGAAATTCGAGGGAAAGATCATTTATTGAAGCTTATGCTCGATTTATCTCATGCGAAAATAGAATACGATCAAGTGGCGGATGCTCTGCGTATGGTCAAACAAACAGGATATGGTGTAGCGGCGCCTGCGTTAGCTGACATGAGTTTAGATGAACCAGAAATTATTCGTCACGGTTCAAGATTTGGTGTGAAATTAAAAGCTGTAGCTCCATCTATTCATATGATTAAAGTAGATGTGGAGTCTACGTTTGAGCCAATCATTGGTACGGAAAAACAAAGTGAAGAACTAGTTCGTTACTTAATGCAAGATTTTGAAGATGATCCATTATCAATTTGGAATTCTGATATATTTGGACGTTCACTGAGTTCTATTGTTCGGGAAGGCATTCAAGCGAAACTATCTTTAATGCCAGAAAATGCGAGATATAAATTAAAAGAAACGCTAGAAAGAATTATTAATGAAGGATCTGGCGGATTAATTGCGATTATATTATAAGAAAAAATCCCTCTCATCGTAGAGGGATTTTTTAATTTTCGCATATAGAATAGGAAAATAAACAGCTATTATCTAATATATTGTTGTAAATTGTCAAGTTTCATCAGATTTTCACATTTTAAGAGTAACAATTTCCTTAAAAATATTGAATTATAAAGGAGAATCGTATAATATAGGCGTTGATAATGATTTATCTACATCTTTGTAGTATAGAATTTGCAAAAATTGCCTACAAATGAAAGTAAGACTCATTTTATGATCATTATACAGTCTTATCTTTGGGAGGAGGTGAATGGCATGAACAAGACAGATTTAATCAATGCTGTTGCAGAAGCAAGTTCCCTTTCTAAAAAGGACGCAACAAAAGCAGTAGACGCTGTTTTTGATTCTATCTTAGAAGCTTTAAAACAAGGTGATAAAGTACAACTGATCGGATTCGGTAACTTCGAAGTTCGTGAGCGTGCGGCTCGTAAAGGTCGTAACCCACAAACAGGTGAGGAGATTGAAATCGCTGCAAGTAAAGTACCTGCATTCAAACCTGGTAAAGCGTTAAAAGATGCGGTTAAATAATCCTTACATATTAACAGGGAAGAAGAGTTTCCTTTTTGGAAACTCTTCTTTTTGCTTTTAAAAACATAAATATGCTAGAATGTGTTCGTATCACTTTTAGGTTTTCGGGAGGGCTAGCGGATGGCAAAAGTTAATTTAGAACAAATTGAACATGCAGTACGCCTTATTTTAGAGGCAATTGGAGATGATCCTAATCGAGAGGGAGTACTTGATACACCAAAGCGTGTTGCAAAAATGTACGCAGAAGTGTTCTCAGGTATGCATGAAGATCCGAAAGAACATTTACACAAAGTGTTCGGAGAAGATCATGAGGAGCTTGTACTAGTAAAAGATATACCGTTTTATTCGATGTGTGAGCATCATTTAGTTCCATTCTATGGAGTTGCTCACGTTGCATATATTCCGCAAGGCGGAAAAGTGACAGGGTTAAGTAAATTAGCTCGTACTGTAGATACAATTGCACGTCGTCCACAACTGCAAGAACGTATTACATCAACGGTAGCGAACTCTATTATGGAAGTACTAGAGCCGCATGGTGTAATGGTAGTAGTAGAAGCGGAACATATGTGTATGACGATGCGCGGTGTGAAAAAGCCAGGTGCAAAAACAGTAACAACAGCAGTACGTGGTGTGCTAGAAAATGATGCTGCAGCACGTAGTGAAATTTTATCTTTTATTAAAACGAAGTAAAGAAAAGTGGGAAACTGCTTTTCTTTTTTTTTTTTTGTAAATAAATGATATAGTTTTAGCGAGGCAGAGTGAGAATAGAAAGATTACTTAAAAGAATAGAAGATGTTATGTAGTTCGGTAGAAGTTTGGAAAGAGTAGCCAAGTTTTGGTTATAGAAAATAGAGTGTATGTGTTATAATAAGTTTTATGAATTAGAAAACAAGGGTGATTTTTGTGTGTGACATCTACGGAGGGTATGCGGGTATAAGAGAGAAATTGATGGTGAAATTACGCCATCCTTATTTTATAAACTATATTGAAGAACCATTTATTGATGAAGAGAAAATCGCATTGTTATATGGTGCTTTAAAAGGTGCAAATTTACATATAGAACAAATTGAGCATTATGTAGTGACGATTATGCTTGTGCAAATTGCGCTTGATACACATGAAAGAGTATCAAATAAAGCAGGGGAAGAAGCGAATGAATCGCATAAGCGTCGCCAGTTAACAGTGCTTGCTGGTGATTACTATAGCGGGTTATATTATTACTTATTGTCTATGAATCGTGATATTGTTTTAATTCGTGCGCTTGCTGAAGGAATTAAAGAAATTAATGAACACAAAATAATGTTATATCAAAAAGCGCATAAAACGGTGGATGACATAATGGAGAGTGTAGTAATGATTGAGTCTGCACTGTTGCAAAAAACATGTGATCATTTTCATTTAGCGCATTGGAAGCCGTTTATAACATATGTACTAGGGAAAAATCGTCTCCAAAAAGAATGTGAACTACATGTTAATAAACAACATTCACCTGTTTTTCAAGCTGTTCAAGGGATTGTGAACGATAAAGCAGATGCAGAAACAGTTATGAATGGATGGATGATGAAACTTAGGAAGAAAGAAAATCAATTTTTAGAAAATCACACAGATATAAGCGAAATAAACTCTGTGTTAAGAGATACATCGAAGACATAAGCAATTTTACATTGGAAGAAGGTACGAGCATGCAACAATCAAAAGAAGAAAGAGTACATGATGTATTTGAGAAAATCTCTGATAAATACGATGTGATGAATTCTGTAATTAGTTTTCAAAGACATAAAGCGTGGCGCAAAGAGACGATGCGCATTATGGATGTAAAACCAGGTAGTAAAGCGCTTGATGTATGTTGCGGAACAGCGGACTGGACAATTGCGCTAGCTGGAGCAGTGGGTGAACAGGGCAAGGTTGTTGGTTTAGACTTCAGCGAAAATATGTTATCTGTTGGTAAGCAAAAGGTAGAGGCGTTACAATTAAAACAAGTAGAACTTCTGCACGGGAATGCAATGGAACTTCCATTTGAAGATAACACGTTTGATTATGTAACGATTGGATTTGGTTTACGTAATGTACCGGATTATATGCACGTATTAAAAGAAATGACGCGTGTAGTAAAACCAGGTGGAAAAGTAATTTGTTTAGAAACATCTCAACCAACAATGATTGGTTTTCGACAAGGTTATATTTTATACTTTAAATATATCATGCCGTTATTTGGAAAGTTATTTGCGAAAAGTTATAAAGAATATTCATGGCTACAAGAATCTGCTAGTACATTCCCAGGTATGAAAGAATTGGCTAATATGTTCGAAAAAGCTGGACTTGAACGTGTGCAAGTGAAGCCATTTACTTTTGGGGTAGCAGCGATGCATTTAGGCATGAAACCAGAATCAAAATAGAAAAAAGAAGTTTTAGGTTAAGGTGAACAATATGAAGTTACAACTTATGTACTCTTTTTTACGATCGGATATTAATGTGATAGAAAAAGAATTAAAAAAGACAGTTGCTTCTGAACAGCCATTAGTAGAAGAGGCGGCATTACAACTTATTGAAGCTGGTGGGAAGCGAATTCGTCCTGTATTTGTGTTGCTTGCGGGGAAATTTGGAGATTATAAGTTAGATGCAATTAAGCATGTAGCTGTTGCGTTAGAACTTATTCATATGGCTTCTCTTGTTCACGATGATGTTATTGATGCTGCGTTTTTACGACGTGGTAGTGCAACTGTGAATGCGAAATGGGGAGATCGTATTGCAATGTATACAGGGGACTATTTATTCGCTAAGTCTCTTGAATGTATAACGAATATTGAAATTCCAGAGGCGCATCAGGCGCTATCGCATACCATTTTAGAAGTTTGTAAAGGTGAAATCGAACAAATTAAAGATAAGTATAACTATGACCAAAATTTAAGAACATATTTAAGAAGAATAAAGCGAAAAACCGCTTTATTAATTGCTGCAAGTTGCCAACTAGGAGCGATTGCTGCTGGCGCTAATCGTGATACGGTAAGCCGTCTGTTTTGGTATGGCTATTTCGTAGGGATGTCGTATCAAATTATTGATGACATTTTAGACTTCGTTTCTACAGAAGAGAAACTTGGAAAACCTGCTGGAGGCGATTTATTGCAAGGAAACATTACGCTTCCTGCCTTATATGCTATGGAAGATCCAATCCTTTGTAAGAAAATCAGATCTGTACATGAAAATACAACAGCGGACGAAATGAAAGAAATTATTGAAGCTGTAAAGAATAGTGCTGCTATTGATAAAGCATTTGCGTTTAGTGAACGTTATTTACATAAAGCATTAGAAATGATAAAACCACTCCCACGTGGACAAGCAAAGTATGCATTACAAAATGTAGCAAAGTATATTGGAAAACGAAAATTTTAGTGTTTTTTCTAAAAAATAAAATAATCTCTCTATTTCAAAACTATTGCACAATTGTGATAAGGGTGTTAATATGTGTGTGGGGATATACAATTACATACATAATTCAGAAGTGGAGAGATTTTTTATGGAAAAAACATTTCTAATGGTTAAACCAGACGGTGTACAACGTGCCTTCATTGGGGAAATTGTAGCTCGTTTTGAGAAGAAGGGCTTTCAATTAGTTGGTGCAAAATTAATGCAAGTCACTCCAGAAATCGCTGGACAACACTATGCTGAGCACACAGAAAAACCTTTCTTTGGTGAATTAGTAGACTTTATTACATCTGGTCCTGTATTCGCAATGGTATGGCAAGGTGAAGGTGTAGTAGATACAGCTCGTAACATGATGGGTAAAACAAGACCACATGAAGCAGCTCCTGGAACAATTCGTGGAGATTTCGGTGTAACTGTTGCAAAAAACATTATCCATGGTTCTGATTCGTTAGAAAGTGCAGAGCGCGAGATTGGTATTTTCTTTAAGGAAGAAGAATTAGTTGACTACTCAAAATTAATGAATGAATGGATTTACTAATTATTTTGAAATAATTTGTAAACGCTTTAATCACTGTGATAATAGTAGAAAGTGCAAGGAGAATAGGGGTATTCTTCTTGCACTTTTTTTATTTCTATTAGTTACGAAGTTAGAGCTGTTATGATATATTGATATGTAAAGTAAAGGCCTATCGGAGAATAAGCGAATGGCTGATGTATGAATAACTCTTTCATATTTTTAGAGTAATGAAAGATAAAATTATTGCTTAATATAGCGAGATAAATACATATACGAAAAGAGGAATAACGTATGCGATATATTACAGCTGGTGAATCTCATGGTCCACAACTTACAACGATTATAGAAGGTGTTCCAGCCGGACTACCATTAGTAGCGGATGATATAAATGAAGAGTTAGCTAGAAGGCAAAAGGGATATGGGCGTGGTAGACGCATGCAAATTGAAACAGATCAAGTGCAAATTGTAAGTGGTGTTAGACATGGAGAGACATTAGGTTCTCCAATTGCACTTGTTGTTGAAAACCGTGATTTTGCACATTGGACAAAAATTATGGGTGCAGAGCCGTTAACGGAACAAGAAGAAAAAGAAATGAAAAGGAAAGTAACAAAACCAAGACCTGGACATGCTGATTTAAATGGTGCGATTAAATATGGTCATAGAGATATGAGAAATGTACTGGAACGCTCTTCGGCACGCGAAACGACAGTACGTGTTGCTGCTGGTGCGGTTGCAAAAAAAGTGTTAGCGGAACTTGGTATTGCAGTAGCAGGCCATGTAATTGAAATTGGCGGTGTACAGGCTAAAGAGACTACGTATCGTTCAATTGAAGAATTAAAAAGTATTACAGAAGCATCACCTGTACGCTGTTTAGATGAAGAAGCTGGTAATCAAATGATAAAAGCAATTGATGATGCGAAATCAAATGGTGATTCAATCGGTGGCATCGTGGAAGTAATTGTGGAAGGAATGCCGATTGGAGTAGGCAGCTATGTGCATTATGATCGAAAACTAGATGCAAAATTAGCAGCCGCAATAATGAGCATTAATGCCTTTAAAGGGGTCGAGATTGGAATTGGTTTTGAAGCAGCACATAGACCGGGTAGCGAAGTTCATGATGAAATTTTGTGGGATGAAGAGCATGGATATACAAGAAGAACAAATAACGCGGGTGGTTTAGAAGGCGGTATGACGACTGGAATGCCAATTGTTGTGCGCGGAGTGATGAAACCGATACCTACACTATATAAACCTCTTCAAAGTGTCGATATTGATACGAAAGAGCCTTTTACAGCAAGTATTGAACGTTCAGATAGTTGTGCTGTTCCAGCAGCTAGTGTCGTTGCGGAAGCGGTTGTAGCTTGGGAATTAGCGACAGCTTTAATAGAACAATTTGGATTAGATCGTATGGACCTTATTCGTGAAAATATTGAGAAACATAATGAATATGCGAGGGGATTTTAATGGGAAACATACATATTCAAACGAAATCAAAAGAATATGATGTATATGTAGGAAAAGAATCGTTGTCACATTTGACAACAATCGTTCAAAACATGCAGCCATCTGTATCAAACATTATGATTATTTCAGATGAGGCTGTTGCACCTTTACATTTACAGACAGTTGTAGATGCGTTGCAAATAGATCAAAAAGTATTTTCATTCGTTGTACCGAGTGGTGAAAAAGAGAAGTCCTTTGAAAATTTCTATGCGGCTCATACGTCAGCTCTTGAAAATAAATTAGATAGAAATTCTTTAATTATCGCACTTGGAGGCGGGATGATTGGAGACTTAGCTGGTTTTGTTGCTGCGTCATTTATGCGTGGAATTCGCTTTGTTCAAGTTCCGACGACTTTATTAGCTCACGATAGCGCGGTAGGTGGGAAAGTAGCAATCAATCATCCGTTAGGTAAAAATATGATAGGTGCATTCCATCAACCGGAAGCAGTTGTATATCATACGCCGTTTTTACAGTCTCTTCCTGAAAAAGAGTGGCGCTCGGGTTATGCAGAAGTGATAAAACATGCTCTAATTGGTGATGTAAAGCTATATCATTGGCTAAAAGAAGAAGTGCAAACATTAGCAGATCTTCGTGATGAGAAATTAATCCACATATTAACGAAGGCAATTCCTGTAAAGGCAAACATTGTAGCGCAAGATGAAACAGAAAAAGGTGTACGTGCTCATTTGAACTTTGGACATACGTTAGGCCATGCTCTAGAAAAAGAACTAGGATATGGAAATATTACTCACGGTGACGGAGTAGCGGTTGGAATGTTATTTGCTATATTCTTAAGTGAGCAGGTGTATAAGGTTAATCTTGCTTATGAAGAGATGAAGCAGTGGTTCTTGAAGTACGGCTATCCAAAAATGCCAAGTGATTTAAGTGTAGAACGCCTCGTCGGGTTGATGAAACAAGATAAGAAAGCGAATGCAGGAACAATTCATATGGTACTTATGCAGGAATATGGGGTAGTGAATGTCGTATCTATTCCTGATGAGACTGTTCATATTGCGTTAGAGGCATTTCAAAAGGATATGGGTATAAGAAGTAGATAACAGCTATGGAGAGCCTATTTAGAAGTATTTTCGTAATAGTGACAGTTATGATAAACGATTATAGTAAGGGAGTATAACCGTATTGTAATCGAATTGAATAAAATGACTGGGGGAAGAAAAATGAGAGTGAAAGAGCAATTGTTAACTTTGAGAGCATATGTGCCTGGGAAAAATATTGAAGAAGTAAAAAGGGAATATGGGTTATCAAAAATTGTGAAATTAGCATCGAACGAAAATCCATTCGGGTGCTCAGCACGCGTAACAGAAGCATTAACTTCTGTAGCGAGTCAATACGCTCTTTATCCAGATGGACATGCCTTTGAACTTCGGACACAAGTAGCAAAACATTTAGGTGTTAAAACGGAACAACTGTTATTTGGTAGTGGATTAGATGAAGTTATTCAAATGATTAGTCGTGCGTTACTACACGAAGGAACAAATGTTGTAATGGCGAATCCAACATTCTCACAATACCATCACCATGCTGTTATTGAAGGAGCAGAAGTTCGTGAAGTACCACTTAAAGATGGCGTTCACGATTTAGATGCGATGTTACAGCAAGTAGATGATCAAACGAAGATTGTATGGATTTGTAACCCGAATAATCCGACAGGTACATATGTAGAAAAACAAAAATTACTTTCATTTTTAGAATCAGTTCCTAAGTCAGCGCTTGTTATTATGGACGAAGCATATTATGAATATGCGGGAGCAGAAGACTATCCGCAAACATTACCACTTCTTGAAAAGTATGAAAATCTTATGGTATTGCGTACGTTTTCAAAAGCATATGGTCTAGCTGCTTTCCGTATCGGATATGCAGTTGGTAATACGGAGTTAATCGGGCAGCTAGAAGTAGCGAGGTTACCATTTAATACATCGACTGTAGCGCAATCTGTAGCACTTGCTGCATTAGAAGATCAAGCATTTTTACAAGAATGTGTGAAAAAGAATGAAGAAGGATTACATCAATATTACGCATTTTGTAAGGAATATAACGTATTCTATTATCCATCTCAAACAAATTTCATTTTCTTAAAACTCGGTATTCCTGGTAATGAAGCTTTTGAACGATTAATGAAAAAAGGATATATTGTTCGTTCTGGTGCTGCATTTGGTATCGATGATGGCATTCGTATTACTGTCGGTTTGAAAGAAGAAAATGATGAAATTATAGAGTTACTGAAAGAACTTGTAAATGAGCAAGTACAGAAAGAGGAAACATATTCTTAAGAGATTGTGAAGGCTCCTATTAGAGGAGTCTTTTTTATCGCATTAAAAAAGTTGAAGTTTAGTAATTAAGTTGTTCTGTAAATCAAGATTGGTATGGCTCGATAATTAGTGGGAGAAGTTATTTGCACGGTCATAAAAGAAAGCGGTACAATAGAAGAAGATAAGAAGGTATCGGTATCATATCCGAACCTTTGAACAATTAACTACTCTGTAAGAAGAAGCATGCTCATTCTAAAGGTTGCGTTCTAACAATGAGTTGCTTATGATAAAGTGAAACTTTAATCAATGGGGGGATGTTTATCCCCCGCTGATTATTAGCCCACACCAATCGGGCTTTTACGGGCAGTTGCCCCCAAAACTAACTTCTTTGCCCTAGCTGAATTTTGAGGTGGGGTCTTACTGCCCGTTAATAGCAGGGTAAATGAACAGAAAAGAATATTTTTTAGAATTAAAGGAGACGTTTATGCAAAAGTTTGAACAAGCTGTTTCATATATTGAAAATGGTGAAGCGGAAAAAGGATTACAATTATTAAAAGAGCAATTAAAAATTGCGAATGATGAAGAGAAGTATGATATTGCTCGCTATTATCATACTCTTGGATTTACGGATGAAGCGTTAGCTATTACAGAAGATTTGCGTTTATTGTATCCAGAGGAAAGTGAATTCACTGTATTTTTAGCAGAATTATATATTGATCTAGATAAAGAAGATGAAGCGATTGAAGTACTTCATGATATTCCGGAAAATGATGATTTATATGTTCAATCGTTATTACTTGTAGCGGATTTATTCCAAATGCAAGGTTTCGATGATGTAGCAGAACAAAAACTATTAAAGGCGAAAGAAATGATGCCTGACGAGCCTGTCATTACGTTTGGATTAGCAGAGTTATATAGTAGTAAAGGTGAAGAACAAAAGGCAATTACTTATTATGAGTCGCTATTAGCGGAGCATAAAGTAATGGGTGGTGTTGTCATTGCACTGCGCCTTGGAGAAACGTTAAGTGCCATTGGAAATTGGGAAGAGGCGATTTCTTACTACGAAGCAGGTTTAGAGGAACAAAAAGATATTCACTCATTATTTGGATATGCATTCACGTTATACCAAGGTGAAGAATACCAAAGAGCAATTGGTGCTTGGCAAGAACTGAAAGAATTAGATCCTGAGTATGCATCTCTTTACATGTATTTAGCGAAAAGCTATGAAAAAGAAGGAATGCTTCAAGAAAGCTATGAAACACTTCATGAAGGAATTAAAGTAGATGAACTTTCTGTACCATTCTATGTAGAATTAGCGAACATTGCAGCGAAATTAGGGAAAATAGCGGAAGCAGAGGAAGTGCTTCAAAAAGCGCTTGAGTTAGATCCAGGACATTTAGGTGCAACATTAAAATATGCATATATCTTAAAGGAACAAGAAAAGTATGAAGAGCTAATTGCCGTTGTAGAGCGTGCTATCGATAGCGGAGAACCAGATACACAACTACTTTGGGATCTTGCGTTTGCAAAAAAACAATTAGAAATGTATTCTGATGCATTAAAACACTATGAAAGTGCATATACTTCTTTTAAGAATCATCCAGACTTCTTGGAAGAGTACGGTTATTTCTTATTGGAAGAAGGTATGCGAAAAGAGGCGAAAGAAGTATTTACTCAGTTAATACAACTAGACCCGACACAAATTCATATTGAAGAATTGTTATATAATTTAGAGGATTTTTCATAAGTTGGAAGGAAACTGAATACCGCTTCTTGAATCTAAAAAGAAAAGAGAAAGACAGAGGAGGGACTTAATTGCTATGAATACCCCTGTTTCTGTAAACGAGAAGAAGGATTTTGTAAAATGGTTTTTGAATAATTACCAACTGAAACAGCGTGAATGTGTATGGATTTTGAATTATTTAATGAGTCACGACCAATTGATGCATAAAGTCCACTTCGTAGAGCATGCAAAATATTGTCCGCGTGGCTTAGTAATGTCCGCGAATTGTGTAAAAGACACACCGTTTCACTTTTTTAAACAAAATGTTATGACAACAGATGCTGAAAAATCGTTTCATGATATTCGTTTAAATCGAGATGAGGATATTTATATTCAACTCAATTTTAAATCATCGTTTCAAAATGCCAATTACGTAGCTGTATTAGAAGAAAACCCATATTTACCAAAGCACATTGAAGTAAATGAAAAAGATCGTTTACTTGCAGAAAGGTTTTTAGAAGAAAGTGTATTTTCTTTTAGAAGAGAACGTCTTTTGAAACAAATTGATGAAGCGCTGGATAAGCAAGATAAGGAAGCGTTTCATAGGTTAACAGCGGAGTTAAAGATGTTATAGAATTCATTTGGATTCATAAAATTTTACAAATTTCAGACTTTTTCAAGAAAAACTACCTTAATATAGGTAGTTTTTCTTTTTTTACCTCTTTTAGTATGGTTTAATATATATAAAGTGAAAGTTCTGTCATTTATAGACGGGGGAGGGAAGACATTTGAAATGGATTGTAAAAGATGTGGAACAGTTTGAGCAAGCAAGAGAATATGTAGATACGGGTGTTATACCACTTTTATCAATTTCAGCAGCGAAAGAAATGAAAATGGTAGTAGAACAAGGGGAATTTATCGAATTGTTGAGTATGGAGCTAGAAAGAGAATATAAAGGAAGAGTGCTTTTATTACCTGCATTTACGTATCTAGTAGAAAGTCAAAAAAACGAAAAAGGTCGTTTGCAAGAATGGACAAATCATTTGAAAAAGCAAGGTTTTAAGCATATTGCTTATGTTACAAGTGATTTTTCATGGAAAGAAGATATGCAAGAATTGCAGGGAGATTTATTTTGGTTTCCTTCATTAGCGTTAGAACAATTTAGTGATCAAGCGAAAAGAGAAGTGATTCATGCACATATAAAAAATATAATGGTAATGTTAGAAGAAAAATGGGGAAAATAATAATAAACAGAAAGTTCTTATTATTATGAGTAGTATGATATTGACCTGTGCATGAGCGTATTATATCATGATAGTGTCCTAGTTTTTATTTTTTATATAATTTATCACGAGGGGACAATTTCTGATAGAGGGGGGAAATTTTCGTGAGCGAGAAAGAACATCGTGTGTCAAGAAGACAGTTTTTAAATTACACCCTTACAGGGGTAGGAGGCTTTATGGCAGCGGGTATTTTAATGCCGATGACGCGATTTGCGCTTGATCCGGTGTTAAGAAAAGAAGCGGGAACGGATATGGTTGCTGTTGCACAAGTAAAGGATATTACAACAGAGCCGAAACGTTTCGACTTTAAGGTGAAGCAGGTTGATGGTTGGTACAAGTCCGAAGAGCCAAAATCAGCTTGGGTTCATAAAGATGAAAGCGGAGACATTGTTGCATTCTCTCCAGTATGTAAACATTTAGGATGTACAGTGAACTGGAATTCGGACAAAGCACATCCGAATCAATTCTTTTGTCCATGTCACGGGGGCCGTTACACAAAAGACGGGATAAACATTAAAGGCACGCCGCCCCTTGCTCCACTTGATGTATACGAATCTAAAGTGAAAGATGGAACGCTGTACTTAGGAAAAGCGAAGCCAAGAGGGGGTGCAAAGTAGATGCTAAATAAAATTTATGATTGGGTAGATGAAAGGTTAGATATTACACCAATATGGCGTGATATCGCTGATCATGAAGTACCTGAACATGTAAACCCGGCACATCACTTTTCTGCATTCGTTTATTGCTTTGGCGGACTTACCTTTTTCGTTACTGTAATTCAAATTTTATCTGGAATGTTTTTGACGATGTATTATGTGCCTGATATTAAAAATGCTTGGGAATCGGTTTATTATTTGCAAAATGAAGTTGCATATGGGCAAATTGTTCGTGGTATGCACCACTGGGGTGCTAGTCTCGTCATTGTAATGATGTTTTTACATACACTTAGAGTTTTCTTCCAGGGTGCGTATAAAAAGCCTCGTGAGCTAAACTGGATTGTTGGTGTTCTTATTTTCTTTGTTATGTTAGGTCTTGGTTTTACCGGATATTTATTACCGTGGGATATGAAAGCGTTATTTGCTACGAAAGTAGGGATTCAAATTGCAGAGCAAACGCCGCTCATTGGTCCTTACATTAAAACATTACTCGCTGGTCATTCCGAAATTGTTGGCGCTCAAACATTAACTCGCTTCTTTGCTATTCACGTCTTCTTCTTACCAGCAGCACTTCTAGGTTTAATGGCCTTCCACTTCATCATGATTCGCAAACAAGGTATTTCCGGTCCACTATAAGAGATTGCTAAATTAAAGGGGAAAGAACTAAAGGAGGGAGATTATGCATCGCGGCAAAGGGATGAAGTTTGTAGGAGATTCTCGGGTACCAGTAGCTCGGAAACCAAATATTCCAAAAGACTATTCGGAATACCCAGGGAAAACAGAAGCATTTTGGCCGAACTTCTTGTTAAAAGAATGGATGGTTGGTGCAGTTTTTTTAATCGGTTATTTATGTTTAACAGTGGCGCATCCGTCACCGCTTGAAAGAATGGCGGATCCAACTGATGCTGGGTATATACCACTTCCAGATTGGTATTTCTTATTCTTGTATCAGTTATTAAAGTATTCTTATGCTTCTGGCTCATTTACTGTAATTGGAGCGTTCATTATGCCAGGGATTGCGTTTGGCGCATTACTGTTAGCTCCATTTCTTGATCGAGGCCCAGAAAGACGCCCATTGAAGCGTCCTGTAGCAACGGGATTTATGCTTTTAGCAGTTGCATCGATTATCTTTTTAACTTGGGAATCTGTAGCACACCACGACTGGGAAGCTGCAAAAAAACAAGGAGCAATTGTAAAAACAGCACCAGTTGATAAAAATGATGACGGTTATAAATTAATGCAAAAAAATACTTGTTTAACATGTCACGGTGACAATTTACAGGGCGGCGCAGCAGCACCAGCACTGCAAAATTTAACTTTGAAGCCAGAAGAAATTGCTAAAATTGCGAAAGAGGGAAAAGGTTCCATGCCTAAAGGTGTATTTAAAGGTACAGATGAGGAACTGAAGAAGCTTTCGGAATTCGTTGCAAAGTATAATAAAAAATAATAAAAAGCTGACTACAAAATTTGTAGTCAGCTTTTTATTTTGATGATAGAAAGTTTACTATATAATAGAGTAGAGTTTGATGAAAGAATGAAAGGTGTTGGACATACAGCTTGGTTTACTTGTATGCAATGTTAAGGCAACGCTCCGTATTATTATTTTTATTAGTTGTTAACATATTAGGTACAATATACGGATTCATATGGTATGGAAATCAATTAAAAGAAACTTTACCTATATTTTGGCCGTTTGTACCCGATAGTCCTATGGCAAGTCTTTTTTTTGTCTTTGTTTTAATCGCTTTTTTAATAAAGAGAAATTGGGGATTAATAGAGGCGCTAGCGATTGTTACTTTAATAAAATATGGTATATGGGCTGTTGTTGTAAATGGGGTTATGATTTATGTAAAAGGTCCTATTGGCCTTATCGGGTATATGTTAATGCTTTCGCATTTTGCGATGGCAGTACAAGCAGTGCTATATGCACCGTTTTACCGTATAAAAAAATGGCATTTTGCGGTAGCCGCTATATGGACATTACATAATGATGCAATTGATTATTTGTTCTGGCAAATGCCGAGATACGGAATTATGCATTTGTTTGTAGGAGAAATTGGTTATTTTACGTTCTGGTTAAGCATTGCTGTGCTTTGTATGACATATTATTATTGCTTACGTGAGAATCGAAAACAGTTTTCTTTATGATAGTTAGAATATGTAGGGGGAGAAAATGAAGAAAAATACGAGTGGTACAAAAATATTGGATCGATTGATTACGATAATTGTTTCATATAGCATAGCATTTTCTATATTTGCACTCGCAACAACGGCGGTTGTATATGGAAAATGGCTATATTATTTTGAAATTGATTTTTTGAACATTCCAGATTTAGCAGATATGACGAAGGATGATATTAAAAGAAATTATGATGTGCTTATCACATATTTATCGCCATTTTATGACGGAGCATTACATTTGCCAACACTAGATATGTCTACAAATGGCCGTGTTCATTTTGTAGATGTGAAAAACATTTTAGTAAAGATTCAATATGTAATGTATGCGACAATTATAATTGCAATAGTAGGCGGCATGTATTTGTTAAAAAAGAAAAATGAAAAGTTTTTACTACATGGATCTATTTTAACAATCATTTTTCCAATAGCGTTAATGTTACCGATTGTTATTAATTTTGAAAAGAGTTTTGTGATATTCCATAAGCTTTTATTCAGTAATGATTATTGGGTTTTTGATCCTGAGAAGGATCCGATTATATTAATGTTACCAGAAGAGTTTTTTATGCATGCAGCGTGTGCTATTTTATTATTTATTTTATGTGGTAGCATAATTTGTTATAGCTTGTATAAATATTTCGTAAAAAAGAAAAGGATTTCAAAAGAAAAATTCTCTGTTTAAAGAGAATTTTTTTTGTTTGTAAAACGATAATATATTTTTCGGTCCAGTTCTGTTCTATTCTTGTCCACATTAACATATTTTGTACTAGTAGTTATAGGGGGGACCGTGATGAAGAGAACATTAATTGGACTGATTGCATTTCTAATTATCATGTTTCCGTTACGTATATATGCTGAGGAGTGGAGTGAACTAACAGGGTTGTTAGATGACTCATTACAATTAGTGAAGCGTAATGAAGATGAAAAAGCAGTACAAGTACTGCAACATTTCTCGGAGCAGTTTGTAATAAAGGGGAATGAAAAGAAGCAGGAAGTAACGCCAGATCAAGTTAGAGTTATTTCTTTAGCTTACGACAAGGCGAAACAATCTCTCGCGGAAGAAGATGTAAGGAAACAAGTTAAAATTGATAATGTGTTAGCCCTGCAGCTCGCTGTCGATGCGCAAGTATCGAAATATCAACCACTTTGGATGGAAAGAGAAGGAAAAGTAATGGATGCCTTTTCTCAAATGGAAAAAGCGATGAAAAAAGAAGATACGGGACAGTTTCAACAAACGTTAAACACATTTTTACATGAATTTAATATTATTTATCCAAGCTTAATGATTGCCTTGCCAGAAAATGAAGTGCAGCGTGTAAATGCCCATTTATCTTATTTAGATGAATTTCGTAACGTTATGTTAAAAACAAAAGGTGGGCAAATGCAATTAGGAATCATTAAAGGAGATTTGCAAAAAATATTTCATACAGTAAAAAAAGATGAAATTGCACCTTCTCTCATTTGGTTTATGACAATTACTGGAGGTCTTATTTTATTCACATTAACTTATGTTGGGTGGAGAAAGTATAAAGGAGAGAGAGAAAAAAGAAAAAGTAATGTACATTCTAAGAATAGATAATGTAATAAATAAAGATTCGGATTGTAAGGTTTATTCATTGACAATGGTGGCAGAAGAAAATAGAATGAGAAGTACTATAATTAAAACTTCAATGGAGGTTCATGATGTTTTATTTAATTTACTTCGCGATCATTTTGATCATACCGTTGTATGCACAGTCAAAAGTACGTAGTGCCTATAGCAAGTATTCACAAGTTTATTCAACATCAGGTATGACAGGAGCAGAAGTGGCTCGGAAAATCTTAGATGAAAATGGATTATACAACGTAGCTGTAGAAGAAACACCAGGTCATTTATCAGACCATTATGATCCAACTGCCAAAACAGTTCGATTATCAACAGATAACTATTACGGTCATTCAGTTGCTGGTACAGCAGTTGCAGCACACGAAGTAGGACACGCAATTCAAGATGCAAAAGATTATAACTTTATGCGTATTCGTCATTCGTTAGTGCCAGTTGCGAACTTTGGTTCAAATATTTCTTGGATATTTATTATGATCGGTATTTTTGCATCGATGGCCAACATGATATTTTTAGGTATCATTTTAATGGCAGCAGGTGTTGTGTTCCAACTCGTTACATTACCAGTTGAGTTTGATGCATCAAAGCGTGCGATGCAACAAATTGAAGCGTTAGGAATCGTATCAACAGATGAATATGGCCAAGCTCGTAAAGTATTAAATGCGGCAGCATTAACATATGTAGCAGCTGCAGCCGTAGCGGTATTTGAATTATTACGTCTCGTATTAATTTATACTGGTATGCAGCGTAGCGACGACTAAAGACTATCAATTTTGATAGTCTTTTTTGTTTTGTGGATTGAATTATATAATGTATTGCAAATAGAAATAATAGAAGTAATGCGGAAAGGCGGTGGGGAAATGAAATATCCAGACCATTTAGTAAAACAGGTGAAAGAGCGTAGTGCTCCTTATCAATTAGAAGGTTTTTTAAGTGGACAAGGCCCTGAAAATCCGAAATTTATGTTGTTAGGAGAAGCGCCTGGTGAAACAGAAATTCATAATGGGATTCCGTTTAGCGGGAGAGCCGGAAAACAATTAATGGGTTTTTTAGAACGTATTCACGTTACAAGGGAAGAAGTATATATTACGAGTGCTGTTCGGAGTAGACCTTATAAGTGGCGAGAGAAAAAAGAACGAAATGGTGAAATCATACAAAAAAAGTATAATAGAACGCCAAATCAAGGAGAAATAGTTGCCCATGCACCGTTGTTAGATTATGAATTAGAGAAAATAAATCCGAAGCTTATCGTCACGCTTGGCAATATCGGTCTTCAACGTTTAGCAGGAAAAGATAAAAAGATTACAGATGTGCACGGACAATTATTAAAACAGCCCATTCAAAAATTAAAGGATATGCAAAGTGCAGAATTTACATGGTCAGAGAAAGAATATCATATTTTTCCGACCTTCCATCCTGCTTCCATTTTTTATAATCGGGGCTTATTGGAGCTTATTTATGAGGATTTAGAGAAACTTAAGCAATACGTAATAAAAAACTAGAAAAGCTAAAAAGCTTTTCTAGTTGTGTTTATGTATGTAATGGGTTTTTATTTTCATCCAACGTAAAACCTTCACCAACTACATCATGTACGTCACTTACTGCAACAAATGCATGAGGATCTACAGAAGTAATAATATTTTTTAATTTCACGATTTCATTTTTAGCCACAACGCAATACAATACGTTCCGTTCCACTTTTGTATACGATCCAACAGCTTTTAAAAAGGTCGCTCCGCGCTCCATCTCAGATAAAATTTTAGCAGCAATTTCATCGTTTTTATCGGAGATAATAGTTGCTCCTTTTGCTGCATAGGCTCCTTCTTGCATAAAATCAATGACTTTCGCCCCGATAAAAACAGCAACTAACGTATACATACCCTCGCGATATGATAAATAGGTAAGGATAGAGACGATAATGACGATAGCATCAAACATAAACATCGTTTTCCCCATACTCCAGCCAACATATTTATGAGCGAGTCTCGCAATAATATCTACACCGCCAGTAGTTCCGCCGTATTTAAATATGATCCCAAGACCGATACCAATAAATGCCCCAGCAAATAAAGCTGCGAGTGTCATATCATTTTGTAAGTTTACATGTAAGTTGAGAACTTCGTAACGCTGAAAAATCCATAGAAATAAAGATACGCTAAAGGTGCCGATTAGTGTATATATAAATGTCGCTCTTCCAAGTAACTTCCAACCAATAAAAAATATAGGGATATTTAAAATTAAGTTTGAATAAGAAGGGTCAAACTTAAATAGAAAATACAATAATAGTGTAATACCGGTAAATCCACCTTCTGCAAGGTGATTTTCAATATTGATATTCACAATACCGAAAGAAAAAATAGCGGAACCGATTAAAATAAAAATGATATTTCGAATCTTCAAATTTGATGTCATATAGAAATCCCCCTAATTATGTAAATGGCATTGCTCCGCTGAAACGGTAAAACATAATGATAAGTAATTTCTAGTTGCTAGTGAAAATAGTGAAGGCTATAAAAATCGATTGGTTCTGGTTGATTTTTTGCCAAAAACGCAAAAGAAGTTTCACTTTATTATAATCTTTCCCAAAAAGGGTCGCAAATAGGTGTTTGGCGGGGAATAATATTTGTCAAATCGCGATGAATTGGCTAACATGAAAGAGGAAGGATTAGAGGTGAATTGTATGGAAGCGAAAACGATGAAGGATATGCAGAAAGAAGTTGATGCATATATTGGTCAGTTTAAAGAAGGTTATTTCAGTCCACTTGCAATGATGGCTCGTTTAACGGAAGAAATGGGGGAGCTTGCAAGAGAGGTGAATCATTATTATGGTGAGAAACCGAAGAAAACAACTGAAAAAGAACGTAGTATTGAAGAAGAGCTTGGAGATGTATTATTTGTTATGATTTGTATGGCAAATAGTTTAAATATTGATTTAGAAACAGCACATAACATTGTAATGAATAAATTTAATACTCGCGATAAAGATCGCTGGACACGTATTGATGAGGGAGAGAAAGAATAATGAAAGAAATTAAAGTAATTATCGCTGGACCAAGAGGACGTATGGGACATGAAGCAGTTCTTCTTATGGAAAGAACGGAACATTTTAATTTAGTAGCAGCAGTGGATTATAAGCATGGTGGAGAGAAAATCTCTGATTTACCGGGAATGCCAGCGCTAGATACACCTATTTATGGAGATTTACATACTTGTTTAGAGGAAGTAGAAGCAGATGTGTTGTTAGATTTAACAACGCCAGAAGTTGGGAAACAACACGTTACACTAGCAGTTGAGCGTGGACTTCGTTCTGTTATTGGTACAACTGGATTTACTGAAGAAGAGCTAAAACAATTAACTGAGACTGCGAGAGAAAAAGCAGTAGGAACAATTATCGCTCCAAACTTTGCAATTGGTGCAGTTCTTATGATGAAATTCTCACAAATGGCAGCGAAATACTTCCAAGATGTTGAAGTAATTGAATTGCATCATGATCAAAAACTAGATGCACCATCTGGTACAGCGGTAAAAACAGTAGAATTGATTCGTCAAAATCGTGAATCAAAGCAGCAAGGTCATCCAAATGAAGTAGAGCAACTAGAAGGGGCTCGTGGTGCAAACGTAGACGGCATTCACATTCATAGTGTACGTTTACCAGGACTTATTGCACACCAAGAAGTAATGTTTGGTGGAGACGGACAAATGTTAACAGTTCGTCATGATTCATTCAATCGTGCATCATTTATGTCTGGTGTAAAACTATCAATTGAGACAGTAATGAATCTAGATCATCTTGTGTACGGTTTAGAAAATATTATCGACTAAAGGGGAGACAACGGATGAAAATTGCCTTAATCGCACATGACAAAAAGAAAGACGACATGGTTTCGTTTGCATACGCATATAAACCAATTTTTGAACAACATGAATTATTTGCAACAGGAACGACAGGGCTTCGTATTATGGAAGCGACCGGTTTAGTTGTAACAAGATATCAATCTGGTCCTCTTGGTGGCGATCAAGAAATTGGTGCAATGATTGCGAAAAATGATTTAGACATGGTAATTTTCTTCCGCGATCCATTAACAGCACAGCCGCATGAACCGGATGTGAATGCATTGCTTCGTTTATGTGATGTATATGCAATTCCACTTGCGACGAATATGGCAAGTGCTGAAATGTTAATGCACGCATTAGAGCGAGGAGATTTAGATTACCGCAAGTTAAGAAAATGAGGGGAACAATTATGAGTGGATTACATATATTAGCGTTTGGTGCTCATGCCGATGATGTTGAAATCGGCATGGCTGGCACCATTGCTAAATATACGAAGCAAGGGTATGAAGTAGGTATTTGTGATTTAACAGAAGCTGATCTTTCTTCTAACGGAACGATAGAGTTAAGAAAAGAAGAAGCGAAGGCGGCAGCTCGTATAATGGGAGTAAAAACGAGACTAAATTTAGCGATGCCAGACCGTGGTTTGTATATGAAAGAAGAGTATATACGTGAAATTGTAAAGGTAATTCGTACATATAAACCAAAACTAGTTTTTGCGCCGTATTATGAAGATCGTCATCCAGATCATGCAAATTGTGCAAAACTTGTGGAAGAAGCTATTTTTTCAGCGGGAATTCGCAAATATATGCCAGAGGTTCCACCACATCGTGTGGAGTCTTTTTATCATTATATGATTAATGGTTTTCATAAACCGAATTTTTGTATAGATATTAGTGAATACGTATCGCAAAAGGTGGAAGCATTAGAAGCGTATGAAAGTCAGTTTTCAACAGGGAGTGATGGTGTGAAAACGCCGTTAACAGAAGGTTACGTTGAAACTGTAGTCGCCCGTGAGAAAATGTTTGGAAAAGAAGTTGGAGTTTTATATGCCGAAGGGTTTATGAGTAAGAAACCGGTTTTATTACATGCTGATTTAATAGGGGGATGTAAATGAAATTAAAAATAGGTATTACATGTTATCCTTCTGTAGGTGGTTCTGGAGTTGTTGGAACAGAATTAGGAAAGCAATTAGCGGAACGCGGGCATGAAATTCATTTTATTACATCGGGTTTACCATTCCGGTTAAATAAAGTGTATCCAAACATTTATTTTCATGAAGTGACGGTAAATCAATACTCTGTATTTCAATATCCACCATACGATTTAGCGTTAGCGAGTAAAATGGCAGAGGTTGCACAAAGAGAAAACCTAGACATTTTACATGTGCATTACGCAATACCACATGCCATTTGTGCTTATTTAGCAAAACAAATGATTGGAGAGCGTATTAAAATTGTTACAACCTTGCATGGAACAGATATTACTGTGTTAGGATCCGACCCTTCGCTAAATAATTTAATTCGTTTTGGTATTGAGCAATCTGATGTTGTGACGGCTGTCTCGCATTCATTAATTAACGAAACGCATGAGCTTGTAAAACCAAATAAAGACATTCAAACGGTATATAACTTTATAGACGAACGTGTATATTTCAAACGTGATATGACCCAATTAAAGAAAGAATACGGTATAAGTGAGAGTGAAAAGATACTCATTCACATTTCAAACTTCCGTAAAGTGAAACGTGTGCAAGATGTTGTGCAGGCATTTGCTAAAATTGTTACAGAAGTAGATGCGAAGTTGCTTCTTGTTGGAGATGGACCAGAATTTTGCACGATTTTACAGTTGGTGAAAAATTTACATATTGAAGATCGCGTCTTATTCTTAGGGAAGCAAGATAATGTTGCAGAACTACTTGCGATGAGTGATTTAATGTTGCTTTTATCAGAGAAAGAGAGTTTTGGTCTTGTTTTATTAGAAGCGATGGCGTGTGGTGTACCTTGTATCGGAACAAGGGTTGGAGGTATTCCAGAAGTCATTCAACATGGTGATACAGGATATTTATGTGAAGTTGGCGATACAACAGGAGTGGCAGATCAAGCCATTCAGCTATTAAAGGATGAAGAACTTCACCGTAATATGGGAGAGCGAGCAAGAGAAAGTGTTTACGAGCAGTTTCGCTCTGAAAAAATCGTCTCACAATATGAAACGATTTACTATGATGTACTAAGGGATGACAAAAATGGAAAGATTTAAAAAAGCTAGTTCTATTATTGAGACTTTAAAGCAACAAGGGCATGAGGCTTACTTTGTCGGTGGAAGCGTAAGAGACCTTATTATCGATAGGCCGATTGGAGATATTGATATTGCGACATCTGCTTTACCAGAAGAAGTGATGGCTATATTTCCAAGACATGTTCCTGTTGGTCTTGAACATGGAACTGTAATTGTCGTAGAAAATGGTGAGCCTTATGAGGTAACCACTTTTCGAACAGAGAGTGAATATGAAGACTTTCGAAGACCTAGTAGTGTTCAATTTGTTCGTTCATTAGAAGAGGATTTAAAACGTCGTGATTTCACAATGAATGCAATTGCAATGACAGAAGAAGGAAAAATGGTTGATTTATTTGCTGGACAGGAAGCGATTCAAAAGAGAGAAATTGTGACAGTGGGAAATGCTGCGGATCGGTTTCAAGAAGATGCCCTGCGAATGATGCGTGGTATTCGGTTCGTAAGTACGTTAGGTTTTTCTTTAGAGACGAAAACGAAGCAAGCAATTGAAACATATGGACATTTGCTGGAACATATAGCAATTGAGAGAATTACAGTGGAGTTTGAAAAACTGTTAACTGGCACATATTGTGTGAAGGCTCTCAAAGAATTAGTAGAAACGAAACTATTTTCTCATCTACCATATTTACAGATGTCAGAAGAGAAATTGTTAAAAGCTACGCAGTATAAATGGGATTCTTTTGAAGCAGACATTGAGGCGTGGGCGTTTTTCTTATATTGTATTGGAGAAGAACATCCAGCTGTCTTTTTACGTCAATGGAAGTTTTCGAATAAAAAAATAAAAGATATCGTCGCAGTTTTATTAACAATCCGTAAGAGAAAGGAGAAGGATTGGGATACAGTTCTTCTTTATAAAACGGGAATTCATATAGCTGAAATGGCAGAAAGAGTATATGAAGCGATGATTGAAAGCTATGATCATACAGCTGTTAACCGGGTACAAACGTTGTTTCAAGCATTGCCAATTAAGAGTCGACAAGAGATGAATGTGACTGGGAATGATTTGTTAAACTGGGCAAATAAAAAGCCAGGTCCGTGGGTTGCTGAAATGATTCAAAAAATTGAAGAAGCAATTGTACAAGGAAACGTAGTAAATGAGAAAGAGTGTATAAGGGAGTGGCTGCAAGAATGCAATCTACTATAAGAAAGCAGTTATTGCAAGTTTTTTCGGAAGCGGATGGCGAGTTTGTATCTGGTCAAACGATTAGTGATAAACTTGGTTGCTCAAGAACTGCTGTGTGGAAACATATGGAGGACCTTCGGAATGAGGGATATGAACTTGAAGCTGTGCGTCGATTAGGTTATCGAATTGCAAGTAAGCCAGACAAAGTGACTGCGAATGAAATACAGTTAGGGTTACAAACGAAACATATTGGTAGAACAGTGTATTTTGAAGAGTCCGTTGAATCGACGCAACATATTGCAGCAAAGCTTGCTTATGAAGGTGCAGAAGAAGGAACAATTGTTGTGGCAGAAGAACAAACAGCGGGTAGAGGTCGTTTAAGCAGAAAATGGCATTCACCAAAAGGAACAGGAATTTGGATGAGTATTATTTTACGCCCATCAATCCCGGTTCAACATGCACCACAACTTACTTTGTTAGCCGCTGTTAGCGTTGCGCAAGCAATTGAAAAGTGCACAGGTGTAAACGTAGGAATAAAATGGCCGAATGATATTTTAATTCAAGGGAAAAAGGCTGTAGGAATATTAACAGAAATGCAAGCTGATCCTGATAAAATTAATGCTGTCATTATGGGTATTGGTATTAATGCGAATCAAAAGCAAGAACATTTTGATGAGGAAATTCAGCATATTGCTACTTCTTTAGCGATTGAATCTGGTAAGCCAATTGTTCGTGCGGAGCTTATGCAACAAATCTTTTTACAACTAGAAAAATTATATGAAGAGTATTTACAAAATGGTTTCTCTGTCATTAAAATTCTTTGGGAAAGTTACGCTGTAAGCATCGGGAAAGAAATTAACGCTCGAACGATGAGAGAGACAATTACAGGGATAGCAAAAGGAATTACAGAGGATGGTGTATTGCTCCTAGAAGACCATGAAGGAAAAGTACATCATATTCATTCTGCGGATATCGAAATTAAGTAAAAGAAGTTCCTCTTTTGGAACTTCTTTTTTATTTCCATATTAATAAAATCTTTTAATATTTAAGTTTTATTTTAAAAGATCGTCCAGTTGAGTTTGCTTCTTATTTGACGATTACTTTACCTTCCATTCCTTTGAGGAGATGGTATCGACATATTAATTCATATGTACCGGCACTGTTAGGTTTCACGGTAATGTTTTTTTCTTTTCCTGACTCGACGACGACATCAATACCGAGTTTTTTGATTGTAAAGGTATGCTCACTCTTACCTTTATTTTTCAACAGTAATGTTGTTGATTCGTTAATTGGAATCGTGATGACGTTTGGATTAAAGTAATCATCGTTTAGCTCAACTTCAATCACTTTCGCTGACGCAATAGGTTGTGCCAAGTTGTTAACTGAGGCAAATACATTGAGGGAATTTAAAGTTGTTATTACCACAAGCATCACAAGAAAACCGATGAATCGAAATAACCATTTGTTTATAGACATTCGCAATTCTCCTTTTGTAAGTATATCTCCTCAATTAACCTGCATCATTATTTTATGAGTTATACCATGTATTTAAAAAGTTTATCTTTCTATGATTGAATCGTTCACTTATAAATTTCACATACCGTAATAATAATAAAAATTATTTTTTCAAAAAAATGTAGTAATTCCTTTTTGGAGTTTGCTATAATTAGTTCGAATGTGGGCAGTATCAGAGCGAACTGCACTATGATTCGAAGCAATACGAAAAATAATAACTTGGATTCTGCCTTGATCCAATAACGGACTGGGACAGAGGGATGAATAATGCCGACTAACACACAACCCTTCTGCCCTTTTATGGCCAGAGGGGTTTTTTATATGATTTCGGCCATCTCCTCTCTCCTGTATAAAGGAGGAGTAGTTTTTGAAAACAAAAACAGATTTTTTGAAAATGAAAGAGCAAGGTGAGCCGATTACAATGCTAACGGCGTATGATTATCCATCTGCTAAGTTAGCAGAAGAAGCGGAAGTTGATATGATTTTAGTTGGAGATTCCCTTGGGATGGTTGTGCTCGGCTATGATTCAACAGTACCTGTAACAGTAGAGGATATGATTCATCATACGAAAGCTGTACGCCGAGGAGCGAAAGAGACGTTTATTGTAACTGATATGCCATTTATGTCGTATCATGTGTCGCCTCAAGATACGATGGTGAATGCACGCCGCATCGTTCAAGAGAGTGGTGCTCATGCACTGAAGGTAGAAGGTGCAGGAGAAGTGATATCAACTATTCATTACTTGACGAGTGCGGGAATTCCTGTCGTGGCACACTTAGGCTTAACTCCTCAATCTGTAGGAGTGTTAGGTGGCTATAAAGTACAAGGAAAAGATGCTGAAAGTGCAAAAAAATTAATAGAAGATGCGAAGAGATGTGAGGAAGCTGGTGCGATAGCACTTGTATTAGAATGTGTGCCAATGCAGCTAGCAGAATTTATTTCGAAGCAACTAACAATTCCAACGATTGGAATTGGAGCAGGACAAAAAGTGGATGGGCAAGTACTCGTTTATCATGATCTTATCTCATATGGCGTAAATCGTGTTCCGAAATTTGTGAAGCAATATACGTCTGTTCAAGAGGAGATTGTGCGAGGGATTTCACAATACGTAACTGAAGTAAAGACAGGTCAATTTCCGGAAGAAAAACATTCATTCACAATGAAAGAGGAAGAATGTTTAGCGTTATACGGAGGAAAACAATAATGAAAATCATAAATACAGTGCAAGAGATGCAGCAAATTACAAACGAACTACGTGCAAGTGGAAAAAGTATTGGTTTTGTCCCAACGATGGGTTATTTACATGAAGGTCATGCGACTTTATTACGTAAGGCAAGAGAAGAAAATGAAATTGTAGTTTTAAGCGTGTTTGTTAATCCGCTACAGTTTGGACCAAATGAAGATTTAGATCGATACCCTCGTGATATTGATAGAGATGAAAATGTAGCAAAAGAAAACGGTGTAGATTATTTATTTTATCCGAGCGTAGAAGAAATGTATCCAGCAGAACAAACGACAACAGTAGAAGTTGTGAAGCGTACCGATGTGTTATGCGGAAAACAAAGACCTGGTCATTTCGCTGGTGTTGCGATTGTACTAATGAAACTATTTAATATTACATTGCCAACACGTGCTTATTTCGGTATGAAAGATGCACAGCAAGTTGCTGTCATTGAAGGATTTGTCGCTGATTTTAATATTCCGGTTACAATCGTACCGGTGGATATTGTAAGGGAAGAAGATGGATTAGCCAAAAGTTCTCGTAACGTGTATTTATCACCAGAAGAGCGTGAAGAGGCTCCTCATTTATACCGCAGTCTATGTATAGCGAAAGAAAGAATTGAGACAGGAGAACGTAATGCAGAAATCATTACAACTCTTGTGAAAGAGTATATTGAGACGTATACGAAAGGCACTGTAGATTATGCTGATTTATATGCGTATCCTTCACTACAAGTAGTGGATAAAATTGAAGGACGAATCATTTTAGCAATTGCAGTTAAATTTGACAATGTACGATTAATTGACAATATAACATTAACGGTTAAATAAGGGGGAGCATCTATGTTTCGCACAATGATGAGAGCGAAGCTACATCGCGCAACAGTAACAGAAGCAAATTTAAATTATGTAGGTAGTATTACAATTGATGAAGATTTAATGGATGCAGTAAATATTGTAGAAAACGAAAAAGTCCAAATTGTAAATAATAATAATGGTGCTCGCTTAGAGACATATGTTATTAAAGGAGAACGTGGTAGCGGTGTTGTTTGTTTGAATGGTGCAGCTGCAAGGCTTGTACAGCCAGGAGATAAAGTTATTATTATTTGCTACGGTTTAGTGGCAGAAGAAAATATTCATAAACAAGAGCCGAAAATTGCAGTATTAGACGATGATAATCAAATTATTGAAATGTTAGGTGCTGAAAAAGCGGGTACGATATTATAAGTAAGAAGGCTATCTCTATTATGGAGATAGCCTTTTTTGTGCATCTTTTCATTAAGATGAGATAAAACGTGGTATAGTAACATTATATAATTTTCTGTTTGATAGGTAAGAAATTGAGGTGTTACATATATGAGTAAGCGTTATGTCGTTGTGGATTTAGAGACGACAGGGAACTCCTGGAAGGATGGGAAAGATAAAATTACCCAAATTGCAGCTGTTGTAGTGGAAGATGGAGAGATATTAGAGATTTTTTCATCTTTTATTAATCCGAAGAGAGAGATTCCACCATTTATTACAGAGTTAACAGGGATTGATGAGAGTATGGTTAAGCAAGCCCCGTTATTTGAAGATGTAGCCCCAATGGTTGTTGAGCTATTACAAGGTGCAGCTTTCGTTGCACATAACGTTCACTTTGATTGGAATTTTTTAACGGAAGAATTAAGGCAGGCTGGATATACAGAAATACATTGTCCAAAAGTTGATACAGTTGAGTTGGCGCAAATTCTTTTGCCAACGGCTGATAGTTATAAATTACGTGATTTAGCTAAACAACACGAATTAGAGCATGATCAACCGCATCGTGCGGATAGTGATGCTCTTGCAACAGCGGAATTGTTTTTACAATTTTTAAATGAAATTGAGAAGTTACCCCTTGTCACCTTGCAATCGCTTTATGAATTGAGTGATGTGTTTCAAAGTGATATAGCGGATGTGCTTTCTGAAAATATTTTAAAGAAAATGATGCATGGTAAAAAAGGAGCAGAGGGATATGAAGTGTATCGAAATATTGCCCTTCGAAAACGAAATTATTCTTTAAACTTAAGTGAAACATGTGCATTTAAATTTGATGCTTTCTTGCATAAGACAATTGATAAACTTGAGTCGAATATGCCAAAGTTTGAAAAAAGAGAAAGCCAACAGAGTATGATGAAGGAAATATATACAGCGCTAAGAGATTCTAGGTTTTCACTAATTGAAGCAGGAACAGGAACAGGAAAGACTCTTGCATATTTGCTTCCAAGTATTTATTTTGCAAAGAAAAAAGAAGAACCTGTCATCATAAGTACCCAAACTGTACAACTGCAGCAACAAATACTAGAAAAAGAAATTCCATTATTACAGAAAATAATGCCATTTTCATTTGAAGTAGCTCTTCTGAAAGGAAGAAAGCATTATCTTTGTCTACATAAATTTGAATATGCTTTGCAAGAAGAAGAGAAGAATTATGATATGGCGCTCACGAAGGCAAAAATTTTAGTGTGGTTATTGCAAACGGAAACGGGCGATCGTGATGAATTAAATATTCCTGAGGGCGGAAAGTTACTTTGGAACCGGATTTGTAGTGATGTACATAGTCCGGGTGGGATGCAAAGCAACTGGTTTAGTCGTTGTTTTTATCAACGAGCAAAGAATAGAGCATTATTTGCAGATATCGTTATTACAAATCATGCGTTATTATTTCAAGATTTTTCAAGTGAAGAACCACTGTTTGCTTCATGTGAGCATATTATTTTTGATGAGGCTCATCATATCGAGGAAGCAGCGAGTAGAACATTAGGTGAACAGTTCTCCTGTATGTATTTCCAGCTAGTTTTATCTCGTCTTGGTACGCTAGAAACAGATGATGTACTTTCTAAAGTATATAAAATGATGAAAAAATCAGAGCAAGCCTCCCGTTCTACTTTCCGCATGGTAAGTCATAGTTTGAAGGAATTGAAATTTGATGCGGATGAGCTATTCCAAATGTTACGTGCATTCATCTTTAAACAAACAAAGCAGGAACAAGGGATCAGCAATATGCCACTCATTTATCGATATAACACGGAAGTAGAGAAAGGTAAGTTATGGGATAGTATTACCGAGTTAACAAATCGCTTTGTATATGATATAAGGAAATTACTCTCTACACTTGAGAAGCAAGTTGATATATTGCAAAGTAAATTAGAATGGGAAATGCATGTTGTTACAGGTGAATTTATGCATTTAATTGAGTTGTTGAGAAAGATGGCGCAATCTTTACAAGTACTCATTTTAGAAAAAAATTCATATGTGACATGGATGGAAACTGAAACGAAGGGAACCATTCATTCAACTGTTTTATATGGGCAACCTGTTCATATTGGTGAAAGATTTGCTGATGAATTTTTAACAGAGAAAAAGAGTGTTATTTTCACATCAGCAACGCTAACAGTAAACGATTCATTTGACTATATAAAAGAAGAGCTAGGCTTACATGATTTTGCTCCAAATACATTACAGGTCCCATCACCATTCCATTTTGAAGAACAGATGAAATTAATGGTTTCAACGGATGTGCCCTTTATTAAGCAAGCAAGTAATGAAGAATATATTGAATCTGTGTCGGCTCATATTGCAAAAATAGCGAAAGCTACAGAAGGTAGAATGCTTGTTTTGTTCACTTCGTATGAAATGTTGAAAGAAGCGTATACGAATTTGAAAAATGATGAGGAATTAGAAGGCTATTTATTATTAACGCAAAGTGTGAATAATAAGAGCAGAAGTCGTCTCATTCGTAAGTTTCAAGAGTTCGATAAATCAATTTTATTAGGAACAAGTAGTTTTTGGGAAGGGATAGATATACCTGGAGATGCCCTTAGTTGTCTTGTTATTGTCCGCCTTCCCTTTACGCCTCCTCATCAACCGATGATGGAAGCAAAAGGAGAGTGGTTAAAAAATCAAGGAGAGGACGTATTCGCTAAGTTAGCACTCCCGCAAGCAATACTGCGTTTTAAACAAGGATTTGGTCGTCTTATTAGAACAAGTACAGATACCGGAACGGTGTTTGTACTAGATCGTCGTTTGACAAGCGCTTCCTATGGAAAACGTTTTTTACAATCAATTCCAACTGTTCCGCTTTATGAAGGCCCTCTAGAAGAATTGTTAGAACAATTAAAGGAACGGCCAATTGAATAAAATTGGAAGGAAAAATACGCCTGAAGTGCATGTAAACTTCGGGCGTAAAAAATGTGGGTAGGAGGAATTTTATTTTTCTTACTTCTTGTATACAAAATGTATCGGTTTTCGACTTGAAACCTTTTTTTGCTGTACATGTCCTGCTATAATAGATGGGTGATGAAGCAGGGGTTGTAAAGAATGTACTCTTATTGTAACCGCATTGCGTTCTTCTATAATTAGAAATTTTTGTGTAACGGAGGAGTTTTTTCATGGATAAGAAAATCGAAGTCCTATCAACGACGCGTATTAAATATTCGTCTGACTTGTATAAAATCGTTGATAGTTTGAATCGTACGTTAAAAGAGCAGGACCTCATGTTCGGATTAGCATTAGACGAAAAAGATAAAGAAACAGCTGTATTTACGATTTACAGAACGTAGTGATACAATGAAAAAGTGGATCTTTGCAATCGTTATCGTAATCGTTGCTAGCGGAATATATGGGGCGTATGTTTATAATAAAGCAATGGAAAAGAAAATCCCTAAAGAGGCAAAATCTGTAGAAATTGCAAAAGAAAAAGCAAAGCTTGTAAAAGTAAAATCTGTGGATTATTATAACGGAGAATCTTCATATACTGTCGTACAAGGTACAGATGAAAAAGGAGAACAACTTATCGTTTGGGTGCCTGAGAAAAAAGGGGAAACTATAGTAAGGAAAAAGAGTGAAGGTATTTCTGAAAAAGAGGCTTTACAAAGAACGATTGAACAAGTCGGAGATGACAGTAAAGAGCACAAAAGTAAGCCTAAAGAAATTTTAAAAATAAAATTAGGCTTTGAAAACAATATACCATTATGGGAAGTTACATATATTGATGATGAAAATCGTTATAGTTATTACTATCTTGCATTTAAAGATGGGCAGTTTTTACGACGATACAGCATTGAAAAATAGATGTAGGGGGAACTACAAATGAAATTAGCAAAGCGAGTAGCTGCTTTAACACCATCTGCAACTTTAGAAATTACAGCAAAGGCACAAGCATTAAAAGCAGAAGGTCATGATGTAATTGGATTAGGAGCAGGAGAACCTGACTTTAATACGCCAGAACATATTATGGATGCTGCACATAAAGCGATGTTAGAAGGACATACGAAATATACACCAACAGGTGGGTTACAAGCGTTAAAACAAGAAATTGTGAAGAAGTTTACTCGCGATCAAGGAATTGCGTATGATCCGTCTGAAATTATTGTATGTAACGGCGCAAAGCATGCATTATATACATTATTCCAAGTGCTACTTGATGAAGGTGATGAAGTTATCATCCCTACGCCATACTGGGTAAGTTATCCGGAACAAGTAAAGCTTGCTGGTGGTAAGCCAGTTTATGTAGAAGGCCTTGAAGATAATGAATACAAAATTACAGCGAAGCAGCTGCGTGAGGCAATTACAGAGAAAACGAAAGCAGTTATTATTAATTCACCGAGCAATCCAACAGGAATGATTTACAGCAAAGAAGAATTACAACAGCTTGGAGAAGTATGTTTAGAACACAATATTTTAATCGTTTCAGATGAAATTTATGAGAAATTAATTTATGGTGGAGCAGAATATACTTCGGTTGCCCAGCTTTCTAATGCATTAAAAGAACAAACACTTATTATTAATGGTGTATCTAAATCTCATTCTATGACAGGATGGCGTATTGGATATGCAGCAGGAAATAAGCAGCTTATTAAAGCGATGACGAACTTAGCGAGTCATAGTACGTCAAACCCTACTTCAATCGCTCAATACGGCGCAATCGCGGCATATGCAGGCTCACAAGAACCTGTAGAAACAATGCGTCAAGCATTTGAAGAGAGATTAAACATTATTTATGATAAATTAATTCAAATCCCTGGCTTTACTTGCATTAAACCACAAGGTGCATTTTACTTATTCCCTAATGTAAAAGAAGCAGTAGCTTTATCAGGATACGAAACTGTTGATGATTGGGCAAAAGCTCTATTAGAAGAGGAAAAAGTAGCTCTTGTACCAGGTACAGGATTTGGTGCTCCAAATAACGTTCGTTTATCATATGCGACATCTCTTGAACAAGTGGAGAAAGCATTAGAACGTATTCACACGTTTATGAAAAGTAAAGTGCAAGCTTAATTGTATATTTTATTAATGTAATACAAAAACCTTCCTACATAATAGGGAGGTTTTTTTGACGAATTGTGGCAAAAAGAAATAGCGAAAGGTGTGTTATACTAGAGAGCGAGGTGTTTGGTGATGAAAAAGAAAATGATGTTACAGTGGTTTGAGCAGGGAAGCATTGCAATTCCAAAATTACTTATGATGCATTATAAAAAATTAGGGTTAAATGAAACAGAATTTATGGTTGTACTTCATGTACATACATTTTTAGAATCGGGCAATTCATTTCCGACTCCGTCAGAGATTTCAGAACGGATGACGATTACCGAAATGAAATGTATGGAAGTAATTCAGGCATTGATTCAAAAAGGTTTTTTATCACTAGAAGGTGGACAAAAATCAGAAGCGATGATGTGTGAAAGTTATTCTTTACAACCGCTATGGGAAAAAATATTGCATTTCTTAATGAATGAATCAATAGAGGAAGAACAAAAAGAAATAAAGCAATTGCAAGTAAATTTATATACAGTATTTGAAAAAGAATTTGGAAGACCACTTTCTCCTTTTGAATGTGAAACGTTGGGAATGTGGGAAGATCAAGATCAACATCATCCGAATTTAATTCAAGCGGCCCTCAGGGAAGCTGTAATGAGTGGTAAGCTTAATTTCCGATATATTGATCGTATTTTATTTGAATGGAAAAAGAATGGTATTAAAACAGTAGATCAAGCCCAAAACCAAGGACGGAAATTTAGAGCAAATCAACAACGAACGCAGCAAACGACAAAACAAGAGACGAAATTTACTGGAAAAGTGCCTTTTTATAATTGGTTGGAGCAGTAATGTAGGAGGAAGTATATGTTAAATAAAACGCAAATTCGCTATTGTTTAGACACAATGGCGGATATGTACCCAGAAGCACATTGTGAATTAATTCATGATAATCCATTTGAACTAGTAATCGCGGTAGCATTATCTGCACAATGTACAGATGCACTTGTAAATAAAGTGACGAAAAATTTATTTCAAAAATATAAAACACCAGAAGATTATTTAAGTGTTTCGCTAGAAGAATTACAACAAGATATACGTTCTATTGGTTTGTATAGAAATAAAGCAAAAAACATTCAAAAATTGTGCAGAATGTTATTAGATGATTACAATGGGGAAGTGCCGAAAGATCGAGATGAGCTTACGAAGTTACCAGGTGTAGGTCGGAAAACAGCAAACGTAGTTGTTTCGGTAGCGTTTGGTATTCCGGCAATTGCTGTTGATACGCATGTAGAGAGAGTGAGTAAACGGTTAGCGATTTGTAGATGGAAAGATTCGGTGTTAGAAGTAGAAAAGACATTAATGAAGAAAATTCCGATGGATGAATGGAGCGTTACACATCACCGTATGATTTTCTTTGGACGTTATCACTGTAAAGCGCAGCGACCACAATGTGAAGAGTGCCCTTTACTAGAAGTATGCCGAGAAGGAAAGAAGCGAATGAAGGGGAAATAAAGGATGGAGCGAGTGATAGAAATACCGAGAGAATTTCGGTGCTTACCATTTTTTAAAGAAAGTATAAATTCGATTGCGTATTATACAGAACAGTCATTTGAAGAAACAATACAAAAGACTTATTTTATATATGATATGGAAAGACAATATGAGCCGTGGAATGAAATTGAAAACAGTATTCCGGTAATGTTGAATGTATGGAAAAATAAGCATGAGGACATTGCTACTTTATTTCGAAACAGAAAGAAACAAGAAGCTGAAGGTCCGATGATTCTTTTTGCAGCACATTTATTATCAATTGTATATTGGCTAAATGAGCAACCTGTTCATAGTTTGAATAAAATAGAAGATTTTACGAGTGAATTGGAAGTGCAACCAGTTAATTTTATAGAGCGATATTCGTTCATTATAAAGAAACCGAATAATTATCATTCTTATATTCAGTTAGCGCAGTTGTATATTGAAATAGAAAAACTATATGTAAAGAAAATGATAACAAAAAAGAAGTCCTATTCTCGTTAAGAGAAAGGACTTCTTTTTTTGTATTAAGACTCTGTTGTAACAACATTTCCGTCTGCGTGAGGTGTATCTTCGCCGGTATTTTGTTGTTGTTGTTGTTGCTCTTGTTGTTTCTTAGCTTCTTCTTCAGCTTTTTTTCTAGCTTCCTCTTCAGCTTTCTTTTGAGCCTCTTCTTGCTGTTTACGTTGTTGTTCTTGTTGTTTTTTAGCTTCTTCTTCAGCTTTTTTTCTAGCTTCCTCTTCAGCTTTCTTTTGAGCTTCTTCTTGTTGTTTACGTTGTTGTTCTTGTTGTTTCTGAGCTTCTTCTTCAGCTTTTTTAGTAGCTTCTTCTTGTTTTAATTTGTCTTCATTGGCCTTTTTCTGAGCTTCCTCATCAGCTTTTTTCTTAGCTTCTTCTTCAGCCTTCTTCTTAGCAGCCTCATCTTCAGCTTTCTTCGCGTCTGGAGTTCCTCCAGGCGCAGTGAAGGATGCACCAACGGCAGGGCTTGTTCCAGTACCTTTTTTCGCTACTACAGAGAAGCTGTAAGTAATGCCTGGTTTAATACCACCAAGAGTAGCTGTCGTACCTTTTATTGATAAACTACCACTTGAACCGTCAGTCGCTTTATAGCTTGCGGCATACGCATCAACTTCTGCTGGTCCAGACCAGTTTAGTGTAACTGTGCTAGCGCCATCGAAAGTGACATTAAGACCACTAGGTGCATCTACTTTAATTTGTTTCACTGCATCCTTTTTAGCGCCTTTTACGTACAATTCACCATTTAATTCTTGTACAGAAGAAGGGCGTTCGAAACGAGTTTTATCTGTAGCGAATTTACTCATCATTACTTGGAACATTTGCTGTGCAATTCTAGTATAACGATCACTAATGTAGTTTTCTGGGCCATTTTTTTCGTACCCAGTCCATACTGCCATTGTATATTGCGGTGTATATCCAGCGAACCAGCTATCTCTGTTTGCATCAGCTGGAATACCATATTCTTTTATAACGTCTGCATCAAAGTTTTGTGTTCCTGTTTTACCGGCAACATCAACACCTGAAACGTATGCTGTTGGACCCGTACCACCAGAACCAGGTTTTACTACGTCACGAAGAACGTCAGTCACCATGTAAGCTGTGTAGTCTTGCATCGCACGTTGTTCTTTCGGTTTAAAACTTTTCTTTTTCCCATCTGGGAAGATAACTTCTTTTACGAAGTGCGGTTTATTGTAGTTCCCACCGTTACCAAAGGCTGCATATGCACCTGCTACTTGTAATGGAGAACTATCGTTACTACCAATTGCTGTTGATTCATATGTTTTGCCGTCTTTAAATGTCATACCTAAACCTTCAGCAAACGCTTGTGACTTAGGAAGACCAACCGCTTGAGCTGTCTTTAAAGCGGGAATGTTTAATGATTTTTTCAAAGCTTCACGTAGTGAAACGTCACCTTTGTAACTATTTGTTGCATTTCGTATTTTTTTACCATCGGAATACGTATATTCTGAGTCATTTAATTGATGGTATGTAGACCATTGTAAATTCTCAATTGCTGGACCGTAGTCGAAAATTGGTTTCATTGTTGAACCAACTTGGCGTTTTAAATCAGTGGCCATATTATGACCTTTGAAAGTAGACTTACTTTCTTTACGCCCAGCTCCAATTGCTCGAACTTCTCCAGATTGTGTATCCATAAATACGAATGATCCTTGGAATTGATCGTTCGGATACTTAATAAGATTGCCATCCATAATTTTATCAGCATAATCTTGCGCATCTTGATCAAGTGTTGTATGAATCGTTAAACCATCTGAACCGATATTTACATCGGGATATTCTTTTTCAACTTCTTTTACAACAGCATCTAAAAATGCTTGATACTTCATCTCCGTTACTTCTGAAGATGGTTGAAGACCTTCAGTTACAGGGATTTTCGTTGCGTTATCCATCTCAGCTTTTGTTATATAACCATGTCGATTCATTAATGATAATACGACGTTTCGACGTTGTGTAGCTCTTTCAACGTTGTCTTTTTTTGTAGGATCATAAATATTAGGACCTTGGGGTAAACCTGCAAGCATTGCAGCTTCATGTAACTGTAAGTCTTTTAAATCTTTGTCATAATATTTTTTTGCTGCTGTTGCAATACCGTACGAACGGTTACCTAAGTTAATCTTATTTAAATACATTTCTAAAATTTCATGTTTAGAGTATTGTTGCTCTAATTTGTAAGATAGGTACCATTCTTGCACTTTTCTCTTTGCAGTTTTGTCCATCGTTAGAAAATAGTTTTTGACTACTTGTTGTGTAATCGTACTACCACCTTGAGATCCGAATCCCCCAGTGACATTTTCCATAACTGCTTTTGTAGTTCGTTTAAAATCAATTCCATTATGATCATAGAAACGTGAATCCTCAGTTGCAAGGAATGCATTTTCAACTACTTTTGGAATTTGATCATACGTAACGTGGGTTCGTTTTTCAGCACCGTATTCATAGAAAAAGTTCCCGTTCTTATCAAGAAACTTTGTTGATAAAGGGTTGACAAGTTTTGATTTGTCTAATTTTGGAGCATCCTTCACCATAACAAAGAAAGCGGACACGCCAGCTACAAGACCAACGATACCAAGAAGTAGACAACCTATAAGGAATTTTTTAAAAAAGGAGCCTTTTTTCTTTGGTTTTTTCTCTGTATTTGTTTCTTGCTTTTGATTTTTTACATGATTTCGTTCTGTACGAGAACGATAATTATCTGACATTATACTTTCTCCTACCTTTCATTCTCTCCCCAAAAGTCGAAAAAAGAGCCTTAGTGATGACTCTATCACGAAAAATAAACCGTGTCTAGTACACGGATATAATCAATCCGAGGGTGATAACCGCATGATAATAAAGATCCATGCTCTTCTATTTCTTCTTTCGTAATCGATTTTCTTCCACCTGTATTTTGACGATTCCAAAATGCAATAATATGTTTTGCATCTAATAAATAAAGTTCATCAAAAAGTGTAAATTTAATAATAACAAATGCAATTCCATTATGAGCGATTACTTGCTTCATATGCTCAATTTGATGAAGGTGGAAGTTTTGAAGTGGAAAACTCGTTTTATTTTTTGTTTCTTTCGCTTCAAAATCGATGTATTTCCCTTTATATACACCGTTGTAATCTGTTGTAGAAGGTTGTTTAAAATACGCTTCTTTTACCACTGCAGCACTTCGAGCGGGGTAATCCACTTTTACAATTTGAAGAGGTGTAGGTTTTTTATGTACGCATGCAATATTATGGGTTAAGTAATATTCATTCGTTTCATTCAATTCCTCTTCAAGGGACATACCTCTATTACTGTAAGTATGTTTTTTAATTGGTGTTTTATGAGGTTGTGAAGCTTGATTGTACCGTTTTCCATTTGGGTAACGAATGGTCATAGTGTGTCCACTCCCAACTTGCTAAGAATTACTTACAAAGGTGATTATAACAAAAAATGAAAAAAGATGTGACCTTTTTCAAGAAAGGTATGAGGACTTCTTTATGTTTACATGGAATGATTATGAAAAAATCAAGCAATATCGTAAAAAGATGATGGTCTGTACAGAAGAGGAAAAAACAATCGTTTACAACATTAAGAGGGAAATAGAAATAGCTAATATGGACAACATTTCTCGAACAGAGTGTTATCAAGAATATTATGTAAGAAATAGTGAGATTAGGTGGGCTTTTTTAGCAAGTATGGTCTCAAGAAATGCAGGATGGAATATGACTGATTTAGAAGGGAGATATTATGCTACTGTTTTACCTCAAACAGTAAAAAAACATTTGTTTTTAACTTACGAAGAAGCAAATTGGATTATTTTTTTAGATGCATTTCCTCAGCTGTTGTTATACGAAGAAAGTAAGAGGAGGCAGATCCCACTATTCCATTTGTTACAATATTTTAACGTATCCATTTTTATGGAAAAAGAATGGATATATTTTTGGGAGAAAAAAGATATAAATAGACTTATGACAGCGCTTATTATAAATGAACAAAATAAAATTCAAAAACCAGTTATTGAGAATGCATACTTTAAAAAACATGTATTCCATACAGCCCTTTTTAAATTACAAGAAATGCTTCATATTAGTGCCGTTATATTCCCAACCGTTGAAGGGAAGGTGTATGGTTTTTCAGTTTATCAATTTGAAACGTTACAGAAGCGTATAGAACTAGGAAAGAAATTAGCAGCGTTACTGTTCCATCCGAATTACAAAAGTTTATTCCATAGATTTGCATCGCAAACGATACACACAGGATCAAGAACAGATTATGAATGTTATGTAAGTGAAGCTAGAAAATCTTGTACACCAGCTCTTAGAGAAGTTTATCCTGCTGTTGCACATGATGAAATAAGTATGAGAGATTGGTTTTGTAGAGATACGGAAATAAATGAACTATTTTTACGAGAAGAGTATACGGGTGAAGTTGATATAACAGAATGGTATAAAAGAAAGAGGGAGCAAATCTATATTGCTTCCACCGTAAATCGTTTTGTTAAAAGGATGGATGAGTTCGTGATATAATAAAAAAGAAGTCCCGTCTTCATAAATGAAGACGGGACTTCTTAATGTGAAGTAACCCTACTATGCGTGGTAAACATTTAATCTCAAAACGTAATGAATATAAGAGATTAAAGAAGTTTCACTTTATGTAGCAGGGAAGTTTGGACCATCTAATTTTGGATTGCCAGTTTCGGGTTTATTTTGTTTATTTTGTTTTTTCTTTTTTTCGTTTTTGTTCTTTGCCATTTTCATGCACCTCCTTTTTGTATTGTTACCATTTCTATAAATGACATACAAAATGATTTCTTTGACGAATAACAACTAGTTTTGTCATGTGGGCAGGAGTGAAGAATCATTCGGCGAAATTACATGACAAAGGAAAAGCAAAGAAGGAGGCGTTTTGTATATGGCGATGGTTCAGAAGGAAGATGTAATGAAAACAATGGATCAAATGTTAAGTTCTCTCGATTTGCTGGAAATGAATATAGGGATTAGAATGAATCATGCATTAAAGGATAAGAGTGAAAAAATATGCAACAAGATAGAAATAACAGAAATGCATATTGAGCATATGGAAAATAAATTAGTGCATCACGAAGAAAAAGGGAATTGGGTGAAGGCATTTCAAAACGTCGTAGTGAGTGCATAATAAGGTGGGAATAAAATGAAGTATGAAGCATTAATACAGTCTTCGGAAAAACTTATGCAACATAATAATGAAGCGAATGTGAAAAAAAGAGAAATGATTGAATACGATTTTTATAAGGATATGAAACCGTTTGTAGATATGGTAGATGAGGAATTAAAAGTGTGGAAAGAATTAGCTTATGAATGGATTAAGGAAGAAAAACCGAAGTATATACATGTACAGCAAATTGATCAAGTGTACGATAATTTACAAACAAATGTGTTGCAATGCTTTGTAAATAAGGGTAAAGGTAAGCGATTCTTTGAAACGCATCAAGCCATTTCGTATACTTTGCAAAATATAATTGAGCAATGTAAGTAACAAGAGGGAAAACCCTCTTGTTTTTTATGCTTCTGTCACTGTTGTAGGTTTTGTTGCCCCGTTTATTTCTAGTTCTTTTATTACTGTTCGGTAATCTGAAATACATATTTTCCCTTCGAGATACCAATGTCTCGCAAAGTCTAACAATTCATTTACATTCTCTGTGTAATACCCCTTTTTTTGAGAAAACGCTTGTTTTAAATCCCCTAATACCATGTTGATTCCTCCCCCATGAGAATCTTCTTCTTTTTTATCATAGCATGGAAGGGTTTTCTTTTATAATTTTTTAAAAATTTAAACTTCCGACAAAAATAGACAGATACTCCGTCACACAAATTATTTTACAAGTACATATTATATATGTAGAAACTTATGTGAAGGAGGAGAGAATGCATGTTTCAACAATCTAACGTATATCAGCAATCTAATCCATATGCACAGCAAAATATGTACCAATATAATACGGATACATATTTACGTTATAATATGTATCCTTTCGAGCCTCATTATGGAAATCAAAATTATTACCAGCCATTTGAAGTATCGTTTATGAATCAACCGCAGCAACCGTATATGAATCAACAACCGCAACCTTATATAAATTCACAATACTATATGCCACCACCATCTCCCTATGGCAATCAACAAGCGATGTTTTATCCACCAAAACAACCGTATCCGACACAAAATAAACAAAAGCAACAGCAGCAACCAAGTCAATTTTCTAGTTTTGTTTCCCAATTTAAAAATTCAGATGGTAACTATGATGTAAATAAAATGATGAATACAGCTGGACAAATGATGAATGCGATGAATCAAGTGACAGGTATTGTAAAGCAAGTGGGAGGCTTTTTTGGTAAGTAATGTCGAAGGTTTGTCTATAAAAAGCATTGGATAGAAAATCAAAGACTAGACAAATTTCCTTAGAATAAATGGGTATATATAACAAGCGGCTTACCCTCTTTTCTCATACTGTAAAGTGTAATCAGATTTTTTTTATGAGAGAGGAGAGAAAAACTATGCATCATTGTCATCCTTGCTTTGGAGGGCATAAGCCTACAGGACCTATTTGTACAACTGCTCCTGTCATTCATCCGACGAAACAATGCGTAACACATTCTTTTTCAACAACGGTGGTGCCACACATTTTCCCGACGCATACAACACATGTACATCATCAACAAATTAAAAACCAAAACTTCTTCCCGCAAACAAATTCAAATGTAAATGTTGTGGACCCAATCGATCCAGGATTCGGCGGATGTGGACCATGTGGCCATGGTCATCACCACCACCACGGTCATCAAATATCCCCATTCGGACCAGGACCGAATGTATCGCCGTTTGGACCAGGACCAAATGTATCACCATTTTTACCAAACAATGTATCACCAGTAGGTCCGAATATTGGACCAAACGTTGGTGGAATATTTAAAAAGTAAATGATATGTTAGAACTAGCGAAATGCTAGTTCTTTTTTTGTAATTGGAGTGTTGATATGAAAGTTATTGCAGTAACAGGCTATAAGCCATTTGAACTTGGAATATTTAAAAATGATCATCCAGGAGTAGAATGTATAAAAAAGGCGCTGCGTCGTAAATTAACTGCTTTTGTAGAAGATGGGTTAGAGTGGGTTATAATAAGTGGCCAGTTAGGTGTAGAATTATGGGCTGCTGAAGTTGTTTTTGAAATACAAGTAGAATATCCAGATTTAAAATTAGCGGTATTTACTCCATTTTTAGAACAAGAAGAAGGTTGGAAGGAAGATAACCGTGAATATTACGAATTTATTCTCTCTCAAGCAGACCATGTTGATAGTATCACAAAACGAAAGTACGAAAGCCCAGAGCAATTTAAATTAAAAAATCAATTTTTTATTGAAAAAAGTGATGCACTTTTAGCTGTATATGATGAAGAAAAACCAGGGAGTCCTAAATATATTGTAGAAGCGGCAAAGAAAAAAGGAGAAATAGAAAATTATCACAGTTATTTCATTCTTTTTTCCGATTTACAAGATATAATAGAAGAGGAACAGTGGAATAATGCTGAGTAATATGTAATATAGTACTCGTATATATGATTGACAAAAAGCATTGTTTCTGAAAAAATTTAGTTAATGAAAGTTTTGGCAAAAATTTGAGGTGAAGAAAATGATTTCGGATAAAATTAAATTAACGGCAAAAGATATTTTAGAAAAAGAATTTAAAACAGGTATGAGAGGTTATCAACAAGAAGAAGTAGACAAGTTTCTTGATATGATCATTAAAGATTACGAAGCTTTTCACAAGGAATTTGAGCAATTAAAGCAACAAAATGCTCGTTTAAAGCGTGAACTAGAAGAACAAAAGCTAGCAGCAACGCAAGTTCCACAACAACCAGTTGTACAAACACCAGTTGCACAACCAGTATATAACAACACGAATACGGACATTTTAAAACGTCTATCGAATTTAGAAAAAGCTGTATTTGGAAGTAAGTTATACGAATAATTTCTGGTGATAAAAAGGTTACAGCATTTTACATAGAAAAAAACATTGCAAAATCTTTTTGTTTCCACTATACTAATGGATGTCATAACGTTTGGGTAATCGCTGCAACGCCAACGTTGTAGAGGAAAGTCCATGCTCGCACGGCCTGAGATGGCTGTAGTGTTCGTGCCTAGCCAATTCATAAGCTAGGGTATTCTGGCTGTAAGGCTGGTTTAACGGCAGGGAAAAAACCTAAGTCCTTTCGGATATGGTTTGACTACCTTTAAAGTGCCACAGTGACGAAGTCCTTGAAGAAATGATAGGAGTGGAACGAGGTAAACCCCACGAGCGAGAAACCCAAATAATGGTAGGGGAATCTTTTCCAAGGAAATGAACGATGGGAAAGGACAGGTTGTATAACCTGTAGATAGATGATTGCCACCGGAGTACGAGGCGTGGGCCGTTTGCAGTACAAAGGAACAGAACATGGCTTACAGAACGTTATGAACCAACTATGAAATAACTCAGCTCTCCTTTGTTAGAGGAGGGCTTTTTATTTGTATGAAGTTATAAATTATGAGTTAAAATGGTTAATGAGAAAATTCTTCGTAAAATGTAATAATTAATAGGATAAATGGCTATTAATTATTGTTTGAATATACATAAGAGGTGAATGCAAATGGGAAAAGTTACTTTAATCGCAACAGCAGCAATGGGTATTGAAGCTTTAGTTGCCCGAGAAGTTCGTGATCTTGGTTATGAATGCCAAGTAGAAAACAGCAAAGTAACATTTGAAGCAGATGAAAAGGCGATTTGTCGCACGAATTTATGGTTACGTACTGCGGACCGTGTGAAAATTAAAGTTGGCGAATTTAAAGCGACAACATTTGATGAGCTGTTTGAGAAAACGAAAGCATTAAACTGGGGAGATTATATTCCAGAAAACGGTGAGTTCCCTGTTATCGGTAAATCTTTAAAATCTGAGTTATTCAGTGTTTCGGATTGCCAACGTATCGTTAAAAAGGCTGTCGTTGAAAAATTAAAAACAACATATAAACGTACAACTTGGTTTGAAGAAGATGGACCGTTATTCCGTATTGAGATTGCAATGTTAAAAGATATCGCAACATTAACAATCGATGCGAGCGGTGTTGGACTTCATAAACGTGGATATCGTGTGGATCAAGGGGAAGCTCCTTTAAAAGAAACATTAGCTGCGTCTTTAATTAAATTAACAAACTGGAAGCCAGATCGTCCATTCGTGGATCCTTTCTGCGGATCAGGTACAATTCCGATTGAAGCAGCATTAATTGGGCAAAATATTGCACCAGGATTTAACCGTGGTTTTGCATCGGATGAATGGGGCTGGGTTGGTAAACAAAACTGGCGTGAAGCTCGTCAAGAAGCTGAAGATTTAGCGAACTATGATCAACCATTGCAAATCATTGGATCAGATATCGATCATCGTATGATTCGAGTTGCTCAAGATAATGCAGAAGAAGTAGGTTTAGGCGATTTAATTACATTTAAACAAATGCAAGTAAAAGATTTCACAACAAAAGAGGATTATGGCTATGTTGTAACGAATCCTCCATACGGAGAACGTTTAAGTGAAAAAGCACTTGTTGAACAACTGTATAAAGAAATGGGACAAGTATTCCGTCCATTAGACACATGGTCGGCGTATGTATTAACAAGTTACGAAGCGTTTGAGAAGTGCTACGGAAAAGATGCATCGAAGAAACGTAAACTGTTTAACGGATTTATCCGTACAGATTACTACCAATACTTCGGAAAACGTCCACCTCGTAATTCATAGTATAAAACTCCTCCAGCGCGCATATACTGGCTATTATGTAATGCGTAAAGGAGGAACTGATATGGATAGTTTCCAATTATCAATGATTCAAAAAGCTATTCACCGTACGTATGATGAGCTCGGAAAAGAAGTGGATAGCCAAGGTGCGATTGTAGATGAAATACAAAAAGCACAAGAAGAATATTTGTCAGCTCTTTCACATGAAACAGCGATTGATAAACGGTATTTAAAGTCATTAATATAGAAGAAAATTTTCCTTTTTCGAAAGGGAAATTTTTTTTCGTGTATTTCTATGTTTTACAACAGGGGAAAGTGGCTGCACACATATGAGTAGCAGTTGCTATATCTTTTATAGAAAAACTTTTTGGTTGGAGGCTAAGGATGTTTACTGAGAAGAGATTACCATTTGAAGTAGGGAAACAAGACAATTTTTATGATAAGTTGAATGAGTGGATTGGAGATGTGTTTTACGACATCCTTCCGGAAAAAGGCTTTGAAGAGCGTGATGAACAAATTTTTATGGCGTTTCAATTAGAGCGTGCTTTCCAAGAAAAGAAAGTTATGTTCGCAGAAGCTGGTGTAGGAACCGGGAAAACAATTGTATATCTTCTATATGCAATTTGTTATGCACGTTATACTGGAAAGCCAGCGATTATCGCTTGTGCAGATGAAACGTTAATTGAGCAGCTTGTGAAAGAAGAAGGGGACATTGCTAAATTATCTGAGGCATTAGGCTTATCGGTAGATGTAAGACTTGCGAAATCAATGGATAATTATTTATGTTTACGTAAACTTGAAGATGTTATGAGTGGACGAGCTCCAGAAGTAATTGAAGATGTATACTACGAATTACCGCAGTTTGTATTTGACCATGGTACGATGCAAAACTTTACTCACTACGGTGACCGAAAAGAATTTCCGCTTTTAAATGACGAGGAATGGTCAAAAGTAAATTGGGATTATTTCCAAGATTGCTTCACTTGTGATTCTCGTCATCGTTGTGGGCAAACTCTATCACGTGAACATTATCGTAAAGCAGCAGATTTAATTATTTGCTCTCAAGATTTCTATATGGATCATATTTGGACGTATGATGCTCGTAAGCGTGAAGGACAAATTCCGTTATTACCAGAAAGTAGTTGTGTTGTATTTGATGAAGGACATCTTGTAGAATATGCAGCTCAAAAAGCTTTAACATATCGTTTAAAGCAAACGATGATGGAGCAACTTTTAACGAGATTATTACAAAATGATATTCGCGAGGAGTTTGCGCATTTAGTAGAAGAAACAATTTGGCAAACAGAGCGATTCTTTGATGTGTTACAAGAGAATAAAAAAGAAATTGCTGGTTCTGATCGTTTAGAAATTACTGTGACAGAAAAAGTAACAGCTGAAGCGAAGCGACTTTATGCGAAAATTGGTGAAGTCGGTGATGCATTAGTATTTGAAAGTGAAATGCATACAGTAAACACGTATGATTTAAATATCGTTGATGAACATTTAGATGTATTAGAGCATTCACTTCGTCTGTTTATGCACGAGAAAAATGTAATTACATGGGGTGAAGAAGGTGATGGAGCTTTCACGTTAGTAATTATGCCGCGTGCAGTTGAAGAAGTATTACAAGAGAAAGTATTCTCGAAGAAAATCCCGTATATTTTCTCTTCTGCTACATTATCTAACAACGATTCATTCGCATTTACAGCAAATAGCTTAGGGGTAAAAGATTACTTATCATTCTCAGTTGCCTCCCCGTTTGATTACGAAGAGCAAATGGCAGTAAACTTACTATCTCATACGAAAGAAAATGAATGGGAAAGAAAGTGTCAATATACACTTGAAAATATACAAAAAACAAATGGACGTACACTTGTATTATTCCGTACAACGCAAGAACTTGCAGCGTTTAAAGAATATGTAAGTAAAGAACAAATGTCAGTTCCGTTCCTATATGAAGGGGACCAAGAAATTAGTCAGCTTGTTTCTCGTTTCCAAAATGAAGAAGAGACTGTACTTTGTGCCGTTCATTTATGGGAAGGTTTAGATATTCCTGGTTCATCATTATCACATGTTATTATTTGGTCATTACCATTCCCTCCAAACGATCCTGTGTTTGAAGCGAAGCGTAAGCACGTAAATGATCCATTCTGGGATGTAGATGTACCATATATGATTTTACGTCTTCGTCAAGGGATTGGCCGTTTAATTCGTACGAGCGAAGATAAAGGTGCTATATCAATCTTCTTATCTGATACAGAAGATGAGAAAGTGGTAGAAGCAGTGAAAAACGTACTACCAGTAGAAGGTAAAGAATTGTAAGGAGAAAGCTTGGCGCTTGCCAAGCTTTTTTTCTATTATAAAAGGAATTTAGATTTTCATGTCGAATTAAGTTTGAGGTAGAAAAAGGAGGCTTTTATATAATGACAGTAGCTACATATGAAGTAGAAAAACAATTTTTAACATATGTGAAGAAGATACAAAATTACGGAGAAGCGTTAAGCTTAATGTTTTGGGACTTAAGAACAGGTGCGCCTAAAAAAGGTGTAGACCAGCGTTCAGAAGTAATTGGCATGCTTTCATCAGAAGTGTTTGCTATGTCGACTTCAGATGAAATGGGAAATTATTTAACAGAGCTTGAAGATTTAATACGTGAAGACAAGCTTTCTGAAACGACGAAGAAAATGGTGGAAGAGTGCCGTAAAGAATATGATAGAAATAAGAAAATTCCACAAGCGGAATATGAAGCGTATGTGAAATTAGAAGCGAAAGCAGAAAGTGTGTGGGAAGAAGCTCGCGAAAAATCTGATTTCGAAATGTTCCGTCCGTATTTAGAACAAATCGTTGAATTTAAAAAGAAATTTATTACATATTGGGGTTATGAAACATATAAATATAATACATTATTAGATATGTATGAGCCGGGCATTACAGTAGAAGTGTTAGACCACGTATTTGGTCAACTTCGTGAGCGTATCGTACCGCTCGTAAAAGAAATATCGGATTCGCAAAAGAGATTAAAGACAAGTGCTTTATCAGAACATTTTTCAAAAGAAAAACAAAAAAACTTTACATTAGAGCTATTAAAGCAATTAAATTATGACTTTGAAGCAGGTCGTCTTGATGAAACGGTACATCCATTCGAAATCACATTAAATAGGGGGGATGTTCGTATTACGACACGCTATGACGAAAAAGATTTCCGTATGGCTGTGTTTGGCACAATTCATGAATGTGGTCATGCTGTATATGAACAAAATATTGCAGAGAAATTTGAAGGTACACCGCTATGTAGTGGAACATCTATGGGTATTCATGAGTCACAATCATTATTCTTTGAGAACTTTATCGGTCGTAATAAATCATTCTGGAAGAAAAATTATGATTTATTAAAAGAGTATAGCGATGGTCAATTCAATGATATATCAGTAGATGAGTTTTATGATGCGATTAATGAATCAAAGCCGTCGTTTATTCGCATAGAAGCAGATGAGCTTACATACCCGCTTCACGTTATGGTTCGTTATGAACTTGAGAAAGAGTTATTTGATGGCACATTACAAGTGAAGGATTTACCAGCGGCTTGGAACGATAAAATGGAAGCATATTTAGGAATTCGTCCGGCTAACGATGCACAAGGCGTATTACAAGATGTTCACTGGGCTGGTGGTTCATTTGGATACTTCCCATCTTATGCGCTTGGTTATATGTATGCAGCGCAATTTAAGCAAAGAATGGTAAAAGACATTCCGAATTTTGATGCATTATTAGAAGAAGGAAACGTAACGCCAATTCGTGAATGGTTAACAGAAAACATTCACCAATACGGTAAAACGAAAAAGCCACTTGAAATTTTAGAAGATGTAACAGGTGAAGGATTGAATGCAAATTACTTAGCAGATTATTTAGAAGCGAAGTATAGAGAGATTTACGAGTTATAAAAAAGGGCTGCTTACTTGCAGCTCTTTTTTTTAAGGGGATAGAAAAATGGAGTATACTTATACAGTGATGACGCAAGAAGAAGCAGAAGAAATTGCATACAACTGGCATTATGAAGGGAAATATTCCTTTTACGATATAGAGGCAGATGAAGAAGATTTAGCCGAATTTTTACAAGATAAGAGTAGAGGGAATCATACATTTTCTGTGAAGGAAAATGGCACTCTCATTGGTTATTTTACTGTTTGTAAAATAAATGATGGAACGGTTGATATAGGTCTTGGAATGAGACCTAATATAACTGGGAATGGATTTGGTTTACAGTTCATAAATGCTATACTAGCTTTTAGTAAAGAAAAATATGGATGCAAGTATATAACACTATCAGTAGCTACATTTAATAAAAGAGCGATTAAAGTGTATAAAAGGGCAGGGTTTGAAGCAGTTGGGACGTTTATACAGAAGACGAATGGTAGTTATTTTGAATTTTTGGAAATGAATTATATATGTAAAAATGATTAAAAAAACAGAAGAATCTCCTTCTGTTTTTTTATGCAGAAATAAATCTTACTATTTGTAATTGGAAGTTTTGTAATTTTGGAAGAGGATGTGTATGATTGAAGTTTAATGGTAAATAGCAAGTTTAGTAAGGAGAGACAGCATGATTACAATTAAAACGAAAAATGAAATAGATTTAATGCATGAATCTGGAAAGTTACTTGCTTCATGTCATAGAGAAATTGCGAAGATAATGAAACCAGGTATTACAACAAAAGAAATTAATACGTTTGTGGAAGCGTATTTAGAAAAACATGGTGCAACGTCTGAGCAGAAAGGGTACAACGGATATCCATATGCGATATGTGCATCTGTAAACGATGAAATGTGTCATGCATTTCCGGCCGATGTTCCTTTGACTGAGGGTGATATTGTAACAATTGACATGGTAGTAAACTTAAATGGTGGTCTTTCAGATTCTGCTTGGACGTATAGAATTGGAAAAGTTTCTGATGAAGCAGAAAAGTTATTACTAGTAGCCGAGAATGCTTTGTATAAAGGCATTGAGCAGGCGATAATCGGTAATCATGTAGGAGATATTGGTTATGCGATTGAAAGTTATGTAGCTGCTGAAGGTTTTTCTGTCGCAAGAGACTTTACGGGACATGGAATCGGTAAAAAAATTCATGAAGAACCAGCAATTTTTCATTTTGGGAAGCAAGGACAAGGGCCTGAGTTACAAGAAGGAATGGTAATTACAATTGAGCCAATTGTCAATGTAGGTATGCGATATTCGAAAGTAGATTTAAATGGATGGACCGCGAGAACGATGGACGGGAAATTATCAGCTCAATATGAGCATACAATTGCGATTACAGAAGATGGACCAATCATTTTAACGAAGTTATAATTGGGAATGAAAGAGTTTACAAAACTCGAACGAAAATGATGTTTTTATAAAATTTGTACGTGTTTTATGAATAAAAGCTTTTCAAAGTATAAAAAGTGCGTTATAATCCTTCTATAAAATAAATAGTTAGCTACACTCATATAATCGCGGGGATATGGCCTGCAAGTTTCTACCGAAGTACCGTAAATACTTTGACTATGAGTGAGGACGAATATATTTGCTTGTTTAGCATTCTTTTTTGCGAAACTCCAAAAGCGCGTCTCTCACTTGTAAAGAGTGGTGGCGGCTTTTGGAGTTTTTTTATTGCATAAGAGGGGGAACAAACATGAAAGTATTACAAGAAAAGATTTTGAACGAAGGAAAGGTTTTATCTGGTGATGTATTAAAGGTAGATGCATTTTTAAATCATCAAATTGATCCAGTACTTATGCAAGAAATCGGAAAAGAATTTGCTAAACGTTTTAAAGAAGAGAACATTACAAAAATCGTGACGATTGAATCTTCAGGTATTGCACCAGCAGTTATGGCTGCATTAGAGCTTGGTGTAAAAGTAATCTTTGCTAGAAAGCGTAAATCGTTAACGTTACAAGATAATATGTATGTTGCAAACATATATTCATTTACAAAACAAGAAACGAATGAAATTTCGTTATCTCGAAATCATATTGATGAAAGTGATCGCGTTTTAATTATTGACGACTTTTTAGCAAACGGTCAGGCTGCTTTAGGTTTAATGAGCCTAGTAGAGCAAGCTGGAGCAAGTATTGCTGGACTTGGTATTGTTATTGAAAAAGCATTTCAAGATGGAGGAAAGAAGCTTCGTGAACAAGGCGTTCGTGTTGAATCACTAGCAGAAATTGCATCACTTCATAATAACGCAGTTACATTTGTACAGCAAGAAACTGCGGAGGTGAAATAAACGATGAAGCAACATCCAATTAAAATCGCATCGCTTGGTATGCAGCATATGCTTGCTATGTATGCTGGCGCAATTATCGTTCCGCTTATAGTGGGCGGCGGACTTGGTTTAAATCAAAAAGAGTTAACATATTTAGTCTCAATTGATTTATTAATGTGCGGCGTTGCGACAATTTTACAAGCATTATCAAATCGCTTTTTCGGTATTGGACTCCCAGTTGTACTAGGTTGTACATTTACAGCCGTTGGGCCGATGATTGCAATCGGAAAACAATACGGCGTATCCTCTATTTATGGAGCAATTATTGCTGCGGGGTTATTCGTTGTTATTTTTGCGAAATTATTTGGAAAGCTTGTAAAGCTGTTTCCACCTGTTGTAACAGGATCTGTCGTTACCGTAATTGGAGTTACACTTGTTCCAGCAGCAATTAATGATATGGCTGGAGGAGTAGGAAGTAAGGATTTCGGTAGTCTTGAAAATTTAGCATTAGCATTTGGTGTGTTACTATTTATTATCATTATGTATCGTTTCTTCGACGGATTTATTCGTTCAATCTCTATTTTACTAGGTCTATTGTTCGGTACAATCGTTGCAGCATTTATGGGGAAAGTAAGCTTGCAAGCGGTTGGAGAAGCGGATTGGTTCCATGGTATCCAGCCATTTTATTTCGGTACACCAACGTTTGAATTAACACCAATTATTACGATGATTCTCGTTGCTTGCGTAGGGATTGTAGAAGCGACAGGTGTTTATTTTGCATTATCTGATATTTGCAATAAAAAGATTGGTGAAAAAGAATTAACAAAAGGGTATCGTGCAGAAGGATTAGCGATGGTGTTAGGTGGTATTTTCAACGCCTTTCCGTATACAACATACTCACAAAACGTAGGGCTTGTTCAATTAACTGGAGTAAGAAATCGCGTGATTATTTACACGTGTGGTGGTATGTTAATCGTTCTTGGATTCATTCCAAAAATCGCAGCTATTACAACAATCATTCCGAAATCAGTACTTGGCGGTGCGATGTTAGCGATGTTCGGTATGGTAATGGCATATGGTATTAAAATGTTAAGTAGCGTTGATTTTGGAAGACAAGAAAACTTATTAATCGTTGCATGTTCTGTTGGGATCGGACTAGGAGTTACTGTCGTTCCTACATTATTCTCACAACTTCCAGAAAGCATTCGTATTTTAACAGATAACGGAATCGTACTAGGAAGTGCGTCAGCAGTCCTTTTAAATATCGTATTTAATATGGTGCCACAGCGTAAAGTGAAAGTAAAAGAAGAGCCGGTGTCTATGCAAAGTGCGGTAAGAGAAGCGTAAAATTGATAAAAGGTTCAAATCGCATGCGATTTGAACCTTTTATTTTTGTGTTGTTTACGAGACCTTGCTTTTCTTTTTAAGTGGCATCATCTTTCCGTACGTACCAAGGCGCCATATATACTCAAGTGGCCCGTATTGGTAACGTGACAGCCACCAGCGGCTAATAAAGATTTGCAGCGTGTAGAAACCGATGCAAAATAGTGGTCCTACCCATAATGGAGCAAGATAATCATTTTTGAACAATATTCCGAATACAAGCAACGTAACAATTGTATGCGAGATATAATTTGTTAATGCCATTCGACCAACGTACTGGAACGGACGTAATATCTTTTGCCATTTTTCTTTTTGTAATAAACGCATGAGCGTGAAAATGTAGAATATGAATAATGTCTTTCCGCTTATCATCGTAATACCCATAAGTGAAAATGGTGTGTATGGCTGATTGTTCATAAAGAAGTAAACCATAATAAACCACATCGGTAATGTTAAAACAAACATAATAATTTGCCATTTCTTTAGTTTTGGATCTAATTCTTTCGCACGGCGGAAAATATCTTTTTTACCGGCATATAATCCGAGTAAAAACAATCCTAGTGTTTCAGGAAGCATAATAAGACTGTTACGTATTGCTTCAGAGTAGAAAGAATAGAATCGGTCTGTGATTTGTAAGCCCCAGTTTTCTAACGGCATAATTGCTGTGGAAAGGCCTAACTCCTCTACTGGCACGATTAACATGACAAGAGAACCTAATAATGTGAACAATTGCATGAAACTTAATAGTACAATTGACCATATTAAAATAGTACGTGGCTTTCTTTTGTAAAATAAAAATAAGAAAAACCCGGTAATTGCATAAGTATGTAAAATGTCTCCGTCCCATAAAAGAACGTAATGTAAGAAACCAAATAATAATAAAATAAGTAAGCGACGAACAAATAAAGTTTTTGGTCGATCTGTTTTCGCTTCAGCACGAGTCATAAAAATGTAAAATCCTAGGCCGAATAAAAACGAAAAGATAGTATAAAACTTTGTTTGAATAAACATATCGTAAAATAGACGGATATAGCTATCTAGCCCCTCGTAAACTCCTGTAATATCACGTGAGTCAATCCCGGCGATAACAGGCCAGTTAACAAGAAAAATACCAAGTACAGCTATTCCTCTAATAATATCGATGGAGTGTATCCTCTCGCCTTGTGAAATGTTTTGTGTCATTATTTTCCTCCTTGTTAAGTAATTCCCTTTTATTATACAAAATGTAAGATGGAGGGTATAGGATGGATTTCCATTTTTTTTAACTATTAAGTTATGTAAGATGAGATATAATAAGAGTGCACAACAAGTTTTACCTTTTTTCAAAACAGGCAGTGAAGCTCCTTCTTATAAGGGGCTTTCTTTATGAAAAAGTGTTGATAATGATTCTCTTTAATGATAAAATGTATTCAAAAGTGATAATCATTATCAAAAAGGTTGGTGCATGAGTATGGTATATGCATTAGTAGCAGGTACAGTCGCTGTATATGCAGTTATTGCAAAGTATGTTTTAAATGGAGTAGGAACAGCAAAATGAGTGATATTACATAAAATCCCTTTCATTTGTAAAAAGAATGAAAGGGATTTTTTATTTTTAATGAGAATATGCTGAAAATTTAGTATGATAGTAAAGTGAAAAGGTAATCAATGAGTAGGTGCATTTCTCACTGATTATTAGCTTGCAAATAGCATATACATCTTGGATAAAGGGGAACAAGGGGATGACAAACATAGTACAGACAAACGGTATGAAAAAGCTTGTTTGTTTTTATGAAGAGTGGCAAAAACACGGCGATGCAGAGAATAGTTTAAAGTTGTTTGAAGTAATTCAAAAATATAAACGAGAGCAGCTTATGATAGCATTCTGCGGTCACTTCTCAGCAGGGAAATCAACGATGATGAATCATCTATATAAAGCGCAGTTGTTACCGACAAGTCCAATTCCGACAAGCGCTAACGTCGTTAAAATTGAAAAGGGATTTGATCGTGTTGTTGTAACGATTAAATCTGGAGAGCAGTACGAATATGACGGTGCATATTCAGCAGAAGAATTAAAACAAATTTGTAAAGATGGCGATGAGGTAATTGGTGTTCATATTTATCGGAATGATGCACCAATTCCTGAAGGTGTTATGTTAGTTGATACACCAGGGATTGATTCAACAGATGATGCCCATCAACTAGCGACAGAATCAACGCTGCATCTAGCAGACGTAATTTTTTATATGATGGATTATAATCACGTCCAATCGGAAGTGAATTTACAATTTGTTAAAGAATTGAAACAACGTAATAAAACGGTTTATCTCGTTGTAAATCAAATAGATAAACATAAAGAAAATGAATTATCGTTTGCAGATTATAGCGATAGTGTAAAACAATCATTCTCTAACTGGGATATTGAAGTAGATGGAGTTTATTATACATCATTACGAATGATGAAACATCCACATAATGAAATTGAAAACCTAGAAACGTTAATTACTTCTATTATGAAAGAAAAAGAGCAGTATGTAAGAGATGGAATGGTGCGAGAAACAGAATATTTAATGGGGGAACATTTCTCGTTTATTCTTTCTGAAAATGAAAAAGCTCTTTTGAAATATGAGGAAGAGTTAGCATCACCGCTTTCCATTTCAGAAATAGTTGAAAAGAAAGAAGAGCTAACGGAAATGAAACATCGCGAGGCTAATAAAGAGTCTCAAATGAGAAATGAATTTATAAAAGGCTTACAAGCTATATTAGATAACGCGTATTTAATGCCATTTGAAATGAGAGAATTGGCAAATGCGTACTTAGAAACAAAATTAACAAAATTTAAAGTTGGTTTGCTATTTGCGAAAGGAAAGACTGAGCAAGAAAAACAGAGACGTTTAGATGCTTTTTATGCTGCTTTGCAAAAGACTGTCGAAACGCAACTTGATTTTCATGTGAAAGAATTTATTGTTGCCTTCTTAAAAGAAGAAGGGTTGTTTACAGAAGAGATTGGGAAAGACATATATGATTTAGAAATTGCTTTTGGACCAGAAATGTTAGCAGAAGTAATTAAACAAGGTGCAGGTTTCACAGGTGATTACTTACTTCTTTATACAGCGGATGTAGCGAATGAATTAAAGAAACGTTATTTTACAAAAGCACAGCAAATTTTTGATAAAAGTGCAGTCGTTTTAAAGCAAAAGGTAAAAGAAGCAGTTGATCGTATTGAAGAAGAGATTGAAACATATACGATGTTGCAAACGGCGAAAGAAACGAAATTGCAATACAGTAACAATTTGGAGGCATATGAAGGCTATTTACAAAATGTTTGGCATGATCGTGTTGCTACACCAGAAGGATTGCAAATAGAAGAGATATTGCAAAGTAAAAAACAAATTGTTAGTGAGAAATTCACACTACAAGAGCAGGAAATTGTAAATGATAACGTAACGGCTCGTGAGGAAGAGATAAAAGGAACGGCAGCTTTAAATATTCAGCGTATATTAGAGAAAGTGAAGAAAGCTGAAACGATATTAGAGCCATTGCCAGCGCTAAAACATGTACAGCAAGAGGTAATAGAAAAAAGGCGCCGTGTGGAAACGAAACAATTTACAGTAGCATTATTTGGAGCTTTTAGTGCTGGGAAATCATCATTTGCCAATGCATTGCTTGGTGAGAAAGTACTTCCAGTGTCACCAAATCCGACGACGGCAACGATTAATCAAATTTTGCCAGTTACAGAGGAAAAACCACACGGAACAGTAATGGTTCAATTTAAATCAAAGCAAGCCTTATTAGAAGATATGAAAGCTGTTTATAAGCTGTTTCATTATGAGATTACTACGTTAGATGAAGCGTTAGCACAGATTGATAAAGTTATGAAATACCCTTCACCAACTGGGAAGCAAAAAACAACATTTAGCTTTTTACGAGCAGTACAAAAAGGGTATGATACAGTTTCTGCACATTTAGGCGAGAAAGTACAAGTTACATTAGAAGAGTTTTCTGATTATGTAGCGAATGAAGAAAAATCTTGTTTTGTTGAGTACATGGAGCTTTATTATGATTGTGCATTAACAAGGCAAGGAGTAGCGCTTGTAGATACACCTGGAGCGGATTCTATTAACGCCCGCCATACAGACGTTGCGTTCCAGTATATTAAAAACGCAGATGCTATTTTGTTTGTCACGTATTATAATCACGTGTTCTCTCGTGCTGACCGTGAATTTTTAATTCAGCTTGGTCGTGTAAAGGATACTTTTGCTCTTGATAAAATGTTCTTCTTAATTAATGCGGCCGATTTAGCAGAGTCTGAAGAAGAACTTGAAATGGTAAAAGGTTATATCGCAGACCAGCTACTACAATACGGTATTAGAAATCCACGTTTATTTGCAATTTCAAGTTTATGTGCGCTTGAAGAGAAACAAGGAAAAAATATTGAGAAAGAGAAGTACGGTATTTTACAAAACTCTGGGATTGCTAAGTTCGAGGAATCATTTACATCCTTTATGATGAGAGATTTAATGCTCGTATCTGTTCATGCTTTATATGGTGCATTGCAAGGGGCAGATCAGCTGTTAGTAAATATGATAAATGGTGCAAAGCAGGGGAATGAAGAGAAAGAGAAGCAAACGAAAAAATATGAAGCAGAGCGTGATCAACTACTTCATATTATTTCATCATATAGTGTGCTTGCTGAAGAACAGGCGATGCAAAATGAAGTGAAAGAATTGCTTTATTACGTGCAACAACGTCTATTCCTACGTTATAACGATGTGTTTACTGAATTTATTAATCCAGCATCGCTTCGAACGGATGGAAATGTGAAAGTGCAGTTGCAGCAGTGTGTTATGGAATTAGTAGCATTTATTCAGCATGATTTATTACAAGAAATGCGTGCGACATCATTACGCCTTGAAAGATGGATAGATGAAGCGATGAAGCGTGCAAAGAATGAAATTGTGGTGAACTGTAAAGTAGAAAATGAATCAATTTCTATGAATGGAACAGTGGAATATGAATATAAAGATATTACACATAAAGAACCGTTTCCTTCAGTTGAAATAAAAGATTTCAAAAAAGCATTGGCACACTTCAAAAACGAGAAAAGCTTTTTTGAAAAGAATGACAAAGCCTTTATGCAAGAAGACGCTAAATCTGTATTAGAACCTCTCGTATCAAACTATGTAGCTGATGAAAAAGATTTATTTGTTCATCATTATAAGCAAGAGTGGGATTTGAAATGGAACTTATTCCAAAAAGTGATGCAGCAAGATGTGATGAATTATTATGAAAGTGTATTATTTGCATTGGCTGAAACGATTGATGTATCACTATATGAACAAAGTAAAGAACAATTGCAAAAGCAATTAGTAGAGATTGAAAAAGAAATGTATGTGATGTAGTCGTTATGAGAAAAAGATTCGTTCGATTTTCTTTTGTAGTACCGTATCTAAAGATTTGACAAATCCAGCAAATTCATCGGTAGAAATCATATGAGTAAGAACGAGTCGTCTGCCGTCTGGTGTTTCACCGCATAAGACGAACGAAGAAAATTCATATGTTTTATTTTCTACTACTAATTTTGGATAGGAATACGTGTCGCTCTTCTTCTTCTTTCCATCAATAGAGATGACGTTGCATTTTTTCTCATTGTTGTCCATGGTGAATCCCTCCTTTCTATTACTTATGGTAGACAAGGAGGGTTTAGAACAATAGAGAAGGGGGAATTTTTTATGACTGTTGTAATAGAACGTATTTCAAAAGAAGCTATACCGAAGTCTTTATTACTACTTGCTGATCCAAGTGAACAGCAAATTGGTGCATATGTACAAAGAGGATTAACATACGTAGCTAAGCAAGAGGATAATGTAATCGGTGTATATGTAATTTTGGAAACAAGGCCGAAGACGATGGAAATTATGAATATTGCGGTTGTAGAGCATTTGCAAGGAAAAGGGATTGGAAAGAAGCTAATAAGTCATGCTATAGAAACTGCTAAAGGATATGGTATGTCAAAACTTGAAGTTGGTACAGGCAATTCTAGTGTTTCACAACTTGCTTTCTATCAAAAATGTGGATTTCGTATTTTTTCTATTGATTTTGATTACTTTTCGAAGCATTATGAAGAAGAGATTATTGAAAATGGGATTGTATGCCGTGATATGATTCGGCTTGCAATGGAATTAAATCAGAACGTATAACTTATTTAGGGGGAAGAGAAGATGGAAGTACATAAAGCAATTACAGCACATTCTCGTAAACAAAATGAAAGTGTAAAAGCATGTTTACAATTAGATGCGCAGCGTGAAGCAGCTATTGAAGCAGCCGTATCTCTTGCGTCAAATGGGAAAGAATTTTCGGTTGATGTCATTAATGTTGTAACGAAGCAAATTAATGCTCTTGCAAAAAATGGTGTTACACTAGAGCGTAAATATGTTACAAAAGAAATGGTTATGGAGTATGTAAGTCGTTTGAAAGAGAAAGAAGGTCGTTAAAGATGTTAGTTACAGTCGAATGGTTACGTGAGCATATAGAAGATGAGAACGTCCGTATAATCGATTGTCGTTTTGATTTAGCGAATCCTAATTGGGGTAGAGAAAAGTATGAGGAGGAACATATTCCTCATGCATTATATTTTGATTTGAATGTAGATTTATCAAGTCCTATAACAGAACATGGTGGTCGCCACCCGTTACCAAATATTGAGGAGTTTGCAGACAAGCTGTCGCGAGCTGGTATTGATGAACATACGACAGTGATTGCATATGACAGTGAAGCGGGTGCAAATGCTTCTCGTCTTTGGTGGTTATTAAACTATGTAGGACATGAGAAAGTATATATATTAGATGGTGGATTTCCAGCATGGAAAGAGAATGGACTACCGGTAACAACAGAAATTTCTGTTGCTAAACGAAAAGCATTCAAAGAAAATATACAAAATCATATGCTTGTAACGATGGAAACGGTGAGAGAGAATATCTATGCAGGTGCAGATGTTACGTTAATTGATTCTAGAGAGCCAAAACGTTATGCTGGTGTAGAGGAACTTGTTGATCCGAAAGCAGGACACATTCCAACAGCAGTAAATTATTTTTGGAAGGATGGAATGCTGCAATCAGGACAATTTAAGAATGAAGCTCAGCAACAAGAACGATTCCAAAATCTTTCGAAAGATAAGGAAACAATTGTATATTGTGGTTCTGGTGTTACAGCATGTCCAAATATCGTTGCATTGAAATTAGCTGGATTCCAAAATGTTAAATTGTATGCAGGTAGCTGGAGTGATTGGATTTCTTATCCAGAAAATCAAATTGCAAAAGAAGAAGATTAATCACTTGCATGCAAAAATAATTTGTATTAAAATAAGGTCACAAGCAAGAGATTGCTCGAAAAACTTTGTATTTTACACATTGGAAACAATGTGATAATATAACGACAAGTAAATAATACATCCTGCGGTGTACGTAACTTATTTATGTCTAAAACCGATGTTAGTTATACGGAAGCTCAATATTTAGTGACCATCATCAAGCCTTCCTTGTGGAGGAAGATGTACGGTAACTGTGAGGGCATCCACCTGCGAGTAGCGGGTTTTTGGACATTTACGAGGAGCGGCACGTGCGGGGGTCTTATTTCAACTAACATTATATAAAATTCCTACGGTGTACGTAGCTTATGCATGTCTTAAACCAATAAGTTTAATATGGAAGTTCAATATTTAAATGTAGCTAACATGCCATCTTTTTAAGAAGGAAGTTACAAACATTTGTGAGAGCATCCACCTGTGAGAGCAGGTTTATGGACATCTAGAGATAACGGCATATGTGGGGCTATATAAAAACCTTACGTTTTATACGTAAGGTTTTTTTGTTGTATACATATATCCATGTTATCTCGATTCACCTGTGAAGTTTCCATAATAAATGTAGCACTTTCTGTCTTCATCAATCTCTCTTGAATCTAAAGTAAACTCCATATGCATGCCGTCCTGCTGAATATATATAATATCTGAATGAAGAGATGGTAAAATTTCTTCATAGTTCCATACATCTTTACTTTCAATCAAGTTGGAACTCGTATCCTTTAGCTCTCTAATTTCAAAACCGATGTGGAAGTAAGTAGGATCTGAAGGGTCGTTAGAAAAAGTTTCTTGTTGAATATATATAACTACTGTTCCATCTGGATCTACTGAAGTTGCAGTAACAACATATGTATTTTTATCTTTTATAAAATATTCACAAGTCATGCGTGCGATAATTTCAGAATTAGAAATATTTGTGTAATTCCATAAAGCAGGATACCCTTTTGTTTCATCATTAAGTCGATATTCTAAGCGCATTTCATCCCTCTTCTTCCTTTTTCTTCTACTTTATCATGGCTTCTTATATAATAGAAATATATTTTATAAAGGGGAGTGCGAAGGTGACAAAAACGAAATGGCTAGTAGGTGGTGTCGTAACGTCTTTAATGACTGGCACCTTATTTGGCTGCGCACAAGATTTACCCCCAAAACCGAATGATAAAAGTTGTTCAGATTGGGATTGGGATGATGAACTTGGGGTATGGCAGTGTGATGATAGTAGTTCAGGTTATCGTGGACATTATTTCTATGGCGGAACATACTATCAAAATAAATCCACTTTTAAAAATTCATCGGCATTTAAATCGTATCAATCGTCTGCGGAATTTAAAGGTGGAATTGGAAGCGGTTCAAAGGGAGGATTTGGGGGCTAACATATGTCGCAATACATAAGGGATCGAAAAGAGTTTTATTCAAAATATCAGGATTTCTGGTCGGATTTATATGAATGTGAGTATAGTTTGTTTCATGTTTTTCCTATAACAAATGAGACTATGAAACAATTACAAGTTGCAACTGAACGAATGGGGAAAATATTTTTTAAGACTGCTAGACTTTTGCGTAATTTAAGTGACGAACAGCTTCTTGAACTTGGATTTCCCCCCGCAAGCTTATCGTTCATTAGAATGAAAGGATTATATCCTGAATCTGTTATTTCACGATTTGATTTCGTTTTAACAGGCGATAACCAAATGAAAATGCTTGAGTTTAATAGTGATACACCTACCTTTATTATGGAATGCTTTCAAATGAATGGGGAAGTTTGTAAAAAGCTAGGTTATGATGATCCAAACTTAGGCCAAGAGCGATTGCTATCCTCTGGTGTTACAAAAGCTGTAATGGAAGCGACAAAGGGAATAGACAACCCAAATGTTGTTTTTACAGCGCATCATGAGCATATTGAGGATTGGAATACGACTATGTATTTAAGTCAGTTATGCCGTGTTGAAAATAAAGTCGTGCCAATGTCAGAACTTAGAATTACAAAAGATTCTTTAGTGGATAGGGATGGAGTGCAAATTGATGTTTTATATCGTCAAACATATCCGATAGAAGATTTAATTGAGGATCAAGATCCTGAAACAGGGGATTTGGTAGGTGTGGAGTTGTTGCAACTCGTAAAAGCCGGAAAGCTGTTTATTATAAATCCTTTGTCAGCATTTTTACTTCAGCCTAAATCAGTTCAGTGTCTTATTTGGGGATTAGCAGAAGAAGAGGTCTTTTATACAAATGAGGAACGACAGTGGATTAAAGAATATATGTTACCTACATATTTAGAACCAGATTTATTTTTAGGAAAAGGTTCTTTCGTTCAAAAACCTTCATTTGGTAGAGAGGGAGACACGATTACCATTCGTGATAAGGACGAAAATATTATGATTCAAAATGCACACCAAACGTATAAAGCGTCACTGCCGATATTTCAAAAGTATACAGAACTTCCAGTCGTATCTTTGGAAACAGAGAAAGGGATGGAGAAACTGTCGTATGTGTTTGGTTCGTTTTTAATTGCAGGAAAAGCAAGTAGTATCGGTATTCGTGCTGGTGAAAAAATTACGGGGAATGAATCGTACTATTTACCAGTAGGTATAAAAAAGGAGGAAGTATATGATTAATTTTTTATTATATTTAGCAGTAACACTTGGTCTTTTATGCATAGGTCTTTTCCTGATGGAAGTGACAACGAAAGTAAAAGAATTTAAGTTAATGGCCCAAGGGAATAAGGCAGTAAGCTATGTACTTGGAGGGCGATTACTTGGGTTAGCTATTGTTTTATATTCAACAGCAGCTAATTCCATTTCACTTCTTGATATGGTTTCGTGGGGAGCGGTTGGGATTTTGGCTCAAATTATCGTCTTTTATTTAGCTGAGTGGCTTACACCACGCTTTAATATAAATAAAAGTCTTGAAGAAGATAATCAAGCGGTCGGTCTTTTTCTTATGTTTTTATCGCTTTCAATTGGGATTGTAATTGCTGGTTGTATAACTTATTAAAAACTTTACGTTTAAACGTAAGGTTTTTATTTTTACTAATTTTAAAATATGTGCTTCATTCATTTGATACGTAGAAAGAGAAATAGTATGTATATGAGAGGAAGTTGTTGTAATAAGGAAAAGATTCCATTCAAGGTGTTGACATCTATTTTAAATAAGAGTAACATTTTCTATGTAATAAAAATAAGTCTCTGTTAGGTGAGGCTCCTGTATAGAGAAATGCTACTGCCCAAAAATGTCGAGAGACGCCAATGGGTCAACAGGAATGATCGAATTAAGGTTTTTCTTAATGTAGCTGGTAATGTACCTATGCTATACAGTGCTAAAACTCGGCGAGGGAGAGGTCCGTAGATTTCTAATTGTATTAGGAATCGTTTATTTGTGTATGTCATGGCCTTTACTCTTTTCGGAGTAAGGGTCTTTTTGTTACAAAGCTATGAGTAATTTCATAGTATAAACTATAAAATAAAACGAGGAGGTGAGGAGCATGTCAAATTCTGACTCGGTTCCGTTACCCATATACTTCAAATCAAAAATATATGATGTAGGCAGGAAACGACTTGTTCCTCCCTCTATATTTATCATCATGTAGCGTTTATATGTATGTTTAGGCGCTAGACACTTTCACCGTAAAGTGGATAAATTGAGAAACAAAGCGTTTCTTCCTACGTTGTAAAGGAGGAGACGATAATATGTTATATGCAAACAAAACTGTGGGTAACACGTCATATAAATTAAGCAAAAAATCAATGAAAGAACAAACGATGCTTCAAAAAAATAAAGATTTATTAATTGAAATCGCAACGAGAGATGTAAAATCTGTATTTGCGTATTTTAAAACAACAAGAGATGGATTATCTATGAAAGAGGCACAAAAACGTATTCAAGTATACGGCCGAAATGAATTAACTTCAAAAAGAGCTCGTATTGCAGAAGTGATGATGAAGCTAGGTGGAATGATCCCAGGTTTTTCAAAACAACATGTGAGAGATGGATTACAATGTGAGAAGATTACTGTGTCTCGAGTAGAATGTTCTAGTGTAACAGGTTTAAACGGTGAATTAAAAATGATGGATTTGCCAGTACAAGAGCTTGTTCCTGGAGATATGATTTTCCTTTCGGAAGGTGATACAGTACCAGCAGATGTACGTATCATTTATGCAAATGATCTATTAGTAAATGAATCTGTGCTAACAGGAAACGATGCGAGTATTGAGAAATTTGAAAGTTGCTATCATCTTGAACGCAAACGATTTATTCCTTTGAAAAGAATGAAAGACTATAATCCACTTGAACTTGAAAATGTATGTTTCAAAGGGACGTATATTGTTAGTGGAAATGCAAAAGCTGTAGTAGTTTCAACTGGGAAAAATACGTATACAGGGATTCTTCATACTTGTTGTAGTAAAACGTCTTAATGTGTAAATGATGCTAAATATACAAAAACAATGTATAATAGACAAAGTTGAAAAACGTAGAATGGTAATCTATTTATATAACCTTACGTGATGACGTGGGGTTATTATTTTTTTGGTAGGAGAGGAATTATGAAAAAAGTATTATTAGTTGATGGTATGGCACTATTATTTCGTGCTTTTTATGCAACAAGTGTCTACGGGCAGTTTATGAAACGACAAGATGGTACCCCTACAAACGGGATTCATGGTTATATGAAACATTTATTAACGGCAATGCAAGCAATTGAACCGACACACATCGTAACATGCTGGGATATGGGAAGTACAACATTTAGAACAGAGTCGTTCTCAAATTATAAAGCGAATCGTGCAGCGCCACCTGAAGAATTAATTCCGCAATTTGATCTAGTGCAAGAAATGACTGCAAAATTATCTGTTCCAGTTATCGGCATGAAAGGGTATGAAGCGGATGATTGTATCGGTACACTAGCAAAACAATACTGCAATGAAGCGGAAGTTTATATTTTAACAGGTGATACGGATTTACTTCAACTTGTTGATAAGAACGTTACAGTTATGCTTCTGCGCAAAGGAATTGGAAATTACGAGTATTACACACCAGAGAAAATTATGGAAGAAAAAGGTGTAGAACCGTGGCAAATCGTGCATGCGAAAGCTTTCATGGGAGATACGAGCGATAATTACCCAGGTGTAAAAGGTATCGGTGAAAAAACAGCGTATAAGCTTATTCAAGAACATGGTACAGTAGCAACTGTACTAGAAAATGTGGCATCATTAACGAAAGCGCAACGTACGAAGATCGAAAGTGATTTAGAGAATTTAAATATTTCATTACAATTAGCGCAAATTCATTGTGAAGTTCCTATTTCCTGTTCACTAGAAGAAGGATTACACACAATAGATGAAGAAAAATTACGATTCGTTTGTGAAGAAATGAATTGGGGAAGACCTGAAATGTTAATCAATATGCTGTAAATAGTTTGGAAAGAAGGATGTTGCATAAGTCGAACTTAGACTAGGTGACACCTTCTTTTTTATTTTGAAAAAAAGAATTTTAGTAGATGAAAGTATATGGAATGCAGCTTAAAATATATAAATATTTCGACAAGGTAAATTGATATAAGATGATGCAAATGGCGATTTATGTAATTGAATGAAACGACTATAAAATTGTTTTAGGAGACTCTTTTTTGAGTGTTCACAAAGTTGTCAGAAAATAAACGGAATTTCCATATGAAGTTCAAATGGAATTCACAACAATCAATTATTATAAGAACAACCAGATAATTCTTTATCTTTTATATAAATCATCCCCCAAGGAGGACAATGAAAATGAGAAAAAAAGTGAGAAAATCTTTTAAACAATTATTAATTGAAAATAAACAATCACTATTAAATAATAAAGAAAATATGAAAGAAATTGAGGAACGAATTGAGAAACGACATGTAGCATATAGTGGTGCTAGTAATTAAATAAAATAAAAAAGATAGCCTATAAAGGCTATCTTTTTTATTTTATATTGGAAAAAATGCTATTCCTATCTTTAATTTTGTAAATATACAAGATATTTTTATAGTGCTTTTCTAGCAATCTTTTTCATTTTTCGAGGTTGAAATTGGTATATACCAATTAAAGGGATTGACTATTCATAATATTACAAAAAATGTTACAATACATTAAAAATTACGCTATAAATCATTTTAATATGAAAAATTGGAATGAAAAGAAAGGAGAGGAATATGAATAATGGTGTCGCTTTGAAATGATTATTATCATTTCATTAGGAGTTGATATAAAGCGATGAATAGGTATGAAGAACTGGATTCAATTAGAGGGATTTCTTCATTAGTAGTAATGATTGGCCATCATTTAATGATTTTTTCAGTATTTCAAAATTACAGTTATGAAGATAATAAACCATTTGTTATGTATCTATTAAAAGAAACACCTGCTCGTCTTGTTTTTAGTAGTGGTAACGAATCTGTTATTATCTTTTTTGTTTTGAGTGGATTTGTTTTGTATGAATCTATTCAAAAAAAATATGATAGCTATAGGTCATTCCTTGTAAAGCGTATATGAAGAATTTATATTCCATATATCGTAGCGATACTTATAGCTATTTTATGCCAAACTACAATGAGTGAATATGGAATTTCTCATTTAAGTGAATGGTTTAATCGCTCATGGACGATTGAAAGTTCTTTAAGCCTAATCGTGCAGCATATATTATTGGTTGGGAAATATAATACAGATGCATATAACGGCGTAATTTGGTCACTTGTTCATGAAATGCGAATATCAATCATTTTCCCGTTAGTTTTGATGGTTTGTTTAAGAAAAACGTTGAGGGATTCGTTATTGACATTGTTTAGTTTTAGTATATGCTCTGTTGCGATATTATTTTTATTTCGCTCGAGTTTAACATTAACAAGCTATATGTTAACACCACATTACACGGTGCTATTTTTACTAGGAGCACTAGTTGCGAAGTATAAAAATAATGTAATAATTTTTTATAGTAATCGTACTAAAAATGAGAAAATTGCATGGTTTTTATTAGCGATTTTACTTTATATGTATGAAGGGCTTATCGGAGAAATTAAAGTGCTCAATAATTTTATATTGCGAGACTACGTAGTAGCGATAAGTGCATGTTTATTTGTCATATTAAGTCTATCAGTATCAACTTTGTCATCGTTGTTGCGTAATAAATACTTGTTATATTTGGGGAAGATTTCTTACAGTCTTTATTTATACCATATCATATCGTTATTTTCCCTTATATACATGCTTCATGAAATATTGCCGTTGCCTATTATTTTAATTTTTTCACTCGTTTTTTCGTTTATACTTGCGATGCTTTCGTATATATTTGTAGAAAAATTTGCATTCAGAGTCGGAAAGTATGTAACAAAGCAAGCGAATAGAAAGAAGAAAGGGTTATCTGTAAAGAATGATGTTCAGAATATGAATCAGACAAAGGCGGTGAAATAATTGAAGCAAGAAATTAGTATGAAGGATTTTCAACAGTTATTGAAAAGAAGGATAGTAACAATTATTTTGACGATGTGCTGTTTAACTGTTTCTCTAATTCTTATCTCTATGTACGTATTAAAGCCTTCATATCAATATTCAACACAAATTCTCGTTGGGAATTTAGATGAGTTTAATAAGGAAAATTCAACAAATAAAACACAGGAAAATAAGCAACTGGTAACATCTTATGTTGATATATTAAAAAGTCCACTCATTATTTCAACAGTGAAAAAAACTTTGAAATTAGAGCAATCAAGTCATGAACTAGCACAAAAAATTTCAGTGGTGAATATGGACAACTCACAAATTGTTACTGTTACAGTAAAAGATTCGGATCCTATAATCGTAAAAGAAATTGTAAAGTCATTGGCAGAACAATCTCAAAAAAGCTTTCAACAGTATACGAATGTGCAGGGGGTAAAAATATTAACTGATCCTGAGTTACAGGAAAAAGCTGAAAAGTTGTTTCCGAAAATTCAACTTATCATTCCTATCTCTTTAATTGTTAGTTTTTTTGTTGGTATAGGTTTAGCCGTATTTCGAGATTATTTTGATGAACGTATATACGTGGAACAGGATTTAGAGAAGATAACAACAGTTCCTGTAATTGGTCACATAAATATGGAACCGAAAAGAAAAAAGGAATCTACAGAAGTTGATCCGCAATCAGCTATATATCGAGGTGAACATGTCGATGTTTAAAACAAAGAAACAGCTTCTATTTAATCCGCATGATGCTCTAATGAAAGAGCAGTTTTATACTGTATATCACGAGTTGAAAAAAACAGGAAAACAAGTATTCACAGTTATTTCAACGAAGGATAGAGGCGTTGTTGCTCAGCTTATAGTAAATATAGGGCTAGTGTTTGCAGAAATGAAAAAAAAGGTGTTACTTATCGATGTGAATTTTTCTGATCCTAAACTACATCTACTATTACAAAGTAATCATACGAAAACAGTGAATGATATAATAAGCGATTTCACCTGTAGTTATGAGTCTTTTTCTAGTAATTTATCTAAATACTTATATTGTATTCCTGCCAAAAAAACAGTACACACCGGAACGACTTTAGTTTCTATGGATGAATTTGATCGTGCAATTGCGAAGTGGAGAGAAGATTTTGATTATATTCTCTTGTATTCTTCTGAAGTATTTGAGCTTCCTGTTACGCACATTAGTGCAGGGAAATGCGATGGAGTGATCTTAGCAGTCAAAAAGCGAAAAGATTCCCTACGTACCGTGCAAAAAGCAATAACTGATATAAAAAAGAAAGAATGTGAATTAATGGGTATAGTTTTATATTCTTGAATGTGGGGGTAACGAACTATGATTCGTGAAACAAATCAAGCCAAGTTGTATGCGATTCCGGCCCAAGAAAAGACCAGTATTTTGAATCGAAGTATAAAGCGCTTGTTTGATATTACATTTTCACTCATATTGTTACTAGTAACGCTACCAATTATGTTGTTCTTTTGTATTATGATTGCTTTCGAAACAGCAGGAGCTCCAATCTATTTTCAAGAACGTTTAGGTATTAATGGGAAGAAATTTAATGTATTTAAATTAAGGTCGATGGTAAAAGAGGCTGAAATAAATGGACCACAATGGGCAGATGAAAATGATTCAAGAATTACTAAAGTTGGATCATTTATAAGAAAAACGAGAATTGATGAGTTACCGCAACTTTTAAATATTTTAAAAGGTGATATGTCTTTTGTGGGACCTAGACCAGAGAGAGAGTATTTTTATAAACAATTTGATACGTATATTCCAGAATTCAAAGACCGCTTAATCGTGAAACCAGGGTTAACAGGATGGGCACAAATAAATGGAGGGTATAATCTTGATGCAAAAGAAAAATTGAAGTTGGACATAGAGTATATTGAAATGAAAACGATCAGGATGGATATTCGTATTTTATGTAAAACTGTTTTAATTGTATTGAACGGTAATGGTGCAAGATAAATATATGTAAGTAGGCTAGGTTGCTTGCAAAGGAGAGCAGGTATGGGTAAATCTATTTTAAATAATATTATCCATCTATTTTATAGCACGATTTTAGCTAATCTTTTTCAGGCTGTAAGTTTAATTGCTTTAGCAAATTTTTTTAATGCACAACATTATGGAATGTTTAGTGTTGCCATAGCAGTGACGTTTGTTATGTTATTTTTCACAGATTTAGGACTTACTAACACGTTTCTTCGAGAAGGGGCAAAAGATGGAGTAGACTTAGGGAAGATTTTATCGTCGTATATAAAAATAAGGATGATCCTACTTATTTTTATTTCTATAATCGGTTATATTGCTATTCATTATATGTATGCGGATAGAAATGTAATTTACATGATGATAAACGTAATGTTTTTCATGTTAATAGGATTAACTTTCCAAAATATAGGGATTGCCTACTTTCAGTTGATGGAACGAATGAAGTATATAGCACTTATTAAAGTTGTATCAGCGTCAGTTGTTATCATCATTACATGTTTTTGTATTTTCGGAGAGTTACCGGTGTATGTAACAGCTCGTTTATATGCTTTTGGGTATATGATCGGTGGTTTGTTCAGCATATATATCATGAGAAAAAAGACGAAAATGAATATGAAAGTCGTAATCCATAAAGCATTATTTTGGCAATTAACACCTTTTATTATTAGCGGTTTTTTAATAATGAGCACCCCGCAATTAGCGCCTATCTTACTTAACTATACATTGCCACTAAGTATGGTCGGTGTTTTTGCAGTGGCGTACCGGATGCCAGCAGCTTTATATCAAGTGCCAGGGGTAATTGCAGGTGCGTTTTACCCAGTGCTTTTTAAGCATTATAATCAAAAAAATTTAGAAGAGCATACGAAATTAAACTTACTTCAAATAAAATCAATGGCGATTGTGGGAGTCTGTATGACAATCGGTTTATATCATTTAGCACCATACTTTATTTCTATATTTTTTTATGAGGAATGGAGCAATGCAGTAGAGCCACTCCAAATATTATCCTTTCTCATTGTGCTACAAAGTTTAAATATTGCTATAGCTGACGGCTTAACAACGAGTGGACGTCAAAATAAAAGAACTGTTGTGCAATGTATAGCATTAGTGGTAGGTGGGATTATGCTTTATAGTTTTAGTAGTATTGGTGGAGTAATAGGAGCAGCATATGCTATGGTTTTATTTGAAATTGTAGCTTTAGTTGGGTATATAGCAGTAAGTGTAGTGAAGAAAAAAATTGTATTCCAAATTGTCATGCCTTATACAATTTATTTTGGCGTAACCTTTATTGGAGTGCAATATATATTGCATACATATTATTTCATTGCGCTCGTTCTTAATACGTTAATCGTAGTAGTTGGGATATTCCTATATGATTATGAGCTGAAAAAACTTCTTCTTTCGCTTATAAGAAAAACACGCAAAAAGGATTATATTACGAAACAGGGGATATAGCCTATGGAAAATAATGTGAAAATATCGATGAAATGGATTATGCTTCTAATATTATTTGTTATGTTAAGTAAATACAACATATATATTGGATTTTCGTTGAAGATATATATGATTTTTTTAGTCATATATTTTTGTTTAACAATTAAAAAATTTCATATTCAAAAGCTATATTTTCATGAAGTTGTATTCTTACTATTTTATTTCATCTATTGTTTGAGTGGAATTCTTTCTATATATTTAAATGCTAGTATTCGTATGATTTTTGGCGTGCTACTTGTTTTAGGGTGCTATTTTATCATGAGAAATTTATTAGGAAATGTTGAAATAGCACCACTTGAATCATCCATTGTCTATGTTGGATTATTATTTAATATTGTAAGCCTAATACTTTATATAGTCGGTTTACAGCACTTTGGATTATACGGTGGAGAAGAGAGAGAAATTTTTGCCGGACTATTAGTTGATAGAGGATATCCAAGGTTAATTGGATTGCTAGATGATCCTAACATTTTTATTTTTTATAATACAATATTTTTTATGTATTATATGACAAATTTACATAATATGACGAACATTATAGGATTGATTTTATGTGTTACGACGAGTTTATTAACTTTTTCAAGGGGAGGTATATTAGCACTTGTGCTTGTCGTTTTTGTATATGTATGTACTTCTAGTTTTGCAAAAAAAATAAAAATAATGATGAGTTTACTATTGTTTAGTGTAGTAATTTTTAGCTTATCGAATAGTGTCATGGGTGGTCAATTAGATGACATATTGAATAAACGAATCTCTGATTTTTCGCACGATAATGGGAGTGGTAGATTTACATTATGGGAAGCTGCTTTTAAATATTATATATCCAATCCATATATCGGAATCGGTGCGTTTAATTTTTCGAATTATTATGAGTTTCAATTTAATGAAAAATTATATGTGCACAATACATTTTTAGAAATTTTGTCTGAATCGGGTACAATTGGTTTTCTTTTATATAGCGCGTTTTTAATTATATTAATGTTCAAGTTAACGCAGTATACTTTATTTCGTGAAAAACCGTATCTTTTATTGACTATGGTTGCATTTTTATTTCAGATGATGTCATTGTCACTCATTATTAACGAAGCGTTCTTTTTATTTTTAGCAATTGTTGTGAAGTACATTTCAATCTATGAAGGAAGGGGAAAGATAGATGGTAAAATGTCTATTAGCACATAATAAGGCGCCTCATGTTTCCATAATAACACCTTCTTATAATAGTATACGATTTATAGGTGAGACGATTTTATCTGTACAGAATCAATCATATGAAAATTGGGAAATGATTATCGTTGATGACGCGTCAACTGACCAATCTCTTGCAAAAATTAAAGAGATAATAGAAGGAGACTCGCGTATTAGGTTATTATCATTAAAAGAAAATGTTGGTGCTGCTAAAGCTCGGAATTTAGCAATTAAAGAAGCACGAGGAAGGTATATTGCTTTTTTAGATAGTGACGACATTTGGTTACCAAATAAATTGGAGGCGCAATTGATATTTATGGAAGAAATGAATGTGGCCTTTTCATATGCATCGTATAGTTTAATAGATGAAAACGGTAATGAACTAAATCGAGAAGTGAATGTACCAAAATCTGTTGACTATCACTATTTGGCAGGGAATACAATTATCGGTTGTTTAACAGTAATGATTGATCGTGAAAAAATTCCGCATATTGAAATGCCTAGTGTACAGCCAGAAGATACAGCGTTATGGTTGTACTTATTACATGAAGGGCATGAAGCGAAAGGGATACAGCAAGTGTTAGCGAAGTATCGAATTGTTGCAAATTCTGTTTCAAGAAATAAAATGAGAGCAGCTTTTCGGTATTGGAAATTATTAAGGGAGCAAAAATGTCTTAATGCAGTGCAAATTTTTTACTATTTTAGTAAGTATGCTTATCATGCCTATAGAAAAAATAAAATCAATGTAGTTGGGAAGACGCAATTATGAATATACTGTTGATGACAGATAAATTGATAACTGGTGGAGCCGAAAATTATTTCTGTAAATTGGAAAGCAATTTGCGTTATGAGGATTTTAAGGTTTATACAGCTGCAGGTGATGGAGAACTATATGAATCTCTTACTAGAAAAGAAAATTTTATGTTACTGAGTCGATGGAATCATTTGAGAAATCTTTATTACTTACGAAACGAAATTTGTAAACGAAAGATAGAACTTATACATGCAAATAGTTTGCGAATGGTATTATATGCTTTTCTACTTCAAAAATTTATGAAAAAAAAGATGAAAATTGTGTATACGAAACATAATGTAACAATATTAGAAAGGAAAATGCCAATTCTTTTTCGTTATTTTATGAATGAATATGTGAACAATATTATTACAGTAAGTGAGTTTGAAAAGAATAATTTAATTTCAATGCATGTAGCAGAAGAGAAAATAAAGACCATTTATAACGGTGTTGATATAGAAGAGTTTTTATTCCAGCAGAAAAAGAAAGAATCTATTTATAAAATAGGGATATTAGCTAGACTATCCAAGGAGAAAAACCATCAACTATTTGTAAAAATTGCAAATGTGTTGAAAGAGAGAAATGATTTTAAGTTTTATATTGCTGGTGATGGGCCAGAGAAAGAATCTATTATGAAAGAAATAGAAAAGTATGGATTGCAGCAAAGTGTAAAGATGTTAGGGAATATTTCCGAGCCGCATAGGTTTATAGGGAATATGGATGTCTTACTTTTATTATCTTTTCGCGAAGTATTTCCAATGGTAGTAATTGAAGCAATGGCTACAGGAACACCAATTGTTTCAATAGATGTTGGTGGCATAAATGAAGCAGTAATAGACGGAGAATCAGGTGTGTTGATACGTGAATATTGCGAATCTAAATTCGCAGATGTACTGGAGAAATTACATGGAAATGAAGAAAAGGTGAATGATATGAGAGAGAAAGCGCGAGAAAAAGCGGAAAGAAATTTCTCGTTATTTAAAATGATAGAAGAAACGAAAGATATATATGAATTAAACAAATGACTGTCGAAGTCGTTTGTTTTTTTTATTATAGAAACTTTTAAGAGAAAACTCACATATTATATGAAAAAGGTAATATGAGGAGTGAATTTATTTTGTCAGAATATATTTCTTCCCAAGAAGATTGTGCACCAGAAAATAGCGTTCATATTGACTGTTTTGGAGCAGTTCCGAACTCGGGAAATGATAGTTCATTAGCAATTCAGCAAGCTATAAATTATTGTGTAGCGAATCAAATTTCTACGGTTAGAATTACAGGGGTAAATACGTACAAAATTGGAAAGCCGGTTGTTATTAAATCAAATGTAAGGTTAGAGCTAGATCCTACTGTTACGGTGCAAATCGATGGAGATTTTAATGCGTTTGAATTGCAACAAAATGCGTCTATAACAGGTGGTACAGTTCAAGTTATTAATCCAGTATTTCAATCTTCTGTTATTTATGTTTCCGGTTCACAACAAATAGAAGTTCCTAATCACTCTCTTATATCAAATATAAATATAATAAATGCAACGTCGTCATATAAAGGTAAAGCTATACACTTTTATTGTCAAAAAGCATGGGATTATATTAGTTTCTTTCAAGTTAACTTTATTCAAATTAAAAACTTTCAAACTGCTATACACTTGAAGACAGAATATATAGATGATATCAATACACCTTGCTGGATTAACGCAAATGTATTTCAATCTATATTTATTGATGGATGTCAGTATGGGATAGAAGTTGATGGAAATAGTGATTTACCAAATGAAAGTTCAGGAAATACGTTTCATGATATTCAAGTGCAATGTAGACAGCAAACGAAAAAAGTCATTCGTTGTACGGGTGCCTATAATACATTTGATTGTATGATTTGGGATACGTACCGGATGAGTAGCGAACCGATTGTCATTGAATTTTCTTCTAATTCTCATCGTAACTACCTTTTTTCAAATTTACTTTCCACAACTATTGTAGATAAAGGGCAATACAATGTTTGCAAGTCTACCTATGAAGAATCTCTTCGAATTCAATTACCGATTACGTTAAATAAACCACATTTAATAGGGAATCAAGATGATATTTTAGTAAACGCTCAGCAGAAATATACTGTTAAACAAGTAAGTGGGAAAGTACCGTATGGGGGAAGTCTCGCAAATTGCTTTAATTTAATAGATGAACAAAGTGTAAATTATATTGATGTTCCAGATAGCAATCCAGTTGTCATTGAACTAGATTTTACGAAAAATCCAATCAAAATGTTAAATTGTTTTGGAATGTATTTTGGGTGGGGAGAGAGTCCGAAGAAAATTAAAATTGAATATGCATTAAGTGCAACTGGAAATTGGGTGGTTGCATTAGATGTACCATTAAATGTAGGGGATACAATTATATCGAATATGAAGGCGACTCAACTATATAAAGTAAGAATAACACTGAGTGGTTACGCTCAAGATCATAAGCGTTTTCGGATCAATCGTATGTTTGCAAGATCGTCGATGGAAAATGGGAATGCTTGGTTAGCGACAACTGGCGGAAGAATGTTTGGAGATATTGAAATAGAAGCAAGTAAAGGTATCGTTATGAAGACTGCTAGTGGAGCGAAATGGAAAGTTACTATGAATGAAGCTGGCCAACTTATTACGACGAAAATAACTTGAGATGATGATTGGTTGTCAATGCTTGGACGAGTTATTGGGTAGCACGATAAAAGTAATGAAAAAGAGATTGTAATTTGGTTGAAACCAAATTACAATCTCTTTTTTGTTTTAATTAATCCCACCAAATCCAAGTCCAAAGGTGATTTCTTACATTTCGAGGAGTGATCCGTATGAAGTGTTCACCGTCAAAGAAGCAATTGAAATTTGGAAGTGTTTCATCCGGATTTTCTGGAACAAAGGTGACAATGTTTTCGTTACTTAAAACAGTTACTGTAATTGGTGGATCGGTAGGCGAGACTTGAAGTTGTAACGAAATATTAGCTGTATTTTTAAATTCATTAGTAACAGGTGGACTTATTACTTGTACTGTGAATAACACAATAATTGTTTCGTTTGGCTCCAAATTAGTAGCGACTAGGAAACCAATATTCGGATTCGCTAGTGGAGAGCGTTCTCCGTTAATGGAGACAGTGCCGTTCATAAACTGTAAACCTACTGGAATAGTATCCTGTAACGAAATATTTAAGAGTGAAATTTCAGAAGTATTTGTAATACGCACCGTGTAATCAAAATATTGATTGAAATAAGCTGAGCTGACGGAAGCGTTTTTCGTGACTGTCGCAGTTACAAATTGAACTGGTATACGAACAATATTTGAATTAACAACGAAAGTAATAATCGGAGCCTGTGGTGTCAATTGGAAAGCGGCTGTAACTGATGCAGAATTTATAATTGTACTGTTTGAAGGAATAGAAGTGACGAGAACTTTAAATGTTATCGTTGCTACTCCATCTGCAGGTAAAGAGCCGATATTCATACCAGTGTCTGGACGGATATTTGGAACTTGAGTACCGTTAATTGATACGCTGTTTTCTATAAATGTTGTACCGGCTGGAATTATATCTAGGACGGAAGTACTGATTGTAGGAATTGGTGAATGATTTATCACCTCTAACGTGAAAGTTATGATGTCCCCTGTCGCCACGATAGATTTATCGGCTGTTTTTTCAATACTAACCATTGGATCAACTATTATTGTTGTAACAGTATTTGTTTGCTTTGTAACGGTATTTATTTGCCTTGTAATCGTAATAGGAGGTTCGATTGGACCGACAATAGGCGTATAAGAAATAGTAGCATCGTTATTGATTGTAGATTGGAGAGTAGAAGAAGATATTGTCACTTGGAATGTAATAATAACAGATTCATTTGGAGCAAAATTTCCTAACGTAATACCATTTTCAGGATTCGCATTAGGTTGATTGATTCCGTTAATCGTAACACTACCAATAACAAATGTCGTATCTACTGGCGCTATGTCTACTAGAAGAAGGTCCTCAATAGTGATGTTACCATTATTAGTAATCGTAATGGTATACGTTAAAGTTTGACCAGGTAAGGCACTCGTGAAATCAACAGCTTTAATCGCAATGACATTATCATTTTGTACGGTTGTTGTAACAGTATTTGTTGTAGTCGTATTTGTAACAGGTACGTTATTTGGGTTGACTATATAGTTAAAAGTAGTGATTGCTTGGTTGTTGAGTTCGTTTTGTATTGGAATAGAAGTCACAGTTACTTGGAATGAAGCGATAGCGTCTCCATCTACAATTATAGTACCAATTGGTATGCCACTTACTGGATTAACTCCCGGAAGAGTTTCTCCGTTTACAATAACGCTATTTTCTATAAATGTGGTACCTTGAGGAATCATATCTTGAATGATTACATCATTTACTGCAACATTACCAGTTTGATTGAGTGTAATCGTATACGTTAACGTATCACCGACAGTTGCAAATGCAAGGTCAACAGCTTTATTACTATTTAAAGTCGCGTGATTAATTTCTGTTACGGCAGCTGATGAAATAATAGTTTCGGTAATAGGTGGTCGATCTGGTAACGTGTATTGAAATTCAATTGTACTCGTGTTAGAGATTGGATTTGTTTGTGGAATCGAAGTAACTCGTACTTGGAATAGAATAGTTGCTGTTGTATTAGGCGGAATGTTCTCAATTTGTATCCCGCTAAGTGGATTGTCATTTGGACGAGCGTCGCCATTCACAATAACACTGTTCTCTATAAAGTTCGTATTTGCTGGGATGATATCTGTCACGATAATGTTTTCTACTTGTATATTCCCATTGTTTGTGATGGAAATTGTGTAAGGGATAATCGTTTGTAGGTCAGCGTATTGGATAGGCGTTGTTTTTGTTACGACTACAGTAGCAGTAATAACTTCAGTGAAGGTAATATTACTAGTCGATATTTGTTCTTCTCCATTTATCGTATAACGAGAAGTTGATTGATTTTGAACATGGCCGCTAGCTGGAAGCGCTATGACGGTAACAGAAAATGTGACTGGGATAGAAATGTTAGGAGCAATCGTTCCTACAAGTATACCGGTACTTGGATTGGCGTTAAGCTGCGGAATGTTATTTACTAAAACGCTACCGTCAATAAAGGTAGTTCCACCAGGAATATTGTCTGTAAATACAACAGCAGTGGCATCTGTATTCCCTGTATTCGTTAAAGTTGTTGTATAAGTTAAAATGTCACCAATTGTTACAGAAGTCAAATCAACAGTTTTAAGTGAAACGATATCAGCATCATTAATTTGAACGAAAGTAGTGTTGGAATTAGTCGATTTTTGAATTGGTGCAAAATCAGGGTTGAAAATAAAGTCGTAGACGATGTTTGCAGTATTAGGTGTTGGGTTTATAGCAGGTAAATTCGTAACGGAAACTTGGAACGTTATTGTAGTCGCTTGACTTGACGCAATATTAGGAATAGAAAAACCGATATTTGGATCTGCTGCAGGAAGTACCGTGTTGTTAACTATTACACTTCCTGGAATAAAGACTGCTCCATCTTCTATCGTATCTGTAAAAAAGATGGAGTTAGTTGTAGTGGATCCGTTATTTTGAATGAGTACTGTATATTCAATAGTTTCATCAATATTAGCTAATATTGTATTAGCAGATTTTGTAGCGATAAGAATAGCATCAATAAATTGTATATTTGTAGTATTGGAAGATGTCGTTTCTGAAATTGGTGGTAAGCTTGGGTCCGGCTGATACTCATAGTGGATGACGGCGATATTATTAATGTTATTTTGAGGAGGTATAGAGACTACATTTACTTGGAATGTAACGATAATTGTATTGTTTGGGAGGAGAATATTAAGGGTGATTCCGGTAATTGGATTCTCGTTAGGTCTTGGTATACCATCTACAAGAATGCTATTTGGAATGAATGTGGTGCCAGCAGAAATTGCGTCAATTAGGAGAGTATTTGTAATAGGTACTGTACCAGCGTTTGTAACGGCGACTGTATATGTGATGATTTGACCTATGCGTGTAATAGATCTGTTAGCAGATTTAAGTGCACTAACATTGGCTGTACGGACTTCAGTAGTTACTGCATTTGATAACGATCTACGCTGAATAATTGGAGAACTAGGCTCAATTTGGTATTCATACGAAGTGTCTGAAATGTTAATGACTGTATTGCCAGGAGGTATACTTGTAAGTTGTACTTGGAATGAAATAGTGACTGTTTCATCTGGTTGTATCGTGCCAAGAGTTATTCCATTTTCAGGGTTCGCACCAGGCTGAATGACATTATTTATTGATAAGCTATCTTCAATGAATATAGTACCTTCTGGAATATTGTCAATGAACAATGTATTGTTAGCCGGAACAGTTCCTATATTTTGTAGTGTATTTGTGTAGGTAATATTTTGCCCGATGGATACGAAAGTAACATCTGCCTGCTTAACAGAAATAATATTTGCATTTTGAAGTGATGTTGTAACGATATTAGAAGTTGCAGAGCGATTCACTGGGGGAGCTGTAGGAATGCTTACATATTGGTACGTTGCTGAAGATTGATTTACAATTTCGGTTTCAGTAGGTGGATTGTTTGTTTGTACTTGAAATAGTATTGTTTTGGAACTATTTGATGGGATCGTTCCAATTGATATTCCGTTTTCTGGATTTGTATCAGGCTGAAGTACACCGTTAATTGTGACACTGTCGGGAACGAATGTAGTCCCAGCTGGAATCGAATCTGTAAAAATAATATTTATTGCGTCAACATTGCCGATGTTTTTCACTTCAGAAATATAAAGTATCGTTCCACCAATATCTACAGTTGTTGGATTGGATGTTTTTGTAATTGTTAATTGTGCTTGCACGAAATTTGTAATGACGATATTACTAGTAGATGTTTCCGTAATAGGCGGTTGCCCTGGATCTGGTTGAATTGTATATGTTGTATTGGATTGATTTGTAATCGATTGTTGCGAGAATGGATCGTTAATAAGAATTTGGAACGAAATAAGGTGAGTAGCGTTTGCTGCTAGGTTAGGCAAAGTAACACCTGCATTTGGATTTGCACCAAGTATAGCTGTTCCGTTAAGTGTAAAACTATTTTCTACGAATGTAGTCCCTTCTGGAATCGTATCTGAAAATAAAAGATTAGTAGCTGGAATATTTCCGGTATTTTCTAGTGTTATCGTATAGGTCAAAATATCACCTGTTGTTGCTTGTTGTGCATTGACTGCTTTTAATGAAAGAACATTCGCATCCGAAATTTGTGTGACTGCTGGATTAGACGTTATTGTTCGAGAGATGATAGGAGCGGTTGGATCGGCGATAAAAGTATAGGCAATACGGGCTATATTAGAAATTGGATTCACGCTTGGAATGGATTGAACGATCACTTGGAATGTTATGGTGATAATGTCTGAAGGCGCTATGGAGTTTAATGGTATCCCTACGTTTGGATCGGCACCTGGAGCTGAAACGCCATTAATGGTTACGCTATTCGGAATAAATGCAGTTCCTTCTGGGACCAAATCTGTTAAAGTAACTGTATTTGCAGTTGTATTCCCGTTATTTTGAACGACTACAGTGTAAGTGATTGTACCGTTAGTAGATTGTACGAGAGAATCTGTATTTTTAATTACAGACAGCGATGCATCAACGACAGCTGTACTAACCGTATTAGATGAGGAGGTTGCTGTAACTGGAGGTTGACTCGGATCGACAATATACGTGTAACTTGTAAGTGCTTGATTTATAATTGCTCCTTGCGGTGGAATAGAGTTTGCAAGAAATTGGAACGTAATCGTAGCAGAATCACCTGGTGCGATAATACCAACTGGAATACCGAGAGTTGGACTTGCATCTGGAAGTGAAATCCCGTTAAGCGTGACACTATTTGGAACAAATAATGCCCCTTCAGGAACACCGTTAATGAGTAATACAGAGTTTGCAGGGAAGTTCCCAGTATTCGTTAATGTTGCTGTATACGTAATGATATCTAAGGTAGATACGATTGTTCGATTTGCCTCTAAAATAGTTGTAACAGTCGCGTTATTAATTTGTGTTGAAGCGCTATTAGAAGTTATTGTGCCGGTAACAGGAGGAGCCGCCGGATCAACGATGAATGCATATTGAATAGATGCAACGTTTGTAATTGGATTTGAAGGTGGGGTAGATGTAACTATGACTTGGAAAGTAACAGTTAAGGAACTACCCGCGCTAACGGTCCCGATAGTAACTCCACTATTTGGATTGGCACCTGGAATGGTATTTCCATTTACAGTAAAACTATTTTCAACAAAGGTCGTTCCTGCTGGAATGAGGTCTGAGAAATTTACATTCGTAGCATTTGTATTGCCGCTATTTTGAATTAAAACGGTATAAGTGATTGTGTCGCCAATATTTGCAAAGGCTGTACTAGCAGTTTTTACAGCTGAAAGTATTGCTGAATGAATAGAAGTAACGAAGACGTTCGTTTCCACGTTGCCAGGCTGAGCCTGTAATGCATTGCCTACGTTATATTGGAAGTTCACAAATCCTAAGTTTTGGAGTTCAGGAGTGAATGTTGTCGGATTGCTTACAATTTGAACTTGGAATATGATTGTTACAGTTTGATCTGGATTGACTGTATTTATGCTAACACCATCAATGATAGAAGCGGATGGTAATGAAGTACCGTCAACAACAACTGATCCTGTAACAAATTGTGTCCATGAAGGTAAAGGGTCTGAGAAAACAACGTTGTTAGCTGGAATATTTCCTGTATTCGTAATCGTAGTTGTATACGTAATCGTATCACCAATCGTTGCAAAAGCTTTATCTCCGATTTTAATCGTGTTTAAAATTGCACTTTCGATTTTTGTTGAAACAGTAGTAGAAGTAATATTTTTTGAAACTGGTGGATTAGCCGGATTAACGATATGTTGAAAGTTAACGCTAGCTTGATTGGTAATTGGATTTATAGGCGGGATTTCATCTGCGATAATATTAAATGCCACAATGACAGATTGGTTTGGCGCGATATCACCAATTGGAACCCCTGTAACGATATCTGCAGTTGGGATGCTAGTTCCGTTAAGTGTAAAACTATTCGGTTCAAATGAAGTTCCATCTGGAATAAGATCGGTAAAAATAACATTTGTTGCACTAACATTTCCGCTATTTGTAATTGTAACGGAGTAGACAATATCTTGCCCAATGTCAACCGTAGATACATTTGAATTTTTTTGTGCAGTAAGGATAGCGCTATTAATTTGTGTGGTTGTTGTATTAGATTGATTAGAAGTTGTAATAGATGGCTGGCTAGGGTCAACGACATAATGATATGTGATAGAAGCAGAATTAGAAATAGGATTAAGTGTAGGAAGTGTAGTAACAGTTGCTTGGAATGTGACAATTGCCGTATTACCACCATTAATGGAACCGATATTTACACCAGTAGATAAATCAGCATTTGGAATGGTTTGCCCATTAACTGTGAAACTATTTGGAACGAAACTTAAATTGCTATCAAGTATATCGATGACGGTAACATCAGTTGCAGCCACATTCCCGGTATTAGGGAGGTTAAGTGTAAATGTTATTGTATTACTAACATCCGCAAAGGTAAGATCTGCCGTTTTTGTACTTATAATATTTGCATTATTTATTTGAAGAAGCGTAGTGTTGGAAGTAGCTGAACTCGACACTGGAGGGTTAACAGGATCAACAGTAAACTCATATGTCGTTGATGCTGTATTCGGTGCTGGATTAATAGGTGGAATGCTGCTAACTGTAACTTGAAAGACGATACTATATATTTCATTTGGTGGAAGTGCTGCAAGTAATACACCTGTATTTGGATTCGCGTTAGGTTGTAAAACGCCATCGACGGTTAATGTGTTAGGAACAAATGTGAGTCCACTTGGTAATACATCTGTGAATACTATATTAGTTGCATCCGTATTTCCTATATTGGAAATAGAAGTAGTATAAAAGGCAGTTTGCCCGATATCTGCAAAGGATGCACTTTCATTCTTCGTCATAGATAATATGGCTTCTTTAATTTGCGTTGAAACAGGATTGCTAATTGAAGTTTCTGTATCAGGCGGTGAGATTAATTGATAAGATGTTGATGAGAAATTTACCATTGGGTTTTCGGTTGGTAATGAGATCACGTTTACTTGGAAGGAAACATTTACTGTAGCCCCCGCTGTTATCGGTCCAATATTTACACCGTTTACTGGATTCGCACCACTTTGAGAAACTCCATTAATGGAAAATGTGTTTGCAATAAATGTAGTTCCGCTCGGCATAGTATCTGTGAAAATAACATTTTGTGCAGATGAATTTCCATTGTTTGTTAAAGTGACAGTATAAGTGAGTGTATCTCCGATGTGGCTAAATGCTTTATCAACTTGTTTAGATGAAAGAATGGTAGCTGTATTAATTGTAGTAAATGTTGTGTTTGAAGTAACATTTCTTGAAACAACTGGTGCATTTGGATCAGCGATAAATGTGTAAGAAGCAGTAGCGGAATTGGCAATAGGATTTTGGGCTGGTGTAGAAGTAGCGGTAACTTGAAATACTATAGATATTGAGCTGTTAGGAGCAATTGATCCAATTGTTATGCCGGTATTAGGATTGAGCCCGATTTGTGTAATGCCACCTATTGTAACACTATCAGTAATAAACGTTGTACCATTTGGTATAAGATCAGTGAAAGTAATATTCGTAGCGTTTGTATTACCGATATTTGTCAAAAGTGTCGTATAGGTAATGGTATCACCTAGTGTTACAAGTGTTTGATCTATAGATTTCACCATCGTTATCATAGCATCTAGTACCGGGTTTGTAACGATATTCGTTGAAGTAGAAGTTGTAATAGGAGTTCCGTTTGGATCGACAGTATAAGAATATAAAATTGTGTCACTACCCATAATTGAACTTGAAGGGGGAACAGAAAGAACAGTTGCTTGGAAAGTAACGGTTACTGTTTCACCAGGCGCGATATTTGGTATAGTTACTCCAAGTGCTGGTTGCGCACCAGATTGCTGAACCCCATTTATTTTGACTGAGTTTGTTATAAAGGTAGTGTTAGCTGGAATTGCGCTCGTGAACGTTATATTCGTTGCAGTCGTATTTCCTGTATTTGTAATAGTTGTTGTATACGTAATCGTATCTCCAACAGAAATGATAGATTTATCAACGCTTTTTTGGGTCGTTAATATTGCACTATTAATTGTTGTCGAAACAGAATTAGATACATTCGTTTGTGTTACGGCAGGTTGGCTAGGATCAACCACATGTGCAAATTGTACAGAACTAAAATTAGAAATTGGATTTATACTTGGAATGTTTGTAACAAGTACATTAAGAGTAATCACGGCCGTTCCATTTGGGTTTATATTTCCAATCTGAATCCCGTTAGATGGATTTCCGATTTGCTGTGTACCAGAATCGTTTGTAAGAGTGCCAGATATGAATGCCGTTCCATCAGGTAAAGTATCCGTGAAAATTATATTTTGTGAAGTGACATTTCCAGGGTTGCTTAATGTAATTGTATAAGAAATTGTATCGCCAATCGTTGCGAAAGTTTTATCTACAGATTTGATTGCCACAATTTCCCCAGAATTTATTTGTGTCGAAACAGAATTAGATGTCGTATTTCGTGAAACAAGTGGTAAATTAGGTCCTGTCATAAATTGATAATCAATAGAAGCACCGTTTACAACTGGTGAGTTTGGTCCTCCAGGTCCGATTGTAAAAATAGGATTTGGGATGCTAACTACTTGCACACGGAAGGTAACATTTATAAAATCTCCTGCAATAATATCTCCAATTGGTATCCCGTTCGCTGGACTTACTCCAGGAAATAAAACCCCACCTACTCGAACGCTATCTTCTATAAATATTGTATTATTTGGAATCGGATCTGTAAAAATGATATTCGTAGCAGTTGTGTTCCCTATATTTTCTAATAAAACAGTATACGTTAAAAATGAATTTCCAGGTGCGATGTCAGAAAATAGTCGATCCACACTTTTCGTTGCTTGAATAATCGCTTCGTTAATTTGAACTAAAGTTGGATTACTTGTAGCTGTTTCTGTCACCGGCGGCTGGGTAGGATCAACAATGATAGAGTATGTTGTGCTAGATTGGTTCAATGTTGGATTTGTAGCTGGTATTGAGCCAACAATAGCTTGAAAGCTAATTGTTATCGTTCCTCCAACTGGAATTGCGTCTAAAGAGATTCCGCTATCTGGTCTAAATCCAAGTTGTGGGATGGAGTTAATTTGTACACTATCAGGAACGAATGAAAGTTCGGGTGGTAATATATCGATAAAAACAGGTGTGTTTGCGGTAGTATTTCCGCTATTAGTGAGGGTAGTTGTATACGTAATTATATCTCCAACAGCAGCAAATGCGCTGCTTGCAGTTTTTGTTGCGATAACGGAAGCTGTATTTACTTGTGTAAAGGTTTTATTGGATTGAACTGTTCGTGAAACAGGCGGCTCATTTATATCAACAATAAAGCTATATTGAAGCGATGATTTGTTAGGAATTGGATTAGGGTTGGGTAGTGTTGTAATGTTTACTTGAAAACTGAGTGTAATCGATGCATTTGCATTCAAGTTACCAATATTGATACCGTTTTGTGGATTTGCATTCGGGACGGTTACACCATTTATCTTAAAGCTATTTGGGACAAAGGCAGTACCATTTGGAATTGTATCTGTAAACACAATGTTGTTCGCAGTAGTATTTCCTGTGTTTGTAACAGATGAAGTGAATGTAATCGTATCACCAATTGTAGCGAAAGTTGTACTCGCATTTTTATTTAAAACTAATGTAGCATCAATAATTGGAGTAACCGTTGTATTTGTAATTGTACTATTAACAGCAGGTGATTGGTTTGGATTTACGGTATATTCATAATTTACAAGAGCATTATTTGTTAATGTGCCACTAGGTGGTATCGCTAAAATTTGTGCTTGAAAAGTAATGAATACAGTATCTCCTGGGGGAATATCTGCTAAGTGAATACCAAGTGATGGATCTAACCCCGGCTGCGGAATATTATTGATAGTTACAGAGTTTTGGACAAATGAAGCGCCTGCGCCGAGTCCATCTGTTAAAACTGTAGCACTAGCAGTAATATTTCCTGTGTTCGTAACTGCAATCGTATAAGTAACGATATCCCCAATTGCAGCTGTCGGTGTATTTACTGACTTCGTAGCGACGATTGTAGCGTTATTAATTTGAGTTGTTATTACGTTACTTAACGCATTAGCGGATGCTGGAGGTAAGTTAGGATCTATGACATATTGGTACGCTGTATTGCTTTGGTTCGGGATTGGATTTGGATTAGGAATGGAATTTACTATTATTTGAAATGAGATTGTTGCACTTGTATTAGGGTTTATTGGATCAATTGCAATTCCACTTGCTGGATTTGTATTAGGGAGTGTATTTCCATTTACTGTTACACTATTAGGGATAAATGATGTTCCGTTTGGAATTACATCTGTAAAAATTACATTTGTTGCAAGTGTGTTCCCGTTATTCGTTAAAGTAGTCGTGTACGTAATAATATCATTTACGTTAGCAAACTGTTTATCTGCCGATTTCACAGCGGCAATCGTAGCATTATTAATAGTTGTCTGTACGGTGTTAGAGGCCAACATCTGCGTTACAACTGGTTTGGATGCATCGTACGTGTATTGGAATGTAGTGCTCGATTGATTCGTAATCGGATTTGGACTAGGAATAGTTGGTACAGAAACTTGAAATGAAACAGTACGTGATGAATTCGCTCCTATCGTACCAATTAAAATGCCATTAGCCGGGTTTGCATTAGCTATAGGGACGCCGTTAATCGTTACAGTGTTAGGAAGGAAGATGGTACCAGCTGGAATGATATCTGTAAACGTTACATTAGAGGCAGGGATATTGCCGTTATTCGTTAAAATCGTTGCATAAGTTATGACATTACCAACATCAGCGAAATTTGTACTTGTTAGTTTCGTAGCGACAATATTAGCAGTATTAATTTGTGTCGTTACTATATTACTAGTAGCATTTCTCACAACAGCAGGTAAATTTGGATCGGCAATAAAGCTATATTGAAGTGCGGCGCTGTTTTGAACTGGATTTGGTGAAGGTAAACTGGTTGCACTAATTTGGAAAACAATTGTTGTAATTCCGCCTGCTGGAATCGTACCAACTTGAAGGCCAACACTTGGATCCGCACCTAGCTGTAAAGCACCACCTATAAAAATACTATTTGGTACGAGAGTCGTACCAGGAGGTAGTATATCAGTAACAACAACATTATTTGCAGTAGTATTTCCTGGGTTAGCTAGGGCAATGGTATATGTGATTGGTTGCCCAACATCAGCAATAGTTAAATCTACCTGTTTGACAATAACTACATTTGCTACATTAATTTGTGTACTTACAGTATTACTTAAAGATGTTTCTATAGTTGGTGGATCGCCCGGATTTAAAATAAAACTATACTGTGTACTAGATGAATTTATTGTTGGATTTTGTGTTGGTAAAGAGGTGACAGTTACTTGATAAGAGACGGTAAGTGAGCCGTTCGCAGGAATGGAAGGTAACGGAACACCGACATTTGGATCGGCGTTATTTTGGAGTACACCATTAATAAGGAAAGTGTTTTGGATAAAGGTAGTACCGTCTGGATTCGTATCTACGAAAGTAGGGCTATCAGCAGAAACACTTCCTGCATTCGTTAAAACGACGGTATAAGTTAATACATCTCCTACAGTAGCGAACCCTTTATCTACTGTTTTGGCTGAAATGACATTTGCATCGTTTACTTGCGTAAATGTAGTAGTTGAAGTAGTGTTCTTACTTACAGGCGAAGCGTTTGGATCAACAATAAAGTTATAAGAGATGGAGGCACTATTTGAAATAGGGTTTGGGTTTGGAATGCTAGTGATTAATACTTGGAATGAAGCTGTAATCGTAGTATTAGCATTGATGCTACCAATATTGATGCTAGCTGGTGTTGCGCCCGGCTGAGTAACACCGTTAACGATAACACTGTTCGGTACAAAGGAAGTCCCGTTCGCTATTGAATCGGATAGTACTACATTGTTTGCTGTAACATTCCCATTGTTTGTAAGAGCGAAGGTGTAAGTTAATACATCTCCAACTTCCGCAAACGTTTTATCTACAGATTTAGTAGCTTGAAGGTTTGCTAGTCTAATTGTTGATGTAACAGAATTAGAATTTGCTGTTTTTGAAGTTGGTGGCAGACTAGGATTTACAGTGTATAAATAAGAAACGAAAGCATTATTAATGATAGGATTTTGGGCGGTAATATTGATGACAGTTACTTGGAAAGAAAGTGTAAAAGTAGCTCCGCCAGGAATTGTACCGATAGGTAAAGCAACGAGAGAATCTACATTTTGCAAAATGCCGTTTAGTGTTACAGTACCAGGAGTTAAAATTGTTCCATTTGGAAGTGGATCTGTTAATTGCACGTTAGTTGCAGCTGTATTTCCACTGTTTGTAATAAGAATTGTATAACTGATTGTTTCGCCAATTGTAGCAAATTGTTTATTTGTTGATTTTGTTAATGTTACATTCGCATTATTAATTTGAGTGGAAACGAGATTAGAAGAAATATTTTTTGTAACGGGTGATTGGCTAGGGTTGACGATGTATTGATAAGAAGCGTTTGATCCATTAGATACGACATTTGACGCGGGTATTGTATTTACTACTACTTGAAATGAAACGTTTTTTGTTGTACCAGTTGGGATCGATCCAATGTTCACGCCGTTAGCGGGATTTGCTCCCACTTGTGTTGTGCCATCTATTGTTAAACTGTTAAGGACAAAAGTCGTTCCAGTAGGAATAGCGTCTGTAAAAATAATGTTGTTCGCATTTGTATTACCTGTACTTGTAAAGGAAACGGTGTACGTTAGTGTATCACCAATATCAGCGAAATTTTTATCTACTGCTTTTGCCATAGTGACAGTAGCGTTATTCACTTGAGTGGAGACAATATTCGTTGTATCAGTCCCACTTACTGCCGGTTGATTTGGAACAGGAATGTATTGGTATGTTGTTGTACCACTATTTAATATTGGATTTGTTTGGGGAATAGAAGGAACAAATACTTGAAATGCAACAGTAGTCGTAGAATTAGCAGCAATAGATCCAATTGATATACCAGTAGCGGGATTTGCTCCTGCCTGAGTAACACCATTAACAGTTACACTCCCTGGAATGAAAGTAGTTCCGCTAGGAATCGGATCCGTATATATAACGTTCGTTGCGGCGATATTTCCTATATTAGCTAAAGCGATACTGTAAGTTAGCGTTTCGCCAATATCGGTAAAAAGTTTGTTAACTGATTTTGTTCCATTAATATCTGCGAGGTTAATTTGTGTTCCAGCAGAGTTGCTTGTAGCAAGACCGTTAAAGGTTGTTCCTCCAGCAATTGGTGTATATTGAAATGTAATATTAGCAGTGTTAGAAATCGGATTTGGATTTGGAAGTGAAACGACAGTCGCTTGGAAAGTTACTGTACGAGAAGCACTGTTATTAATTGTTCCAAGAGATATACCAGCAGCCGGATTAGCATTTGTTTGTGGTACGTTATCTACCGTTACAGTGCCAGGTATAAAGGAAGTACCGGTAGGAAGATTATCTATAAAAATAACGTTATTGGCGGGAAGAAGCCCTGTATTAGGAATCGTAACGGTATAAGTGACGACATCTCCAATTGCAGCGACACTTTTGTTTACGCTTTTCGTTGCTTGTATGTTAGGTGAATTTATGTTGATTTGTAAACCGACTGTATTTAACATATACGCGTCTCCGTTAGTAGTTAAACGGATGGCGGCGGACACTTGGGAATTTGTTAAATAAGGAGAAATATCAATAGAAGTAATGTCCCAGCCCTGTCTCCCGGCTGAGATGTTTGTACCTGTAGAGGCACTTTGATTTCGCGTTCCAAATGTCCCAGTTGTATCTAAGTTTCCAGCAGCATTATTGACCTGAGAACCAAAAAAATTATTTACAGCATTATTTGGCCCAGATAATGCATTTAATGAACTGAAATTGGGTCCAAATAAAGCTTGATCCCCCGTTAAATCAGCATCTCCTTCGGTAGAACTTAAAAATAATCTCCCGCTTACAGGGCCTCCTGAAGGTGTTAAAAATCCTGAGACAGATACATCGGCACTACCAGTTTCTGCAGAAACACGGTTGCCTGCTACATAAATCGTTAAGTTTCTTGCGGGTAATGTCCCGTTCTGATAAGCGACGATAAGCGTCCATCCAGCTGAATTAATTGTTCCATTAGAAGCATCTATAGGATCTACAAGTCCAGGGACAGCTCCTGTAGTATAGGAACCAGAACCTCCAGCTTGAATAAGAGTGGTTACGTCTGCTGAACGAGTGTAAAAGCCAAATGTAATAGAATTTGAAACGAAAGTTTGATTTGAAGCTGTAACAGCTGAAGGAGTAATCGAGTATGTTGAAACAGGTGTTGTAAAAGAAACCGGGTTTCCTAATACACTCGTAATGTTTTGATCACGAGATAAATAGTTTCCACCCCAAACGAGTTCCGCGTAAAGAATTGTACTACCAGCAGGGATATTTAAAATAGCGGTAGAACTATTTTGTGTATAGTTTAACGTTGTACCAGCAGGAAAAGTAGGTACTTGTAAAGCGGTATTCGTAGTTGCGAATGCACCAATTGCCCCGATTGTACCAGCACGGTTTTGATTACTAATTTTACTTAAGCCTAAAGTATTTCCTGTAATAGCGAGTGCGCCGTTAGTGGTGGTAGAAAATCGATTCGTAATGGGCATGTTGTCACCTCATTTACAATATAGTCTTGGTCAAAATAGGATATGTGTGTGACAAATAAAGGGTAACATGTACAAGTTGATTTAGTAATAATGATTTAAATGTCTAAATAAGGGGATGGAGAATGACTGGATTGAAAATAAGAGTGGAGCGTCTTAGGGAAGAACAAATAGGCGATATTGTATCATTATCTTCTTATATTGAGTGGGATTATAACAGAGAAGAAATTGAGACTATTTTTAACGCAGGGATTGTATACGGTGTTTGGAATGAGAGAAAGGAACTAATTGCTAGCGCGGCAATAATATTATATGGAGAGAAATTAGCGTCTATCGGAATGGTGATTGTACATCCAGATTATAAGGGGAGAGGGATTGGAAAAGCGATAACGAATTCATGCATTAAGAGCGTATCAGCTCATACTCCCATTATGCTGATTGCTACGGATGAAGGGAAACCTTTATATGAAAAATTAGGATTTAGGGCAGTAAGTTATGTTTCTAAATACATATGTAACTCGTACGATGCGAATGATTATTGTGTAAGAAATGAAGATTATATGATGAATTATAAAGAGGGTGATTTAGAAAAAATAATAAAAATAGATGAATATGCGTTTGGAACAAATAGAAAACAGTTTTTAAAGAAAAGAATTATGCAAAGTGATCAGTGTGTTGTTGTAAAGGATATAAAAGAAAATGTAATAGGATACGGTATAAGTATACAAACACCAGAAAATAAAATAATAGGGCCGGTTGTTGCTAAAAATGATGAGATGGCAATGAGAATTGTACATGATTTAGCAAAAGGGCATAATGATAAATTAAGAATTGATGTACTAGAAGGAAAGAAAGGTTTCATGAAAGTATTAGAGATTACCGGTTTCAAAAAGGTTAATACACCACCAATTATGATGAAAAATAGCGGTCAATTATTAAAAAGGAATAATGAGTTATATAGCATTGCAGCACAAATTTTTGGATGAAAAAGAATCCTTCTGGACGAAGGATTCTTTTTCGTTAATCACGATATTGATCGTGAGTTGGCTGAAAGAGGTCTTCCTCGATATCTCTCACCATAGAAAAATGATCAACATTATAATGACCATGGAGAATTTTATTATGGTGAGAGATAATTTGTTCTGCAGTCAATACGTCAGAATCAGTTGTGGAATGACCGTTTTTAATTAATGTAACATCAAAGCCTTGTACAGTTGCTGTCCTCACAGCAGTATCAATACAATGCTCTGTTTTACATCCGCCGATAACAATATGGTTAATCTTTTCTTCTTTTAAAAATTCAAGTAAAGAAGTGCTGTAGAATGCGTTTGTTGCTGCTTTATTAATAAGGATTGCAGACTGAGGTACTTGAATTTGATTATGTACTTCAAAGCCTACGCCACTACCAGAAGCAACATCAATATCTCTTACGAAAACAATAAGGGCATTTGAATCTATTGCTTTTTGCACGGCTGTATTTAATGTAGATAATAATTCGGTTTTATGAAAAACTTCACTTTCTTGTTCATTTCCATCCATTAATTCTTGCTGAGCATCGATAATTAATAGTGCTTGTTTCATCATGTCTCCCCTTTAATATGAAATAAGTTCCACTGTACATATTCCTTCATATTGTAAAGAAATCCTCCATTTATAAACGAAGTAGACGATTGATTTACAAAGTTGTCAAAGAAATTTCATTCTCATAGCTTATAAAAACATGTATGATAGGAAGTGGAGAATTTTTGAGTAGGTGGGAATAACATGCAAACAGTAGAAGATTATCTTTCATTCTTACATACGAAAGGATTTAAATTATCAGAGGAAGCACAAGGATTTATTATGTTCGGACAAGGATATACTGGTGCATCTGATGGCATTGTAAACGCAGCAATAGAAGCGACAATTAAGCATCAATTGCAGTTTGATGGCAGTTATTTTGTTGCGTTATTAGAACGATTGAAAGAAGAAGAGATTACAGATAAAAAAAGCGCGAAGGCTTTTATGCGGAAGTTACAAGCGTAACTTCACGCAGCCTGCGCTTCTTTTTTTGTTTTAGAAGGTAATTCAACAAAAACCATGCCTAGGAAAATACAGAGGCATCCGATAATAGCGGAAATAGAAAGTTGTTCGTTTGCAACGAGAACGCCTGTTAAGGCAGCGAAAACGGGCTCCATTGCGAAAATAATTGCTACTCTCGTTGGAGACGTATGTTTTTGTGCTGATGTTTGAATGAAAAAAGCAATGGATGTCGCGAACAAGGAAGTTAGAAATAGAGCAAATAAAAAGGAAGAATTCGTCCATAGTGCTACTGAAAATAATTTTTCCCAATCTTCAAACAAAAAGGCGCAAATAGAAGAAAACATACCGACAGCTAATACTTGCGATGTGCTTAACAATAAAGGTGATATTTTTTTAGAGAAGAATCCGTTAACAAGAATATGAGCAGCGAAAGCAACTGCACAACCGAGAACGAGTATATCTCCAATGTTTAATTGAAAAGAATCACCAGCTGTTAATAAGTATAAACCTGCTGTTGCTACAGCAATGCCAATTACGATAAAAATGGTAGCTTTTTGTTTTAAAAAGATAAAAGAAAGAATTGGTACCATAACGATACTAAGCCCTGTTAAGAAACCTGCTTTTGAAGAAGTTGTATAAAGTAAGCCGAATGTTTGTAATACATAGCCAACGCATAAAAAGAATCCAACGGTTAATCCAGCGAGACTACTCTGTTTTATATCTTGTTTTGAAGTTTTTTTTGAGAAAATCATTTGAACGAATAATAAAATAATTCCAGCGAATAAAAAACGTATACCATTAAAAGTAAATGGTCCAACGAAAGACATAGCATTTTGAACGACAACAAACGTAGCTCCCCAAATAAAAGACACAAATAATAAAGCAAGAGGAGCAATCCAATCTTTTTTCACACTCATACCCCCGTTAATTTTGTAAGATAGCTTTTCTAGCTAACTCATCAGCAACTTTATTTTGACTACTTGGAATCCACTTAATAAAAAAGAGATCGAAACTTTTTATGTACTGCAATGCTTCCTCTAATAGTGGTGCAAACATTTTATTTTTTGCGTATTCTTTTTCGACAGCCCTCTCCACAAGTTGCGAATCTGTACGAAAAGAGACAATGTTATAATTATGCTCCATGCAATATTTTAATGCCGCAAGTAAAGCGTGGTATTCTGCTTCATGATTGGACATTGTCCCAAGGGGCAATGATAATTGTACAGCGGGTTGAACCCCTTTAATAAACACACCTGCACCAGAAGGACCAGGATTTCCTTTTGATGCACCATCAATATATACTTCAATCAAAATGAGAAACCTCCAAATGATAAGATGATCCCCTACTTATATGTTTCTTTGAAGTAGGGGATAGAGTAACTTAGCCGATTGTAATACTATAACGACATGTAAATGTTTCATTCGCTTGTAAAGATTGAATTCCTTTTTTTTCCTTGAAATCTTTTGCTGGATTTACTTCATCAGCAATTCCGTACCAAGGTTCAATACATAAGAAAGGTGCATTCTCGCCTGGTGTCCATACGCCGACAAATGGGAATCCGTCAAATTCTACTTTTACGAATTTATTATGTTTATGAGAACGGATGGAGATTTCATCTGTATTCATATTTTCAAAAATAAGTGCATCGTTTTTAAATAGGTCGTATGTAAGTGGCAACTCATTCGTACTTTCAGCAATTAGTTGCTTCTTATTTGAAAGGTAAGGTCCTTCTAATACGCTCGTTTCTAAACGCTCTGGACCATTAAAAGATAGATGGTAATCTGTAAATGACTCGCCCTCTAATAACGGGAAATTGAAACCAGGATGTGCTCCGATTGAGAAGAACATCTCTTTTGAAGCAGGGTTATTCACTTCGTATGTTACATGAACGGTTTGTCCGTCTAGTTCATAAGAAACGAGTAATTTGAATTCATATGGGTATTTTTTTAATGTTTCTTCATTACTAGTTACAATGTAGGTGATTTTCGTTTCACTTTGTTCTTCTACAGAGAATGTAAGATCACGAGCAAAGCCGTGTTGTGTTAAAGAATAAGGTTTACCATCTACGTAGTATGTATTATCTACTAATCGGCCGACGATTGGGAATAAAATTGGTGCACGGCGTCCCCAATAAGTAGCATCACCTTGCCATAAGTATTCTGTATTGTCTTCTTTTAAGAGAACGCTTTGTAATTCTGCACCTTTGTCAGAGATGGTAACGATCACTTTTTCATTTTGAATTGTTGCAGTCATGAAATAAAACCTCCTAAATCTTTCATATATTTCATTATACGTTGTCTAAAAGAAAAAGGGTAGTTCATGGTAGGAATCTATTGACGAAAGGGGGGCTAACGCGTAAAATATAATCTTGTTGCTTAAAAAACGAATAACGTGGTTCGAAACCATCCCACGTAAAAAAACTAAGGAGATTTTGTCATGAATATTAGAACTTTAGTCGGTAATGGTATTTTAGCGGCATTATATATTGCTGTTTCTATGCTTATTCAGCCATTTGGCTTTACGAATGTACAGTTTCGTATTTCAGAGATGTTTAATCATCTCGTTGTATTTAATAAGAAAGCAATTTACGGAATTGTATTAGGTGTATTTTTAACGAATCTCTTTTTCTCACCTATGATCGCTTACGATTTAGTATTTGGAGTAGGGCAATCTATTCTTGCATTAGTTGCAACGATTATTTCTATGCGATTTATTAAAGGTGTTTGGGCTCGTATGATTTTTAATACAGTCATTTTTACAATTACAATGTTTATGATTGCAATTGAACTTCATCTTGCATTTGATTTACCATTCATGTTGACTTGGTTAACATGTGCAATCGGTGAATTTGTTGTTATGGCGATTGGTATGCCTGTAATGTACTGGATTAATAAACGAGTACAATTTGAAAGATTTATGTAATAGATGAAAGAGCTATTCCTATAGGGATAGCTCTTTTTGCATGTGATAATATTGAATATAATTCTTTGACTCTTGATAAAATATAATAAAATAAAGTGAGGCTTTCATTAGCTGGATACATATAAGAAGTCTTACATAAGGGGAATCTAGTATGAAATATAAAATTCATTGGTTATATAAAACAAAACGCGGTTTTCAGACGGAATTAACGACAGATTATATGAACATAGAAGAAGCACTTCAATTTGCGGAGGATTTCGAGAAAACAGGAAGAATGAAAGAATTATTATTTTACGATGAAATGGATGCAGAATGGTCATTAAAGGAAATGAAGAAGCTGAGCAAACAAGTGGAGGAAGAACCCCAAGAAATACTCGTTTATTTTGATGGCGGCTATGATGTACAGACGAAAGAAGCTGGTATAGGCATATGTGTATACTATAAAAAAGGAAATACAAAATACCGAATTCGCCGTAATGCATATATAGAAGGCATATATGATAATAATGAAGCGGAATATGCATCATTACTATATAGCATGAATATACTCGAGGAATTAGGGATTAAGTATGAAGCGGTCACGCTTCGCGGAGATTCTCAAGTTGTACTGCAGCAATTGGCTGGAGAATGGCCTTGTTATGATGAACATTTAAATCATTATTTAGACCAAATTGAGCAAAAAGCAAAGCAAATGAAATTAAAACTTGTATGTGAGCCTATATCAAGAAAACAAAATAAAGAAGCACATCAATTAGCTACGCAAGCATTAGAAGGAACAGTGATTGATAGTCATAAAGAAATAACCGAATAGAGAGGTGCAAAGGTGGATAAAAAGCAACTCATTACAGAGGTAAATGACTTATTAGAAACGTATTGTGAAGGATGTTTTTTGCGAGAACATAATCGAAAGACAAATAGTAAGTATTATGCTCATTCCTTTTGTATAAGACAATGTACAGTTGGAGAAACATTGAAAAAATATGGGGAACAGTTGTCATGAAAAAACATCCAGAGAAAACTCTCTGGATGTTTTTTAGTGCTTCGCTTCATTTAATTGATGCTCACACTCGCTTAATTTCTTTTCCTCATTTATTAAAAATGGCTCGTCTAAATCTGTTGCAACAGATTTCATAATTTCAAGCTGAGAGCGAGCTGCTTCTACAGCAGTAGTAGCATGCTCTAATGTATCTGGATCCATTGAAATTGTCGCTGATCCTACCATTTTTTGTGCTGTTTCTACACGGAATTTCACTTCTTCAAAATCATTTACTTCTGATCCCATTAATAATTCCTCCTTTGTATAGTGCGCATTTCACATAGTTTTTGCTCTGGAAAACGGAAATATACAAAGGAATAACAAAGGAGGTTACCAAGTAGGGTAACCTCCTGTCATATGTTGGATTAAAGTTTTACTACGTTAGCAGCTTGAGGTCCACGGTTTCCTTCAGTGATATCGAAAGATACTTCTTGACCTTCTTCTAAAGCTTTGTAGCCTTCGCCTTGAATAGCAGAGAAATGTACGAATACATCGTCAGCGCCTTCAATTTCGATAAATCCAAAACCTTTTTCGTTGTTAAACCATTTTACTTTTCCTTGCATGTTACAATTCCTCCTAAAAACATTTGCTTTTTTCATTTAGTGAAATTCATTTGAAAAGATAATATAAACTAAAAATGCTATAATCTTGAATATTCTGCTAAATGATTAATTTAAATATACACGAATTGGGAGAATTTAGTCAAGTAAGCGATTTTATTTTTTTGTATTTTTAAATAATTTTTTAACCAAATTTTTAAATAGGTATAGGACAGGCCAAGTATGTAATAGTCTTAATTGAATGCTATACATAATGGGGTGAAAGAATGAATGAGTCTTATTTATTAGATAATGAAGGAATGAGAATGAGAACGGATATACCAAATTGGGTTGCAAAAGAATTTGAAAATTTTTCTAACGTCGTATTAGAACCAACTTTCCCATGTTATTTTGGTTTAACTGCTTTGAAAAAGAATGAGCTTCGCTATTCCTTTCTATCTCATAATGATTGGAGTCATTTGCCGCATACAATGTTATCTTTTTTAGAGCTAATGAAAGAGCGTCCAATTGTAAGAAGAGGCTTTTTTCTTTTTGTAGAACCGGAATGTGAGGAGCAATCACTGGAATATTACCGCGATTACTTTTGGAAAGTACTACAATATTTACATGAAAACGATAAGGAAACATGGCCAAAGCAAATTCCTAAAGACCCAGACCATTACTTATGGGAATTTTCATTTGGCGGGGAACCGATATTCGCATTTGGAAACGCACCAGCCTATAAACAACGAAAAACTAGGCATTTAGGAAATTCTCTCGTTATTGGATTTCAGCCACGTACTATATTTGATGGATTAGAAGGGGATCGTCCTAAAGGAGCATATTCTAGGCAAACGGTCCGTGAGCGAGTTGAAAAGTGGGATCAGCTGCCGAAACATCCTAACATTAGTCATTATGGTGATTCGGATCATCGTGAATGGAAACAATACTTTATAGGAGACGATGTAGAACCGTTAAAAGGAAAATGTCCTTTTCTTCATAAGATAGAAAAGTAAGAGTCATCATCTGGATGGCTCTTTTGCATATTTTGGATAAAAAAGGGTATTTTAGTAGTAAATATTTTGAGGGAAGCTAGTCTATTTTTAATTATTACATCATTACTTAATAGTAAGGAAGTAGAAAGGATAGAGTGATGTTTGGAGCGATTATACAACAAATTGTATTAGGTATTTCATTAGCTGCGCCAGTAGGTCCGATTAATATTGAAATGTTAAAACGAGGAATTGAACGAGGTTTTTGGCATGCGTGGGTTGTTGGAATTGGTGGAATGACAGCAGATATTTTGTTTATGCTTCTCATCTATTTCGGTTTATCTTCTCTGTTTATGTATACATATGTACAAGCTTTTATGTATTGCACAGGGTTTTTCTTATTATTTTATTTAGGATTTCAAAGTGTAAAACAAGGAATTTCTCAATCGAATATGGAATATAAAAAAGAAGAGGTAGGCGGCCTTAAACAATCGTTTATGGCAGGTTTTTTAATTGCGATATCCAATCCATTAAATCTTGTTTTTTGGTTTGGTATATACGGAAGTACACTTAGCTCATTGCTTACGAAGGTAACGAAACAAGAAGCCTTTTTGTATAGTCTTTGTATTATCGTTGGTATTATTTTATGGAATGTAAATATTGCTTTTTCTGTCCATTTTGGCAGAACTTTATTAAAGCAAAAAGCACTTGGCTATATAACAGCCGGAGCAGGTATTATTTTAGTAGGATATTCTATCCATTTTGCATACAAAGCTTTACAGTTGTTCACATAAGATTGAAGGGGAGATTTTTATGTATCGAACCACTATTGACGGAAAAGAAATCATTATTACGTTAGCACCAAAAATCAGAAAAGAAATTACTGATAGAAATCCACTATATGAAGCGGTATTTCAGAATGCAGCAAGATTACTACAAACAAAGCAACCAACGTTTGCTGTAAATCATGAAATATTTGGGCTTATCATTGGAGAGGTACAAAGAGGAGAAGTAACAGTGTTTGCGGTGGAACATATTATTCCGAAGCAAAATATATTTGGACCGAACAATTTTTTCTCGACAATAGAGCAACAGGCAAATTTGTAAAGCGTATAGAATAAGATATAGAAAAGAAATAGTCGTAACGATATGTTGCGACTGTTTTTTTTGAAAAGGGGGAAGGAAAATGAAGAGGGTGGGGAAAGAGTTCTTTTTACAACATGATATCGTTATTATGTATAGTATTTTATTTGTTTTTATCATTATTTTAAAAATGCAATTTTTCACATGGATCGGTTTGTTAGCTTGTTTGTTTGGTATTATTTTTTATACGCTAAACGAATATATGACACACCGTTTTTTATTTCACTTAAAACCACCTAAAAACGTATTTTTATTAAAAATGCTAAGAAGATTACATTATGACCATCACGTCTATCCAGATGATTTAAAACTGTTATTTTTACCTGTATGGTTTAGTATACCGAGTTTTACTATATATTTACTTATATCATATGCTATAACAAAAAGTGTTACTATTGCACTTTCGTTCGGAATTGGAATGATTATTATGCTTCTCGTTTATGAATGGAAACATTATATTGCACATAAGCCAATTCGTCCTGTTACTAAGTTTGGAAGATGGCTAAAAAAACAGCACATATTACACCATTATAAAAATGAAAAGTTTTGGTTTGGTGTTTCAAATCCAGTATTCGATTTCATATTTGGAACGCTTAAAGATGGAAAAGACGTTGAATTAAGCGAAACAGCTCGTAATTTAGAAAAGGAAAAAAAGAAAAAAGTAGTGCGTTAAGCACTGCTTTTGTTTTAATGAGGAAAAAATAAGTAAGGTGTCACTTTATTTTGAAAAAGTATATTAAAAACTTAGGGGAAAATGCCGAAAAATGTCTATCGAAAAATCTTTGCAGGAATGTATGGATTGTCTAAAATGAAAATAAGTTTCTGAATATTTATAAAATTTAGTCTTTAGGTATACAAGGGGGAATTGCATTTCTAGTAAGAGAGGGGATAAGAGAATGAAAAGAGATGATACGTCAGCACGTAAGTTACAAAATGAGGTGAATTATACAGAGGTTGTTCAGTCAGAAGAATTTCAATTGTTATTAAATAAGAAAAAGAAGTTTATCGTTCCAATGAGTATTTTCTTTTTAAGTTTTTTTATTGCGTTACCTATTTTAACATCGTATTCAAAGGTACTCAATACACCGGCATTTGGTGATGTTACGTGGGCGTGGGTATTTGCTTTTGCACAATTTATTATGACTTGGGCTTTATGTATGATTTATAGCAAAAAGGCGGAATCCTTTGATGAAATCTCGCAAAAAATTCTACAAAATATGCAAAAAGGGAGGGGCTGAACTTGAATACGACGGCATTTGCACTATTTTTAATTATTGTCCTTGGTACGCTCGTCATAACCTATTTTGCATCGAAAAAAACGAAAAATGCGAGTGAGTTTTATACAGCTGGAGGGGGATTAACTGGTTGGCAAAATGGTCTGGCCATTGCGGGAGATTATATGTCTGCTGCGTCTTTTCTTGGTATAGCTGGAGCGATCGCATTAACTGGGTTTGATGGTTTCTTTTATAGTATCGGCTTTTTAGTTGCTTATTTAGTTGTTCTATACCTTGTCGCAGAACCGCTAAGGAATTTAGGGAAGTACACGTTAGCGGATATGATTGCGGCGCGTTTTGACGCGAAAAAAGTTCGCGGAGTTGCAGCGCTTAATACGATGACGATTTCAATTTTTTATATGATTGCACAATTAGTTGGGGCGGGTGCACTTATTAAGTTATTATTAGGGATCGAATATACAACATCCGTTTTAATTGTTGGTACATTAATGACAGTGTACGTTATTTTTGGCGGAATGACCGCGACGAGCTGGGTGCAAATTGTTAAGGCTGTATTACTTATGGCTGGTACATTTATTATTTCTGTTATCGTTTTCGCAAAATTTAATTTTAGTGTGACGGAAATGTTTGCTCAAATGAAAACAGCAACTCCATTAAAAGATTCGTTTTTAAATCCAGGAGTAAAGTATAAAGATGGTCTTGATACACTATCTTTAAATTTAGGACTAGTCCTTGGTACGGCAGGATTACCACACATTCTTGTTCGCTTTTTTACAGTACGTGATGCAAAAACAGCACGTCAATCTGTCGTATACGCTACGTGGTTAATTGGCGCATTTTATATTATGACAATTTTCTTAGGGTTTGGGGCAGCGGCGTTTGTAGGGAATGAGGCGATTATGAAAGCAAACCCTGCTGGTAATATGGCAGCACCTTTATTAGCGAAAGCATTGGGCGGAGATTTCTTATTTGCTTTCGTATCAGCAATTGCCTTTGCAACGATTTTAGCTGTAGTGGCAGGCCTTGTATTAACAGCAGCATCCGCATTCGCACATGATTTTTATAATGAAATTATCCGCAAGGGAAAATCAACGGAAAAAGAGCAAGTATCCATGGCTCGTTATGCGTCTATTGGAGTAGCGGTATTGTCTATTATACTAGCGTTATTTGCTCAAACATTGAACGTAGCATTTTTAGTTTCGTTAGCATTTGCAGTTGCAGCGAGTGCAAACTTGCCAGTTATATTATTCACAATATATTGGAAGCGCTTCAATACAACAGGTGCCATCTCTGGTATGATTGCTGGTCTTGTATCAGCTATTGTTCTTGTAGCGTTAAGCCCAAATGTATGGAACCCTGTAGCTGGAAAAGCTATATTTGTCGGGGAAGCGATATTCCCATATACGACACCTGGAATTATTTCGATTCCGCTTGGATTTCTTGCAGCGTATTTAGGAACTGTTTTATCTAGTAAGAAAGAAGATGCAGCGAAATTTGATGAAATTCTCGTGAAATCTAATACTGGGCATGGTATTAGTGACGCGTCTTCGCATTAAAAAAGAGGAGCTTTTCGATAGATAAGAAAAGCTCCTTTTTCTTTTGTCATTTTCTTGTAAATAATACTGCTTTGTAAGTAGGATTTGTCTTAATTTTGTGGAATGAAAATAAGCAGGGAGAAATTTAAATCATCATGGTACCAGCGCAGCTTTTGTGAAAAATAAGTTGTTATGGAAGGTGGAAGAAATGATGAAAACGAAACAGACTGATGAATTATTAGCAAAAGATGAGCAATATGTTTGGCACGGAATGCGTCCCTTTAGTCCAAATAGTACAATGGTAGGGGCAAAAGCAGAAGGGTGCTGGGTTGAAGATATACAAGGAAAAAGATATTTAGATGGTATGAGTGGTCTTTGGTGTGTGAATAGTGGATATGGCAGAAAAGAGCTTGCAGGGGCGGCCTATAAGCAATTACAAACATTATCATACTTTCCGATGTCACAATCACATGAACCGGCTATAAAGCTTGCAGAAAAATTAAATGAATGGCTTGGAGGAGAGTATGTTATTTTCTTCTCTAATAGTGGTTCGGAAGCGAACGAAACAGCTTTTAAAATAGCAAGACAATACTATGCGCAAAAAGGTGAGCCACATCGTTATAAATTTATGTCACGTTACCGCGGCTATCATGGGAATACAATGGCAACGATGGCAGCGACAGGGCAAGCGCAGCGTAAATATCAATATGAGCCATTTGCTTCAGGATTTTTACATGTAACGCCGCCAGATTGTTATCGTATGCCTGGAATAGAAAGAGAGAACATTTATGATGTAGAATGTGTAAAAGAAGTAGATCGGGTCATGACATGGGAACTAAGTGAAACGATTGCAGCTTTTATTATGGAACCAATTATTACAGGCGGAGGCATTTTAATGCCGCCACAAGACTATATGAAAGCTGTTCATGAAACGTGTCAAAAACACGGTGCCTTGCTCATTAGCGATGAAGTGATTTGCGGTTTTGGGCGTACAGGAAAGGCATTTGGATTTATGAATTATGATGTGAAACCAGATATTATTACAATGGCAAAAGGGATTACAAGTGCATATTTACCATTATCAGCAACAGCTGTGAAAAAAGAAATATATGAAGAATTTAAAGGAAAGGGAGAATATGAATTCTTCCGTCATATTAATACATTTGGTGGAAATCCTGCAGCTTGTGCACTAGCACTTAAAAACTTAGAAATTATGGAGAATGAAAATTTAATTGAGCGCTCTGCACAAATGGGCTCGCTTTTATTAGAGCAATTAAAAGAAGAAATTGGAGAACATCCACTTGTAGGGGATATTAGAGGAAAAGGACTACTAGTTGGAATTGAACTAGTAAATGATAAAGAGACGAAAGAGCCAATTGATAACGACAAAATTGCAAGTGTTGTAAATGCTTGTAAAGAAAAAGGGTTAATTATAGGACGAAACGGTATGACAACAGCAGGATATAATAACGTTTTAACGCTAGCACCACCGCTTATTATTTCAAGTGAGGAAATTGCCTTTGTTGTTGGAACGTTGAAGACAGCGATGGAACGTATTTAATGAATGAAGCGAGCTGTAATATACAGCTCGCTTTTGTTTATGATGTGAAATATGATAAATTTTCAAAGAGAAGGGAATTTATTATGAAGAAATATGAACCTAGTAAACATTATCACATCGGATATTATGAAGATGGATATGATTTAGAAGTGACAGCGTACAAAAGAATACATGAACCAGTTTGGGATGCGTATATTCCACACTATGAGGTAGACGATTTTTATAAGAAAGTGGAGGAAATGAAGCTAGGTGAATATGTAGATGATTATGGCATTATGGTGTATTCATTTCGTAATGATATTGATGATGATGATGAAGCACGAATTATTTTTGAAAATGGTTAAAAACGAACGGGATTGTTTAAAGATAAAACGAAAAAGAAGCTTACTATCTTATAAGATAGTAAGCTTCTTTTTTATTAAACTTATTTACTTGCTTTCATTGCTTTATCTTTTGCACCAAAAGTGTATTTTAACATTGGTGGTGTAATCATTGTAGTTAAAATAACGACAATAACGATAGCTGTAAAGTAATCTTGTGCTAGTAGACCTGAAGAAAGTCCTGTTCCTGCGATGATAAGTGCAACTTCACCACGAGAAACCATTCCAGAACCGATAATTGCAGAAGACTTAGCATCAAATCCAGTCATTCGTGCACCTAAGCCACAACCGATTAGTTTCGTTAATACAGCGATTACTGTTAATGCTAGGATGAACCAAATTTGATCGCCAATACCGTCAAATGTAATATTCATACCGATACTTACGAAGAATATTGGAACGAACATAGCGTAAGCGATTGGCTCTACTTTCTTTTCTACTTCATGTTTGTAGTTCGTTTGAGAAATAGCGATACCAGCTGCGAAAGCACCGATAATACCAGCAATTCCTAATAGTTCGCCGAAATATGCGAATGAGAAACAGATGATAAGAGCCGCGCTCACGATAGACTCAGATACGCGTAGCGGTGATAACCAGCGCATAATCGCAGGAACACCTTTCCATCCGATTAAAATAATAGAAGCGAAGAATACAACTTTCTTCAAGATAATCATTGTTAAGTTAACATCGTCTGTACCTAAGAAGCTCATTGCAAATGCTAATAAAATAACGACAAGAATGTCATCAAATACAGCTGCGCCTAGCATAGTTGTACTTTCACGTGTTTTCATCTTTCCTAAATCGCGAAGTGTTTGTACGGAAATACTAACACTTGTCGCACATAGAAGTAATCCTAAAAATACAGCATTTCCTTGTTCCATTCCCATAATAAGACCAGAAACGTAACCACCTACGAATGGAAGAATGATACCTCCAAGTGCAACAGCTAAAGAAGAATTACGATTTGCGTTTAATTCCTCTAAGTCTGTTTCAAGTCCTGCCATAAACATTAAAAGAATAACACCAACATTACTTAATTGTGTTAGAAGTTCTGAGTTTTCAATCCAACCTAATACAGCTGGACCGATAACGATACCGACAATTAATTTACCGAGTACAGAAGGTTGGCCTAATCTAACACTAAGATCACCAGCAAGCTTTGTACTTAATAAAATAAGTGCAATTTGAAAGAAAAATTCGAATTCCATCGGATCCTCTCCTTATCATTTTTATTTTTATCATACGATTTCTCGGAATTTGCCTAATGAAAATATGTAAAACCCATTAAACAAAGGATCTGATTACAAGTTCTTTTGAACTTGTAATTTGAACCTGTAATTAATATATAATATATTTTGCAAAAAATCAATGAAAAAATGGGAGCTTTTTTAGAGAGAGACGGTGTTATTAGGGATATACATATAAGATTAGCGTGTGGATTTTATATGTATGAAATAGTATGAAGTCCTTTTTTATTACAAATAATAAAGCCTAAATGCTATTTCACGAATTATAAATGTGAAAGGGAGGACTTATCATTTGAAGTCATTAAAAAATAACTTGTCTATCGTTGCTTTAGGTGGAGTAAATGAAATAGGGAAAAATATGTACGCTATTCAATATGAAAATGATATTGTCGTTATTGATTGTGGATCTAAATTTCCAGATGAAAGTTTATTAGGAATTGATTTAATCATTCCAGACATCACATACTTACAAGAAAATAAAGAAAAAATTCGCGGGTTAGTCGTGACGCACGGACATGAAGACCATATTGGCGGAATACCATATTTTTTAAAACAACTAAACGTACCAATTTATGCGACGAAGTTAACGTTAGGTTTAATTGAAATTAAATTAAAAGAGCATAATCTTCAAAATGATACAGAATTAATCGTCATTCACGCAGAATCAGAAATTGATCTCGGTTCTATTAAGACGACATTTTTTAAAACGAATCATAGTATTCCAGATTGTCTCGGTATTGTGTTTCATACTCGAGAAGGTAATGTAGTACATACTGGGGATTTTAAATTTGATTTAACACCAGTAAATAACCAACATCCTGATATTCATAAAATGGCTAAAATAGGTAGTGAAGGTGTACTAGCTTTACTATCGGAAAGTACAAATGCAGAACGACCAGGTTTTACTCCATCAGAGAGATCGGTAGGAGAACGGATAGAGGAAATATTTATGAAAGCAAATAGAAAAGTAATTATTTCTACATTTGCTTCTAATGTGAATCGTGTTCAGCAAATAGTTGAAGCTTGTATAAAAACAAATCGAAAACTGGCTTTGCTCGGCAGAAGTATGGTAAATGTAGTAGAAGTTGCTCTAGAGAAAGGGTATCTAAATATTCCAGATGGTATGTTAATTGAAGCAAGTGAGGTAAATCGTTTAGATCCATCGCAGGTCGCAATACTTTGTACAGGAAGTCAAGGAGAACCAATGGCAGCTTTAGCCCGTTTAGCTAGTGGAAACTATAGGCAAGTAGATGTTTTACCAGAAGATACAGTTATTATAGCTGCGACTCCTATTCCAGGAAATGAACGTAACGTTTCGCGAATTATCGATAACTTATTTGCATTAGGGGCAAGAGTGATTTACGGATCAGGCAGTTCTACTGGAGTCCATGTATCTGGCCATGCATATCAAGAAGAATTAAAGTTAATGCTCACATTAATGAAGCCAAAATATTTTATCCCAATTCATGGAGAGTTTAGAATGCTACATCACCATAGTTTGTTAGCAGAATCAATTGGTGTTGAAAAAGAGAATATCTTTATCGTTCGTAATGGAGATGTTGTAGATATAAGTAATGAAGTGGCCGTTCAATCGAGAAAAATACAAGCAGGAAATATATATGTAGATGGATTAGGAATTGGTGATGTTGGAAATGCATTATTACGTGATCGGAAACAACTTTCAGAAGATGGAATGCTCGTTATAGTTATTACTTTTAATAAAGTGGATGGAGAAATAATTTCAGGTCCTGATATTATTTCTCGTGGATTCGTCTATGTTCGTGATTCAGAAGAGTTTTTGAAGGAATTAAATAAATTAGCTGTTATTACAATTAATAATTTGAAGAAAGAGAAAGTGAATAGTTGGGGTATTTTGAAAAGAGAAGTAAGAGAAGCTTTAGGGAAGTATATATATACGAATACGAAAAGAAAACCGATGATCCTTCCTATAATAATAGAGGTTTAAGAGTTAATAAAAAGAATTCTCGTAGGAGAATTCTTTTTTGTTTTGAAGACAGAATGAACATATAATGAAATAAATAGAAATGGAAGGAAATAAAAGATGTTATTAAATAAACGCTTTACAATTGGAGAAATGGCAAAAATGCATAATATAGCGGAATCTACTTTACGCTATTATGATGAGAAGGGAATTTTTCATCCGTCCACTGTGGACCCGCAAACAAATTATCGTTATTATACAATCGATCAATTTTCACTATTAGATACGATTAAGTTTTTACGCCAATTAAACATTCCATTAAAGGAAATTAAGAAATATATTGATGAAAGAAATCCAGCATATGCACTCAATTTACTGGAAAAACAACAAGAGATGATGTTGAAAAAACAAAGAGAAATTGAGTATGCTTTGGCGAAAATGGAGCATAGAATTCATTTAATTAAGGAAGCAACAAAAGCAAAAGCTGAACAAGTGGTAATAAAAGAGATCCCGCAGCGAAAAATAACAGCTATTGCTGTTGCCCCGGATACGACGGATGATATGTTTGAGTACTACATTCATTCGTTGCAAAAAAATATGAGGCAAATGGATGATAGCTTATTTTCTGGAGATATCGGTGTAACAGTCGCGAAAAAAGGATTCATGCAAAATGAGTTTCAAGCATATAGCAGTGTTTTTATTCTTTTGGATTACATGCCTTTCCAAGTACAGAGTTCAGATGAGATTAAGGAAGGTTTATATGCTTGTTCTTATCATCATGGACCGTATGAAGAAACAGGTGCAACGTATAAGGAATTACTTGCATACATTGATCAAGAAGGATATGAGGTAAGTGGAGATGCGATTGAGATTGGATTAATCGATTGGTCTGTAACAGAAAATCCAGAGGAGCAAGTAACAGAAATTCAAATTCCTATAATGAAAAAATAAAGCAATAAGTTGTAGCACTCGTATCATTACAAATTGGCATGAAACACGATAAGTAAGTTACCTATTTTTCAAATTCTCTATTGACCTTCAAGTTACTTGAAGGTTTAAACTAAGAAAAGAGAGTTGAAAAAAAGGAGCAAAATAGTATGGAAGCAACAGAAAAATTAAGAGAAAAACCGATAAAAAGTTTATTTATTTCTTATTTAATACCAGCCGTTCTTGGAATGGTATTAATGTCAGTGAATATTGTAATTGACGCTGTCATGATTAGTAGAGGAGTTGGGGCGAACGGTTTAGCAGGAGTAAACGTGGCTATTCCAGCGTTTTCAATTTTCTTCTCTATTTCATTATGGATTGGAATGGGCGGGGCAACGTTATATTCCATTGCATTAGGTGAAAATAAAATTGAAAGAGCAAGGTCTATTTTTACTCAATCCATGACAGTAGCAGTCATTATTGTAGGCGTTTTAGCGGCGATTTGCTTATGGAGAATAGAAGACTTAGCATACTTATTCGGTGCAAACGAAGTGATTTTACCGTATGCGTTAGACTATTTACACGTATTATTAACATTTGGAATGATATACGTTTTAGAAAATATTTTAAGTACATTTATACGAAATGATGGAAATCCTAATTTAGCAATGGCAGGTTTAGTTGTAACAGCTGTATTAAATATAGTGTTTGACTATATCTTTATTTTCATCTTTAAATGGGGCGTAACAGGAGCTGCTTCAGCAACTATTCTTTCAGCAGCGATTGGTTTCCTTGTATTATTAACACACTTCTTTAGAAAAAGTAGTATTTTAAAATGGACGAAATTCCATTTTGAATGGGATACAGTTAAACAAATTATGATAATAGGTTTTCCAAGTTTTACAGCCGAAAGTACAGTAGCGATTGTAACGATTGGTTTTAATATTGCATTCGTTCAATATGCAGGAGAAGTAGGAGTAGCTTCCTATGCGATGGTAAACAGTATCCATGCGATGACATTACTACTATTCTTCGGCGTTGGAGCAGCGTTACAACCAATTGCTAGTTTCCATTACGGTGCAAATTTATCAGAAAGATTACGTGAAGGATTACAGTTTGCTGTGAAAATTGCAGTTGTACTTGGAGGCGTTGCAATAATTGTCGGATTATTCTTTGGGAAATATATTATTGGTCTATTTGATGTCCAATCTCCAGAGTTATTGGAGTTAACATTAACGGGTATGAGCCTGTTCTTTATCCAATACGTATTTTTAGGCTATAACATTGTATATGGAGAGTACTTCCAATCAGTGCGACAAACGACAAAATCAGTACTTATTATAATGAGCCGAGGGTTACTATTTATTATTCCATTATTATGGATTATGCCGAAATTATTTGGGATAAACGGAATTTGGCTCGTTATGCCAGTAGCGGAAGTATTGACAGCGATTATCGTATTTACGATGAATCGTATGAAACATCCTGTTCCATTAAATATGGCGGGAAAGAAAGAAGCGATATAATGAAGAAAATCCCCTTAAGAAATGAAGGGGATTTTCTATTTTTTTAAACTAATAGCAAAAGATCCATCTGTTTCTTGAACAGACGCAAAGGCAACGTTTTTAATGTTTGTAATTCCTTTTTCTTTTAATTCTTTATATAACCACTTTTCGTCCTTATGAATTAACTTTAAGTTATCGTATTGAATTTGTGAATCGACGATAAGGGCAATTGGTAATCCAGCATACTTAACATCTATATTCAAATCTTTCGGAGTTAATGGTACAAGTTCACGCTTTGGTAAAATGCTAATGGCTCCATTCGCTTCTAAAATAGCGTATTCAATTTCATGAACACTCGGGTATCCTGCAACGCGAAGATTAGAAAGTAATTCAGCAATGGGATACCTACTTTTTTGTAAGTTCTCAAAAATAATATCACCATGTTTAATTAAAATAATCGGGTGCCCGAGAATAAAACGATTTAGTTTGTTGAATAGGCTTAATTTTGTAAGGATTAAATGTAAACATGTAATTACAACCATACCGAGAAAAGCTTGCAAAGCACCAGAGACTGGTATGGCTTGAAAAGCTAAATAAGATAAAAAGATAATCGCACCAAAATCATGAGGAGTTAGTTGTGCTAAAGCTGATTTACCGAGCATCTTAAGTGATAGTAAAAATAAAATAAAAAAGAACGATACGTTACATAAAAAGAGAAGCAATAGAGACACTCCTTCGTGCAAAGTTGTACTTACTGTTCCCGAAAGAAATATAAATATTACTTTCTAGAGGATAAATTAGGGTGATTTGGAATTTGTCTGTATACAAACAAATAAATGGATATTATCATGAAAGAAGCAAAGAACATAGGAGTATATAGATATGAGAAAGAAAAAAATAATGAAGTATATGATAGGAATTATAATGGTTTGCGCCGTTTATGTGGGATTTTTACAATATAACATTTATAAGCATGGGCACATGAATGCGACCTATGAAGCTGATTATATCATTGTATTAGGCTCGAAAGTAAACGGAACGAAACCATCGTACTCATTGCAATATCGTATTGATAAAGCAGCTGAGTATTTGAAAGCACATGAGAAAGCAATTGCTATTGTGTCTGGAGGAAAAGGAAAAGGGGAAGATATTTCAGAAGCATTAGCAATGAAAAATGGATTAATGAAACTAAAAATTGCAGAAGATCGCATTATCATGGAAGATAAGTCAACGAGTACAGATGAAAATATTAAATTCTCAAAACCTTTAATTCCGGACAATATGAAAAAAGGAATGATCGTAACAAACGATTTCCACATGTTTAGAGCGAAAAAAATAGCAGCTAAGCAAGGTTTACAATTAGAAGGTCTTCCGGCCGAAACACCGAAGCGAATTGTCATTCCATCGAATATACGTGAATATTTAGCCATTACGCAATATTGGTTTATGAATCGAATATAGTGGAAGTGATTCCGCCTAGCATTCTAGGCGGGATTTTTTGAGGGGAATCTTACAAATATGTCATCTTAATGAAAGGTAAAGCGATAGTTTCTAGAATGGATTCCTGACATAATGAAGATAACAAAAACTATTTAGAGGTGAATCGGATGAAAGGAAATAATATATTATCTTCACTATGTTACTTTAGTATCTTTTTTGCCCCATTTTTATTACCAATTATCGTGTACTTCGTTGCAGAGGATGAAGTGAAATATCACGCGAAAAAAGCATTTTGGTCACATATTTTCCCATATGCAATTTTATTCGGAGGGGTAGCGATATCAGGAATATACGGTTTAGGATTCAATCAATCTGATGGTGCTGGAATTGGGATCATGATCACATATGCAGTATTCATTCTTGTAGGGATTTATTACTTCATTTGGAATATCGTAAAAGGTGTTAAAGTGTTGAAAACAGCGTAATAAGATAAGGAATAATTCGGAGTGAGTTTGTCGTTATTTGTCGGTAAGTCGATATTCTTTGTCGAATCGACGATATATTTGAAAAATCGTCGATATAGTGCAGGGAATCGTTGATATATTGAAAAAATCGACGATATAATTTCATTTACCGTATTAATAGATCTTTTAAAAAGAGCAATTCAAAAAGAATTGCTCTTTTTGTGCTTATAAGTTGTGAATATTGGAAAAGATATGTTAATTTTTCATTAGGAAGAGAAAAAGGAGTGATTTTCATGAATGAGATGATACATAAAATGGAGCAACACGTTTCAGTTCGTAAATATAAAGAAGAACCTATTCCGAAAGATGTAGTAGAAAGAATGGTGCAAGCTGCGCAGCATGCTGCTTCCTCGCATTTTGTACAGGCTTACTCTGTTATATATATAACCGATCAAGACTTAAAGGCGAAACTAGCAGAGTTATCCGGAAATCGTCATGTGAAAGATTGCGCAGCATTCTTTGTTTGTTGTGCAGATTTAAAACGACTTGAAATGGCATGTGAAAAACATGGTACAGAGATAAAGCATGAAGGAGTGGAAGACTTTATCGTAGCAACGGTAGATGCTTCACTCTTTGCGCAAAACTTAGCGTTAGCAGCAGAATCGTTAGGATACGGTATTTGTTATATTGGTGGTATTCGTAATAATCCGGGAGAAGTGAGCGAATTGCTTCATTTACCAGATAAAGTATATCCTGTATTCGGAATGACAGTCGGTGTACCAGATGAAGATCACGGAGTGAAACCACGTTTACCGATAGCAGCTATCCTTCATGAAAATGGATATGATGAAAAGAAATATGATGAATTATTAAACGAATACGACGAAACGATGAGCGCGTATTATAAAGAAAGATCATCAAATCAAAAAAACGTAACATGGACGGAATCGATGAGTTCATTTATGTCTAAAGAAAAAAGAATGCATATGAAAGAGTTTTTAAGTGAAAAAGGATTTAATAAGAAATGAGAAAAAAGGCAAACCTGCAGCGAAGGAGAACTTGCAATACTTTAAAAATGTAACAGAGCTTTGTGATGAAACGTTAGCATAAGTGAATAGTTTGATTGTTAATACCTAAGTTCAGAATGTAGATACTACTTTCTGAACTTAGGTATTTTGTTTGTTATCATATACATAGAAATAAAAATTAATAATTTTTTACAAAATTGATAGAAAATGAGAATGAAATGCCAATAGTAAGTAAAGGCAGCTGCTAAAGGGGAATTGAGGAAGGAAGATGCTTATGATTTTCGATTCTGAAGTGGATTTAATTATAGCTATGAAAAAACGCGATCAAGATGCTTTGAAAGAAGTGATTGATCAATATGGAAAATTAATTTTGTACATTATTCATAAATCGTTAAGTACCCCTATTGAAAAACAATATGTGGATGATTGTTATAACGATGTATTTACTGTTATTTGGTTTCATATCGACCATTTTGATACAGAAAAGGGCAACTTAAAATCTTGGATGATTGGTATTACTAAACTAAAGGCGTTGGAATATAAAAAGAAAGTATATAAAGAGAATAAAATTGATAAAGACGTAGAGATAGATACAGGTGTCCATGATAGGTATGACATAGAACAAGAAGAAGAGATTATGGAAATAGTTCAAGATTTAAATAAGAAAGATCGATATATCTTTTTAAAGAGGTATATTGATGGGTATTCCATTGATGACATTGCAAAAGAATTAAAAGTAACGGCGGATTATATATACAATCGAATTTCTCGTGGGAAGAAAAAAATTCAAAAACTATGGAAAGGGAGTGTGTAATATGGATAAAAGATTATTATCTATGTTAAATGAGCTCCAATATTCAGAGGAAGAGATTACACGTTTGGAGAAAGAAGCGGATGAGACTATAAATGTAGATAAGTATTATGTGAAAAACGGAGAATTATTGAAGAAATTAACGGTGCAAATGTTGGAAGAATCAGTTCGGAAAGAGTTACAAGAGGGAGAAGAAATTGAATGTGAAATATTAGTGGAAGAGGGGAGCCTTGTGAATTCTAAAGTTATCCCAAGTATAATAACTGCAGGTGCTACTTTTTATTATTACATTGTTTTAACAAATACAAGATTACGAATTAAATCGTTAGATTGTTATTTTAAAAAATTAAATGAATACAATGTACTAATAAACTCAATTCAAGCAGTTTCGCGACATAAAAAAATGAAGAATGTATATGGAATTACTATAGATAATAACTATATACAATTAGGAAGTACCGAGCATGAGCAAGAACTGAAAACTGTAATTGAGAAGCTAAAACAACGCGGGGTGAAAGAAGAGAGATATAAAGAGTTTGAAAAAAGTTGGCTGATTTTTTTCAATGTGTTTGTAATAGCGATGGGTGGGCTTCTAGTTTTAAAATATTTAATTTGAAAATAAAAAGCGGCATAATAGCCGCTTTTTATTGTTATCACGTTTAAAAATATTGAAAACTTATCCGCCGTTATGACACATACTAAAGCACCTTTTATAACAAATGCAAACTTTCAATAAGAAGATATATACCTGTACAACTCAAAAGAATATACGTAAATATTTTAAAAACTCGTTGATTAAGCCATTTGAAAATAATTTGACCTATATACAAACCTAGAAATACGATTGGAATAGCGTAAAAACTTGATTCCCAAATTGTCTTGTTTGTGCCAGTAAAGAGTATTTGCGTTAGTAGGCTAATGAAATATATAAATAGATAAAAAGCTAAAGTAGTTGCTCTCAGCTTCTCTTTTTTTGTATCAGTTCCTGTAAAGTACAGTAACAGGGGTGGTCCTGGCATACCGATACTTGTCGTTAAAAGACCGGATAATCCGCCAACTATGAAATCTCTAGATTTTGTTGATTGAATCTTAAAGTTACAGATTAGCATCAAAGTTAATAGTAAGAGTAGGATGCTAATTGCTAATTTAAATGTGTTGATGTTAATAGAAGTGAAAATGATAATACCAAAAGGAACACCAACTATACTGCCGAAAATTAATCTTTTCAGTAGAATACAATCAATGTCCATTCTTATTTTCCAAATGAGTGATATAGAAATAATGAATGATAAAATGATATTTATTTGTATAGCTTCTTGTGGTAGAAATAACATGAGTAAGAAAGGTGTTGCCATAATAGAAAAGCCAAAACCGGTACTTGTTTGTAAAATAGAAGCTACTAATATAATACAAATGAACATGAATATAGTATTCAAAAAAGCCCCCCCACATAATCAAATTTCATTAATATTTTAACATAAAGTAAAACTTTAATCAGTGGAGGCTTACTGGCCTTTCATACGGGGAAAAAAGCGGCAAAGTAGCCGCTTTATATGTTGCAATTAATATTCCAATGATGATCCTGTAGCCTTAAAATATTTTTCACGTGAAGGCGTCATTACTCGGATTGCTAATAAACAGGAAAGGAAAAGGATGAGTAACGAGCTACTTATTACAGTCATTTGAACGGAAAGAAATTGTGCGGATGCTCCAATTGCTAAAATGAAAAAGATTTGGATAAAACTTTTTATGGAATCAAATACGCTATCGATACGTCCTATCATATGAACCGGGATGTTATTTTGATAAAATGTAAAAAAGCCAGTACCAGCAAATGATGAAGAAATGCCAAGTAAAATGAAACCGCCTGCCGCGACGATAAATGAATTTGAAAAGGCGAAAATTACATAGCCTATTGCTGTGAAAATTGTCCCTAATCCGATACAATATTGAATTGGTAAACGTTTGGCAAAGAGAGAGACAAGAAATGAACCGGAAACGTAAGCAGCGCCAGTTATACTAACAAGCATACTGTATTCTATATCGGTTAAAAACAGTACTTGTCTTGTAAAAACAACTTCTTGTGAATCAAGTGCCATAGCGACAAGCATAGTCGCTTGAAATAAAACGAATATGAGAATAATGTACGTTTCAGTTCGAGCGAATGAAAAAACTTGTTTCCAATCACTTCGTAATGTTTGTACGAAAGTATTTGCAACTTCTTCGCTTTGCTTTGTTTGTAACGTAATATTAGGTAAGAAATAAATGAGAATAGTAGAAAGTAGAAAGGAAAGTGAGTTGCAGTAAATTACAAAGGATGCTGAGTGCGTGGTGAGAAGTATTCCAGCAAGAGCTGGACCGATAATAAAAGCCCCGCTTGTACAAAAGCTACTCCAAGCGTTGAATTGAGCGCGTTCTTCAGCAGGTATAAGCATTGTTTTATAAGAAAATGAAGCTGGATCGAAAAATGATGTAGCGATACGAGTTAAAAAGATAAAAATATAAATGGCCCAAATAGAATCAAATAGTGGAACGCAGCCAATGAGAACTGCTCGAATGATATCTGTGATAAGCATAATGGACCGTTTGTTTAATCGATCTACTATGCTACCAGACCAAATTTTTGTAACAACGGTCGCAATTGGACCGACAATCCATAATCCTGCTACAGCAGCAGGAGAGTTTGTGCTATGTAACACCATTACGTTTAAGGCGATGAGATACATAAAATCACCTAAACGAGAAATTCCTGTTCCCGACAATAATAATAATTTATTTTTCATGAGCAGCTGAACCTTTCTTTCATTGTTTTTTTATCCTGCAGGAAATAGCGTATTCCTCTTCAGAGTTAGATTGACGAGCGGTTTTGTTTTCCCAGCGTAATAAAACTTGTGTAACCTCCCAAGTAAGCTGTTGTAATTCCTCTGGAGTTAAAAATAAATGAGAAACAATATGACTACCTGTATTCGTTCCCTCTGTGCCGCTTTCTTCAATATAGAAATGAGCAGATTTTGCCTTGTAATATTTTTCAATAATCCCTCGTTTTTCCTTCGTGTCTACTAATTCAAGTAACCCTCCATCATATAAAATTTGAACGTGATAATGTACGCTACCAGTAGATTTGTTTAGTTTAGTAGCTACTTGTTTTGCAGTGAGTGCTTCGTCTTTTAAAAGGTGAAGAATTTGAATACGAGTTGCGTTGGAAATGAGCTTCTGCTGTTCAGCTGAAATAGTAAGTCTATCGTCAAACATTATGGCATCCCCTTTCTTATAATCTAAATTTATTGTACATTCTAAAAAATTAGAACGTAAGGAAAATAAATCGTCTTTTTCCTTTATATTTCGACATAAATAAAAATAGCATGTACATAAACATGCTATTAAGCAATAGTAGATTCTTCATTAAGTTTCCCGCGATAATACAAGAACAGCCATATAAAACTAACAAAAATACAACATGTAGCTAGAAAACTACCAATTATTTGAGGAGAAAGGATTTCTAATAACCATCCTGTCATGAGCATAGATAACTGTATAAGTGAGCTATAAATAGAGTAATGAAAGGAGAAAACTTTACCAATCATATTTTCGTGCGTGTAAGTTTGAAGTAATGTCGTATCAAGTGGAACGATGATTCCTCCTGCTATGCGCATACAGAGTAATGTAATGATACCGAAAATAAGTTGATCGGATAGAATGAATCCAAGAAAGAAAAAGCCTTGTAGGAAGTAGGCCCAACCAAATGCTTTTTTCATTTTTTCTTTATTGCTGGATATGTAAAGATTAACGAGAAGGCTTCCTATCATAAGCCCAGCCCCTTGAACCGTATATAAAATCCCAATGTTCGTGTGGAAAATTTTTTCGGCATAGATTGTTAGAAGTAGCTGATAAGCACCTCCAATAAGCCCCCATGAAATGCCTACAAGAATTAATATTAAAATGATTTTTGTTTGTAATATGTATGTGTAACCATCTTTTATATCAGTAAAAAATGCTTTTTTCTTCTTACAAGTATCATAAGAGGGAACACTCATATTATAAATAAAATAGGCTGAAATAAAGTATGATAGGCTATTTACTAAAAAAGCGAACTCAATATGTAAAGATTGTGCAATTATCCCGCCTACAGAAGCACCCATAATAGACATAAAACCATTCATTGTACTAGAAAGAGAGTTAGCAGTTACGAAATGATTTTGATGTACGATGTTTTTTAAGGTTGCTTGTTTAGCCGGCTCAAATAAACAAGAAAGTACGGATAAACATATATTAGAAATGAAAATAATCTCAATTTTATATAGTGCGAATAAGTAAGTGAGGACGATTATGCCTCGTAAAATATCGGTAAAAATCATAATATTCTTTTTAGAAAAACGATCTACAACTCCGCCTATGAAAGGACTAAGCAGAAGCTGAGGTAAACCTTTACTTATAAAGGTGAGTGCGATCATAAATGGAGATTCCGTTATGCTATAGACGAACGTTAATAAAGCTACAGTATGAAACCAATCTCCAAGCACACTTAATGTTTGCCCATAAAATAGTTTTTTGAAGTTATTATTTGTTTTAAGAAGCGCGGAATAAGAAACTGACATAAAAAGATTAATCCTTATGTAATGATGATGCTTGAACTTGTTTTTTCCACTCACTTAAATACACTTTCTCCTCTGTAGGGAGTCCAACAGGTAATTGTGCAATCAATTCTAAACTATTTCCGTCAGGATCGTTAAAGTATACGGCGGCATGCGCTAACTCTGGAAAAACAATTGGTTCAATTGGCTCCATTCCAAAATCTTTTCGTGCTGAAATGCCTTTTTGGTTTAGCCAATGTATTGCATGTTCTAAATCATGTAAGCTTACTTGAAAGGCGATGTGTCGTAAAGAGGGATGATAATTTACTTTGTATTCTGTACCTTCCCAAAGACCGAGCCAACTTTCATTTTCCTTAATCCAAAAGAAAGCAATATCGTCTCCTCTTTTATATAATTTTAGTCCTAGCGATTCGTAAAAAGGTATAGACACTTCTAAGTTACGGACAGGTAAATGTGCTTCGTAAAGACCTTTAATCATTGTAATCCTCCTAAGTAAAAATGTTTCTTATTTCATAGTAAACGTTTTTTTATTAGTTGAAATCACAAAAAAGAGGGACATAACTTCATACGAAAGTATGAAAAAAACAGCTCAAATATGAGCTGTTTTCTTATAGTTTTTCGTTCATTTGTTAAGGATAGGATATATTAGTATCCGTATCCGCCGCCACCCCAACAGCTACATCCGATGATGATTAGAAGGATGAATAGTACGATAAGCAAAGCAAATCCACCGCCGAAACCAGCGCAACTTCCACCATAGCTCATATGTTTTCCTCCTTTTGAGTAAGTTAATCTATATAATTCATGGACTACTGTATACAGTATGTTTTTTTTGTGGAAAAGGAGCCAGTCTCTTTTGTAATTAGACAAACGCCTGTGTGGTCATTTTAAGTGTATATTGAGTTACTGATGTATGAATGAATCGTTATATATTTTGCGATTTGTTCATAAAAAAATATAAAAATTGTAAAAAAAACCATTTTTATATTTTTTTATGAGAGGATTTGTACTATAATTTTACAAGTAATATTATGGGAAAAGGGAGTTTTAGTGAAGAGATGGAGATGGGACAACTACAAAATAAAATAGAAACTAAAAAGAAAGAGCTAATTCAACTTGTTGCTAGACATGGATTGGATCATGATAAAGTTTTGTTATTTAGCCGAGATTTAGATATACTTATTAATAAGTTTATGAATGTGAAAGATAAAGTACATAAATAAATAATTTGTAGTTTTTTATATTAAGATATTCAACAAAGAGGAGAGAGATATATTTGGAACATTTACAAGAAGAGCTATATAAACAAATAAAAGAAGAAAAAGGTATTGTTACAATTTTTTTAAAGAGTGGCGTTAGAATAGTAGGAGAAGTTGTTGCAATAGACAAATTTACCGTTTTAATGTTAGTTGATGGAAAACAACAACTTATTTACAAGCAGGCTGTATCAACAATAATGAAATAAGACACTCGTACTGAGTGTCTTATTTCATTATTGCTTGCAGGCTTCAACGTCAATGCCGGCAGCTAATAATTTTTTTTCACCATCTTGCTCAATGATTTTTTGTAATTTAGATAGGAAAGAATCAAAGTTTGTATGCTTTGCTACTTGGAATGTCATTTTATGCTCAATTGGCAGCCACGTATCAATATCAGCTTCGTTATGCTGAATTTTTACCTCAAGCTTATCAAGTGCGTTAGCAACTTTTGCTTCGTACGTTTCTTTCGCTTCAAACTCCATCCATAAATCATATAATTCCTCGCCGAGAGAACCTTTTAATGTTCGTTTAATATTTGAAATTGCTTCTTGTTCATTTATTTGTTTTTGTAATTGTAATTCATGACTATTCATTGTATCAAAAGCAGGAATATCACCAGCTTCTGCTTCGACTAGATCGTGAATAATAACCATTTTAAGTAATTTTTCAATATTTACTTTCTGATCTAAATAAGGTTCAACTAAAATGGCCATTAGAGACATGCGCCACGTATGTTCAGCAACACTTTCTTGACGTCCGTTAGAAAGCCAGCTATGTCGCATTTCATATTTTAGTTTTTCTGCTAGTGCAATGACTTGTAAAATGTTATGTTCCATCGTGATCCTCCTCGTATTTCCATACTATAATTCTAATATGGAAATGAAATGTGTCAATTTTATGAGTATATTGCGATAAATAGATGATAAGCGTATAATAAGCATTATATATGAAAACGCATTATTAAAATAAAAAAATGTTTTATAAAAATGAAAAGGAAAGGGCAGGAATATGGGAGACGAAAATCAAGGATTTGCTAGACCAGAAAGAAAAAAAAGGAAGTTTGACATTTCTAGCCCATTTGGCATTTTAGTAGGTTTTGCTATAGTGATAGCGGCAATTATGCTTGGTGGAGGCGGAATAAAAGCTTTTAAAAACTTTTTAGATGTTTCATCTATTTTAATTGTCATAGGGGGAACAACTGCGACAATTGTTGTAGCATATCGATTTGGAGAAATAAAAAAATATACGAAAAGTATTTTTACTGTTTTACATAGAAAAGAAGAAGATTTAGAACAGTTAACGGATTTGTTTGTTGATTTTTCAAAAAAATCTAAAAAACACGGTTTACTTTCTTTAGAGGTTGATGGAGAGCAGGTGGACAATCCTTTTATTCAAAAAGGAATTCGATTAATGTTAAGTGGTTACGATGAAGATGAATTAAAAGAAGTGTTAATGAAAGATGTTGAAACGGAAGTGTATGAATTAAGAAAAGGGGCAGTATTATTAGATAAAATTGGCGATTTCGCTCCGGCTTGGGGTATGATAGGGACTTTAATTGGTCTTATCATTATGCTTCAAAACTTGCAAGACACATCGCAAATTGGTACAGGGATGGCAGTTGCGATGTTAACGACATTGTATGGATCAGTACTTGCAAATATGATTGCAATCCCTCTTGCTGAAAAAGTGTATCGTGGTATTGAAGATTTATATACAGAGAAGAAGTTTGTTATTGAAGCAATTTCAGAATTGTATCGTGGACAAATTCCGTCTAAATTAAAGTTAAAACTCGATACGTATGTATACGAAACAAAGATAAAAAAAGTAAAACGAGCAGCCTAATATTGCAAGGAGTGGTATGGTGATGATAAAACGACCGCAAAAGGGATCGCCTCGTTGGATGACGACTTTTACAGATTTAACGATGTTATTATTAACTTTCTTTGTATTACTAGTTGCTACTTCAAAGCAGGATGCAGTAAAATTGTCAAAGATGCTTGAAAAGTTTAGTGATACGGAGCAAGTTGATGCAAAAGTAATGGAAAATACTATACCAGATATTTCACATGAAAAAAATGATGAAAAAATGGTCTCAAAAAAGCGAATGGACGACTTGTACAAAAAGTTAAAAGCATATGTAGATAATAACGGTATTAGTCAAGTGAATGTATATCGAGAAGATACAGGGGTAAGCGTTGTTATAGTAGATAATTTAATATTTGATACAGGTGATGCGAACGTTAAGCCTGAAGCAAAAGAAATTATTAGCAAATTAGTCGGATTTTTTCAATCCGTACCAAACTCAATTGTTGTGGAGGGGCATACAGATAGTAGACCGATCCATAATGAAAAGTTCCCTTCTAATTGGGAATTATCTTCAGCACGAGCAGCTAATATGATCCACCATTTAATTGAAGTGTATAATGTGGAGGATAAAAGGTTAGCTGCGGTAGGATATGCAGACACAAAGCCAGTTGTACCGAATGATTCACCGCAAAATTGGGAGAAAAACCGTCGCGTTGTCATTTACATTAAAGAATAGTATTTTAGTATTTTAGTAATAAAATACTAAAATGAAGAAATTCTTTTAAAAAAATATTAAATTTTATCGTTTTATTTTGTATAATGAGTGAGAATGATAAGGTGAAATATTAAGATATATTTATACATAGAAGGAGAGAATCAAAAAGAATGGCACATAAAATTTTAGTTGTAGATGATGCGATGTTCATGCGAACAATGATTAAAAACTTATTAAAAAGTAATTCTGAATTTGAAGTAATCGGAGAAGCGGAAAATGGAGTGGAGGCAATTCAAAAATATAAAGAACTTCAACCTGATATTGTAACATTAGATATTACTATGCCAGAAATGGACGGACTTGAAGCATTAAAAGAAATTATGAAAATTGATTCAAGTGCAAAGGTTGTTATTTGTTCAGCAATGGGACAACAAGGTATGGTATTAGATGCAATTAAGGGCGGGGCAAAAGACTTTATTGTAAAGCCATTCCAAGCAGATCGCGTAATCGAAGCTTTAACAAAAGTAGCAAATAGCTAATATAAAAGGGGTGCCACAAGGAATCAAAACAGTGATAACGGATAGATGTGTGGCCCCTTTTTTCTCATTTTAAAACACTAAATTGTTATACATAAATGAAATGTTTGTTAGACAGGTAGGGGATGAAAATGCAAACAGATCTATTAAATATATTTTTTGAAGAGTCGGAAGAACATTTACAGTCGCTAAATGAAAATGTGCTAATTTTAGAGCAGAATCCTACAGATATGGATGTAGTGGGAGAAATATTCCGCTCAGCTCATACGTTCAAAGGTATGTCTGCGAGTATGGAATTTACGGAAATGGCGGATTTAACGCATAAAATGGAAAACGTTTTAGATGAAATTCGTCATGGGAATATAGTAGTACATGCGGATATTATTGATGTGATTTTTGAATGCATTGATAATTTAGAGAAAATGGTTGCAGATGTGCAGCAAGGCGGAATGGGTAATATTGATGTAGTCGCAACGAAGCAAAAATTAGAAGCGTTATTGAACGGAAATGTAGAAACTTCTATGGAACATATAGAGCAAGAGTCTATAAACAATGATGATGCAGTTTCGCATGAAGTGCATATAACCGTTGAACAGCAAGCTATTTTAAAAGCAGTACGTGCCATTATGTGTATTGAAGCACTGCAAAATATAGGCGATATACAAAAAACGGTTCCTAGTATTGAAGAAATCGAAGCGGATGCTTTCGGTTTTGAGTTTACAGTATTTATGAATACGGATCGTAGTGAAGAAGAAGTGAAACAGGTAGTGCTTCACGTTTCTGAAATTGAGAAAGTAGTAGTGAAACAAGGAGAATCATTACAGGAAGTAGATTCGATGGTTGCTACGCAAGAAACTACGCGAGTAGAAGAAATGATACAGCCGTCTGTAGTTGCGCAGGTGGAAGCACCTATTGAGACAGCGAAGCAACCTGCAAGTGCTACGCCAACTAAAAGCACTGCAAAAACGAAAAATGCTAAAGGTGAGAATCGTTCCATTCGTGTGCAGCTAGAGAAAATTGAACGATTAATGAACATGTTTGAAGAGAGTGTAATTGAGCGTGGTCGCATAGATGAATTGGCACAAGCAATTCAAAACAAAGAATTAATTGAGCATTTAAATCGATTAGGCGATATTTCAAAAGATATTCAAAATGTACTTCTAAACATGCGTATGGTGCCGATTGAAACAGTCTTTAATCGTTTCCCGCGTATGGTGCGTATGTTAGCGAAAGATTTAGGGAAGAAAATCGATTTGCAAATTACGGGTGAAGATACAGAAGTTGATAAAATTGTTATTGATGAAATCGGTGATCCACTCGTTCATTTAATTCGTAATGCAATTGATCATGGTATTGAGACTGTTGAAAAACGTCGTGATGCAGGGAAAAATGAGACGGGTACAATTAAATTAGAAGCGTTCCATAGTGGAAATCATGTCGTAATTCAAATTACGGATGATGGAAATGGAATTCATAAAGGGAAAGTATTAGAAAAAGCAATTAAAAATGGTGTTGTAACAGAATCTGAGGCAAATAAATTAACGGATCGTGAAGTGTTTGATCTCATTTTCCAACCAGGATTTAGTACAGCAGAAGTAGTATCGGATCTTTCAGGGCGCGGGGTTGGATTAGATGTTGTAAAACATACAATCCATAGTTTAGGTGGACATTTAATTATTGATTCAGAAGAAGGAAAGGGAAGTACATTTAGAATTGAACTTCCATTAACGTTGTCCATTATTCAATCTATGCTTGTTCAAACGAATGATAAACGTTATGCTCTACCTCTTGGTAACATTGTTGAAGCGATTCGTATTAAGAGAGAAGACATCCAAACCTTACAAGGAAAAGACGTGTTAAACTATCGTGATCAAATTATTGAAGTGAAGCATTTGAGTACTGTATTTGGTGAAAAATCAGTAGATGAGGCATTTGAATCATATGAAAGTCAAATGGTTCCTGTGTTAATTGTTCGTAATACACATCGTAGCTATGGACTTATTGTAAACACAATTATCGGCCAAAGAGAAATTGTCTTAAAGTCATTAGGCGATTTCTTTGCAGAGAGTTCGAACTATTTCTCTGGCGCGACGATTCTCGGCGATGGACGAGTGGTCCTCATTTTAAACCCAGAAGGTTTATAATAGGAATGAAGGAAAGCTCCCCACTTGTATACAATTGGGGAGCTTTTTGGTTAATTACATACTAATATATAACAGGAAATAAATACATGTTCACGATTTACGTAATAAATTTGTTAAAATGTAATGAGTGTATTCATTTAATAGAAAAACAAAAATGAGGAGGCAGGGAAAATGCCTGAGCAACACACAAAAGGGGATACGAGCACAATTGTGCTAGAAAAAGAAAAGGAGCTTTTAAAGCCTCAAGAATGTGATATTCTTGGCGAAATTGCAAATATATCATTTGGCTCTGCTTCGACAGTATTATCAACGATTTTAAATAGGCAAGTAAGTATAACTGCTCCTCATGTAGAGTTAGTGGATTTATACGATACAAGTGATGTTGAGGTTCCTCATGTTGTATTAAATATTCATTTTACAAAAGGATTAGATATGGAAAATCTACTTGTCCTTCAGCAAGATGTTGCTTTATCTATTGCTGATTTAATGATGATGGGGACAGGTGAAGTGGAAGAGGGAAAAGAACTTGGCGAATTAGAGCTAAGTGCTGTACAAGAAGCGATGAACCAGATGATGGGATTCGCAGCGACGTCTATGTCGGAATTCTTCCAAGATACAGTAGACATGTCACCGCCGACAATTAAAGTTGTAAAGTTATTAGAAGAGATGGAGAAAATCTCTGGAATAACTGGAAATAACACGATTGTGAAAGTGTCGTTTGACCTTAAAATAGATAATCTTGTAAACTCTAAACTCGTACAAATTGTTTCAGTTGAACATGCGAAACAAATGATAAATAAATTACTACAATTATCTGGTGGCGTAGAAGAGCAAGACGAGCCAGCAGAAGTAGCGGAAGCTGAGATTGTAGAAGAACATGTTGAAAAAGAGCAGTTAACGCAAGAGGAGAAAGATGTACTTGGGGAAATTGCCAACATTTCCATCGGTTCAGCCTCAACGGTATTATCAACGCTTTTAAATCAGCCGGTTACGATTAGTACACCCAATGTAGAAGCGATTAATGTGCGTCATTATGACGGTGTACCGGTTCCCTTTGTGATTTTAAATGTCGATTTTGTTGAAGGTTTAAAGAATGAGAACGTATTCGTATTTACGAAAGATGTTGCTTTGACAATGGTAGATTTAATGATGATGGGAACAGGGGAGATTGATCCAGAGAAAGAGCTTAGTGAATTAGAGCTGAGCGGTATTAAAGAAATCATGAACCAAATGATGGGGCATGCGGCAACAGCGATGTCAGAAATGTTTAAAGAGAAGATGGACATGACGCCGCCAGACGTCAAATTTGTCACGTTAAAAGAAGAAATGGAATATTTGGGAGAGTCAATGGAAGTGGATGAACTCGTTCAAATTACGTTCAACCTTGAAATTGGCGACTTGCTTCAATCGAAAATGTATCAAATTTTACCGATTTCAGAAGCGAAAGAAATGGTAAGACGACTGCTATATCCAATGGTGGAAGCAGAAGAAGAGATTGCTGAGGAAGAAATGGAAGAAGAGGTTGTAGAACCTGTTGTACAACCTATTGAATTTAAAGAAGTGAAACAAATTGAGCCAGTGTATATGGATACATCTATTCTACAAAATGTAGAAATGAATGTGAAATTTGTATTTGGAAGTACAGTGAAAACGATTCAAGATATATTAAGTTTACAAGAAAATGAAGCCGTTGTATTAGATGAAGATATTGATGAACCAATTCGAATTTATGTAAATGATGTATTGGTGGCGTATGGTGAACTTGTAAATGTAGATGGATTTTTCGGAGTAAAAGTGACAAAATCACTATAAGGCGTTGAAATAGTAGATGAAAAGCGTAAAGTTTTTTCTAATTTGCTGGCTATGCATACATGTGTGCTTGCTCTTCCCACTGCAAAGTCAGGCGGAAGAGCAAAATGTGCCAGAACAAAATATAAATGAAGTGGATGTACAAGAAGAGAATAAGGAAGTTCAAGAACAGCCAGAACAAGTGGAAATAAAGCAAGATAAAGAGGAACAACAAGAAGTAAAGAATGAGCAAGAAACCGAAAAAAAGATAGAGACGGATCAAGGGATTATTACAATAAATAAGCGAGAATTAAAAGTTGGCGAAGAAATACGGATTATTGTAGAGCCAAAAGAGACAAATATTCAAAGTATAAAAGGTATGTTGCGTTTGCCAAAAAACAGTAATCTGTATGAGCAAGAAAGAATGATACCTTTTGACTATGAAGAAGAGACGAAGCGATGGGTTGCTAACTATAAGATTGGGATTTTTGATTTGCAAGGTGATTGGAACCTTCAGCTTATTCAAAGTTTTAAAGAAAATGAGAAAGAAGAGCTGATAGAAAATGAAGTGAAAGTCCCACTTATTCGTATAAATAATGAAACGCCAACAATAGATAAAGAGATGCCGAAGTTGCATAAGGTTACGATTGACGAGGCGAAGGAGAATGTAATCGAACGAAAACGAGGCGATTCTATACGTGTAAGAGTGAAGGCGGCAGACGTGGAATCGGTTGTGAAAGAAGTTCGTGTTACATTAAAAGGAAAAGAAAATAAAGAGATTACATTTTTATTAGATTACAATAAGCGCGAAATGGATTGGCAAAAAGTATTAGAAATAACGGATGCTTTACCAATTGGAACATACGAACTACTTGTAGAGATAGTGGATGCGGCCGGCAATAAACTGGTTGAGGAAAGTGAGTATGTCATTTCTGTTTTGGAGCAAAAAACAGAAGAGGAAAAAAAGATAGAAGAACGAGAGAAAGAAGATAAACTAGAAAATAAACTAGAAGATAAGAAAGAAACTGAGAAGCAGGAAGACACGAAAGTAGAAATCCCGCTTCAGGAAGAAAAACAGCCAGTTGTTCAAATTCCGAAAAAAGAAGAGAAAGTAAACGACCTTATAAAAGAACCATTGAAAGAGAAAGAAAAAATTACTTATGTTATAAAAGAGCCTCTCACAGACAACAAGGAAGTAAATAATACGAAGGCTCAAAAAGATAAAGATAATAACAATCAAGTCATTTTGAAGAAGAAAGAAAAAAAAGAAGAGCCAGAAGATAAGAAAGAAACTAAAAGTGACCATGGAATACAAGCTTCTAATGTATTTGCTATTATGTCAGGTTTATTCGTACTATTTTTAGTTTTAAAGAGCAATAAAGAATGGGGCTAATTAATTTCATCATAGTGGAGGCGCTTAAATGGAAATTAAACGTACGACAATTGAAAATAAGACGCTACAACCATTAAAACAGCCTGCAGCTATTTCAGAACATGAAATCCAGAAAGAACGAAAGTATAGCAATCTAGTGTTTACTGGACAGTCTAAAATTATTTCGAAAAATAACGAAATAGGGATTTTACTTGCGAGTTTAGGTGATGGAAAGGTTATGAAGGAAATGCTTTCTAAAGAGATGGATACAGTATTACAACTCTTTAAAAAGTTACATACATTATCTGGAGAAGGAAAGCAAACAGATAAAATATTTGAACAAGTAATGAGAAGCTTACAAGGGCTTGTGAAACAGGCGCATATAAAAGAACTGCCTTTATTAGATGGAACGTATGATTTCGCTGAAGTACAACTATCATTTGGTAGAAAGGTAAACATTCCGTTATTAGATGTAAGTGCACTCCTCTCTAGCGTGGAGAGTGACTCGTCAGAAGGAAATATAAATTTAATGGTAACGGTTATTACTGCGTATATCACGAAATTGTCTAACGAAACCATTTTAATTAGCGTCACGGATCGCACAGCTAAAGAGCGGGATGCAAGTGTATGGAGAGCACTTGCAGAAATGAATATGACACAATTATCACAGGCATTGAAACAAACGGTGCAAGAACATAAATGGTCTATGACGTTTCTTTTTCTCTTTATATGGGTTGCTTGTATTATTTTAATTCGAGTTATATAAAAAATGAACGGAATCACGCAATTCTTTGTTATGATTTTAGTAAATAAATACAAAAAAAGCAGGGTGCAATAATCCTGCTTTTTTCTATATTTTTTCATAAAAGAATGTATCAAAACGCTGAAGATTGAATCGTTCAGGTGTTAAAATTTGCTCTGTGCTACCGACAAATAGCACACCGCCTTTTCGTAAAGAACGGCTAAACTTTTCATACAGCTTGACTCTTGCTTCTTCTGTGAAATAGATCATTACATTACGACAAACAATTAAATCGTAATTTGTATCGAACGATTGCATTAATAGGTCATGCTGTTTAAACGTGACGTGTTGTTTAATATGTTGATGTAATGAATATATATCATCTTCTTTTGTGAAATGACGTTCTTTCAAATCGCTAGGTAATTCTTTCAAAGAACGTTCCGTATATTGACCACGTTTTGCACTCTCTAAAATATGAAAATCAAGATCCGTTGCTAGTATTTCATAGCGAAATGGAGAGAGATGTTTCGATAAAATTAAAGAGAGTGTATATGGTTCTTCACCAGCAGCGCAAGCGGCACTCCATACTTTTAATTTTCCGTTATTTTGTTCGAGTAATTTTGGCAGTGCTTTCGATTCTAACGTTTGCCAACGTTCTTTATTTCTAAAAAACTCTGAAACGTTAATTGTAATATAGTCAATAAAACTTAAAAATAAGTTTTGATCAACACGTAAAGTACTTAAAAATGTAGTGTAGTTTTCAAAACCTTTTCTTGAAATAAAAGCATCGATTCTACGGCGCATCCTATCTTGTTTATACGAAGCGATATCCATATTGAATTGTTGTTTAAAACTCGTGATAAAATGATCATAATCTTGTTCAATTATCATATTTACAATGGGCACAATAACGATATTGTGCCGCCCCCTTTACATCATACGAATTTTTTGTTCAAAGCTTTTTTTCATTTGTTTTTCATGTAAACCTGGTAAATCATAAATGACAGCATCAATCCCAGCTTCTTTTGCAATGTCAACGGGAATGACAGATGTATGTTTGTCTCCGTTATAAAAACAGAGAACTAAATCGGTATCTTCAATAATTTGTTTCACAAAAAACATATAATCAGATCGATAAATAGAGTCGGAAGGATGATCAAAAGCAACATACTCGGCTCCGTGTGATTTTAAATAATCTACGATTTCTTGGAATTCATCTGTTACTGCTTGTAACGGTTGGAGCGTGTAAAGGCATAAATTTTGAGCGAGCCTTTCGTTTTCAACGAAAAAACGAAGTACCTCATTTTCAATAGATTTATAACATAATATGTAAATTTTATGTTTGTGAGCATAGTCAGTTAAAAATTTTTTAATTTCTTCTTGATCTAATGCTGTTAATTGATTTGAACCACAAAGAAAAATATTCATAGAATTGTGCCACCTCATGCTAAATTGTAACATATCTTCTATAAAAAATAACTGCAAAATATTAGTGTTCAGAGTATAATTATAAATAACTAGATTTTACGATTAACTTTTGGAAGAAATAAAAAAATAAATAGGTGATATATATGCTGCGTTCAATCTCGCATAATCCAATCTTATCGCATATACCGCCTGCTACTCAAATGCCGAAAGAAGCAAATGTCAGGACTGGACTTGCATTTTCGGATAATTTGCATGCAGATCCGAAAAAAGATAAGTTGTTAGAACAAATGGAAGCGTTTGTTGATAATATTGGAGAAATTAAAGAAAAAATCGAAATGGAATTAACACTTGATAACGTAATGGAATACAAAAATACAGTAAAATCATTTTTGAATTTTTACGTTGATAATGTATTGCAATATAAAGATGTCATGTCTCGTCATCCGCGTTATGGCTATTCACAGAAAATGACGATTGTAAAGCAGGCGGAAATGGGATTGAATGAGTTAGAAGATGTTATGAACTTAATTAATACAAAAACGGGACATTTAGAAATGTTAAATCAAATTGGAGAAATCCACGGTTTAATTGTAAATTTAGTCTTGTAAAAGGGAAGGAAGCTATATGTATATACAATTATATGAAAAGCTCGTTATTATTCAAAAAGCATATGAAAACATTCAAACGCTTGGAGAACAAATATATGAGAATTTAAAAAATAAAAATGTAAATGCAGTTCAAAAGTTACAAGTAGAGCAATTGCAGTACATTGAAGGTTTAAAACAATTATCGAGATCATTTGAAGAAATGGTTGTTCAGTTTTGTAAAGAACAGGGAGTGGAATCATTTCGCGTAAGTGCGTTATTTTCGTATTTTTCTCAAGAAGAAATTGAGAAAATGGAAAAATTACAAAAAAACTTAATTGGATTAGAAGAAAATGTAAAAATGCTTCTTTTGAAAAATCAATATTACTTAAACGTACTATTAAAAACTACAGAAAGTATTGTGGATTCAGTTTCTGAATATAACTTAGAACGAAACAATAATTCGCAAATCTTTATGAATGAACTATTGTAAAGGGGAAGTGAAGCATTATGAGATTATCTGATTACAATACCCCGTTATCGGGTATGTTAGCGGCCCAAATGGGATTACAAACGACGAGACAAAACTTATCAAACATTCATACACCTGGCTATGTGCGCCAAATGGTGAATTACGGATCTGTTGGAGCGAGCAATGGTCATACACCAGAACAGAGAATTGGTTATGGTGTACAAACGTTAGGTGTTGATCGAATTACAGATGAAGTGAAGACGAAACAGTTTAACGATCAATTATCTCAGCTCTCTTACTATAATTATAAGAACTCGGTTTTATCACGAGTAGAGTCTATGGTAGGAACGACAGGCAAAAACTCACTATCTAGTTTAATGGATGGATTCTTTAATGCTTTTCGAGAAGTTGCAAAAAATCCAGATCAATCAAACTATTATGATACGCTAATTTCTGAAACTGGGAAGTTTACAAGTCAGGTAAATAAACTTGCGAAAAATTTAGATTCAGTAGAAGCGCAGACGACAGAAGATATTGAAGCGCATGTCAATGAATTTAATCGTCTTGCGGCTAGTTTAGCAGAAGCGAATCAAAAAATTGGGCAAGCTGGTACACAAGTGCCAAATCAACTTTTAGACGAACGTGACCGTATCGTTACAGAAATGTCTAAGTATGCCAATATAGAAGTATCTTATGAATCTATGAATCCTAATATCGCAAGTGTTAGAATGAATGGCGTTTTAACAGTGAATGGACAAGATACATATCCATTGCAATTAAATAAAACGAAAGAACCTATGTCTGTTGAAATTTACGGTTCGGAAATTCCTTTAACTAGTGGGGCAATAAAATCTGCAATCGATACGAAAGGGCAGATTGCTAGTTATAAGAAAAATCTTGAAGAGTTAATGGGTTCAGTGAAAAATCAAGTAAATACAGTGATGGGAAAAGACTTCTTCGTTGGAGATTATGCGAAAGAGTTGAAATTAAATCCAGAATTTGCGAATGATTTTTCGAAAATGAAAATATCTGCTGAAACTGCAAATAAATTGGCAGGAATTACAGATGAAGATTATAAAGATGGTCTTTCATATAAAAAAGCATTAGACCAATTCATAGTGAAGGTAGCATCTGATAAAAGTGAAGTGAACGGTTATCAAAAAATTCATGGAGACTTATTAGAAGGTATTCAGCAAGAAAAGATGAGTATCGAAGGCGTGAATATGGAAGAAGAAATGGTTAATTTAATGGCCTTCCAAAAATACTTCGTTGCGAATTCTAAAGCTATTACTACAATGAATGAAGTGTTTGATAGTCTGTTTTCAATTATTAGATAATGAGAGGTAAAAACAAAAGCTTTTTCTTTTATGTTTGAAGAGAGGGCCAGCAGAGTGTAGAAGCGGTCAGTGCCTAATAGAGGACCTATCGGTGTGAGACCAGAGATATGGAGCGGGTGCCAGATAAAGTAGAAGAGGAAACGACCTAGATTTGAGAATGGAACGCTTTGTAGCACCTTTTGTATAACGATGAATGAGAGGTAAAAGCAAAACCTTTTTCTTTTATGTTTGAAGAAAGAGCCAGCGGAGTATAGTTCCGGTTTCAGCTTCCAATCAATTTTCAATAGATAAAGGAGGAGATAGAAATGAGAGTATCTACATTTCAAAATGCAAACTGGGCAAAGAACCAGTTAATGGATTTGAATGCCCAACAGCAATATCATCGAAATCAAGTAACTTCAGGGAAGAAAAATCTTCTTATGAGTGAAGATCCACTTGCAGCAAGTAAATCATTTGCAATTCAACATTCGTTGGCGAATATTGAACAAATGCAAAAGGATATAGCGGATTCAAAAAATGTGTTAAGTCAGACGGAAAATACATTGTCAGGTATTGTGAAATCTTTAACGAGAGCGGATCAATTAACAATACAAGCATTAAATGGACCAAATGGTGAAAAAGAATTAAAGGCAATTGGTGCCGAAATCGATCAAATTTTAAAACAAGTTGTATATTTAGCGAATACGAAAGAGCAAGGTCGTTATCTTTTTGGTGGAGATAGTGCAGAGAAACCTCCATTTGCGGATGATGGGACATACCAAGGTGGCGAAAAAGATGTAATGTGGAAGCTAAATGATGGTTATGAAATTAAAGCTTTTCGTAATGGTGAGAACTTACTAACTCCTGTTATTCAAACGTTAGTAAAGATGAAAGATGCGATGCAAAGCGGTGATCAAAAGGCGTTGCAACCGATTTTAACGGAAAATAAGAAAAACTTGGATAGTGTTATTAACCGTACAACAGAAGTGGGAGCAACGATGAACACTGTAGAGACGTTTAAGACAATTTTAAGCGAGCAAAATCTAGCACTTCAAGAAAATCGTAAAGAAATTGAAGATGTTGATTTAGCGGTAGCAATTTCTGACTTGGCGTATATTAACGCGACGTATGAAGCGACGCTTAAAGCAGTTAGTACGATGAGTAAAACGAGTATTTTAGACTACATGTAAAGAATAAGGAGTGAGAAATATGGCAGGAACGATAACAGGTATTGGCGGTAGACAACAGATTTGGAATCTCGGAAATAACATGATCGATACTTCTAACTTCGTTGAATTAGAAATGAATGCGTTAGATATGAGAAAAACACCGTATACAACTGAAAAGAATAGCCTTTCACAAGATAAACTTTTATATACAAGTTTAAAATCGGAATTCAGTTCTTTCACGCAAACATTTAAAAATTTAGCGGCTTTTAAAGGGAATGAGAAAAAGGTAACAACATCACAAGACGGTTATATTAATGTCAAAGCTGATGGTGGAGCTATTGCGGGAACTTTTAATATGAAGATTACACAGCTTGCGCAGCGCCATCAAATAGCTTCTGATGAAATTAAAGATATAGATGCAAAGCTTAATAGAGATGAAACATTAAAACTAGGTGATAAAGAACTAAAAATAACATCTGATATGACATATAAGGATTTAATTAATAAAATCAATGATGGAGATTATGGTGTATCAGCTTACACACTTGGAAATAAAATTTTTATGACCTCAAAAAAAGAAGGAAAAGATGGAGTAATTAATTTTGAGGGGAACACATCTAAATTTTTTCAAGATATAGGGTTAGCTAATGAGAAGGGTGCAGCGATCCATATAATCAATGAAGCGCAAAATGCTGAATATACGATTAATGGTATTACAGGTAGCAGCTCCACCAATACAGTTGAAGCCCTTCCAGGTGTGAAAATTGAATTATTAAAAGTAACTGAGCAAAAAGTAGAGGAAAAGCCAGTAGAAAATCCGGACGGAGAAAGTACAGAGGTTGATCCAAAGACAACAGAGGCACAAGCAAAAGGGATAGAGCTGAAGTTTACAGTAAGTGACTCAAACGTAACAGACGCATCAAATGTTATTAAAAAAATGGTTGCGGATTATAATAAAGCTGTTTCTACAGTAGATATCTTTGCTGGTAAAGGCGGGGCGTTCCAAGGTCAAGCTATTATGCAAAGTGTACGCCAAGCGATGAATAGCGTCGTAACATTTTCTCAAGATGGTAATTACTTATTCTCATTTGGTATTCAATTAAAGCAAGATGGAACGATGGAAGTTAATGATGAAGCATTAACGAAAGCGTTAAAAGAGAAGCCGGATGCAGCGAAGCAATTTTTCTTTAGTTCTAACGGATTAGGGAAAATGATGGAAGAACCACTTGAAAAATTATTTGGTGATAAAGGTGTAGTAGGAGAACGAGTAAAAAGTATTGATTCACGTGTAAGTGATTTAGATAAAAAGATTAAAGATATTGAAGCACAAAACTTGCAAAAACAAGATGAAATTGTGAAGAAGTATCAAAAACTAGAAAGTACATTAGCGGCGCTAGATAGCCAATTAAAAACAATTAAAGCAATGACAAAACAAAAAAGTGATGATTAATGAAAGTTGAGGAAGTGATCGTATGCAAGCATGGCAACGTTATATGCAAAATGATATTATGACGAGTAATCCGATTAAAAATACAATTTTTATTTATGAAAGATGCATTGTAGAGTTTCGTAATTTAGAAGAGCTTTTACATACTTTTAAACTACAAGAGGGAGATGCGCTTCTTGAGAAGTTAGAACGTATTTTTGAAGAATTAAAGCTTCAATTAAACCCTGAGATTACGAAAGATTTATATGATAGTCTTTATGGTTTATATGATTGGATAAGTGTTCAAATTCAAACGATGAAAGTAACACGTGAAGCGAAAGATATTGATGCAATTGTGAAAGTGTTACAAGATTTAATAGACGGTTATCGCGGAGCGCTTGAAAATGAACAATGATATTTATCGAGCATTTGTCGGCTGTTTTAATGAAATCGGTGAATTGCAAGTGTCAGATGAAGAGTTTGCTGAGAAGAGCGCGATGTTAAATCGCTGGATGATGACATTGGATGAAGAAACGCGCGCACAAGTTGCGGCAGAAGTAAGTCCATTTATTATTAAGGCAGCACAGCATATTCGAGATAAGCAAAAGATTTTGGAAGAAATGATTATGACAAATGATGGGCGAATGAAAGCCAATTCATTTTACGGTAAATATTAATTATAAAGTGTGGAAACGGATCCCCCTTATTACAAGGGGTCCATTCCTTCATGTAAATAAAGAGTTCCGCTGATTGAGGTTTCATTTTATGACTGTAAAAAATAGAAGTAATCTAAATAATATAAAAATAATCTACAGCTAGTCGTAAATATGTTCAAATATTATATAGATTACTACGCGTATACAGCTTTTTTGTATTCTTTTTTATATTTTTGTATTTTTCTAAAGACAACAATGTAAAAATGGAATAAAATATGTAAGGGTACATAATAGTTAATATTTTAATAAATACATATAAGAAATTAAATAATGAAGTGAAACTTCCATCAGTGGATTATTATGCCAAAATGATAAGTTAAAAAGGAAGGGTGTGGAGTATGCCAGATTTAGTGACTGATGTAAGCCATTATATGAATTATTTAGTGACGAAACGAAATGCTGTTTCTAGTAATATTGCAAATGCGAATACACCTGGCTATAAAGCACAAGACGTTACATTTGCTGAGCAAATGAATAAAAGTAGTGCATTATATAAGAGTAATACTGCGGATTTAAAAACTAATGCAGATTTATATCAAACGAATGAAATGCACTTACCGACAGTAAATGCGAAAAATACATATGCAAAGATTCAAACGAAGTCAATGAACACGAATAAAGATGGAAATAGTGTGGATGTAACGACAGAAATGCTAGATTTAATGAAAGCAAACCAATTGTATGGGATCTCAATTAATGCAATTAATACACAATATGCAATTAACCAAGCAGCTCGCGGACGTTAATAGTAGAAGGAGAGACAACGATGTTTCAGGCAATTAATGCAAGTGGATCAGGGCTAACAACAGCGAGAAAATGGATGGAAGTTACTTCAAATAATATTGTAAATGCAAATACAACGGCAGCTCCGGGGGCAGATTTGTATGAGCGCCGTAGTGTAGTGCTTGAATCAAATAATAGTTTTGCGAATATGTTAGACAGTGCACCGACTAACGGGGTGAAAATAAAAAGTATTGAGGCAGACAAAACTGAAAACTTAGTGTATGATCCGACGCATCCGCATGCAAATGAAGAAGGATATGTACGTTATCCGAATGTTGATGTGACTGCTGAAATGACGAATGTAATGGTTGCTCAAAAAATGTATGAAGCAAATACAAGTGTATTAAATGCGAATAAAAAAATGCTGGATAAAGATTTAGAAATCGGCCGAGGATAAAGGGGGAATATGGGAAGATGAAAATCCAACCAATGTTACATACACAACCATTTGGCGCGATTCAGTCAATTGGTGTACCGAAAAATACACAAACATCTGTAGTCGAGGGGAAGAAGTTTATCGATTTATTGGAAGATATGAATCAAACGCAAAATAATGCGCAAACAGCGGTATATGATTTACTAACAAAAGGAGTAGGAGAAACACATGACGTTTTAATTCAGCAAAAGAAAGCTGAGTCTCAAATGAAAACGGCTGCTCTTGTACGTGATAATCTTATTGAAAATTATAAGTCACTAATTAATATGCAAATTTAGGAAAATGGACGGGTGTGTTTAAATGGAAAAGTTAAAAAATGTTTTCCAATCGTTAAAAACGTGGCATAAGTTAGTCATTGGTGCTGCGCTTTTAGCAATTGTAACAGGAGCACTTTTATACTTCACCTTGCCAGATAAATATGTTGTTGTATATCAAAATTTAAATGATGCAGACAAGCAAGAGATTACAGCAGAATTATCGAAGCTAGGTGTCGATTACCAATTAGCAACCGATGGTTCGATTCGTGTGCAAAAAAATGATGCTCCATGGGTTCGAAAAGAAATGAATGGAATGGGCTTACCGTTTAACTCAAAAAGCGGTGAGGAAATTTTATTAGAAAGCTCGCTCGGTTCAAGTGAGCAAGATAAAAAAATGAAGCAAATTGTCGGTACGAAAAAGCAATTAGAGCAAGACATTGTAAGAAACTTTGCGACAGTTGAAACGGCAAATGTTCAAATTACATTACCTGAAAAAGAAACAATTTTTGATGAAGAAAAAGCAAAAGGAACAGCCGCAATTACGGTTGGTGTAAAGCGTGGTCAACTATTAACGGCTGATCAAGTTGCGGGTATACAGCAAATGATCAGTGCAGCAGTTCCTGGTGTAAAAGCAGAAGAAGTAAGTGTTATTGATAGCAAAAAAGGTGTTATCTCAAAAGGGGCAGATGAAGCACATTCTACTAGTTCCTCTTCTTATGAGAAAGAAGTAGAGATGCAACACCAAATTGAAGGGAAATTAAAGCAAGATATCGATGCAACATTAATGACGATGTTTAAACCAAATGAATATAAAGTGAATACGAAAGTATCTGTAAACTACGATGAAGTTACACGTCAGTCTGAAAAATATGGTGATAAAGGTGTGCTTCGTAGTAAACAAGAGCAAGAGGAAAGCTCTACTGCGCAAGAAGGTGCAGATACGAAGCAAGGTGCTGGTATTACAGCGAACGGCGAAGTGCCGAACTACGGTACGAACAATAATCAAAATGGCAAAATCGTCTACGATAATAAAAACGGTAACAAAATCGAAAACTATGAAATAGATAAAACAGTTGAAACGATTAAGAAACACCCAGAGTTAACGAAAACAAATGTTGTTGTATGGGTGGATAATGATACGTTAGTAAAACGAAGAATTGATATGACGACTTTCAAAGAAGCGATTGGTACAGCAGCTGGACTTCAAGCTGATCCAAATGGGAACTTTACAAATGGTCAAGTTAATGTTGTAACTGTTCAGTTTGATCAGCCGAAAGAAGAGAAGAAGAAAGAACCAGAAGAAAGTGGTATAAACTGGTGGTTAATCGGTGGTATTACAGGTGGCTTATTAGCGCTCTTTGGTCTAATATGGTTCTTCTTAGCTAGACGTAAGAGAAAGAAAGAAGAAGAGGAATATGAAGAATACTTAGCAGAAGAGGAAGTTGCTGCAAGTAGTGAAAGTATTATGGAAATTCCGGAAGAGAAAATAGTACCAGAGCCAAAACCTGAGCCAGAACAACCGAAAGAACCAACGTTAGATGAACAAGTGCAGGATGCTACGAAAGAACATGTAGAAGGTACTGCAAAAGTAATTAAAAAATGGTTAAACGGACAGTAAGGGAGGAACAACGATGTTAGATGAAATCTCCTCCAAAGAAAAAGCTGCCATCCTCATTCGTACATTAGATGAAGAGGTGGCAGCAAAAGTCATTGAATATATGACGGCTGAGGAAAAAGAAGTGTTGCTTCGTGAAATCGCGAAGTTTCGTGTATATAAACCAGAAACGTTAGAGAATGTGCTAGGGGAGTTCTTATATGAACTAAATGTAAAAGAATTGAACTTAGTCACTCCAGATAAAGAGTACATTCGTCGCATATTTAAAAATATGCCAGAAGACGAGCTTGAAAAATTATTGGAAGACCTTTGGTACAACAAAGATAATCCATTTGAATTCTTAAATTCACTTACAGATTTAGAGCCACTTCTTACAGTGCTTAATGATGAATCACCACAAACAATTGCAATTATCGCTTCTTACATTAAACCGCAACTTGCTTCTCAATTAATTGAGAGATTGCCAGATCATAAGCGAGTAGAAACGGTAATGGGTATTGCGAAACTAGAACAAGTTGACGGTGAACTCATTAATCAAATTGGTGAGCTATTAAAAGCTAAATTAAATAATATGGCGTTTAGTGCAATCAATAAAACAGACGGTTTAAAAACAATTGTGAACATTTTAAATAATGTTTCACGAGGCGTTGAAAAAACAGTCTTTCAAAAGCTGGATGAAGTTGATTATGAGTTATCTGAGAGAATTAAAGAAAATATGTTTGTCTTTGAAGACTTACTTGGTCTTGAAGATCTTGCGCTTCGCCGTGTGTTAGAGGAAATTACAGATAACGGTGTCATTGCAAAAGCGCTTAAAATTGCAAAAGAAGAAATTAAAGAGAAATTATTTACATGTATGTCTTCAAACCGTAAAGAGATGATTCTGGAAGAATTAGATGGCTTAGGACCACTTAAGATGACAGATGCTGAGAAAGCGCAGCAAATGATTACAGGTACGGTGAAAAAGCTAGAGAAAGAAGGAAGAATTATTGTTCAAAGAGGTGAAGATGATGTCCTTATTTAAAAACAGAATTCCGAAGAATTCTGTTTCTTTTTCTGAAGAAACGTATGAATTACAATTTCCAAAACCAATACCAGTTTACGCGGAAGAAGAAATACAAGTAGATCATGAAGAGCTTCGTGCACAGCAAGAATCGTTACATATTGAAATGCGCCAACTAAGGCAAGAGCAGCAAGTGTTAGAACGAGAGCGTCAACAGCTATTGCAAGATAAGGAACAATTTCAAATGCATGTTCAGCAGCAAATGGAACAGATAGAATCTGCACGTTTGCAGTTTCAAAAAGAGCAACAAGAAACAGCATACGAATGGACAGAATTATTATGGGATCAATCTTTCCAACTAGCAGAAAAAATTGTGAACCAAGCAGTAGATTCGCGATTACTTGATGTATTACCTATTTTAACTGGCATTGTTCAAACATTGCCTACTTCGTTTGAAAAACTAGTCATTACAGTACATCCAGAAACATTTGAACGTATTCAAGAAGAGAAGGAAAATACGAAAGAGTATTGGCTACTACAATTAGTAGAATGGAAATATGATTTTACCTTACAGTTTGGTGAATTTGTTCTGGAAGAAGAGAAAGAGTTCTTTGAATTTAAATTTGCACCTATATTTGCGAAACTTCGTCAAAAATGGGAAGAAGAGAAATTATTTGAGGAGCAAAATGTATGAACAACCAGCTCATAATCGAACATAGTAAATGGAATACGTTTATTGAAACGCCGTTCTATACGAAAGTCGGTAAAGTTCATAGTGTACAAGAACAGTTTTTCGTAGCGAAAGGACCGAAAGCAAAAATTGGAGATGTTTGCTTCGTTGGGGAACATAATGTTTTATGTGAAGTAATTGCGATTGAGAAAGAAAACAATATGTTACTTCCATTTGAACAAACAGAAAGAGTATGTTACGGAGATTCAGTTACATTAATTGCAGAAGATGTTGCTGTACCTCGGGGCAATCATTTACTTGGAAAAGTGTTAAGTGCAAATGGTGAAGTGTTAAATGAGAATGCTGAAAACATTCCATTACAAAAAATAAAATTAGATGCTCCGCCGATTCATGCATTTGAACGTGAAGAGATTACTGAAGTATTTGAAACGGGAATAAAATCAATTGATTCTATGTTAACAATAGGTATCGGTCAAAAGATTGGTATTTTTGCTGGGTCAGGTGTTGGTAAATCTACTTTACTTGGAATGATTGCAAAAAACGCAAAAGCGGATATTAACGTTATTAGTTTAGTAGGAGAACGTGGCCGGGAAGTAAAAGATTTTATTCGAAAAGAATTAGGCGAGGAAGGTATGAGGAAAAGCGTCGTTGTTGTTGCGACGTCAGATGAAAGTCACCTTATGCAACTTCGTGCAGCTAAGCTTGCGACATCTATTGCGGAATACTTCCGAGACGAAGGCAATAACGTACTACTTATGATGGACTCTGTTACTCGTTTTGCTGACGCGCGTAGAAGTGTTGATATTGCAGTTAAAGAGTTACCGATTGGTGGTAAAACACTTTTAATGGAAAGTTATATGAAGAAGCTGTTAGAGCGATCTGGGAAAACGCAAAAGGGGTCTATAACAGGTATTTATACTGTACTCGTTGATGGAGACGATTTAAACGGTCCTGTACCGGATTTAGCACGTGGTATTTTAGATGGACATATTGTATTAAAACGTGAACTTGCAACGCTCAGTCATTATCCTGCTATTTCAGTGCTAGACTCAGTAAGTCGGATTATGGAAGAAATCGTGTCGCCAACTCATTGGCAACTGGCAAATGAAATGCGAAAAATTTTATCTATTTATAAAGAAAATGAATTGTATTTCAAATTAGGAACGATTCAAGAAAATACAGAAAATGCTTATATTTTTGAATGTAAAAATAAAGTAGAAGGTATAAATACGTTTTTAAAACAAGGTCGATCTGATAGTTTCCAATTTAACGATATTGTTGAAGCAATGCACCATATAGTATAAGACCTTGCGCTTCGCAGGTCTTATTTTTTTGTTTTTTAATATTTCACAGATTTTTTTGGAAAAAAACTATATAATAGAAAAAGAGAACGTTATAATAGGAAGGGGCTATGAAAACAGGTGGATAAGCAGCAGTACGACACGATAAAATTGCAAATAAATCAAGAAAAAGAACAGATTTTGAAAGAAGTGTATGAATTAACAGCTGAAAAAAGAAAAATAGAACAAAAAAAAGAATATGATTTATATGTTGTGAAATCGCGTAGTAAAGTCGTACAAACTGGGCAACGTATTATGGCTGGTATGCTTTCCTCACATACGTTTTCACCTGAAAGAATAGAAGAATGGAATCGGAAAATTAAAAAAACAGAAGATTTTATTCGAAAAAATGAAAGCCTTTTAGAACAAGTAAAAGAAAAAGAACGTGTCATTGATGAGATGTATCAAGAAGATTGTAGAAAGCTTGCGAAAGTACGAGAAAAGCAGGAAGAAAAAATGCTTCTTGATTTGAAAATGTGTATGAATGGATGAGGTGAATGTAGTGATACAGTCTGTATTACCGGTGCAACAAAGTTTACCTCCGCAAAAAGAAAAAGGGCTAGAAGTACAATCTAAAAGTGAAGATTCTTCATTCGATCGTGCGATGAGAATGGAAAACAAAAAGCAGCCGAAAACGGAGAAAACAAAGCAAAAAGATGCACCAGAGGATAGAAAAGAAAACATTCTTTCTAAAAAATCGGCAACGAAAGAAGAGCCAAATGTAAAGAAAGAAGAAAAAAAAGAGACAGAACAGTTATTGTTAGCTGTATCTGAGCAAATGGTTGCAATTGAGCAATTACGTGTGCAGCCAGAATTGTTATATCAATACATACAAAAAATACAAGAGCTATATAAAGAATATGGAAATATAAAACTTAACCAATTACCCGCAGGTGAATTACAACAATTACAAGAACTCATTTCTAATATGAATATCAAAAATGCTATATGTTTAGAAGATACAATGCAAATGGCATTAGACAAAGTGAAGATGCCAGAGCAAATGATGCAAATATTGAACGTTGTAGAAAAAGAAGCTTGTAATATTGCAAAGCAACAGGAAGAGTTCAAAGACTTAGATGGAGATCTTCCGAAAGCTGAGAGCGAAGATGTCAAGGTAGAGTTGCCAGAAGGTGATGTATTCAACGATTCGAATTCTGCCGGTGCAGAGTTATTAAATAAAGCGATAAGTACCGATCACATAGGGAAATCAAATAGTGGCGCTGAGAAAGTTTCATTGCCTGACTTAGGAAAGAAAATGGAAGCACAAGTAGAAGCCTTGCAAAAGTTTGTAGTGAAACAAGAGCGTGTTTTATTCCAGTTAAATCCAGAAAAACTTGGTACATTGACAGTGTTTATGAAAAAACATGGAGATCAAATTGATGTTCATGTGGAAATGGAAAAACACGATGCGAAGAAACGTGTTGAAATCATTTTTGATGAATTGAGACTGAAGTTAAAAGAAAAAGAAATTAATATTCAAATTAGCTATTCAGATAAAGATGAAAATCGTAAAGAACAGCGAGAACAAGAGCAAAGGCAAAAGCAGCAATTAGTAAGTACGAAACATGAGAAACAAGAATCAAAAGAATTTGCGGGATTATTGGAGGAATAAAGCGTGCCAACAGTTGGATTAAATACAACGAGTACAAATCATATTCCGTTGCAAGCAGGAGCGCAGAATAGGAACGCACCTGTTAACGGTGCACAACCGGCAGTAGGGCAAATGAATGGAGTATCAGCAGGAGAACAAAAAACTCCTGGAGTAATGGGAAAAGATGATTTTCTGAAATTGTTTTTATCGAGTTTCCAGCACCAAGATCCATTTAATGCGATGGATATGAATCAAATGATGAACCAAACAGCGCAGTTATCTCTTATGGAACAAGTACAGAATATGACGAAAGCGGTAGATAAACTGCAATCAACGATGTATTCAACAGCGCTTGATGGTGGGATGAAGTTTTTAGGGAAGTACGTAAGAGGTATTGACGGTGACGGTAAAAAAGTAACTGGTCAAGTAGAGACAGTTCGCCTTGCAGAAAATAACGATGTACAGCTCGTAATTGATAATAAAGTTGTCTCTCTTCGCTTTGTTGAGAGAGTGTCTGATAAACCGATTGGAGAAACGAATCTAGAAGATGTAAAGAAAGACGACCAGAAAGTAACTGAAGAAGTAAAAACAACAAATTCATAAGGGAGTGTTCATACGTTATGATTAAAGCATTATATACAAGTATTTCAGGGATGAATGCAACACAAAATGCATTAAGTGTAACTTCAAATAATATTGCGAATGCACAAACAGTAGGTTATAAAAAACAAAAAGCGATGTTTGATGATTTACTGTACAACAATTCAGTTGGTGCAAAAGGTGACGATAGATACGCAGGGACGAACCCAAAAAGTATCGGTAACGGTGTGAAAATGAGCGGAACGGTGACGGATTATACCGATGGTACAATTACGTTAACTGGTGGTAAAACACAAGCAGCATTGGAAGGTAATGGTTTTTTCGTTGTAGGTGATTCAAAAGGCGGAAATATGGAATTTACACGTAAAGGGACATTTACAATATCTTCAGATTATTATATTACGAATACAGAAGGTCAATATGTATTTGCTTATCCAGCTGATCCATCAACTGGTAATGTTGATTTATCTGGTATTCCGGGACCATTGCAAATTCCAATGGGATCAGCAATCGGTGGTATTCGAACGTCACAAGGAATCGTTGGAGGAAACATTCCAGCTGATGCAAAACAAATTACGCAAGAATTGCCTGCATACGATGATGCCGGTAATACATGGACAATGCGCGTAGAGTTTACACAAGATGGTGAACATAATTACAAATATACAGTAAAGATGCGTAACGAATCGAAGAAAGAAACAGAGTTTACAGAGGTTCAAGGCGCAGGTGGTAATGTAAAATTCAATGAGGTAGGGAAGCCAGATCCGGTAAACCCTGAAGCGAATATACCATTTAATAATGGAACAGTAAAAATAGACTTTAGTAAATTAACAAACCACCCGACAGAGAAAACATTAGCAGTAACAAATGTAGATGGTAGACCAGCGGCCACTGTGAAAGATTGCTTTATTGCTGATGGTGGATATGTGATGGTAAAGTATTCTGATGGAAGTATGAAAGCGGCAGGTCAATTAGCTATTGGTATGTTCCCGAATGAAGGTGGCTTAATGAAAACCGGTAATGGTAACTTTACAGCGACAAATACAACTGGTATTTTAGCACTTGGCGTATCTGGTCAAAATGGTGCAGGGAAAGTACGTGGTAGTGCGCAAGAAGGCGCAAACGTAGATTTATCTGTAGAATTCGTTGATTTAATGTTATACCAACGCGGTTTCCAAGGGAATGCGAAAGTAATTAAAATTTCAGATGAAGTATTAAATGAAGTTGTAAACTTAATTCGATAATATATAATAAAGAAAAATTGTAATGTAGTAGAAAGGGTTTTTTACTCGTATGACAAGACAAGAGCGAATTTTACAATTGCCTTTTTTCGAAAATAAACGTGAACTTGCCGAGCAAGTGTTAAAAATGGAACGAGAAGAGCATGTATATTTACCAGATCAATTTGAAATTAAGCAAGTACCTCCGTACTCATTTGGTGAAAAACAAGCAATCATTGGCCGTATTCACGAGTTTTATTTCGTAAGTGTTGGTAGTGAAGGCGAGTGGAAGTATCAACTGTTTAAGGATGAGATGAAGTGCCGTGAGTTTTTTGTTACGTTATCAGGGATAACGGATCAGCAAATCGCGTTTTGGTTTAATAATATCGAGTTACTGAAAAGATCTTAAAAGATTTTAAAAGCTCTTTTTTTAGGTTTTGAGAGAGGACCTGGCGATGTGTGGTGGCGGTCAGTGCCTAATAGAGTCTCGACCGGTGTGTAAGACCAGAGATATGGAGAGTTGCTAGGGTAGTTGAAAAGATTTTAAAGGCTCTTTTTTAGGTTTTGAGAGAGGACCTGGCGATGTTTTGGAGCGGTCAGTGCCTAATAGAGTCTCGACCGGTGTTTTAAGACCAGAGATATGTAGAGTCGTAAGGTTAGTTGAAGAAGAGTGAAGTGTAGTTGGAAAAGCTCTTAAAATTCTTTTTTAGGTTTTGAGAGAGGGTCTGGCGGTTGTGTGGTAGCGGTCGGGGCTTATGTGGTGTGCTCGATTGTTGTTTAAGACCAGAGATATGTAGAGTTACTAGGGTAGTTTAAATAGATTTAAGCGAAGTGTAGTATGAATAATCCTTGTGGTCTTAACGTGTTTGATGTACTAATAAGTTTATTTGTAGCGATAGATTTTTATAAAAGGAGAGGTGAGGAGGATGGCGCAGAATAAGTATCGCGTTACATTCATTTCGCCGAGTGAGGTTGAGCAGCGGACTGTAATGACGGCGAGTAGTTTGCCAGATTTAATTCGTAAAGTAGAGGGTATTATTGCTGATCCGAATGGTTATTTTGTAAATGATAAAAAAAATAATTGCTATTTTAAAGTGATGAAAGAAAATGTTACGTTTATTCAATATGAGTTACTATTTTCAGATAAAGAGATTCATATTGAAAAATTAAAACATATAGCACCGGCAGTATTAAAACGTTTATTTGCAAAAATAAATGATCCGGAACTATATGCACTTGCGCTACTGGATGTTGATATAGCAACGAAAGAATATGTGCTAGAAGTAATGAATACCGAGTTAAGAATAAGAGTCGAAGCAAAGCTTTCAAAAAAATGGGAAGCGATGCCGACAGAAATTGTAGGAGCACAAGAAGTGTTACTAGAGGCCCTTGCTTCGTTTATAAAAGATTAATCGCCTGTTTAAATAAAGAAATGAATCGTTCGACTATCTATATTTTTTATATAGGTAGTTGACTTTTTCGTTTTAATAAAGCTTAATAATTAGATATACGGAAATAATGAAAGGGGAGCGACACCTTTATGTCACAAGCACAAAGTATTTTATTAGAAAGCGGAACAAATGAATTAGAGATTGTTACATATACTGTTGGTGAAAACCTATTTAGTATTAACGTAATGAAAGTACGTGAAATCATTAATCCATTCCCTGTTACAACTGTGCCAGAATCTCATCATGCAGTTGAAGGTGTTGTTCAAGTACGCGGTGAAATTTTACCAGTTATTAACTTAGCGACAGCTCTTAATTTAAAATCGACAAAGCCACTTGATCAAACGAAATTTATCATTTCAGAATTAAACCAAATGAAAGTTATTTTCCGCGTGGATGAAGTGCATCGTATTCAACGTATTTCATGGGAGCAAATTGATGAGCCAGCTTCATTATCTATGGGATTAGAAGAAACGACATCTGGTATTGTAAAACTAGATGGAAAAATCATCTTACTATTAGATTACGAGAAAATTGTATGTGAAATTAGCGGTACTGGTTATGATAATAAATCACTTTCAAAATTAGAACAAAAAACAGATCGCGGTGAAAAAATTATTTATATTGCGGAAGATTCAGCAATGCTTCGTCAAATATTAGAAGAAACATTATCATCAGCTGGATATACGAAAATGAACTTCTTTAGCAATGGTGCAGAAGCGTTAGCGCAAATTGAAAAGCTAGCGAAAGAGCAAGGAGAAAAAATGTTTGAACATATTCACATGTTAATTACGGATATTGAAATGCCGAAAATGGATGGACACCATTTAACGAAAGTAATTAAAGATAGTGAAATCATGAATCGTTTACCAGTCGTTATTTTCTCTTCCTTAATTACAAATGAATTATTCCATAAAGGCGAAGCGGTAGGGGCAAATGCGCAAGTAAGTAAGCCAGATATTCAAGAGTTAATCGGTTTAGTAGATAAGTTAGTGCTTTAAAAGCTTTTTTAGCTGGAATAGAGGAACTAGCCATGTGTGGAGCGGTCAGTGCTTAATAGAGCCCCATGCGATGTGAGATTTCAATTGAAGGTTTGTAGATTCTATTTATAAATCTAGTCTTTTAGTGGGAGAAGGGAACTAACCATGTGTAGTATTGGTTAGTTCCTTTTTAGTGTTTTATACTCTGTATAGGTGGAAAGATGGAACATTGTTGGAGTATTTGTGGTTGTATGAATAAACAATCTTTATTTAAAGATTTTTGATTTGAAAATATAAAAATATATTCTTGGATTATTTTAGTAATTTTTCGTGATAACGCAAATTTTTTCGGTGAAATTACATTCTAAATACCATATAATATAATTAAAAGTGATTAATATGCAATTATGCATATTAATGAAAAAATCTTTTTCTATTTCTATACTTTCTATACATTTTTGTATGTTTATTATTTGACAGACAATTTTGAAATGTTATAATATGGATATGAAAAAATTTCTATTTTCTAAAAAGACATGGGAGTCAGATGAGAATTGTGAAAGGATGAGGGGGAGTGGCACAGATTATGTATCACCACACAGCAATCAATGTATTAAGTCTCTTACAAAACATGTCAAATAATAAAATGAACGATATGCAACTAGAAGCGGAATTTAAAAAAATAGAAAAACAATTCCAAGTAAAATATGAAGAACTAGTTGATTTACATAATAGAATGGTATTATTTCAAATAGATATAGAAAAACATGGCGGGATGCGAGCATATGAAAAATCAACGATCACATGGCTCAAGTCTGAACTAGAGTTACTGTATGAAGTGTATCAATTTTGCCAACGTCACAGTTTAAACATTATTAATATTTCAAAGTATGTTAGTAAAAACGAACTAAATCTTTTCCCGAAAACAGAAAGTCAGTTACAAAATACGTATTACAAATTAAAAAAACGTGAAATACCGTTTGAAAATATTGAAAAACAAAAACCTGGACGAAAACGCAAATATATACCTGTAAAAGAAACAAATGTTGAAACAAAAAAAGAAAACAATCAAGTATTAAAAGAGGAAGTACAGCATAAAGAGAGTGAAAAAAGCCTCGTAACAGTTATATCGGGTATCGTTGATAACTTTGAGACAATTAGTCAACATAGTGAAAGAAAAGAAGATGAACTGCATCAGTTTATGGAGGGTATTTATAAGCTTTCTAACATGGCTGCAGGGCATTTTAAAGAAGAGTCTAATAGAAGTAGTCTAGAAAGTGAATTGCGTGCGCTACAATTGGAAAACGAAAGGTTAAAACGAGAAAAAGAAGAACTCGTGCAAGATGTGAAAGATATGACGCAACATTTAATTAGTTTTATTAAAAGTTCGGATGTCAATCAAATTCGTAAATTACCAACCTTCGTACAAGAATGCAAAATAGAATTAAATAAGCTAGGTTTATATAATCCACAAGACGGAAAAATGAAAATAAGGATCGACCGTAGAGGACAAGTTATGACAGTAGCACCATAAAAGTATTGGGTACAAAATAAAAGGGAAATACATAGTGTATATGTATTTCCCTTTTGCTTTTGTATGGAATCGTTTTAAAGAGTGGAATGACAATTATGATTGCAGTAATTTATATACCATTTGCGGAATTTGATTCGCTTGTGAAACCATACTAAGTGCAACTTCGGTTAACAATTTAAATTTTAAAAAGTCACTCATTTCCTGCGCCATATCCGCATCCTCAATTCGGGAAGCAGCATCTGTTAATGCTGTACTTTGGTTATTTAAATTTTCGATATTAAATTGCAGTCGGTTAATCATAGCCCCGAGATCAGCACGGTGAAGTGATACATTTTGTAAAGCTTCTTCAATTTTACGAATCGCCGCTCTTGCTTCTTGTTCTGTTGAAATGTTGATGTCATGTTGTGTAGGGGAAGGGGAGATATGTTTCGTTACATTTACTGTATGACCAATATCATCTAACGTAACAGGCCGGTTTTGTCCGTCAAATACGGATAAATCATTAAAATCAGTCGTTTCACCAATATAGCTAATTTGTTCTGTTAAAGATTGAAACTCTGTATTTAGTGAATCACGGTTTTGATTTGAATTTGTACCATTAGCAGATTGAACAGCTAAATCACGCATACGCTGTAAAACATTCGTCACAGTTTGAAGTGCAGCTTCCGCTGTACGAAGCATCGATATCGCATCCTCATTATTACGAATTGCTACGCGCATACCACTCGCTCTCGCATGCATACGAGTTACAATTGCAACATTCGCAGGATTATCAGAAGCATGGTTTAACTTCTTACCAGTCGCCAAATGCTCCATCGCAACATTCATACGCTTCTCATTCTCATACAACGACTGCCTAGCATTTATACTTAAAACATTCGTACCAATACGCATAATAGACACTCCTTATAGATTGATATAGTTAGTGGTTTAAAGCTAATAAACGGTCATGAAAAGATAAAAGGCTTATGCTTATTTGCTATTTATGTTTTAACTTAAGAGGGGGATTAAAATAGGCACTGACCGCTTCTACGCCACGCAGATGCTCTCTTCCATCAAAAAAAGGAAGGTTTTACAAAAAAATAAACCTCTCCGCAAGCAGAGAGGTTTATTTAAGAAACTAACTCAAATGGATTATTGTAATAATTTAGAAACCATTTGTGGAGTTTGGTTTGCTTGAGAAAGCATGCTGATTCCAGCTTCGTTCAAGATTTTGAACTTAGTCATTTCAGACATTTCTTTCGCCATGTCAGCGTCTTCTACTTGAGAAGCAGCAGATGCCATGCTAGATTGTTGGCTCTTAAGGTTGTTTACGTTAAAGTCAAGACGATTTAATGTAGCACCTAGAGTTGCACGATTGTCAGCAATTGTTTTTAGAGCTGCATCAATAGCTCTAATAGCTTGTAGTGGGTTTGCTGCAGAATCATCACTTGACTTAGCTACAGACAAATCAGTTGCTGGGAATTTACTTGCAATATCACTACCTTGTTTACCAGAAGTTCCAGCTGTTGTGTCCGTTCCGTCAAACGCTTTAAATGCATTTTCTAAGGCTGTTCTATTAGGTTTTGATAAATAATCTTTAATTTTATCAAAATGTTCTCTAGCAGCCGCAACTTCTTTACCTGTAGAAGTTGCTTTTAAACCTTTGATAGCAGTCTTAGCATCAGTGTATACATCCTCAGATACCTTAGCCATACTAAAGTTTGTAATAGTGTCGTATACGTTTTTAATCTCTGCAGCTTTAGCACCTTTCTCTCCAGATGCAGCGTTATCATAATTTTCGAAAGCTTGTGCAAGAGCCTGTGCATCAGCGTTGCTTATTGCACCTTTAATTTGATCAAAGGATTTTTTCGCAAGGGCAACCGCTTTATCGTCCGAACCACTTGTTAATCCTCCGATAGTGTCAGTGGCATGGTCTTTTGTTGCCTCAGTTATTTTACTTGAGCCAATATTTAATGTATCAATGCCTAATGCTTTAGTAGAAGCACTACCTAACTCAATGCCGATTTGTCTTGAACCGTCTTCTGAATCAAGAGTTTGGATGTTAATTGTTTTGTTAGAACCATCTAATAGGTTTTTATCGTTAAATTGTGTATTACTTGAAATATAATCAATCTGTTTTTGTAATTCACTAAATTCTTTTTGTAGTGCAGCTTGGTTTTTGTCAGTATTCGTACCATTTGCAGATTGGTTAGCCAGGTCACGCATACGAAGTAAGATGTTAGATACTGAGTTCATTGCTGAGTCAGCTGTACGGATTAATGCCATACCGTCTTGTGTGTTGTTAGCAGCTACGTTTAGACCGCTTTCACGTGCACGCATACGAGTTGCGATTGCAAGACCTGCTGCATCGTCAGAAGCGTTGTTGATACGTTTACCGCTTGATAAACGGTCCATAGCGTTACTCATTTTAGCTTGGTTTTGGCGCATGTATTCTTGCGTACGCATGCTATTAATGTTTGTATTAATTCTCATGTTAAGAACCCCCATTTTTTTATATTGAGTTTTCTGCAAATTGAAAAACGGTAATATGCAAAAAAAACAATTTCGAATTTATTGTAAGCCTTGCTATAATGGGTGTCAACTGAAAATTTGAATTAATAAATATAAAAAAATAACAGTTTAACAATTTAGTCGTTTTTTTATTACAATATAATTGCAAAGGATTATTGCAAACTTTACGAAAAAACTCTAATATTAGATTATCTTTGTTTACCGAAAAGGTGATATTATGGTAGTTGGAAATATAGTAAAAGAAGTACTTGCATATAAAAAAGGACAGTTTCAGCAAAAGTTAAGTAGTCCGGAGGCTTTCGTTAGTAGTCGCTTTCAAGAAAAGTTGCAGAGCGAACCTATGAAGGAGACGAAGGCTACTACGCAGCCGGCTAAAGTAGAAGATATGAGTCAGCCGGTACAATCTACGAAAATAGAAGCGGTTGTGAATAAACCGGAAGCATCTATTCATAAAGTAGAGGAAGTAAGTAAGCCGGAAGAAAAGCCTGAAACGAAGAAAGTTGATGACGTGCAAGTCGCGCAAAAAGAGTTTGAACGACGTTTCACGGAAACGAAAAATGAGGCAGTTGATACGTGGGGATTAACGAAGAAGTATAATATTCAAAAAATACGTTCTTCAAATGAAGGGAAGTATGAGGATATTATAGATAGAGTAAGTCGTACATACGGAATTCCGAAAACGTTAATTCAAAAAATGATTGAAGTAGAGTCTAATTTTAATCCGAAAACGGTGTCGCATGCAGGGGCGATGGGCCTTATGCAGCTTATGCCGGCGAATGTAAAAGAGATGGGTATAAAAAATCCATTTTCACCAGCTGAAAGTATTGAAGGCGGTGTGAAAGAGTTAAGCGGTTATTTAAAGAAAAATAACGGTGACTTAGTATTGGCGCTTGCTTCTTATAATGCTGGTCCTGGTAATGTGAGAAAGTACGGAGGGGTGCCTCCATTTAAAGAAACGCAAGGATATATTAAAAAAATATTAAATATCGACGTTTCAAAATAAGAGATTTCATTATATAGAGAGAACATGAAATTTTCGTGAACATGATATGGGAGTTGGCTAGATTTGAAATTACAAGATGATATTCCGTTAACAATTTATTTTGAAATCGGAAATACGAAAAAGAAAATTGAAGATCTGCTTCATATTACGAAAGGTACATTGTATCGTCTTGAAAATTCAACGAAAAATACGGTGCGTCTTATGCTTGAGAATGAAGAGATTGGAACCGGGAAGATTTTGACGAAGAATGGAAAAATGTACGTTGAAATCGTTGAATTGAAAAGGTAGGGAAGGGGATTTTCATGAGTGGCGATAAATTAAGCCAAGAGCAAATTGATGCCCTGCTGAAGGCGGTAAATGAAGGCGAGGAAATGCCAGCTTTCGCACAAGAAGCAGGGAAGCAAGATAAATTTCAAGAGTATGATTTTAATAGACCAGAGAAGTTCGGTGTTGAACATTTACGTAGTTTGCAAGCGATTGCTTCTACGTTTGGTAAACAGACGTCACAGACGTTATCTGCGCGTATGCGTATTCCGATTGACTTAGAGCCTTCGACAGTGGAGCAAGTTCCATTTACGAGTGAGTATGTGGAGAAAATGCCGAAAGATTACTATTTATATTGCGTCATTGATCTCGGACTTCCAGAGCTTGGAGAAATTGTTATTGAGATTGATTTAGCATTTGTTATTTACATTCATGAGTGCTGGCTTGGCGGAGATAGTAAGCGTAATTTTACGATGCGTAGACCACTGACGGCATTCGAGTTTTTAACGCTTGATAATATTTTTGCGCTTCTATGCAAAAATTTAGAGCAATCGTTTGAAAGTGTTGTAGCGATTAAACCGACATTTGTAACGACAGAGACAGATCCAAATGCACTTAAGATTACGACAGCGAGTGATATTATTTCATTAATGAACGTAAATATGAAAACAGATTTTTGGAATACGACAGTTCGTATCGGTATTCCGTTCTTATCTGTTGAAGAAATTATGGATAAGTTAACGTCTGAAAATATTGTTGAACATTCTTCAGATAAACGTAAAAAGTATAGGTCTGAAGTGGAAGTGAAAGTAAATCAAGTGTACAAACCTGTTCACGTTGCAATTGGTGAGCAGAAGATGACAATGGGTGAGATTGAGCAAATTGAAGAAGGCGATATTATTCCGCTTCATACAAAGGTTTCAGACCAGTTGCGTGGTTATGTAGATGGAAAGCATAAATTTAATTGTTTTATTGGAAAAGACGGAACGCGTAAGGCGCTCCTATTTAAAAGTTTTGTAGAGTAGGAGGATCCATATGAAACATGAAGTATCTCCTGTGTCATTAATGGGGTTAGAAGAATTTGCAGGAAAGCGAAATGAAGCAAGTAAAGCACATATTGATACTGTTTCAGATATTTCGATTGAACTTGGTGTAAAGCTTGGGAAAACATCTATTACGCTCGGTGATGTGAAACAGTTAAAAGTGGGCGATGTTCTGGAAGTAGAGAAAAACTTAGGACATAAAGTAGATGTATATTTAAGTAATATGAAAGTCGGCATTGGGGAAGCGATCGTAATGGACGAGAAGTTCGGTATTATCATTTCTGAAATTGAAGCTGACAAGAAGCAAGCTGCGCTTATGAAAGCGCAAAGTCAAATGCAAGATAAAGAGTAGAGGAGGAGTCATATGTCGTATATGACGACCTTATTTCAAGTCGTTTTACTGTTTGGTGCGCTCGGCTACGGTGCATATTATATGACGAAAAAGACGCGCAAACAGCAGTTTTTTAAACAAGGTGAAAATGGCCATATTCAAGTGAAGGACGGTGTTTATTTAAATCATCAAACGAGCGCCTTTTTATTTGAAGTGGATGGTAAGCAAGTGTTCACTGTTATTAGTAATAACGGTGTTCAATCTGTGCAATTAACAGGAACAGGAAATCAGTTTCAACAAGCGCTAGAAGACGCGGTGAAGAGTGAAACGAAAAAAGTAGAGGATCCATCATGAGAATAAAGAAACAGTTATCGTTATTAGCCGTTATTTTCGTATTTTCTATCGTTTTTTCAATTATTTTTGTAAATCCAGCGTATGCAGCCCAAAACGGTTTTATTAATTTCGAAAATGGAAAAGAGTTTACGAGTAACTCAAGTGTACAGTTATTTGCGCTCGTTACCCTTTTATCATTATCTTCATCTATCGTTCTATTATTTACACATTTTACTTATTTTATGATCGTTCTTGGGATTACACGTCAAGGGCTTGGGGTAATGAATTTACCGCCGAACCAAGTGCTCGTTGGACTTGCCTTGTTTTTATCACTCTTTACGATGCAGCCTGTTCTTGGGCAGCTAAAGAGCGATGTGTGGGATCCGATGACAAAAGAGAAAATAACGGTAAGCCAAGCTGCGGAAACGACAGCGCCGATTATGAAAGAGTATATGTCAAAGCATACGTATAAGCATGATTTAAAAATGATGCTGAAAGTACGCGGAGAAGAGTTGCCGAAAGATTTAAAAGATCTTTCACTATTTACGCTCGTCCCATCCTTTACGTTAACGCAAATCCAAAAGGGATTATTAACGGGGATGTTCATTTATTTAGCGTTTGTATTTATAGATTTGATTATTAGTACACTGTTAATGTACCTCGGGATGATGATGGTACCGCCGATGATTTTAAGTTTACCATTTAAAATACTCGTTTTCGTATATTTAGGTGGATATACAAAAATCGTCGACATTATGTTTAAAACGGTCGCCTGAAGCGTTTGATGCTATGTGATAGGAGTCATATAAATGAATACGTCACCAATTATAGATATTTTTCAAACCTTTTTTTATAAAGGGGTTATGATTTTAATGCCGGTTGCCGGTGTTAGTATGATTGTCGTTATTATCATCGCTGTCATTATGGCGATGATGCAAATTCAAGAACAAACGCTGACGTTTTTACCGAAAATGGCGAGTATTGTACTCGTTATTATCATTTTAGGTCCGTGGATGTTTCAAGAGTTAACGACGCTTATTTTAGATTTATTTGATAAAATTCCATCGCTATTGCGTTCGTACTAAGTTAGGGGAACTGAAATGAATATGGAATTATGGGCGGCGACGTTTTTTGCGTTTTGCCGCATTACTTCATTTTTATATTTTTTACCGTTTTTCTCAGGGCGATCCATTCCAGCTATGGCGAAGGTTACATTTGGACTTGCTCTTTCCATTACTGTTGCCGATCAAGTGGATGTCTCTCACATAAAGACAACTTGGGACGTTGCAGCTTATGCTGGTACGCAAATTGTAATTGGATTATCACTTTCAAAAATTGTAGAAATGCTGTGGAACATTCCGAAAATGGCCGGGCATATTTTAGACTTTGATATCGGTTTATCACAAGCAAGTTTGTTTGATGTGAATGCAGGTTCACAGTCTACTTTACTATCAACCATTTTTGATATATTTTTTCTCATTATTTTTATTTCACTTGGCGGCATTAATTATTTCGTTGCCACGATTTTAAAGTCGTTTCAATATACAGAGGCGATTTCAAAATTGCTGACGACTAGTTTTTTAGATAGTCTACTCGCAACGTTATTATTTGCGATCACATCAGCGGTTGAAATTGCTCTTCCGCTTATGGGAAGTTTGTTCATCATTAACTTTGTTTTAATTTTAATCGCAAAAAACGCTCCGCAATTAAACGTTTTTATGAATGCGTACGTTATTAAAATTACGTGTGGTATTTTGTTTATTGCAATGAGTGTACCGATGCTCGGTTATGTATTTAAAAATATGACGGATGTATTGCTTGAGGAATATACGAAACTATTTAACTTTTTCTTAACGAAGTAGGGGGACGCGCATGGCAAAGGATAATAAAACAGAAAAGGCCACCCCGCAGAAGCGTAAAAAATCGCGTGAAGAAGGGAATATTGCCCGGAGTAAAGATTTAAATAATTTATTTTCCATTCTTGTATTAGCAGTTGTCGTTTACTTTTTTGGAGATTGGCTAGGGTTTGAGATTGCCAATTCCGTATCGGTGCTGTTTGATCAAATTGGAAAAAATACAGATTCGACCGAGTACTTTTATTTAATGGGGATTTTACTATTAAAAGTATCAGCTCCCATATTAATACTCGTATACGCTTTTCATTTATTCAATTATATGATTCAAGTCGGTTTCTTATTTTCTTCTAAAGTTATTAAGCCGAAAGCGTCACGTATTAACCCAAAAAACTATTTTACGAGATTGTTTAGTCGTAAAAGTTTAGTAGATATTTTGAAATCACTATTTTATATGGGATTAATCGGTTATGTTGCTTACGTTCTTTTTAAAAAGAATTTAGAGACAATCGTTAGTATGATTGGATTTAACTGGACAGCGTCACTTACTGAAATTATTAGGCAAATTAAATTTATCTTTTTAGCTATTTTAATTATATTAATCGTTCTTTCTATTATTGATTTTATTTATCAAAAATGGGAGTACGAACAAGATATTAAGATGAAAAAAGAAGAAGTAAAACAAGAGCATAAAGATAATGAAGGGGACCCGCAAGTAAAGGGGAAACGAAAAAACTTTATGCATGCCATATTGCAAGGAACAATTGCGAAGAAGATGGATGGCGCAACGTTCATTGTAAACAATCCGACTCATATTTCGGTCGTACTCAGGTACAATAAACACGTTGATGCAGCACCAATTGTCGTTGCAAAAGGGGAAGATGAACTCGCATTATATATACGAACGCTTGCCCGTGAACAAGAAATACCAATGGTGGAAAACCGTCCGCTTGCTCGTTCTTTATATTATCAAGTCGAGGAAGATATGGCGATTCCAGAAGATTTATACGTAGCTGTAATTGAAGTTATGCGCTATTTAATTCAAACGAATGAACTTGAAATATAATAGCGCGTTTGGAGGAGATCTCTTTGTTTAAGATAGATTCTGCAAGAACCTATTTTTCTATCTTTTTAGCAGCGTCATTCGTAGTGGCGCTCTTAATTCCACTTCCACCATTTATACTTGATATCATTATCGTTTTTCTACTAAGTATGTCAGTGCTTATTTATATGCGAGCGACAAGTATTAACGAGTGGGATGAATTAAAGTCATTTCCGACGATGTTGTTATTAATCGGAATTTTCCGCGTATCGATTAACGTATCGACGACGCGAGCGATTTTGACAAACGGAAATGCCGGTCATGTTATTGAAGAGTTCGGTCAATTCGTAATTGGCGGGAACTTATTAATTGGTATCGTTATTTTTACAGTATTAATCATATTCCAGTTTATCGTTGCAAATGGTGCATCTCGTACAGCTGAAGTTGCAGCTCGTTTTACACTTGATTCTTTACCAGGGAAACAAATGTCAATCGATGCTGATTTAAACCAGCGTATTATTTCAGAAAAAGATGCACAAGCGAAGCGAAAAAAATTAAATATGGAAACAGAGTTTTACGGAGCGATGGATGGTGCCGGAAAGTTCATTAAAGGGGACGTTATTTTCGGGATCGTCATTTTATTCGTAAACATTATTTTCGGTTTAATTGTCGGCATGATGCAGCAAGGAATGAGCTTTGGTGAAGCAGCTCTTCATTATACACAGCTAACTGTCGGTGACGGAATTGTAAACCAAATTGGTTCGTTAATGCTTGCGATTTCAACTGGTATTATCGTAACGCGTGTATTTGACGGCTCACCGGATACGGTAACGGAAGGTATCTTTAAAGAGTTATTAGCGCATGAAGTCGTTGTATATGCGCTTGGCGGTTTATTTATCGCAATGGGTATTTTTACTCCGCTACCATTTCTACCATTCGCACTCGTTGGTGGAACAATTATCTTCTTAGGAATTCGAAATAAAAACCGAATGAAGAAAGAAAAAGAAGATGAGCTTCAAAAAGAATTAGAAATGATTCAAGGCGAAGATGAGCAACTGCAACAAGTGGAAGATTCATTTGGCGTATTTACAGATAAATATCCAATTATTGTAGAACTAGGTTTAGATTTAGCAGCACTTGTAAAGCAGAAAATTAACGGGGAAACAGCTCGTGATAAAGTTGTTCTTATGAGGAAGTCAATTATTACCGACCTTGGTATTAACGTTCCTGGAATTAATTTTAAAGATAATACGAGTTTTAGACCACGCGGACGTTACATTATTCGCATTAAAGGTGCGAAGGCAGCTGAAGGTGTTTTGAAATCAGGTTACTTATTAGCACTGAAAACACCGAACGTAATGGCCGATTTAGATGCAGAACCAGCGAAAGATCCGATTTTTGGCGAGGATGGATATTGGATTTTAGAGCATATGGTACAAGATGCACAAATGAAAGGCTATCAAGTATTAGAGCCACTTAGCATATTAATTACGCATTTAGATGTTGTCGTTAGACGTAATCTTCATGAGTTAATTCAGCGTCAACATGTAAAAGACTTAATTAATTCGCTTGAAAATGATAACGGCGTTTTATTAGAAGAGATTAAGAAGAAAGAAATTGACTTATCACTCGTTCAAAATGTTATTAAACAACTACTAAAAGAAGGTATTTCTATTCGTGATTTACCAACCATTATTGAAGGTATTATTGACGGAAAAGAAATTTATCAAAATCATGTTGACGGCGTAACGTCATTCGTCCGTGAATGTATTTCAAAAGTTATTTGTGAAAATGCGAAAAATCCTGACGGTAAAATATATGCGGCACTCTTCTCAGATACAATTGAGTTAGACGCAGACGTTGTGAACAATTCTTATCAAGGTTATTTATTAAACTGGGATTTAGATTTAGAAACGCGAGTCGTTGAGCAAGTACAACGCGTATTGAAACAAGCGAGGTTAATGGGAAGAGAACCAGTATTATTAACGCGTAGAAAAGATTTCAGATTTGCGATTGTAAGACTTCTTGAGCGCTATCAAGTAGAAGCGCAAGTACTTTGTATTAGCGAATTAGCACCAGAAATTGTTGTAGATCAAATTGCCTATATTGAATAGTAGGGGGTGAAGTAATGGAAAGTACAGAAAAGAAAGAAGCGTTAATGCGAATAAAAGCAGCTTCGAAAAATGAATTGTATCGAAAGTTATTTGACCAATATGGTACAGATTATTATTACGTTGTCGATGAAAGTGTAAAACGAAATATCCCGTTTTTTTGGAAAAAGAATTATGAAATGTTAGTTGCTTTTCCAGAGGATAAACAGGAAGAAGTGAACGAAGGTACAGCTGAATTTCATGAACAATTAATGGATGTTGTGAATGATCCTTCAGAACAAATTGTGAAGGCGAACGGAATTCAATCGGTACTGCACAATTTAGAAAACGTGACGACTCCTATGTCGTACGCGGCAATGCAAACAGGAAATAGTGAAGAATGGGCAAGAAAGAAAGAGAAACTATTAAAGCTGTTTGAAAAAGGGATCGTCGTTGTGAAACAGACGGAAGAAACGAAAGTAACGAAAAAGCAAAAAGCTGTGAAAAAAGTCGTTCCTGTCAAGAAAGAAGAAGTGGTTGTAAAAAAAGAAAAGCAAGAATCTGTACCATTTATTATTCAAAAAGTAATTCGCATGCTAGAGCAAAACGATGTAGAACAATATTTCATTCATGCATATGCTGAAAAGCTAAAAGTGAAGTTTGAGAATGCAACGATGATTACAGAAGAAGAAGTAATCGAATATATATTGGAAGATATGAGATCTCATTTCAACACAGAAAACGTATTTGAAAAAGAAGTACAAACAATTGCATTAATCGGTCCAACTGGTGTTGGAAAAACGACGACACTTGCGAAAATGGCGTGGCAATTTCACGGTATGAAAAAAACGGTTGGTTTTATTACGACAGACCATTCGCGCATTGGAACAGTGCAGCAACTGCAAGATTACGTAAAGACAATTGGATTTGAAGTAATCGCTGTGCGTGATGAAGCTGCAATGACAAGAGCGCTTACGTATTTTAAAGAAGAAGCGCGCGTCGATTATATTTTAATTGATACAGCTGGGAAAAATTATCGTGCGTCAGAAACTGTGGAAGAAATGATTGAAACGATGGGACAAGTAGAGCCAGATTATATTTGTTTAACGTTATCAGCTTCGATGAAAAGTAAAGACATGATCGAAATCATTACGAACTTTAAAGATATTCATATTGATGGTATCGTCTTTACGAAATTTGATGAAACAGCAAGTAGTGGTGAATTGTTGAAAATTCCAGCAGTATCATCAGCTCCTATTGTATTAATGACAGACGGACAAGACGTGAAGAAAAACATACATATCGCTACAGCGGAACATTTAGCGAAACAAATGTTACAAACATCATAGAAAAGAGGTGAAGGATAAGGCGATTGCCTTATTCAAACGAGTATGAACGGTCTTTATATAGGTTCTATGGGTATGATGAATTACATGCAGCGCATTAATGTTCATTCAAATAACGTTGCAAATGCTCAAACGACAGGATTTAAAGCAGAAAATATGACTTCTAAAGTATTTGATGTACAAGATACATATCGCCGAGGAGATGGTGCTGTAACAAATATCGGTTCGGTCGATTACGCTGTAGTACCAGCCGCAACGCATGTGAATTTAGTACAAGGAAATATACAAATGACAAATAGTGCTACAGATTTCTTTTTAGATGACGGTGCAAACGGTACAACATCATTTTTCGTTACATCTAAAAACGATGAAACGTTTTTAACGAGAGATGGTAGTTTTACAATAAATAGTGATCGTTACTTGCAAACATCATCTGGTGCTTTTGTTATGGGAGAGAATAATGAACGTATTCGTATTCCTGAAGGAGCAAAGGTAGCTGTACAAGCAGATGGTACATTATATGATGAAGTAACACAAAATAATATTGCTCGCCTGCAAACAAAAACAGTAGATGCAGAAGCGAATTCTCGTCTAATGCAAAGAGAAAACAAAAGCTTTACACTAGCAGAAGGAAACATTGCTGATTTACCGAACGGAACAGGATTAGTAAAAAACCATATGCTAGAAAATTCAAATGTAGATATGACGAAAGAGATGGCAGATCTTATGACGGATCAAAGAATGATTTCAGCATCACAACGCGTTATGACTTCGTTTGATAAAATTTATGAAAAAGAAGCGAATGAAATATTGAGATAGGGACTTCCGTTAGCGGAAGTCTTTTTTATTTTTCATTTAAATTTCAGAATTCTCAATTGACTTTGCAGGTCTGTTTTTTTATATTAGTAGGTATACTAATAACTACTAATGTGCATACATCGTTTTGAAATGAGAGTTATATAGATTGTGAGGGGTACTGATGGATGAAATTATAAAAGAATTACAAAAGTTAGGTTTTTCCCAGTACGAATGTAAAGCGTATATTGGACTACTAAAACATTCCCCAGTAACTGGGTATGAAGTGAGTAAACAAACAGGAGTACCTCGTTCTATGATTTATGAGGTACTCGGTAAGTTAATGGATAAAGGAGCGGTGCATATTGTACCTTCTGAACCAGTTAAATATGTACCAGTACCAGCTACCGAATTAATGAATCGAATGCGAAAAGACTTTGAAAAGTCCTTTGAATTTTTAGATGAGAAATTAAATAGTTTAGAACAAGAGCGACAAATAGATGTAATTTCGCATATTCGCTCAAATGATCGGGTTTTGAAGGAAATATGCAATATAATTAATAGAGCGAAGAAAGAGTTATGGATTTCTGTATGGGAAGATCAAGTGCATGAAATTGAGCCATACATTCATCAAAAGGAAGAGGAAGGTGTACATATATTTTCAATCTTATTTGGCGCTCCTGATACAAAAATAGGCGCGACGTTTCACCATAATTATATGACGCCTCACGTTGTTGAAAAGAGAATGGGTGGTCATTTAACTGTAATCGCGCGTGACGGGGAAGAAGTATTAATTGCGAACTTCTCAAATGATAGCACTTCATGGGCTGTTACAACGTATGACCCAGCTCTAGTTCTCGTTGCTACAGAGTATGTGCGACACGATATTATGGTTGAAGAAATTACGAAGGAATTTGGAGCTGATAAGTTAGATACGTTGTGGCGTGAAAATATAGATTTAGTTCATGTCGTAACAGGAAAACGAACTTTAGAAGAAATGGAGGATGATAGAGATGAGTAAAGCTGAGGCTCATGTAGCTTTGCAGAGCGATGATACATTTCAGCAAGGAGTAAAAGATTGTTTACCAACTGTATTTGGTTATTTAAGCATCGGCATAGCAGCTGGTGTAATTGCAAAAACAGCTGGTTTCTCCATTATTGAAATTGCGTTTATGTCCACTTTAATTTATGCAGGTTCTGCCCAATTTATATTAGCTGGTATGTATGCAGCTGGTGCTCCTGCTTCTGCAATTATTTTTACCGTATTTTTTGTTAACTTGCGTCACCTTCTTATGAGTGCTGCACTTGCGCCGTACTTTACGAAACTGCCTCTATTTAAAAACTTACTAATCGGTTCGCAAATTACAGATGAAACGTTCGGCGTTGCAGTACAGCATGCAGCGCAAAAAGGATATTTAGGTGAAAGATGGATGATTGGGCTAAATGTAACGGCTTATTTAAATTGGATTCTTGCTACTATTATCGGCGGGCTATTTGGTGAATGGATACCAGATCCGCATACGTACGGTATGGATTATGCATTACCAGCGATGTTTATCGGATTATTTGTACTTCAGCTCATAAGTAGTAAACCGAAACTGGCAATTCATCTTACTGTTGCAATTGTAGCGATTATAATTGCGTACGTTTCACACTTATTTATGCCAGATAGTATAGCGGTTATTATCGCAACATTATTAGCTGCGACGATTGGAGTAGTGATTGAAAAATGGAAATGAGATTAGACGTATTATTACTTTTATTAGCAGCAGGAGCTGTCACACTCGTGCCACGTATTTTACCTCTACTCGTATTTAGCAAACTACAAATTCCAGACTGGGGTTTAAAATGGTTAAATTACATACCAATCGCGATATTAGCAGCACTTTTAGCGCAAGTTTTATTTATGCATGACACGATGCAGTGGGATTACTTGATTGCAGCAATTCCAACATTTCTTGTAGCGATATATACTCGTAGTTTATTAGGTACAGTATTAACTGGTGTGATTGTGATTATTTTGTTACGTTTCTTTTTCTAAAAAGGATTACGCTCATATAATAGCGAAAAGTGTAATAACATGAAAAATATAGGGGTGGTGTTATGATACTTTTAACGATAGGAGCAATTTTGTTAACGTTGTTTATTTTCTTTATTATCGGCTTCATTACGTTTATGATGTTTGTTGATAAGGCGACACCTCAAATATATTATACACCTTGTGAATCAGTGACAGTGAAAGCTAAAGGTAAACATAAAAGGAAGAAAAGTTGAAAGTTGACTTTTCTTCCTTTTTCTATCACATCCCCGAAAGAACTAACAACAATAACCCAAATACAAAACTAATAAAGGAAAGAAAACCGATACATATCGAGAACACACGATTGTTTCTCCATTCGCGCCAAAAAGTGATAAAACCTAAAATACAAAGGAAAAACCAAATGGGCAGGAATAGGAACTCGCTAATTTTCTCAGGGAATAACGTATAAAAAGTTGATAAATATAAAATCCAATTTGTAAAAAATAAAATGCAAACGATAATAGATTGTAAGTAGGGGCGTTTGGAAAACGCTCCCTTTTTTACGGTTACTAAAATAATAGTTAGCACGAGAAAAAGGCAATGAATAGGAAAATAAGTAAGAGTAATGTAAGTGTCATTTACATCTCCTTTATAAGAGTGTTTTTTACAAGAAATGAATCTATTATATTGTATGCTTGATTTGTAGAGTGCCCGTTATATTTTTCGGTGTACGGATTTAGAAAACCATGTTCACCGTGTAGTTGGTGTATTTCTAATAAAGGATTTTTTTGTTGCTGCAACGATTGAATGAAAGAGGGTACTGAAAAACTAGCTTCTTTTTCAGGGAAAATAAGTAAGGTAGCACATGATGGTTTCATATGAATATAGTCACGTATACGAGAACCGTAACATCCGATAATAAAATCTATGTTCGGATTGTTACTACATAGCCATGAGATGGTAGCACCAACACTAAAGCCGATAAGTCCAATATGTGTGTAACGACTAGAAAGATGAGTAATGAATGTTTCAATTTGCTTTTTTCCATCTTCAAATCCAATATGATTCATAAAAAAATGATATGCTTTTTCTTCATCACTATAAGGAAATGCAGGTTGCGATTGTAGCAGATTAGGACAAAATACATCTATATGAGATGAAGTGAAGTGGTCGGTAACGTGATGCATATGGTCGTTCACACCATATATCTCATGAACAACAACGAGAGCTAATTTTTTCTTCATCGTTATAAAGTACCTTTATGAAATTTAAATTCTTTCTCAACAAGGCAGATACGAAGGTGGAAGTTTTCATACCATTGCTCACGGCCCCTTTCTTTCGCTTCTTTATGTAAGGCATTCTGTTTCCAATTTTCAATCGCCTCAAGTGATTCCCAATAAGAAATTGTGATTCCGAGCCCTGAATGATTTCGTGCACTTTCTACACCTAGAAATCCAGGTTGCTGCTTTGCAAGTTCCTCCATTTTGTCAGAAGTGGCATTATAGTCTGTTGTATCATTTGATAAATTAGAAGTGAATATAACTGCATAATAATGACTTGTTTTTTGTAAATTATTTTTCATATACATTCCCCCTTTTCATCTAGTTTAGCATGTAATAAATAGAAAAGAAGTTATGGCTTCTTATTAATATTTCGTTTTTTTATTGTCACTTGAATGAAGTAAGATGGTTTCTATATTGATATTCGAAATTATTTATCATTAGATATAAATATCATTATATATAAATGTTTAAAAAAGGAAAAAATCACATATTTTGTTAACAAAATATGTGATTTATATTAGAATAATACATATAAAGTATATATATATAATATGTTAGTAAAATTTATTGAAGGAGGTGATCTCTTTGCACAGTAGGATAAAAGAAAATAAAAAAGTATTAAATGCATTTGTAGTTGTTATGAGTTTACTCTTGCTATTATCCCAATTACAGTTTTTAAGTCCGATTGATACAGCAACGGCAGCAGTTACAGATGAAGAAGGGTTTGACACACCAACTTATCAATCCATTCATAAAGGTGATATGTATTCTACTGGTAATGTCAATTTAGGTATTAAAGCCACTGAAGCTCAAAAGAAAACGGCGTTGTATTCTGATATAACGAATACTGCGTATACAGCACCGAATGGCTATACCCGTGAACTCATTGATGTAGATGATGACCCAACAACTACAAATTCATCTAAGGCATATATTCCTGTTCCAGAAGATGCTGAAATTGAATGGGCTGGATTATATTGGAGTTCCACACGTTATGAATTAACGCAGCAACAGTATGTAGCACCAGTTAAGTTCACGACTCCGGCGGGGAAGAGCTTTCAAGTAAAACCAAGTAATACGTATTACGGAAGTGGCTTGCTTTATGGTTTCGGTATTGATGGTACTTATTATTCTAACTATGCAGATGTTACAAAGCTTTTACAGTCCTCTAATTCAAAAGGAGGAAGCTATACTGTAGCAAATATTCCTTATCCAAATACAAAGCTTGCGTATAATTATGGATATTATTCTTTTGCCGGATGGTACATGCTAGTGATCACGAAAGATAAGTCAAAAACAAGAAAAGCATTTACTGTTTATGATGGTGGATTGAAAAGAGCTACTGGATCTGGTGAAAAAGAATTCACTGTGAAAAACTTTCTTGCTTCCAAAACTGGAGATTTAGATCCAAAAGTTTCTGTTTTTGCTGTCCAAGGTGATAGATATTGGCAAGGTGATAAACTCTTTGTTCATACAGATAATACTTGGAAGGAAGTTACTGATAAGCTGAATCCAACAGGTAATATATTCAATTCCACTATTTCTGAATATGAGGAACATATGCGAGATAAGTATCCAGGTACATTTAATCCAGATTATAAAAATAATTTGGGAGTTGATGCAGATTTAATCAAGTTACCAGCAGGATATATTAAACCAGAGCAAAAAGAAATACGCCTAAAAGCTGCGACAGCTGGTGATGACTACGTATTAAACACATTAGCCTTTGCAGTAAATGCAACAGCGCCAGAGCTTGTAATCGATAAGGAAGTAGTAGATGCAAAAGAAAAGTATGAGCCAGGTGATGAGGTTACATATCGTTTAAGGGTGAAAAACATTGAACCGAATTCGAGTTCTGTTGATACAAAAATTGAAGATGTTTTAGATTCACGTCTAGAATTTGTACCAAATTCGGTGAAAATCATTTCTGGTCCGAATGCTGGAAATGAAACAGAACAAGTTGACTATGATGCAAAGACAAGAAAGTTAACAATAAGAATTGGTGAAGGAGCAATTGCTACAAAAGGTGGAATCTATACGGATAAAACACCTGAGACAATCATTGAATTTAAAGCGAAACTAAGGGGAGAAAAGGTAGAAACAGAAATTCCTAATATCGCTGTCGTTCAAGGGATTGATGAGTTAACAGGAAGTCAGGTTGAAGCTAACGATTCTAATAAAGTAGTGGTTAAAGTATTACCCGAGCGAGAAGAGAAACCTGGGAAGTTAGTAGCTACTAAACTAGCTAAAGATATAAATGGTGGTACGCTGAAAGTTGGCGACAAACTAGAATATACAATTCATGCTAAAAATAGTGTTCCAGATTCTATCTTAAAGGCAGTTAAAATTACGGATAACCTTCCTGAAGGAGTAGAGTATGTTCCGAACACGTTAAAGATAAACGGAAAGGAACAAACGGATGTTGAAGATGAAGATTATGCACATATAAAAGATGGAACGATTTATGCTCATTTCGGCGATCTTAAAGGTGAGGAAGAGAAAGCAATTACGTTTGAAGTTGTTGTAAAGCCGGAGATGGCAAATAAGAAAATAAAAAATATAGCAATAGTTGAGACTGATAGTTCGAAAGATAAGGAAAAGCCTGAAGTTGAAACACCGGTTGATCCGTTGTCTGGACAACTAGAATCGAAGAAAGAGATTATTGGTATTAAGCAAGAAAAATTCCATGTCAATGATGAATTAGAGTATCAAATTAAACTTCGAAATAAGGTAGAAAATGGGCTTATTAAAGATATGCGTCTAACGGATAAGCTTCCTGAAGGTATAGAGTATATAACTGGTAGCATGAAGTTAAATGGAAATTTATTGACAGATGCAGTTGACGAGGATGAGGGGTCGTATGAGGATAACACGATTAAATTAAACTTTGGTGACGTACTTGATACAGAAGAACGAACGGTAACTTTTAAAGTGAAAGTTACGCAAGATGCATTAAAAACGAAGGAAATTGAGAACATAGCGGTTGTTGAGGGAAAAACACCAGATAATGAAGATTTACCTCCACAAAAACCGAATGTAAAAACGAATGTGGAAGCAAAGGAACCTAAAGTAAGAAAGATGGTTTCGGATGCAGATGAAAAAGAAGTGGAAAAAGCGACATTACAAAGCATAGATGAAGAGTTTACATGGCATGTAAACTATCATTTTGGTAATGACATTATGAACCTTGAAAAAGTAGTATTGCAGGATGACTTAGAGGATATTTTAACTATCTTACAAGTAAAACTTGTAAACAGCGATGGAGAAGAAATAGAAGTTATACCGCAAATTGATGAACAATTAAAGAAAGTAAGTATTGAGTTACCGAAGCAGGACGGAAATTATGCTTACCTTGCGAATCAATCGTATACAATGCATATTAAGTCAAAATTAAGCGCGAATGTAAATGCAGATATACTAACGAAATACAATGCGAATGATGGTATTCCAAATAAAGCAGAGTTACTGTTTGACCAGAAGAAATTCGTATCAAATGAAGTGTTGGTAGTACCGCCAGCATTAGGGGAATTTGAGATTGAAAAAGTAGATGCGAATGATGAAAATCTCAAATTGGAAGGCGCAGTATTTGAAGTGATTAGTAAAGATGGAAATATAGTATGTAAATTAACAACCGATAAAGATGGTTTGGCAACTTCTATGCCATTAATCGTTGGCAAATATACATTAAAAGAAGTACAAGCACCAAAAGGATATATGTTGATGAGGGAACCAGTAGAAATAGAAGTGAAATCTGGAATGGATTCACAAAGAATAAGAGTAGTAAATAAAAAGAGTGAATTTGTTATTCCAGATACTGGTGGAATAGGGACAATAATTTATTATGTAATTGGTGGAATATTGATGTTTGTTACATTGTTCCTCTTTGTTAGAAAGAGAAATAATGAGAGATAGAAAAAACAAAAGTAATACAAACAATAGGGAGTGGACAACAATGAAAAGGATTTTTAGTTTATTTTTAATCTGTATGTTAGCTTTTTCGACGTTATCTAACATGATTGTTAGTGCGGAATCAAAAAGTACAGGTACTTTAACGATTCACAAGTTTGAACAAAGTAAAGATTCTAAAACAACTACAGAAGGTAATGGAAAAGAAGGACAAACTGTTCCAGAAGATGCAAAACCTTTAGAAGGTGTAACTTTTGAAATTAAACGAATTGAGTCATTTGAAAAAATTTCAAATGATGGAACTGTTATAAAAGAAGATGCAAAGCCAGTAAAAGACGCTGCAATAACAAAGGTAACAAACGCAAAAGGGGAAGCTGTTTTTTCAAATCTTCCGCTAGGACGTTATGAAGTAAAAGCAATTGAGGGTCCAAAACATATTGCGTTGGATAAGACTACTTTTATTGTCGATATTCCAATGACAAGTACAGACGGTAAAGATTTAAATTACGATGTTCATATTTACCCTAAAAATGAAACAAAAAGAGGTTCAGTAGAATTCGTAAAAATAGGTGAAGCTGGTCAAGTGTTAAAAGATGCAGAGTTCCATTTGTTTAAAAAGAATAAAGATGGAACAAGCACACAAGTGAAGACACCAAGTTCATTAGTAACAGGGGAAGATGGTAAAGTTCGTGTAGATTCTCTAGAATATGGGGATTATTATTATTTTATTGAGCATAAGGCTCCAAACGGTTATATAACTAGTAAAGAAGAGCGTCCTTTCTCTATTAAGGAGTCTGGTGAAGTGGTTAAGCTAGAAGATATAAAGAACTATAAAGAACCTACCATTACTAAAAGTATAAATAATGGTTCAAAAGTAGCTGGAATCAATAAAGAGACAGATTATACGTATGATATCAAAACATTACTTCCAGAAGATATTAAATTATATAAAAAATATGTCGTAACAGATATTTTAGATGATCGTTTGGAAATAAAAGGCCAACCAATTGTTATGGTTGATGGAAAGAAAGTTGAAGATGGTAGTGTAAAAGTAGTTGTAGAAGGTCAAAAAGTAACCGCTACAATTGAAGATTTTTCAAAAATAAATGGAAAAGAGCTTCATTTACAAATTACTGCAAAAATTAAAAGTGATGTTGAATCTGGAGTGAAAATTCCAAACAAAGCAGTACTTGATTTTGTAAACAAAGATGATGTTTCATCAGAAAAAGATGGAAAGCCATCTAATGAAGTGGTGGTCACACCGACAGCGGGAAATATTAAAATTGAAAAAGTTGATGGTAAGGATAAGACGCTTAAATTAGAAGGTGCGAAGTTCCAATTACAAGATAAAAAAGGTAATGTTATAAAAGTTAATGGGAAAGAAATGAATGATATAACAGATGCAAATGGTATTATTACATGGAATGAAATCCCGTACGGTGAATATCAAATTGTTGAGACGGAAGCACCAAAGTATAAAGATAAAGACGGTGCAGTCGAACACTATCAAAAGTTAAGAGATCCGATTAATATTACACTTGATGAAAAACACCAAAAAATAGAGCTACAAGTTGAGAATAATAAGAGCGGTTGGATTATTCCAGCAACAGGTGGTATGGGTACAATTCTCTTCACAGTAGTGGGCCTTATACTAATGGCGGTAGCGACATTTATTTTCTTTAGAAAAAAACCTGTAAAAAATTCTTAATTTATATGTTTATAATAATTGAGTTTAGAAAAGAGGAAAGGCATATTGCTTTCCTCTTTTCCACATTTTATCCGTAGTGAAAGAGGCTATTATGAAACGAAATATAATTTTTGGAAGTATTTTTTTACTAGGATTAAGTATATTTCTCTATCCAACTGTAAGCAATTGGTTTGCAACAAGAACACATTATTCAGAAGTAAGTACATATGATGAAGCGATAAAGAGGCTGGAGCAGGAAGAGATTGATCGTAAAGAAATGGAAGCACGAGAGTATAATAAGAAGGTCCAAAATACAACGCAAACATTTTCAGACCCGTTTCATGAAAAGAGTGATGAGGAAAAAAGTTCATATGTAGATATGTTAAATATAGGGGATGTTATGGGGTATGTAGAAATCCCTAAAATTAATGTGAATCTTCCAATTTATCAAGGGACGACGGAAGAAGTACTAAGTCGTGGAGTTGGACAACTGAATGAATCTTCACTACCAGTAGGAGGAGAAAATACGCATACAGTTTTAACGGGACATCGCGGTTTACCTTCAGCGCTAATGTTTACTCATTTAGACAAAATTGAAAAGAAAGATATATTTTATATTCATACATTAGATAAAGTACTTGCCTATCAGGTAGATCAAATAAAAGTTGTGTTACCAAATGAGACAGAAGATTTATTAGTAGTACAAGGACAAGATTACGCAACATTAATTACGTGTACCCCTTATGGAGTGAACACGCACAGGTTACTAGTGAGAGGACACCGTGTTCCATATGATGCTGGTGAAAAAGAAATGATTACAAAACCTTTCATTTTAGAAGATTGGATGATCGTTTTTCCTATTGGTATTATTTGCATTATCCTTCTAATAATCTATTTAAAAAAACGAAAATAGTATGTATTGTGTGGTGAGTGTGTGAGAAGGGGAGTTATAAGCGTAGTATTGTTTCTTACAGGATTATCCCTATTTTTATATCCAATAATTGCTAATTATATAAACAAGTATGTATATAAGACAGAAGTGATACGTTATGAAAAAATGGTTGATGATTTAAAAATAGAAGATGTAAATGAGAAGTTTCGAAAGATGGAAACATATAATAAATCGTTAGGGAAAACTATTTTCAAAATGAGTGACCCATTTGTACAGGATGATGAAATAAGTACGGAACCGTTAAATTTTATAAACAAAGATGAAATATTTGGTACGATTTCTATTCCGAAAATAAATGAGGAATTGCCAATTTACTTAGGAGCAAGTCAAGAAAACTTAAGTAAAGGAGTAGGGCAAATTGAAGGGACTTCTTTACCGATTGGCGGGAAAGATACACATGCTGTATTGGCAGGACATCGTGGATATCACGGAGCAACGATGTTTCGTCATCTGGATCGGTTAAGTGATGGAGATGTATTCTATGTAAAGGTATTTGGAAAGAAGCAAGTGTATAAAGTAATTGGCCGTGAAATTATTTATCCAAATCAAGTGGATAAATTAAATGTAATAAAAGGAAAAGACAAAGTTACACTGCTTACATGTGAGCCATATACATCAAGTAAATATCGTTTGTTAGTATATGGGGAGCGAGTAGAAAGTGAGCAAAAGGAAATGGAACGTCTTAAAAAGAGTGTAGTCGAAGTTAGAAGCTATGAAACAAGAGACATATTTATAAAACTAGCTTGTGGAATAGTAGGCTTCATTGTAATTTGTATTGGTTTGTATGGATTACTAAAGAGAAAATAGGAATGACATTTATATAGAAAAAGAAAAATGCCACTTCAAAAAAATGAAGTGGCATTTCTTATATTTCCTCTAAGCTATTAACTGGAACTGTTAATTCGCGTCCTGGGTTTTTTACTTCATATATGCGGGCGGTTTCATTGCTTTCGTCGACGTGTTGAATCATAACAGGCATGCCTTGAAAACTAACATTCGCTTGCTCCGCTGACACAGAAAGCTCTTTTGCACGTTGAATATTCATTTATATTCCTCCCATCATTATTATCTTTGCTAAAAAAGAGGAATAATATACCATTTCGAGACATTCTTAAAGTTTTTGTATTATTTGTAATGTTTCTTTAATAAATGAAGTGAAGATGGAGTCGGGATAACCATCTATCGTTTGAACTGCTTCTTTTGCTTCTTGCAAAGCAGCTGGTTTATCTTGCAGTTCTATATGGCACAGGGCACGATAGGATCCAGCTGTTAATAACCACGATTGATCAAGTGGATGACTCATATAATCTGGTATGGTAGCGTGTTTTAATGTTTCCAAAGCTTCCTCGTAACGTTTTAAACCATACAGAGATTTTCCTTTTTCAAGATAATACAATCCATTGTCTTGAAAAATTGGTTCGTCTTTTAGTTTTTCGCGAAATTGTTCTAGATGTTCTAATGCGATTGTATATTCATTAGTAATTGTATTGTAGTAATAAGCTTTTAATATATCTATATTTGCAGCGGATAAAGTATCTTCTGTAAAAATGGCAAATTGCTCTGACTTTTTTATGTAATATAAATATCGTTCTTTATCAGTTGTAATGATTTTTTGATAAGATAAAATACGGTAAAATTCATCTGTTTTATAATACACTTGATGTTTTTTTGAAAATGCAAGTGCATCTAAAATGACTTTTTCACATTTATCATAATTGCCGTATGCGAGTAAAATAATTGCTTCTTTTAAATATAATTGTATATGTGTAATCAAATCCATTTCTAAATTCTTCGTTTTATATTCATCGCGAACTTTGGTAATCAACTGTAAACATTCTTTATATTTTTTCCGTTTGTAGAGCATATAGTAAAACAGTAGTTTCGTTTCAGTACTTTCGCGATACAAAGTATATTTTTCAAATATAGAAACAGCTGTTTCAACGTAATATTCAATATTATAATCGTTCATAACAGCTGCTGCTGTTATGAACTGTTTATATAAACGAGCTGTATTTAAAGTTGGAGGTAAATCTGTTTGAACGATAGGTAGTAAAGTTTTGTATACTTCATCGCCATTTGCCTTTATTAGTGGCTCCATTTTTTGAATGAGTTCTACAATTTTTCCTTCATCTTCTTCTAATAAAAAGCTCGGTTCACATTCAAGTTTTTCTGCAATATATTGTAATGTTTTCATAGAAGGTGTAGCTTTTCCATTTTCAATTTGACTAAGCATACTTTTTGTCAATTCTGAACCTGCTAGCTCAGTTTGTGTAAGTTTTTTTTCTTTACGTAATGCTTTAATTTTTTCTCCGAGAGTTGCCATATTGTAGCTCCTTTATAATCAAAAGTTAAATACAATTAAACTTTTTGTTGTAATAATTGGAAAGTTGATTATATAATAAGTTTAACACAATTTAACTTTTAAAGGGAGAGTGTCATAATGGAAGATGTAAGTATAGATCAAAATGATTCAAGAATGAAGATTGCAACGAGAAATATCATTTTAATGATGATTGGAAAAATGACGTCTTTATTAGGCGCAGGTATTTATACGTTCGCAATGGGGTTATATGTATTAAAGACGACTGGTTCAGGGATGGGGTTTGCAACTACGCTCGTTTGCGGATCACTTCCAAGGATGATCTGTGGTCCGATTGCGGGTGCTGTAGCTGACCGTGTGAATCGAAAATGGCTTGTCATTGGTACTGATTTATTAAGTAGTTTAACGATGCTTATCATGTTTATCCTTGCTACTATATTTGGACCATCACTTCTTTTTATTTATGTTTCAGCAGCATTATTATCAATTTGTGCAAGTTTTTATTCTGTTGCATTAACTTCGTCTATTCCTAATTTAGTAGATGAGGGGCGTATTCAAAAAGCGAGTGCTTTAAATCAAACGGCAGCTTCTTTATCAAATATTTTAGGACCAATTATTGGCGGAGTAGTATTTGGTTTCTTTTCCATTCAGTCGTTCTTTTTGTTAAATAGTATTACGTTCTTTTTAGCGGTTATTTTGCAATTATTTATTGTATTTGATTTATATAAAAAAGAAGTGGCTGAAAGAAAAGAACATTTCTTGACGAGTATAAAAGAAGGTTTTTCATATGTAAAACGACAACATGAAATATATGGTTTAATGAAAATAGCATTGTGGGTAAACTTTTTTGCGTGTGGGCTAACCGTTGCACTTCCATACATTATCATACGTACATTGCATTTATCTTCAAAGCAACTCGGTACTGTAGAGGGAATGTTAGCGGTCGGGATGCTAATGGGGGCGATTGCTTTATCAGTGCGTAAAGAAGTGAATAATCCGTTTCGTTCTATTTATACTGGACTGTTTTTGTTTGCAGGTTTGAGTTTATGTACAGTCTTCCCGTTGTTAGTTACCATTCCAAAAGTGGCAAGTTTTATTTACTATATTGCCTTTATGATGTTAACTGGTATAGCAATTATGATTGTCAATATTCCGATGCAAGTACATATGCAAAAAACGACAGATCCGAGCTACTTAGGGCGTGTGTTTGGTCTACTTGAAACAATTGCGACTGCAATCGCACCGCTCGGTATGATTGTATATGGATTATTGTTAGACATGTTGCCAACTAGCATTGTTATGATGACAATAGGCGGAGGTTTATTGTTAGTTGTATTAGTTGGAGTAAGGCAACATATGGCGAAAAAACAAGTGAATGTGTCGGCTTAAAAACAAGAAAATAATAAAAATGACCAAATTAGTATTTTAGTTTTTGAAACTCTTTTTCATGTATGTTACAGTATAGTGAGCAGGTAAAGAAAAGGAGACAACAGCATGAAAAAATTAAGTTTTGTTATGCTTTTTCTGTTAGTCGTAATGGCTGGATGTAGTAATTATGACACATATATTGAAACAGGTATGCAATCATTGAAAGATGAAAAATATAGTGATGCAACAATGTGGTTTGAAAAAGCAGAAAAAGAGAAATCGGGAAATGAAGCGAAATCATATAAAGAAATGGCCGAGAAAATGGATAATGGAGCAACGGCATTAAAAGACGGTAAGTATTTAGAAGCGAAAGACATTGCAAATGAAGTGTTACAAATGAAAAAAGACGATGCACTTGAAACAGCTGTAACATCAAATGCAGAGAATATGCTTCAAAAAGCAAAAGATGTAGAAGAGAAAGTAAATGAAAGAGTAGCAAAGCGGAGAAAAGTAGAAGAAGAAGGAATTGATAAACTCATTAAAGCTGTAGATAGTATAGATGATGTGAAAGAAAAGGAGAAAAAAGTTTCAGAAGCATTAGATAAGGCTGAAGAAGCGCAAGCAAAAATTGAAGCGAAGAAAAATAAATAGAGTTATAGCTTAAAAGACTGTCGTGTAAAGCGACAGTCTTTTAATTTTTTGTTGCATAAGAAGTGATGTTATGTAGTAAAAAAGAAATAATTTTAGAATTCCACCTGTCCTCATGATGAATCGTATAAATGTTACGTTGAAATTCAAATTCAGGGATGGGTATGTAGCGTAGTTCATTTCGTTGTACTTCTTGTTCAATAGCAAGTTTAGAAATAAAGGCAACCCCATTACCGTATTTTAAAATTTGTTTCATCGTTTCTAATGAATCTAATTCAATTTCTGATTGGAATGTAATGTTATGAGCTAATATCCATTTTGTAAGTAAATCTCTCGTTGTAGATGGATTACGATGTAGTAATATGCGTTCCTTTTCGATATCTTGTAATGATACATTTTCTTTTTTTGAAAAATGATGTTCTTTGGAGAAAGCAAGAACAAGTGTATCAGGCATTACATTCGTCTGTTTTAAAAGTGATTCATCAAACGGTGCTGCTGAAATTACACCGAGATCAATTTCATGATTTTGTAGCATCGTTCGAATTTCAGGAGCTGTTTTTACCATGAGTGTTATTTTTATATTTGGAAATTCACATTGAAATTGATGAACAATTTCTGGTAAAAGATAAGTCGCTGGTACATAACTAGCTCCAATTGTTATAGCTCCTTTATGAAAATCTTTAAACTCTTGCGTGACTCGCCTAGCTTCTTTCATAAGCGCATCTATTTTACAAGCATAATGATGCAATGCCTCACCAGCCTCTGTTAAGAAATATCTTCCAGAACGTAATTCAAATAAAGGTACACCGAGTTCCTCTTCTAAGCTTTTTATATGGAATGTAATAGTAGGTTGTTTAACACCAAGCTGTTCTGCAACAATCGTGAGCTTTTTGTATTTCTTAATAAGCACTACAATTTCTAATTTTAAGAGATTCATGGCAAGTTGCCCCTTTTTCTTCTAACTATAGAAAAAATCTATAGAAATAAATAGTTTATTAGAAGTTTTTTAATTTAATCTTTACAGTACATTAACATTCAGTATAAATCTTCCATATAGAATGAAAGCAGGTTAAGAGTGAGGGGAGAGGGGTGAAACGATGGATATTAAAATTAGTGGATTAGAAAAATCATTTGGAAAAGTACAAGCGTTAAAGCCGTTACAAATTATGATGAAACAAGGTGAATTCACCACACTGTTAGGACCTTCGGGATGCGGGAAAACGACATTACTTAGAATGATTGCAGGACTGGAAGAACCAGATAAAGGTGAAATATATTTTGGAGATACGTGCATGTATTCTTCTTCTAAAAAAATAAAAACATCTCCTCATGAACGTAATATCGGTATGGTATTTCAAGATTTTGCTTTATGGCCACACATGACTGTATTTGAAAATGTTGCATTTGGTTTAAGAGCTACAAAGCAAACGAATCAATTACGGGAAAAAGTAGAAGAGGCAATAAAGCGAGTTCGCTTGCAAGGGATGGAGAAAAGATATCCGCATGAACTCTCTGGCGGACAGCAGCAACGTGTCGCATTTGCGAGAGCAATTGTAACGAAGCCACATTTCATTTTGTTTGATGAACCGCTCAGTGCACTCGATGCAATTTTGCGAGAAGAAATGCGGTTAGAGCTTATGGATATCGTTCATTCCATTGGTTTAACGGCATTGTATGTAACGCACGATCAAACAGAAGCTATGTCAATGTCAGACCAAATTATTGTCATGAAACAAGGAGAAGTATTACAAAAAGGAACACCAGAAGATATTTATGTGAAGCCATCTCATGAATTTGTTGCAAAATTTGTTGGTAAGGCAAATTGGCTTGTAGAGGGTAAACAAATGGTTCGTCCAGAGCATGTGAGCTGGACAAAAAATGAAGTGTGTGAAATGTATACAGGTGAAGTCCAGCACGTTACATATGTAGGAGAGCGTTATGAAGTGAAAGTAAATATGGGGACACTCGGAATATGGACAGCTTATCACAATAGTAAGATAAGCATCGGAAAGCCAGTATCGTTATATGTACCGAAAAAATGTATTCATCATATAGGGGGAGAATCGTATGAAGAAATTCAGTTCGCTTAAGTCGTTATTTGTATGTACTTTATTATTTTCTGCCGTAGTAACAGGGTGTAGTTCAAAGACAGGTAATGCAGATGCAAAAAGTAAAACTACGAATGAAAAGAAGATTGTTGTATATAGTGCAGGACCAAAAGGATTAGCAGAAAAAATTCAAAAGGACTTTGAAAAGAAAACGGGTATAAAAGTGGAAATGTTTCAAGGAACAACAGGTAAAATTTTAGCGAGAATGGAAGCCGAAAAGAAAAATCCAGTCGTTGACGTAGTCGTACTTGCATCTTTACCAGCGATGGAAGGATTAAAAAAAGATGGACAAACGTTAGCTTATAAAGAAGCGAAACAAGCTGATAAGCTTCGTTCTGAATGGTCGGATGATAAAGGACATTATTTTGGATATAGTGCTTCAGCGTTAGGAATTGTGTATAACACAAAAAATGTGAAGACAGCGCCTGAAGATTGGAGCGATATAACAAAAGGAGAATGGAAAGGGAAAGTGAATCTTCCAGATCCAGCACTTTCAGGTTCAGCTTTAGACTTTGTGACAGGATATGTGAAAAAGAATGGAAAAGATGGATGGAATTTATTTGAACAGCTTAAGAAAAATGAAGTTACAGTAGCAGGGGCAAACCAAGAAGCGTTAGATCCAGTTGTAACAGGAGCAAAAGATATGGTCATTGCGGGTGTTGATTATATGACGTACAGTGCAAAAGCAAAGGGTGAACCAGTTGATATTGTTTATCCAAAAAGCGGAACAGTTATTAGCCCACGTGCAGCAGGTATTATGAAGGATAGTAAAAATGTAAAAGGTGCAAAAGAGTTTATTGATTATTTATTATCAGATGATGTACAAAAACAAATTTCTAAAGCGTATTTATTACCCGGTAGAACAGATATAAAAGCGGAAAATAGACCAAATGTGGAAGAGATTCCAGTATTACATATTGATTGGAAAACAGTTGAGAAAGAACAAGATGAAATAGGAAAACAATTTAAGAAAGTATTTCAATAAGATGGTGATTACATGGTAAATCGATTTGGATCAGTAAGGCAAGTTGGGATGACGGTAGCGTTGTTACTTGTGGCGATGTTAATCGTCATTCCGCTTTTTCTCATTTTACTTTCTAGTGTATATGAAAATAGTAGTTGGAATTTTTTAAAGCCGTTTGAAGTGATGCAGAGTGGTGGATTAGCTGGGATTTTTCTGAATTCGATGCTTCTAGGTGTACTCGTAGTAATAGGGGCAACTATCTTTGCATTTCCACTAGCTTTCATTATGAGCAAAACAGATGTTGGAAAGCATAGCAAGTTAGATATTGTTTTTATGATTCCATTTATGACACCGCCGTATATTGGATCGATGGGCTGGATTTTGTTCATGCAACCGAACGGATATTTTGAACAGTTTTTTCCGATGCTAAAGACGATTTCATCTTCGTTTTTTAGTTTAGGAGGTATGGTTTTAATTATGAGTCTGCATTTATTCCCATTTCTTTACTTCATGTTGAAGAATACATTACTTCAAATTGGGAGTAGTAAAGAAGAAGCGGCAGCAGTTCATGGTGGAAGCTTTTTCTATCGTTTAAGAAAAATAATATTACCGTTATTAGTATCAAGTTATGTAATGGGTGCTTTACTCATTTTCGTAAAGACGATTGCTGAATTTGGAACACCGGCTACATTTGGACGAAGAATCGGATTTCATGTGTTAACATCAGAGATTCATAAATTTATTTCGAGTTGGCCAATTGATTTTAGTAGTGCAACAGCATTATCTTCTTTATTACTTAGTGCATGTATGCTCATTTGGTATATGCAAAACGTATTAAATCGAAAGTATTCATATGCAATGGTTAGTGGAAAAGGTGTGAAATCTAAAAGGTACACTTTGTCTATATATGTGCGCGTTGTAGCATGGGTTTATGTAATTGGTTTATTAATCGTATCAATTGGAATCCCGTATTTTTCTATACTGATTGCTTCTTTGTCAAAATTAAGAGGCGGAGGCTTACAGTTACATAACTTTACAACGAGTCATTATGAAGCATTATTTACAATCGGATCTCCAGGATTAGAAGCTCTATGGAACAGTTTTCTTTTTTCACTTATAACAGCGATTATTGCTGTTATGATTGGCGTCTTTTTAGCACTTATGATTCGAAAGGGGAAAAAGTCCTCTGAAAAATGGCTGGATATGTGCGGTATGTTACCGAACATGGTACCAGGAATCGTAATGGTTGTAGGGCTTATTTTATTTTGGAATTCCCCCTATATGCCCCTGTCCATTTACAATACACCAGTCATGGTAATCGTAACGTACGTTGTTCTTTTTTTACCTTATACAGTGCAGTATGTAAAAGCATCGCTCGGGCAAATTGATGATTCTCTCGTGCAGGCAGGAAGTATTTTTTCTGGGAATTATATGTATATTTTTAGAAAAATAATATTCCCTCTTATTATCCCGGGTATTCTTGCCGGATGGGCGATGACATTTACAATCTCGATAAGGGAGTTAGTAGCATCGCTTCTCGTACTACCTCCATCGGTAGAAACGTCAGCAACATTTATTTTTGCTCAATTTGAACAAGGAGAAGTATCTATTGGAATGGCGATGGCTGTCGTTTCAGTTGGACTTACAACACTATGTTTATTACTTCTGCAGCATATGGAGCACAAACGAAAAGGGGTAGCATGATGAGGGTAGAAGTATGGGGAGGAGCGGGAGAATACGGTCGCTCCTGCTACTTCGTAAAAAATAAAGAGACAAAAATATTATTTGATTGTGGTATTAATCGGTCATATAAGGATAGTTATCCAAAAATAGAACGAGAAGTTGTACCGTTTTTAGATGCAGTATTTTTGTCACATATTCATGAAGATCATACGATGGGCTTACCTTTATTAGCGAAGTATGGATATAAGAAAAAAATATGGACAACTCGTTATACGAAGGAGCAACTCCCAGCTTACTATGAAAAATGGAGAAACTACAATTTGGCGCAAGGATGGCATGTACCTTATACCGACCAAAATGTGAAAGATTTAAATTATGTATATATTGATGAGATTAGCAATCCGAATGAATGGGTACAGATTACTCCTACATTGCGTTTTCAATGGGGGTATAGTGGGCATGTATTAGGAGCTGTTTGGTTTTTAGTGGATATGAGTCATACATATGTATTCTATTCTGGCGATTACTCAGCAGAGTCTAACATATTGCGAGCTAATTTACCTGAGAAGTTGCACGGCGATATAAAAGTCGCAATCGTAGATGCCGCTTATCATACTGATGATGTTTCGCAACATGAACGAATAAACGAACTATGTACAGAAATTGAACGCGCCGCCGGGAATAAAGGGATAACATTACTACCATTGCCCCCCCTTGGTAGGGCGCAAGATATCGTATTGTATTTATATAAAAAATATAAAGAACTCCCTATTATAGTAGATCAAGAAATTTTGGATGGATTTCAACAGATGTTCGCATATAAAGATTGGATCAAAAATAATGAAGAACTTGAAGAGCTAATGGAGAGTTTAAAAAGAAACATAATAGTTATGGATGATGACAGCGGTACGCAACATAGTTATGGAATAGTTGTAATGAGTGATGCGAATATGCAAACGAAGCGAGCGCAGTTATATTATGAACAACTTCGGCATGACGAACGAAATTCTATTATCTTTACTGGACATATTGCGAAAGGGAGTTTTGCAGAAAAAGTTTTGAAGGAACGTGTAGGTAAAGAATGTAGGGTGAAGCGAGTTCCATATAAAGTTCACCAAAGTATAAGAGATGTGAAAGAGATGTTAAATACATTATCACCAGAACATACGGTGTTAGTACACGCTTTGAAAGAGGATACGGATCGATTACAGAAAAAGCTTAGCACCGCAGGGTATGAAAATGTATATTCACTTACTATGGAACGAATAGAAGTCATTTGAAATGTAAAGGGGATAGGTATATGAAAAGCGTATTTGTATTCGTAAGTATTTTCTTTTGTTGTTTCCTTTATAACGTTAAGGAAGGATTTGCCGCTAGTCCAATGACACCTAGTTTTGAAGTGAAGTTATTATTAAAGCCAGAACAAGTACTAGGTCCTAACAAAGAGATGAAGCAAGATGTACTAGAGCATTTCCAGGCTGGTACAAATTATGAAAGAATACAAGTACAGTTTTTAGATACTGCAAATAAAAATTTAAGTAATGAAGGCTGGTTTGCCAGAATACGAAAGAAAGAATTTAGTAAAGATTTTGAGCTAACATATAAAAAAAGATATCCTATTCCAAATGGTGTAATTCAAGATGCACTAGAAGTAGCTAAAAAAGAAGGATTCGATAGTAATACGGATAGTTATGAGGCGGAAATAGACTGGGGATTTGAAAAGAAAACGTTAAGTATTTCAAATAAGAAAAGTTACAGTGCGAAAGGATATGGAGTACTTGATTTACCAAACGAAAAAGCTGCTCAAAACATGTTAGTAGAAAAGTTACCAGGGAAAATGAACAAATGGTTGTATACGAATTGGGGAGAAGAGATGTTAAGGGATTCCCGTATTTACGGTCCTGTATTAATGAAACGGTATACAGGGGAGTTTGAAAATAGTAAAACGAATATTGAAGTGTGGCCACTAAGTAATACAGGGAAAATAGAAGATGATTTCGTAATAGAAGTGTCGTTTAAAACAAATGAGGAAAGTATTGCAAAAGAAAAAAGAGAATTATTAATGAAGAGTTTAGAACAAAAAGGATGGCTGTTACCAAAAGATAGTTTGAAGACAGAGCTTATTTTTCAGTAAATAGTAAAAAGGAATCCATATGCCATGGATTCCTTTTTATATATGAGTATTAAGCTAAATCATGTACAGAGATAATAAAGTTGTTTAATTTACAATAAAGTCATTTAAAAAATAATATAGTTGTTTAAAAATCCTTCTTCTACTAACGAGGCAGGTTAGTGGAAGAAATAGCAAGTGGGTTTAACTAGGAGAAGTGTCGATGACATTAAAGAAGACACCGAGGTGTCTTCTGTTTTTTAAATTAAAAATATCGATAAATTAGGATTTATTTACTTAACATTATACTTATTTTTGGACCGAGGCATCTAATCGCTGAGTATATACAAACCAAGTAATGCTTGTTGTTAATAATGTTGACGAAATTAAAGCTGTAAGAACACTATATGTTTGCCAAATAAGTATCGTTGACCAATCGAAGGCAAAAAACATTATACACTGGGCAATCGTAGCGATTAGGAAAATAATTGTTACGATTGTTCTCTTTTTTGTCATCGGCTGCTGCTCATTCGTTTTCCTTTTTCTTAATCCTAAGAAAAATAACAGAACGGCTAATAGGCAAAGAATAATTGTGGTAGACGACAAAATGATGTCCAAAAGCTGTGTGCCGCTTATCTCATATGACTGAGTTAGATTGCCGTTTAATATATTTTTAACTTTTAGTACCAGGTTTATATTGGTATTTGCGCCGTTGCTCAGTAAGCAGATGGCTGTTCTTTCATTTGGCAGTATGGCTACTTTGGTACTAAAATTTGGATTACCCCCATTGTGTTCTATAAACGTTTGTTCGGCGTTTACCGACCAACCTGCCGCATAATACATATCATTGACAGCCGAAACAGACATATCACCCCTATGTGATTTTTCGATGGCCCTGTGAAATATTTCGGGTATGTCCTGCACGATACCCATCTGTATGCCCATCCAACGCGCCATATCTTTTGTATTAGAAATGATATAGCCGGCAGGTTTATTCCCAGCATAATCCGGAGCGTTAAATGGAGTTGTTATAAAAAAAGAAGAACGGTAGCCCTGTGCTAACTGTCCAGTGGCTTGAGCATCTTCTTTATAAACATACGTCTGGTGAAGACCTAAGGGTAGAAATACCTGTTCCTTCATAAAGTCTTCATAGCTTTGTCGTGATACAATCTCAATAACTAAACCCAATACATCATAATTAACGGTTCCATAGTTATATTGTTCACCGGGAGAGAACGCCAATTCTGCATCTACCAGCGTTTCCACAGTCTTTTGCAACATATCAGGCGTATTACCTTGTGGAATATTTTGAGTATGTCTAATATTTGTTAGGCCGCTGGTATGGTGAAGAAAATTATTTAGTGTAAGGTTTTGCATATCAACAGGTTTACCTTGATACTTTAACGTAAACCAAGGTAAATATTTTTGGATAGGATCAGTCATTGATAGCAGCCCTTGCTCTTCCAATAGCAAAATCCCCATACCAGTAAAAGCTTTACTCACCGAGGCCAACTCATAGAGTGTATTTTCACTTGCAGACAATCCCTTTTCAAGATCTGCATACCCAGAAGAAAAGTAGAACACTTCACCATCAGCAAGTATTGAGATTGACATTCCAGGCACACCTGATGTACGACGGGCATCATCTAGCAATGCTTGTATTGCCTCAGATTTCGAATCTGACAACGCATAACTTTGTGATGCGAATCCTGGGAATAATATAAATATCGTTAATACAAAAACAATAGTCTTTTTCATACACTCTCCTTTTTGAAGAATTATAAGGATATAAATAACTTATTTTTATAACTATAAACTAAATTCTAATTTACCTTTCTATTTACCTATATAATATGAAATAATTGTGAAGAGTTACACTTAAACTAACGGGGGCGTTAGTTCAATAAGAAGTAAACAACTTTATTATTCGTTTTTTAAGCATTACATAAGCAGATGGATATAATTTGAAACAACTTTAAAGAGGCTTGCTGCATATAGAATGTAGTAAGCCTCTTATCTTTTTTAGTCAAAATTCAATAACTTTATTATCACTATACAAATCAGCTGACACGAACATATCACTATTTTGAAGATTTTTAGAGCGTAAACTATAAGCAACTACCTTCTTTTTATATTGTTTTACAACATCAACATGCTCTTCATGACTGTAAATATAAAATGTGAAATCTTTTTTACCACGTTTTGCATGGATAATTAAAGGAGTGCCTTCATTATGGGGTGGTGCATAATAGCGATCTAAAAATAAACCTTCGTTAAAATCATGAATAATTTTTGATTTCTGTTCGCCTTCTACGTTATTTCCGTGAATTGTAATAGTCACATTCTCTTCTTCAAGTTTTGGATGTGTTTCGTACTTGCTAATAATGGATTCAATAACAGTGTTAGGAAGGCTAGAAACGATAATTTTAAATGCTCCAAATACAACTAACATTACAATAAACCAAGTCGTCATAGTATATCATCCCCTTTATTCTATTTAATAATATAACTCATATGGTAATAGTACATATGGTGAAGTTTTGTATAATTTGTGAAAAATTTTCCTGTTTTTGAACGTTTTTTAACAAATGGAGCTTTGTAAAGAATGAGAGGGAATATTTGGTATGATAAAAGTGTAGAAGCTTTCTATATATTATAAGGGGGTTATGAAATGGGGAAATTAGATGGTAAGGTTGCTTTTGTTACAGGAGCTGCGATGGGGAACGGAGCTGGAATTGCTCATGTATTTGCAGAGCTAGGGGCGAAAGTATTACTTGTTGATATTTCAGAGACAGTTCATGAGACAGCCAAAAATATTGTAAGTAAAGGGTTAGATGCTGCAAGTTATGTAGTCGATGTAGCTGATATGGATGCTGTAAAAGAAGTAGCGAAAGATGCATATGAGAAGTACGGAAAGATTGATGTGTTAGTAAATAACGCCGGTGTTATTCGACTTGCAAATTTTTTAGATATGTCAGATGAAATGCGTGATTTTCAATTTCAAGTAAATATTAATGGGGTATGGAATTTTTCTAAAGCGGTATTGCCATATATGGTTGAGAAAAATTACGGAAAGATTGTGAATATGTCTTCTGTAACAGGAACATTGGTTGCTGATGAAGGTGAAACTGCATATGCAACGACGAAAGCAGCAATTTGGGGATTTACAAAAGCGTTAGCACGAGAAGTTGCAAAACATCATATTACCGTAAATGCAATTTGTCCAGGTTACATTATGACACCAATGGCAGAGCAAATAGCAAATGAATCTGATCCAAATGAGCCGAGTAATGTAATCGATGGAATTGCTTCAGGTGTTCCTTTAGGACGTTTAGGGAAAATTGAAGAAGTAGGTCAGTTAGCAGGTTTTTTAGCATCCGATGAATCAAGCTACATAACAGGTACACACATTGTCATTGATGGTGGTAGTACATTGCCAGAAACGGTTTCAGTGGGTGTAAAGTAAAAGGATTATGAATGAGAGTTTTAGTTCTTTGAATGATAACGCTAGAAGAAATCTGAAAGAGATTTCTTCTAGCATTATCATGTTATGTAATATTATTATTAGAAAAATCAATTTTGTTACAAAAAGTTGAAATTGAAGTATTTTAAAAGAAAAAGGTTTATAATAAAAATATAACTAATAACCACATTACTAATTATAAGGAAGTGTAACTATGAGTACTGTAACAATCGTGTATGGTATTATTCTTTCCACAATTATCGTTTTATTTTTCGTTGGGGTTTCACGTTACATTCACAAATGGAAAGAAGGCGTTGCGAAATTAAATCACATTGAAGAAGAACTTAGTGATTTAATGTTACATCATGGTAAGTAAAAGGTTTATTTTTAGCTAAATAATGTGAAGGATATCACAAAACATGTTCTCATTATGAGGCATGTTTTTTTGTTATGTGAATGATAGGCACATTCATACATTTTTTCCATACGATACAGTGTGAAAGCCGAAATGTTCGGAGTGGAAAAGAGGGATAAAATGAGTAGTTCAGGTTATGTTCCAGATAATAAAAATTTAAAGAAAAGTTCAGGAACTCCAAATCTTTTCTTTGATTCACGAAAAAATATCTTTTTTAAGAGGAATGAGAAAAACGTTGCATATGAAGTTACGTCAACGCAGTTACCAGCAATGATAGGTGGTGCGTTTGTTGATTTATTTATGACAAAAGGGCATATGCGGGAACCACATTGGCATCCGAATGCGTGGGAATTGGATGTTGTAGTATCAGGAGAAGCAGTTACATCCATCTTAAATCCCGAAACGAATCAATTGCAAAATTATCATGTGAAAGCGGGGCAAACTGTCTTTATTCCAATGGGATGGTGGCATTGGATCACAGCGGTAACAGAAGAAGTGCAATTACATTTGTTCTTTAATAACGATCAGTTTGAAACAGCAGAAGGATCAGACATACTTAGATTAACACCGCCAGAAGTATTTCAAGCTGCATATGGTGTAAGTGCAGAAAAATTAGAGAAGGACCTTTCGCCAATTAAGGAATCAGTTGTAATTAGTCCTACTAACTCAAATCGAATAAATAGTGTGAAAAAAAGTGACGAATCAAATATAGTCGTTACGTTAAATGGACAAATAACATCATGTGAAATAGAGTAACTCTTTCTTTTTAGGAAGAGTTACTCTATTTGTATAATTTTGTAATTTAATTCGTTATAATTATGAGATAGAAGGGAATGTATTAGAGGGGGTATATTGTGAACATATTAAAGGTTATAGGAATAATTGTAGGAGTCATTATAGTAGCTGTTATAGCTTTCTTCGTTATTATGAATTACTATTTGTCAAAAGAAGATCCTGATTACGTATTAAAGTACATAAAAGAACATAAAGAAGATGAAACATGTTCATTACTTATTAAAAGAAATGGAGAAGTATTAACTTCTATAAATGAAAATAAAAAATTGCCATTAGCGAGTATGGCAAAAATCGTAATAGCAGTTGAATTTGCTAAGCAAGTGTCAGAAGGAAAAATAAGTCGTGATGAACAAATTTCATTGCACGAGCTAGAAAAATATTACGTTAAAGATACTGATGGTGGAGCACATCCTGACTGGTTAGAAGATGCTAGAGAGAGAGAATTAGTGAAAAATGGACAGATTAATTTAGAAGAAGTAGCTAAAGGCATGATTCATTATAGTTCTAATGCAAATACAACATATTTGTTAGATAAGCTTGGAATAGAAAGAGTAAATGAGAGTATAAAAGAGTTAGAGCTTACTAGTCATGATAAGTTTACTTCTTATACGGCTGCACTATATATGAGAGGATACGTAGAAAAAGAACTTCATGTGCCAGAAAATCAGTCATTAAAAACGTTACGTAACATGTCAAAAGATGAATATAATAAACATGTGTTACAAATACAGGAATGGATGAAAGATGAAGAAGAATGGAAAAAACGGGATATTCCATTAAAGGTAGATATGGAATTTCAGCGAATTTGGTCAGATCGATTAGTGGGTGCAAACGCTAAAGATTATATGAGTATAATGGAAAAGATGAATAGTAGAAAGTATTTTCCAAAATCAATGCAAGAAGAAATCGAGAACATTTTCCAAGGAACAGTTAAAAATAGTAAGTTCGAATATGCTGGTCAAAAAGGTGGTTCTACCGCATTCGTATTGACAAAAAGCTTGTATACTACAGATAAGAAAGGGAATAAAGTAGAAGTTGTCATTATGTTTAACGATATAGAAGATCAAGTTGCATATCAAAATCTGCGAAATAATATAGATTATTTTATTCGAGACATTATAACAAGTGAGGAATTTAGAATAAAATTATAATAGAATAATTTTATTATGTAAACAAGATGCTATTAAAGGTAGGTGTTGAGATGAGGTTGAGGGAGTATATGCTTGAAACGTTTCCAAATTTAGAACTTAGACCACCTCTATTTTATAATGGGGATATTGGTATTCGCTTTAAATTAGGTGTGAACTATGATTGCACTAATATTTATGAAAACTGTCCATATTTAGAAGGCGTTTATAATAGAGCCATTACTTTATTTCAGTCTTTACATTCCAAAACAGACGATATTTATATTGTAGTGGATGTAAATGATTTTGCAGACGGTGAAACTTTCAAACACAAATTGAATATCTTTTCTAAGTATGTAAAAGAGAAGTCTGATTTGTTTAAGTTACAGAAAAATACAATCCCTTATGTTTTTCCAGAAGATGATGAAGATGGATTGTATAAAACACATAGATTTACTTTGAAATGTAAAGTTTCAGACTTGAAATATATTCCTATGCTAAAAGCAATTTGTAATCAAGATATGGGAATCAAACCGCGTATTTTTCATATGGTGTATTTCATAAATGTTAACAAGAATACTATATTTCACATTTATGATGATAGAGGTTGTGATGTATTAGCTACCTCTCCTAATACAATTAGGGATATGTATCATACATATAATGATTGGATATTAGATTACGATCGAAATAAAATCGATAAAGTATTTAATTGAATGTAGTCTATTTTAAATGAGGGAAACACCATATGGGGTGTTTCCCTTTTATTAATATGAAAATCAACATTTAAAATTGACAGCACTTATTATAAAGGTAAAGGGATTTGATAATAATGTATTGAATTTGGGTAGAAACGGAAAAAGGAGATGAATAAATGACAACAATATATTTCGTTCGCCATGCCCATTCTACCTATACAAAAGAAGAACGGGAGCGACCTTTATCTGAAAAAGGACAATTGGATGCAGAGAATGTAACACACTTATTAAAAGATAGACATATTGATGTAGTGATTTCTAGCCCGTACAAAAGAGCAATTCAAACTGTACAAGGAATTGCGAATACATATGATGTATCGATACAAATAGAAGAAGATTTACGAGAAAGGTTATTAAGTTCAGAGTCAGTAACAGATTTTAATGATGCAGTCCAAAAGGTGTGGGAAGATTGGGATTTTGCACACGAAGGCGGAGAATCGAATGATGTAGCGCAAAGGCGTGCTGTAATATGTATGCAAAATATATTAAAAAAATATAAAGATAAGAATATTGTAATAGGAACTCATGGGAATATTATGGTATTACTCATGAATTATTTTGATTCAAAATATGATTTTCGATTTTGGAAAACAATTCGTATGCCTGATATATTTAAGTTGAATTTTCATAATGAAGATTTAGTTTCTGCCGAAAGGATAGAGAATACGGGTCATCAGATAAATAATTTGTAAAAGTTTATCAAAAAAAGAGGAAAGAGAGATGTTATTGTAGAAGTATGACTTTGTAACATAAAAAATATATGTTAAAGGAGGCTGTTTACATGTTTGAGAAAGAGAAAGAAGGGCTTATTGAAGTTCACAACGTATATGAAATTGCACCAGCAGATGGAACAATTATAGGTATGGCAACGGAAGAAGAAATGGAAATTGCTGCTGAGCTAGAGCTGCAGTACTATGCCCATTCTCGTTTGTTAGAAACAAATATTCAGTTAGACGGTTCCTCCTACAAAGAGTTACTTCAGGAGTTCCAGGAGTACGAAAGAAAATCAATGAGCTTTTGGCGAGCAATACATAAGCGTTTAGCTGTGCCATGGGCATGGGTATTACGTATTGACGTTGCGAATGGTCCTATATATGTAAGTAATGGGAATGCGTATTACGAAGAAATCGATGATGAAGAAGATTATGAATAGATAAGTAAGGAAGCAACTTTAGTTGCTTCCTTTTTTTATTCGTACAGATTGAACAGCCTCAATAATAATATCTGGTCGATCATTTTCTATTCCGTGACCAGCATGTTCAGCAAGTATATATTGGCTGTTTATTGAGAGTTGTAATTGTTCATGAATCAGTTCTTGCCACATTGCTTCAAGTTGTGTCGCTTCCTCTTTTTGCATGCCGCCCTCAGTCAACTGAGTAATAGAATATTGAGGGTCTCTACCGATAACGATTAAAGGTACTTCTAATGTTTTATAGAGTTCTTTTATTGAGCGAGCACAATTTTTCCACGTAGATAGTTCAGAAGCTGTCGCTTTATATAATGTAGGAGAGGTAGAAAATTCAATGTACTGTCTTGATTGATTAGCGAGTATTGGCTTTAGTTCATTAGAAAGCATGTCTACATCCATTTTAGAGTATGTATTATATTTTTGAAGCCACATATCATCCGAATCAGTCTGATCAGAAATTGGTAAATGAAGTTCATCTAATCGGTGTAAGTTCATGGATGTAGAATCAACTAAAATAAGTGCTTGCAACTTATCTTCATGTAACATCGCAAAATGTTGTGCACATAAACCTCCATAGGAATGACCGATTAGAATGATTGGCTCGTGAATATCCAATTTTTGTAGCAACAAATGAAGTTCTTTTGTTACTTGTAACGTAGTACGTGAATAATTCCCTAGTTCACTTTTTCCGTAACCTGGGCGATGGTAGGAAACGACTGTAAAGTGCTGTGAAAGCTTTTCTATAATAGGAAGCCAATCATAAAATGAACAAGTCATTCCGGTTTGAATGACTACAGTTTGTTTACTACTTCCTTTCATATATACTTCTATAGTTTGCCCCAATACCTCTACAAATTTATAAATAGTAAACCCTCCTAACTAAGATTGAAGTAATTTTTGACAAGCGAAAACAATACACCAGACACCTATACCGAATAGGACAGATGTACTAAGTGCAAATGAGTTTTTTAAACCGATATAAACGATAAATAATAGTAGTGCGGATGCAGGAAATCCATATAATACACCTAAAGCAAATTGATTTAATTCTTGTTTGTTCCCGCCTTCGAAAGAAATCCAAAACAGGCTCAGTAAACTAACGAGAGGAAGGGCAGCGATAAACCCGCCAATCGTACTATAATGTTTAGCTACTTCAGTAATAACACCGATAATAAGTGCCGAAACGATTACTTTAACGAGGAAATGCATACTTTGCCTCCTTCGCTAATAATGAAAAAGCTTTTTCAATTAATTGTTGTTCTTCTTTCGATAACTGCGATTCTAATATTTTTATCTTTTCTTTATCTAGTAAAGTATGCTTTTCTAATACTTCAATGCCTTCTTTCGTTAAAGTAAGGTTCACAACTCTTTCATCTTGTTTGTTTCTTTTTTTCATGATATAGCCTTTTTGAATAAGGCGCTTTACGTGTTCAGAAGCTGTGTTATGAGAGAGAGTAAGCTCAGTAGCGACTTTTCCAATTGTTATTTCTTTCTCACGAGAAACGATTTGTAAAATACGAATAGCTTGGTGAGAAAGATTGTCTTCATATTCATATCGTAAGTGATAATAAATGTTCTCCCAATGCTGATTGATGTCTTTCATAATAATAAATCCTCCTGTTTTTATATCGTATAGTAAGATATATTCGTTAGTGTAGAAATAAAATCCTTTTATTTGGATAAAAAATGTTGAAAAAGTTTATTTTTATTGAAATATAAGGTAATCTATGTGTAAAGGTATACATTTAGCAAGAGAGAGGATGATAGCTGTGAATACATTCAAATGGATGAGTCATGAACAGATGTATGTAGATGAAATACATGTTGAAAAATGTGGTCCTCTTTCAGTCGGCGTATATGGGGGAAATCAAGAGAGTGATGCATATGAACGAGGAGATGCGGTGCTTGCTTGGTGGGATCCTGAATTACAATTTGAATTTGTTATGATTTTTGATACACATCACAAAACAAAAAATATAGATTATATAGTAGAAGCAATTTCGGAAAGAAAAGAGAAACTAAAAGAGTTATTTTCCTACCCGATACATTTAGCTTTTCATCATACACATATGTATTTGTTAGCTTTATTTACAGATGAGCTGTTTATTGAAAAATGTGATCAAGATGATGAGGAACTCGCATGTTTAATATGTTTGCGAAAAGGCGAATTTTTATATTGGTTATCAGTTGGTAATTGTTTCGCATATTTATTCCATTCTGAGAAAACGAAGAATGGGAAAGGGCGATTAAATAAACGGAAGAATTACGAATATATCGGTAGGAAAAATATTTTTGCAGCAAATACACCTTGCTTTACGTCAGGTGTAAGAGGATTAGAAAAAGGAATGAATCACATCGTAATGGCAACGGACGGTATTTTAGAGTGTGATAAACGAAGGTTTGATGATGACCAATCTTTAATAGAAATATTACACGACGGAAGTTGCTTACAGATTGAGCCAGTATTAACAAATGTACTGCAGTGGAAAGGTAGAGATTGTGCCACAATTATTGGATGGTCCATTGACACTGAAAATAAACGATGTGCTAATTAATATAAAAGGAGTTCAAGGTTTTTATCCTTGAACTCCTTTTTTTAAGCAATATGGATGTGATACGTTTTTAACCATTCATTTACTTGTAGCATGTATTCCATAGCACTTCTTGCTTCGAAATTGTTAATTTCTTTATTACTCTGATCGGCAATAGCAAGTAATGTGGAATGATTAATAAGTGAGAAAATAGGATTGTTTTTATTACTGCACATGTCGAGTGATAAATGACGAATTTTTTGTAAATAATGTGGGTCTTGTGAAGTTGGATACGCACTTTTTCTTCTATTGCGTACATCGTCAGGTAAAGCAGGTTTCAGTGCTCTACGTAAAATGCCTTTTTCAATATTATCAATGCTTTTTATGTTGAAAGGAACGTTCCATAAATATTCAACTAATCGATAATCGCAAAACGGTACACGAACTTCAAATCCTACAGCCATACTCATACGGTCTTTACGGTCAAGTAAGAACGGAAGAAATCTCGTTAAAAATAAATAAAACATTTGACGTTGTTTCGCGGATTTTTTACTTTCACCTTCAAGAGTAGGTACTTCAAGTATTGCTTCTTGGAATCGTGTATCAATATAGTTTTCTAGATTACATTGGTTACTTACTTCATGTAGTAGAAGAGGAGATGTATTTTTCCAATTTGTTAGCCAAGGAAATTTATCTATATATAGTAATTCTTCTTGATGAAACCAAGGATATCCACCGAATACTTCATCAGCAGATTCTCCCGATAAAGCTACGGTCGCATCTTTTTTCATTTCGCAAAATAGTAAATATAGTGAAGTTTCCATTTCACCAGCACTCGGTAAATCTTTTGCACGGAGGGGAACGAATAAGTGATTTGCTAATTCTTCAGCATTCACGATAATATCATGATGAGATGTCCCTACATGTTCAGAAACGCGTTTTACCCAAGGAGCGTCTAAACCTGTGCGAGCAAAGGTCAGCTCGAAATCTTTTGCACTATTTACAAAGTCAACGGAATACGTATGAAGTGTTTTATTTTCAGCAGCAAATTCTTTCCCCGCTAGTGCAGTAATACCGCTAGAATCTAATCCTCCTGATAACATGCAAACGAGAGGGACATCGGCAATTAATTGTCTTTTTACTGTATCTTGTAAAATAGATAAAATATGCGATGATGTATCTTCTATAGAATCTGTATGGACCTTACTTTCTAAATTCCAATACTTCGTAACTACTTTTTTATCACGTGTAAACGTTATAGAATGTCCAGCACGCACTTCTTGAATATGTTTAAAGACGCCACATCCTGGAGTTCGAAATAACCCTAATCCAAATATTTCATTTATGCCATCCGTATCAATTTCAGCAGGGACAGATGGATGAGCTAATAATGCTTTAATTTCAGATCCGAAAATAATACTGTCATTTCTTTCTGTATAAAAGAGTGGTTTTACGCCTAAATGATCACGTGCTAAAAACAGTTGTTGCTTCTGATCATCCCATAAGGCGAAAGCGAAAATGCCGTTTAAATGTTGTACGCAGTCTTCTTTCCATTCTAAATAAGCATGTAGTAACACTTCTGTATCTGAATGCGTTTCAAATGTATGACCACATTTCCTAAGTTGTTCTCTCAGCTCACGGAAATTATAAATTTCTCCATTATAAGTAAGAGCATACGTATAATCACCAGCACGAAATGTCTTCGGTTGTGTTCCGCCTTCTGGATCAATTACAATTAAACGCCGGTGTGCAAAGGCCGCGCGAGGTGAAAACCAAAATCCTTCAGCATCCGGACCACGATGCTGAATACGATTTGCCATCTCTTTTAAAATAACATGTTCATTAGAAAGATCCTTAGTCCAATTTACCCAACCTGTAATTCCACACATACACATCTCATCTCCTAATTTTAAATAGTAGGTTAACGAAATAAAATGTACACTAAGTTAAAGAATGACTATATAAATAGTGTACTACATGAATCAAATTGCAGACTTGAGAAAATTTTCTTTGAACGCATAGTTACGTGAGACAATGGCTAAGGGAAAGTATTCCATTACATATAAAAAATAATAAAAAGATGAGAGAAAATATTTTTTTAGACGTTATATAGGGTGTAAAAGCTTTTACAAAAAAATAAGGGGAATCGCTACATGAAATCAAATGAGAAAAATTATATAAAAAGATTACAGCGACAAAAAGAAGATGCGCTAGAATTTGTTGTCGATACATACTTACCGCTCATAAAAGGGATAACCCACAAAGTTCTTCTTCCAGTTCAAAATGATGGACTCATAGAGGAATGTGTAAACGATATATTTCTTTCCATATGGAATAACGCAAATAAATTTCATGGAGAACCAAATGATTTTAAAAAATGGATTGCGGCAATTGCGAAATTTAAGGCGATTGATTATTACCGGAAGGCAACTAAAAAAGTAGAGATTATTTCGGATGAGTTTCATATGAGTACGGAAAAGTCAGCAGAAGATGAATTAATCGTTATGGAAGATAGGGAAGAGTTATTGAAGCTTATTAATCAATTAGAACCGTTAGATCAAAAGGTGTTCATTATGAAATATCTTCTTGGTATGAAGACAGAAGAAATAGGAGACAAGTTAGGGTTAACTCGGGCAGCGATAGATAATCGTGTGTATCGTGGAAAAAAGAAACTACAACAAAATGCTACGAAAATTAGTTTTGGAGGTAGTGTCATATGAAAGACATTTATGAACTATTAAATGATATTGATATAGATGAGAAAGAACTTGAGGAAATTGAGGCTTCTGAAATTGAAAAAGAAAAAGTAAAGCGCAATGTAAAACAATCGATGCGTACGAAGAAAAAGATGAAAAGTTGGAAAAAAGGCGTTGCTGCTGCATCTATTTTAGTCGGCGTATCGGTTGCCATGCTTGGCATCGGATTTCCGACATACGCTGGAGGATTACCAATAGTAGGTGACATATTCCGATTTTTAGATAATGGTAGAACAGGGTTATATGAAAATTATAAAGAGTTTTCGACTGAATTGAATATGACGAGGGAGAGTAATGGGGTTAAGGTTACCATTAATGATGCTGTGTTCGATGGTAGAACTATTACAATCACATATTCTATTGAGAGCGAAAAAGATTTAGGAGAGAAACCGTTCCCATTTGGAAGTCCGCAAGTTATGGGCTTTGATGGCGGAGGAGGTAGTTCAAACGTTACAAAAGTTGGAGAGGGGAAATATGTAGGTATGACTACGATGAGTGGTCATGGTAGTGAAAGATTAGATGTTGCAAATGTTTGGTGGGATATAGAGGCAATTGAGTTGGATTATGAAGGTAATGTAATAAAGGGAAACTGGAATTTCGCACTTAGTTTAAAAGCAATGGATAGTAAAGAAGTAAAGGTTAATGGGGTTTCTGAAAATGAATTAATAAAAGTAAATATAGACAAAATGGAAGTAACTCCGATGTCATTTATCGTTTTTTTCAATCAGGAAGAATCTAAAGTATTAAGAAGTATATGGGATAGCGCTGATGTGGAATTAGAAATAAAAGATGATTTAGGAAATAAATATGCTGGTGAAGGAAATGGCGGAACTAGTACAGTAGCAGAACCGCACAAAAGTAGTTGGAGTTCCACATTCCAAAAGTTAAATAAAAATGCAACAAAGCTTATCGTTACACCTCACGTGCACTTGCGAGTTCATACACCTGAAAATCATGGTGGAGTGGAGTATGTGAATGGGAAAGAGAAGAAAATAGAAGTACCGAAAAAAGAAGCGAAAAAGAAAGATTTTGTGTTAGATGATATCGTTATTGATTTAAAGAAATAAAAGAGAGACCGCCTAAAACATTAGGCAGTCTTTTTTTCGTTAAGGAGTAGTAACAAGTAATGCATGCGGATGCTGCGTTTTATATTCCTCTTTCCAAGGAATATTTAGTTGTTCCCACGATTCGCCGCTATCATTGGATTGAAACACGCCATTGTTATTTAAAGTGTAAAATGTATGTGGTTCGGCTTCGTTTGTCGCAAACATCGAAATGACTGTACCGATTGCAGATGGTAGTCCTTGTTGTACTTGCTGGAACGGAGTATCTTTCGTTTTACGATAAATATAAGATTCATAAGGAATACGGTGATGAGCGAGATCTGCACTCGGTGCGGCAGAAACGAGAATTGTATTACAATCAGCTGGATCGATAGCCATGCTATATAAATAATGATGTTCAAGTCCATCACTACATGAAATCCAGCTGTTTCCACTGTTATAACTTTCAAGATATGCGCGATCAGGTCCGCCCATAAATCCGTCACCACATGATGCATAAAGGCGATTTGGGGCTTCAGGGTGCATAAGTAATTGATGAGCATCGATAGGAGCACCGAATTTTTTATCAATCCATGTATGCCCTTTATCGTTACTTTGAATAACGGCACCAGCTTCGATTGAAACGTAGATTGTATTTGGATTGTTTGGATCAACTGTAATCCAGCGTACGTGATGAGTAAAAGGTCTAGGAGGGAAAGCCCACGTATAAGAAGATAATAATGATTTCATATTTTTTAGTTCCGTCCACGTTTCCCCACCATTTTCTGAACGGAATAAAGCGCTCGGTTCTGTGCCGACATAAACGACGCCATATCCGTTAACTTGTTCATTCGGGCTTATCGTAATGGAAGTGATCGAAGAATGTAAAATACCATCTTCTTTTGGAAAATCAAAGTAACGATAAGAATCTCCAATTGGTCTCCATGAAACTCCGCTATCGTCACTTAACCAGAGACCTCGTCCAAAAGTGCCGCAATATACACGATTTTTTTGAAATGGATCAACAGCGATACAGGTAGGTTGCATATTTTGTAAGTGATACGCCGCTTCATAGTTACCATATCGTTCTTTCACTACAACAAGTTCACGTTCCATACAGAGAAATAAACGTTTCATTTTCGTAACCTCCTTAAAAATTCTTTCATTAGTAAACAATATGAAGCTGAAAAAGAAGTAGTCTTATTTTTTGTTGAGAAAAAGGACTTGTTTGAAATGTAGCGAAGTGTTTATACAGAGGAAGCGGGATAAAGATGGGGAGTTTGTTTCATACTAATGTACAGATATTATCCTTAAAGGAGCATTAGTATGGGGCATTCACATAATCATGGTAATTCTAATAATAAGAAAGCGTTATTACTTGCATTTTTACTAACAACAAGTTTTATGATTGCTGAAGTTATTGGGGGATTTGTAACAAATAGCTTAGCACTACTATCTGACGCGGGGCATATGCTAAGTGATGCAGTATCTTTAGCTTTAAGTTTACTTGCGTTTAAACTCGGAGAAAAAACAGCAACAACTGCGAAAACATATGGATATAAGCGAGTCGAGATGTTAGCGGCATTATGTAACGGTGTTGTCCTTATTGTCATTTCAATATACATTTTTATTGAAGCAATTCGCCGTTTTAAAGAGCCAGTTGAGATTGCTAGTAATGGGATGCTTATTATTGCTGTACTTGGTCTGCTTATTAATATTTTATCAGCTGGGATATTAATGAGAGGCGGAGATGTGAAGGGTAATTTAAATTTAAGAAGTGCTTTCTTACACGTATTAGGCGATTTATTAGGATCAGTCGGAGCGATAATTGCTGCGTTACTTATTAAATTTTTCGGATGGACTGCTGCAGATGCGATTGCTAGTATTCTTGTGTCTATTTTAGTCATTATTAGTGGATGGCGTGTAACACGTGATACGGTCCATATATTAATGGAAGGTGCACCGCAGAACATAAATGTTGAAGAGGTAAAAAGTACATTGTTAAATATTACGATTGTAAAAGAAGTTCATGATTTGCACATATGGTCTGTCACATCGGATTTTCAAGTATTAACTTGCCACTTGATTATTAAAGGAAATGAAACACAAAGTGTATTAAAAGAGGCTACGGAAGTATTAAAAGAGAAGTTTCATGTAGAACATGTCACCATTCAAGTAGAAATAGATGGTGAATTTCATCATAGTGAGACAACTTGCAAAGTATGAAAGAAAAAGGATAAGAAAAAGTGTCATAACATTTTTCGCGCGGCATACATATATATAATGTGGCCACAAATACTTTGTAAGGTAAATATTTCATGAAATTACTTTACTTATAAAGAGTCATCTTTTATAATCAAAAGTGGTAATTGATAAAGATTATCATTTTCAATAATCGTAGAAAGGAGTTTTTTTAAAAGATGAGTAGTCAACTCCGTTTTGCTGTTGAAAATCGTAAGAGGCATTTAATTGATGAGTTAATTGGAGCAGGTGTGTTTAAAATTCGCGATCGACAATTATACGAGCTGTCTTTAGAGGAATTGGAAAAAGAATACGAAGATATGGAAGATTATGCAAATATTCAGGCATAACTATATATATTAGTAAAAAGAGAGCTGGTTACGATTTTATGTAGCCAGCTCTCTTTCTATTTCGTAGAAATTATTTTTTGTATTTCTTTCATTGGACGGAGCCAGTTTTGAGTCATCATTTGTTCCATTTGTTTTTCATCCTGCTTCTGCAGTGCTTGAATGATAGCGTGATGTTCATCAATAGATTGACTTGCTGGAACAAAGTTTTGGAAAAATAAATATTCAAGGCGTAAAACGTGAAGTTGCATATTTTCTAGAAAGGGTTCAATATATTGATTTTTAGCAATAGAAGAAATTGCATTGTGAAATTGTATATCTAATTCTAAAGCTTGTTTTGCGTTTTTTTTCTCTATAGAATACTGAAAGTCATCATTTATTTCAGAAAGTAGCTTCAGATCAGCGTCTGTAATGTTTTGAAGTGCTTGCTTACCTATAATAGAGTGAAGACCAGCCATCGTTTCATAAATAGTAGGTATGTCGTCTAACTGAATAGGAGCAATTTTTGTTTTTTGCCCAGGTACCATTTCCACTAATCCAGAAAGCTCTAATATTTGAAGTGCTTCTCTTACAGGTGTTCTACTTACTCCTAGTGCTTCAGCCAGTTCCCCATCATTAATTTTTTCATCGGGCTTCAGTACACCTTCAATAATCCAATCTTGTAGTTGATTTAAAACGAGTGATTTTGCTGAAACTCTTCCTAGTTTTTTATTATTTTGAGGGATAGGCATAGTGAATTCAATCCTTTCATTGTATATTTTTCTTTTTCTCATGAACAAGCTTTAATTCGGGTTTCCCTTCATCCGGTTTTTGGCTTAAGATAAGCACCATTACAATGACACAAAGGGCCCCTAATAACTGAAAAGATTGAAATGGTACATGTAATATAAGTACAGAAGAAATAATAGCTGCGAGTGGTTCTGTACAACCGAATAATGTCGTTTCTTTCGGGGTTAAGTATCGTATGCTGTCTAAGTATAAATAAAAGGCAATAAGTGTCCCAAAAATGACGACAAATGTGATGAGCGGTAGAGTACTTAATTTTACATATTTCACAGTTGATAATAAAATAAATTCTTTCGTAGAAATAAAGTGTACAATCGTTACACCAATACCCCCAATAATCATGCCCCATCCAACGATAACTGAGGAAGACCATCTATCTAGTAATTCTTTTGAATATAAACTATAAAAAGCAAGAGATAATCCGGATAAAATCCCCCAAATAATAGCTGGTGTAGAAACAGCTAAGTTATGCACAGACCCGTTTGTTAGTAAGAGAAAAGTGCCTACTAATGAAAGGGCAATTGAAATAAAATCAATTTTTGATGGACGAACGTTCCATTTGAAAAGTAAGTATACAGTAATAAATATAGGAGCTAAATATTGCAATAATGTTGCAACGGCAGCATTTCCTTCTTTAATAGAAGCGAAGTACGTGTATTGTACAGCAAGCATACCGAATAGGCCAAACAATATCATTTTAGTAGCATCAGATCTTTGTTTCCATATGCTGAATATTTCTTTTTTTCTCGTTCCGAATGATGAAATAATGAGCAAGATAACGCCCGATATAAGCAATCGAATTGTAACTAACCATTCAGTAGAAATATTGTCATATTGAAAAAGTTGTTGTGCAGCTGTTCCGGACAAGCCCCATAAACAAGCACCGATGACAACCATAATGATTCCTTGTAAACGATTTGGATCCATCATGTAGAGAGTCCTCCTTCCAGAAAATATATTGTATACAATATGCAATATATCACGAAATGAATGAAAAATAAACTGAAATTTCTGTACTGTGAAGTAGGAATTATAGTATTTTCAGTTACGTTTACGATACAAGTGAGTAGGTTAAATAAAGAGAGATAAAATTATAAAATTAAATCATAATCAACAGGATAAAAAAATAAAGATAAGAGTAATTTGGTTTGTTAAAAATATGTGTAGAAGGAGATACGCGATGAACTGGGTTACTCATAAACCAACATTTGAATTTGATAATTTTAGTCCATTTATTCGTGCGAATACTGCGTGGCTTGGGCATTTGGAGTTCGCATACGATTTAGTAAGATTTGAAAAACCAGAAATATTAGTTGAGCTAGGTACACATCTAGGCGCTTCTTTTTTCAGTTTTTGTCAAGGGGTAAAGGATGGGGGATTATCTACAAAATGTTATGCTGTAGATACTTGGACTGGAGACGGGCATACAGGTCCATATGGAGAAGGTGTTTTCCAAATCGTAGATAAAGTGGTGAAAATGAGCTATCCCAATATAGGTAATTTAATTCGATCTACTTTTGATGAGGCTGTTGATCAATTTCAAGATGGAACGATAAACTTGTTGCATATTGATGGCTATCATACGTATGAAGCAGTTTCTCATGATTATAAAACATGGTTACCGAAACTTGCGAATAACGGTATTGTGTTATTTCATGATATTGAGGTGAAAGATCGAAACTTCGGCGTGTATAAGTTTTGGGATGAAGTCACAGCAAAGCACCCTCATTTTCAGTTCCAGCATTCATATGGACTCGGCGTATTATTTCCGAAAGGTTGTAGCGATAAGTTTGTGGAAATACTTAAAAATAAAGAAGAAATACAAAATATGTATAAATAAAAGTGGAGCATGCATCATTTGAATGATGCGTGCTTTTTTGTGTGGGGAATAATGATATTCCTTTAAACGGTGAGGATAATAGTAAAAAGTTTTATGTTGGCAAATATTAAAAAAGTTACTCTTTGATTGTTAAATATAAAAAATGTAACATTTTTTATATTTTCCATTGCGAAAAGTAGCATCTACTTTTACAATAGAAAAGGTGTCCAATATATTATACTGGAAAAATAAATCGAAATAATATGAAAATTTTGTTTTGTCTTCGCTAATTGTATATTACATACATGTAAGACGACACACGTCATGTTATCGACTTGTAAGGAGAGAAAAAAATGAAAAGTGTAAGATTACCATCGATGCTAGAAATCATAGTTCTTTTATTATTATTTCTTGCTGTTGTCTTTTCCTTCCAAACGATTTTTGATCTCCCAATTCAATTAGCGCTATTTATTTCATGGTTTTTAGTAATTGCGCTTGGATTAAGATTAGGATTTCGTTATCAAGAATTGCAAGATGCAATTACGAAAGGGATTTCTAACGGATTAGAAGCAATACTCATTTTAGTTGCAGTAGGTGCTTTAATTGGAACATGGATTGCTGGTGGGATAGTACCAACATTAATTTATTATGGATTAGAATTTATTCACCCTAGTATATTCCTATTAGCAACATTAATTATTTGTTCGATCACTTCTATCGCAACAGGAACATCTTGGGGAACGGTAGGAACAGCAGGTATTGCTATGATGGCGATTGGTGAAGGTCTTGGGTTACCATTACCACTTGTTGCTGGTGCAGTTCTTTCAGGTGCTTATTTCGGGGATAAATTATCGCCACTTTCTGATAGTACAGTACTTGCAGCATCTATGGCAAAAGTAGATGTTATTGCACACGTACGAGCTATGCTTGTATTAGACGTTCCAGCGTATATTATTACTAGCATTATGTTTACTGTAGCTGGTTGGATGTATGGCGGAGATAACGTAGATTTAAATCGAGTAGAATTTTTAAAGGAATCATTATTAAAACACTTTGATATTAAAATATGGATGTTAGTTCCGGCGATTATTGTCATTGTCCTATTAGCAATGAAGAAGCCTTCTATGCCTACAATTGCAATGGGAGCTTTACTTGGCGCAATTTGGGCAACTGTTTTCCAAGGAATGCACTTTGGAGACGCAATTGGAACAGCATATAACGGATTCTCAATTCAATCAGGCGTTGAGTTTGTCGATAAGTTATTAAACCGTGGCGGAATTAACGGTATGCTCGGTTCAGTAGCCGTAATTATTTTCGGTTTAGGGTTTGGTGGATTACTTGAAAAATTAGGTGTTTTAAAAGTAATCGTATCAAAATTCGAAAAGAAATTAAATTCTGCTGGTAATGTAACATTATCTACATTAATCGTTGCATTTTTAGCGAACATATTTGGATGTGCGATGTACGTATCACTTATTTTAACACCGAAAATTATGCAAGAAAGTTATGATAAACTAAAAATCGACCGCCGCGTATTAGCGCGTAACTCAGAAGTAGGTGGAACATTAACTTCAGGTATGGTTCCATGGTCGGATAACGGTATTTTTATGGCTGGTATTTTAGGTGTTGCGACGATATCATACATTCCATTTATGTGGTTAAGTTTCGTATCGTTAATTTTAGCAGTTATTTACGGATATACAGGCAAGTTCATTTGGTATGTAGATGATGCTGAAAAAGGAAAAGAAGCATCATAAATAAAAAATCACCTTCTACGTGTTGTAGAAGGTGATTTTTTATTATGAAAACATACTTTTTCATATTGAATTCCTCCAGTATTGTTATAGTAGGTTACAAAGGAAAGAATACAACCTAAACTTAAGTTTAGGTCAAGAGGAGTTTTTAAAATAAATATAAAATATCTATTTATATGAGTGAGAATTCTTATCATTTAAAGGGAAGTCTGTTATTATAAGAAATGTAGGTATTATATTTTCAAGGGGATGAAAACATGGAGTACAGAATTGAAAGAGATACATTAGGAGAAATTAAAGTTCCAGCTGATAAATTATGGGCAGCACAAACACAACGTAGTAAAGAAAACTTCCCGATTGGAACAGAGCAAATGCCGCTTGAAATTGTAAAAGCATTTGCCATTTTAAAGAAGAGTGCAGCACTTACTAATAAAAAATTAGGAAAGCTATCAGAAGAAAAAGCAGAAGCAATTGTGACAGCAGCTGACGAAGTGATAGCAGGGAAATGGAATGAACATTTTCCACTTGTCGTATGGCAAACAGGTAGTGGTACTCAGTCAAACATGAATGTGAATGAAGTAATTGCAAACCGAGGGAATCAAATTTTGAAAGAGAAAGGATTTGACGTACATATTCATCCGAATGATGATGTGAACATGTCTCAAAGTTCAAATGATACTTTCCCAACTGCGCTTCATGTAGCATGTGTACTCGCAGTAGAAAATCACGTGTTACCAGCAATTACGAAATTAAAAGAAACGTTAGCAGAAAAAGTAAAAGCATTTGAACATATTATAAAAATTGGTCGTACACATTTACAAGATGCGACACCGTTAACATTAGGACAAGAAATTAGTGGATGGCACCGTATGCTTGAAAAAACAGAGCGTATGATTGCAGAGAGCAATACATATATGAAAGAGCTTGCGATTGGTGGTACTGCAGTTGGAACAGGTATAAACGCCCATCCTAAATTTGGTGAGATGGTATCTGAGGAAATTAGCCAATTTACAGGTAAGCAATTTATTTCTGCACCAAATAAATTCCATGCATTAACGAGTCATGATGAAGTTGTATATACGCATGGGGCATTAAAAGCATTAGCAGCGGATTTAATGAAAATTGCTAACGATGTGCGCTGGCTGGCAAGTGGTCCACGTAGTGGGCTAGGAGAAATTATTATTCCAGCAAATGAGCCAGGAAGCTCTATTATGCCAGGTAAAGTAAATCCAACGCAAAGTGAAGCGTTAACGATGGTTGTAGCACAAGTGATGGGAAATGACGCAACAATCGGATTTGCAGCGAGCCAAGGCAATTTTGAGTTAAATGTATTTAAACCTGTTATTGCATATAACTTCTTACAATCTGCTCACTTATTAGCAGATGCAATTGTTTCATTTAATGATAATTGTGCAGTTGGTATTGAAGCAGATGAAGAAGTCATTAAAGAGAATGTGAATCGTTCATTAATGCTTGTTACAGCATTAAATCCGCATATCGGATATGAAAATGCAGCGAAAATTGCGAAGCATGCTCATAAACAAGGGTTAACTTTAAAAGAAGCAGCATTGCAATCTGGATTACTAACAGAAGCACAATTTGATGAAATTGTCGATCCGAAAAAAATGATTGCTCCGAAAGAGTAATAAAAACGCCAAGATTCTTTGTTTAGAATCTTGGTTTTTTTATTACTGTAAATGCCAAAATATATTATTTGTTAGCAGACATATTCAATATTTTCATATGTGGGCAGTTTTCTTTTAAAAGTGCAATGAATTTTTCTTCTTCTTGTGGTACGAAAGTTGTCACAGAGTCGAATAAATTATAATGGATTTCTAATTGCTGTCTAGTCCATTTCTTTGAATGAAGTTTTTTACCAGAGTATTTAATGTGGCGAATATCTTCAAAGGGAATTTCAGTACGTAGTATGAAACCATGTTTTACGAAAAGAGATGATTCTGTTACGTTGTAGTGAGAGAAATAGAATGAAGAAAGATTCACGATATTTAGCAGCATCATGAGGGTGAAAAAAATAGAATTTTCATTTTGGAAAAATAGTGAAATGAAAAAAATCATGATAAATAATGTAATAAAAATGACGTGAAATGGATTTTTTTTCGCTTTAAATTTCAAGTTAGTCACCTCGGTATACGTGTACTTTAACTAAATTAAATCATAACATTGTAATAAAACGTGTGAATATGCATAATTGCATATTCACACGTTTTATTATTCATGTAAAATTTCTTGATGGGATACATTCAAAAGAAGTTTTGTAATAGTGGAGTGGCATGAAGTGACTTACAAGAATAGAAAGATAGTGTTAGTCATAATTAGTTGTATGATGATTATGGGGAGTTGTGCTAATACATTTGTTGAAGATAGAAACCGAAAGCATACATTTGTACAAGCAAGTAAGGTTTTAGTTGAGACTTTAAATAGAATATATAAAAAGTAAAAGGTGTTTTCTTATACGGAAACACCTTTTTTTAGTTAAAATTGAATGTACTTTCTCCCAATGTCCATATTCACTAATTGCATATGTATTTTGGGCAATTTGTTTAACAGTAAACCAAGGGTCGTGCAGAATAGTCATGTTTTGTTTCACATCCTATCGTAATTTATTTATTAAATACATTCGCTTTTTATTGCTTCATGTCCTTTTCAAAGAATATTTTATAGACATTTTTTATAAAGGTTTGAAAAATAGGTAAACGAAACATTGAAATGTTTATTTCGTTTATGTTAAGATGATGAAGTGATAATAAACGTTATTGAAATTTGTTTATTTTAAAACGGACATTTTAAAGGAGTGTTTAGTATGAGCGATATTTCAGAGAAGTTTTGGGATGCGTCGGTAGAGGAATTGAAAAAAGGGTATGTGTTTGATGAGGAAACGGAAGAGTATATTTGTTTAGCTTGTGGAGAAACGTTTATTAAGGGTGTTATTTATCAAGATAATCAAGTTTTGTATGAAGCAGAGAAGTTTGTACAATTGCATGTGCAAAACGAACATACATCTATGTTTGACTATTTATTAAACCTTGATAAGAAGTATACGGGTTTAACGGATTTGCAAAAGAAGATGGTTCAGTTTTTCCATATGGGGCTGAATGATAAAGAGATTGTGAAAGAGATGGATGGCGGAAGTACTTCAACCATCCGCAATCATCGGTTTACACTTCGAGAGAAAATGAAGCAAGCGAAAGTGTTTTTAGCGTTAATGGAACTGTCAGAAGAAAAATCAAAAGTACAAACGAAATTTGTACCCATTCATAGAACAGCAACGATGGTAGATGATCGTTACAATATTACAGAAGAAGAAAATGATGAAGTGTTAAAAACGCATTTTACAGAGGGATTAGATGGACCGCTTTCTAAATTTCCAAAAAAGCAAAAGCGTAAATTAATTATATTACGTCATTTAGTGACGAAGTTTGATAGTCATAAAAAGTACACTGAAAAAGAAGTAAATGCTATTATAGAAAGCGTATATCCGGATTTTGTAACTTTGAGAAGATATTTAATCGAATACGGGTTTTTAGATAGAACAGCTGATGGAAGCCAATATTGGGTGAAGTTATAATATAGGGACAAGAAAATGAATAGAAGCACATCGTTATAACAACTATACAAAGAGATAGAAGTTGAAAAACAGATTTTTAATAAAAGGAGAAATGAAATTTGAAACCACCTACAAATAACAATAAAGAAGGTGCGGAGTCACATAAGTTAGAAAGTGAGAGTAAACCGATTTGGAAATCGATGTCCATGTTTTTAGTACCGTTACTATTAAGTAATGTACTACAATCAGTTGGACAATTATTCGGTATGGTAGTAGTAGGAAGATGGCTTGGAGTGAATGATTTAGCGGCCATATCGGCATTCTTTCCTCTATTTTTCTTACTCGTTTCATTCGTAATTGGTATTGGTTCAGGGAGTTCTATTTTAATAGGTCAGGCGTTTGGGGCAAAAAACGAAGATCGTTTAAAAGCGATTGTTGGTACGACGCTAACATTTACCTTTATTATTGGAGTTGTGTTAGCGATAGTAGGTAGTATTTTTGCAATGGATATTATGCGCCTTATGGGGACGCCAGAAAATATTATTGAAATAAGTGTACATTATGCACGTATTTTATTTATATCGATGCCAATCTTATTTTTATATTTCGCATACACAACGTTTATGAGAGGTACAGGAGATTCTAAAACGCCATTTTACTTTTTAATTGTAAGTACAGCGCTAAATATGATCTTATTACCAATCCTTATTTTTGGATGGTTAGGTGCTCCAAAATTAGATGTGTATGGAGCAGCCTATGCTTCTGTTATATCTACAGTTATTACGTTTATTGTCATGTTAGTGTATTTAAAGAAAAAAAATCACCCACTACAATTAGATAGTACGGTAAGGAAATATCTTCGAATGGATTGGGGGTTATTAAAGCTTTTACTACGACTTGGTATTCCAGCGAGTATTAATATGATATTAGTTTCATTATCAGAAATTGCGGTAATCGCGTTTGTAAATCGTTACGGTTCGGATGCAACAGCAGCTTATGGCGTTGTGAACCAAGTTGCAAGTTATGTGCAAATGCCAGCAGTTAGTCTTGGTATTACAGTCTCCATTTTTGCTGCCCAATCAATTGGTGCGAATCAATTTGATCGATTGCAGAAAGTTGTGAAGGCCGGAATTATTATGAACTACGTCATCGGTGGTGTGCTAATATCTCTCATTTACTTGTTCTCAAGAGACATTCTATCACTATTTTTAACGAGTCAAACTACAATTGAAATTGCTCATAGCCTAGTTATGATTACATTATGGAGTTATTTAATTTTCGGGCATGCGCAAATTATTAGTGCGACAATGCGAGCGAGTGGTACAGTATTATGGCCAACTGTTATCGGCGTCGTATCAATATGGCTTGTAGAAGTACCTGTAGCGTATTACCTTTCTTACCATACAAGTCTTGGCATAGAAGGGATATGGATTGGGTACCCAGCAGCGTTTATTGTCAGTTTAATACTACAATATGCATATTATAAGCTTTCATGGCAGAAGAAACGAATTACACGATTAGTGAGTTAAATATTGAAAATGTCCCTAAGTTATTATACTTAGGGACATTTTTTGTAAGTGTAGGTTACAAATAGCTTTTTAAAGTAATATCAAAATGTTGTCTAATGAGTTTGTTATCACTCATATAAAACTCCCACGCTTTTTCTGGTTCACCGATAATTTCAAAAGATTCTTCTGTAATATATAAGGCACAATTATCCTCTAGTGCAATGCCTTCTATATTCCCTTGATGATTTTGTAAAAAGGAATGGAAGGCGTTCATTCTATTTAATTGATTATAATGTGGACAAAACCTTTTGTTCACAATTCCCCAGCCGTTGCTCTCTATATAACCGGAACCTTCATAATCTGAGCGGATGCTAGATGTGAACCAGCACATAGCACCAGCGCTGTATCCTGCAATGAGCGTTCCTTGCTGCAGAGCCAATAGTAATTTTTCATCGAGCTTATGTTCTTTCCATTCTGAAATCATTTGAATATAGTTTCCGCCACTGAGATAAATTAAATCAGCAGACTGAATCATTTCGTCTATTTCATATTTAGAAGGTGTATCGGCTATAATACGTAAAATTTGTACGTCACAGTGTAATTGTTTTTCGAATGTGTCTAAAAATAATTTTATATAGCTTTCATCATCATGACTAGCTGTAGGAATGAATAATACTTTCGGATACTGTTTATTTGTTAATTCTATAAGTCGCTCATTAATAGGCGAGTGATTTGAATCTTGTAAATCACCGCCACCAATGACAGCTAATTTCATAGTAAAGCACCACCTAATCATTTTCGTTATATAAAAATTCGATAGAAGAGAGTTACATTCCTTCTGCGATGTAATGATTAAGTAGAAAATATAGTTTGAATATATCGGAATAGTAAAGCAAAGGCTGGTTATATTGAGAAATGAATTAGAAACAATTTATTAATATATAATACTTCATACTATTGTTTCAAAATATGGAAACAATATGTTTAAATGGATATAAAGAAGCATGTATTCATATTGAATGAGTACTTATCCTTTAAAAAGGAATCGGAAATAATAGAGATTTTACAAATGAGTTTTTACTTTTAATAGGAACTTGTATTACAATATGGTAAAATTATTTCAATATATTTATTTAATATAAAAATACAAAGAGGGAGCGTGAGAAAAGTGGATTTTCGATTCGAATTTACAACGAAGGTGAAGGAATACTTGGATGATGAGAAGGATGAAAAAATAATAAAAGATGGACATAGAGATATCATTTTTCAGTATTTATATCCGCTAGAGAGTGAAATTGGTATTTATAAAAATCCTAACTTTACTTTTTTTGCATCAGGAAGACGCTCGCATATCGTATTAGAAAACATTGAATTTAAAACAGAGGTAAATGTAAAAAGTAACATCATTGAAATTACAAAAATAGTGGATAATGTCGTTATCCCGTTAGATACGATCGTAGCGAAAGATCGGGAATTGTTTGCACTTGGACGTAATGAGAAGTTTAGTGTACAAATATTAGAGCAGTATCTCTTTGATACATTTGGAGAAAAATTAGGTTTAAAATGAATGGAATTGCCTATGTATTTATAGGTAGTTCATTTTCGTATATATCATCTACGTTTGACCTTTCAATTAATTTATACTACAATTCGTAGTGTGAAAGGAGACGCATGATGTTTACTCAAAACTATAAGCTAAATGAGCAAGGGTTAAATCATTTCTTTGGACCGCTTGAAGCGAAAATTATGGAGATTGTTTGGTCTAGCGAGGGTATTACGATTAAAGAAGTACAGCAGAAATTAAGTGAAGAATCACCTGTGAATTTTAATACCGTTATGACAGTTATGAACAGGTTAGTAGAGAAATTACACTTAGAAAAGCAGACTGTGAAAAGAAGTGGCATATATCGTGCTGTACAAACAAAAGAAGAGTTCTTATCTAATCAAACGAAGAAAATGACGCAGGAATTAATGGGGGAATTTGGAGATTTAGTTGTAAATCATATGCTAGATGAGTTAGAGCAGGTTGATCCGACTTTAATAAAAAAGTTAGAAGATAGATTGAGTCAGTTAAAAAAAGAGGATTAATGAAATGAAATGGCAAATGCATAAAATCGTATTGTTAGCAATAATTGTTAGTACCGTCTTTTTCAGTATGTTAGTGTATTACGTTACATATCCATTTCTTTTTCAAAATAAGGCGTTCTTTCTTTCAAATTTTTGCTTGTTTCAGTTAGAAAAACATATGAAAGAATTATCGCTCATTCGTATTATAATCGCTGGATTTCTACTACTTACATTGTTTATCGTGTGCAAAAGAATGTGGCGACAATTTTTTGATACTAAAAGATTACAAAAAGTACTTATTCCTTTCGTTCGAAAAGGAAAACAAATATATATATTGCCGACTGCGGAAGTTGCGGCATTTACAATTGGATTATTTCGTCCGAAAGTTGTCGTGTCAGAAGGGATGCTTCAAACATTTTCAGATGAAGAAATGGATGCGATTATTTTTCATGAAGAATATCATCAAAACAATCGAGATCCGCTAAAATTATTTTGTTTTACGTTATTAGCAGAAGGAATGATGTACATACCGATATTAAAAGGATTGTTACAGCGGTATCACACGTATCAGGAGCTAGCTGCTGATAAATATGCGATGCAAAAAATGGAGTCTTCGTTTGAGTTAGGTAGCGCGTTATTAAAATTAATTAAAATAAAGGCAATGGAAAACCGATGTGTGACAGCTTCATTTGCAAAAACAGCAATAAATTTACGAATTGAGCAAGTGTTACATGAAAAAGTTGTTAAGCTTACTATTCCGTTACATACGAATTCGGTATATGTAACAGTAGGTTTATTCTGTATGTCGGTTGTACTGATTGTCGGAGAGTGCATATAGCCTCTTTTTTTTTAAGAATTAACACTACTTTATGTAGTGTTTTGGGAGGAAGAAAAGTGAAGAAACTAATTGCTATTATACTAGCCGGAGCACTAATTTGGGCCGGAGTTAATTTTTATAATGCAAAGAAAGAAGAAAAAGAAAGAAAAGCGAAACAAGCGGAATTACAGAAAACAGAAGTATTACCACAAGTAGGATTTAAAGCACCAGACATAACATTAAAAGGATTAGACGGGAAGCTGTATTCGTTAAATGATGCAAAAGGTAAACCATATCTTATTAATTTTTGGGCATCATGGTGTGGTCCATGTGAAATGGAGGCACCTGACTTAGTTCGTATGTATGATAAATATAAAAAGGATGTTGAAATCTTTGCGGTAAATGCAACAATAGGAGATCCAGTGCAAGAAGCGAGCGCTTTTGCGGATCGTCACGGATTTAAGTTTCCTGTTTTACTAGATATGGACGGAGTAGCCGGATTAGATTATAAAGTGTTTTCTTTACCAACGACATTTTTTGTTAATAAAGATGGAATTATCGTAGAGCAAGTACGAGGCGTACTACCTCCAGATCAATTAGAAGAGAAATTCAAGAAATTAATTGAGAGTTAAGAGGGGATTTCATAGTGATGGAGTGGATCGTGAGGTTACAACCCGTATCTCTTATAATTGGAAGTTTATTTGGATTTATGTTGATGAAACGAAAGATGAAGAACGAAAGTGTACCATATGAAAAAATGATGGATGCAGTAACAAATGCTTTTCTTATCATCGTATTTGTATGGAAATTTGCACCGGCAATTTTAAATCCAGTATGGGCTATTAGGTCGCCACTGCAAGCATTATTAGCTATAGGAAGTACGAAACATATTGTAGTAGGATGCATAATTGCAAGTGTATACATTGTTTCGAAAAGTAAAAAGGGGCAATTTTCGCTTCGTACTTTACTTGATGCATTACCTATTGCGCTATGTATGAGTATTATTTTTTATTTTCTATTCCACCAAAAAGTAGGAGTACAAACGACATTGCCTTGGGGTGTGAAAGTATATGAATCTAATTTTTTATATCATCCTATATTCGTATACGAGATCATTCTGGCTCTTTGTATAGTGGGCTTGTTATGGATGAAAAATGAAAGGCTTGGAAATGGAAAGAATATAAGTGTTTTTCTAATTATTGAGGGGTTTGCTCATATTATTATTTCGCTTGTTAGTGAACAGAATTCGGTTCTATTTGGTTTATCGATGCAGCAAATACTAAGTTTTTGTGTTATGAGTTTAGGGATTTTGTTCGTGCCGAAAAGATAAAAATAGCCATGTACGGAGGAATCCGCACGTGGCTATTTTTATTACATCTATTAAAAAATCGGCGGAGTAACAGAAAATAAAACAATGGCATTTTTCTCGAATTGATTTACCCATTTATGTTTTAAATAAGCGGGTATTTTTACGCTATCACCCGTTTCTAATATGTACTCTTCTTCATTTAAATGTAATGTGATTTTCCCTTCTAATACATATGCTAATTCTTCACCTTTATGTTCTAGCACATTTTCTGACGAAGCTGTATTCGGCGGGATGGTCATAATTGCTGTTGCTAAATTTCCTGTGAAATCAGGTGATAGCATTTCATATGATAAATTATCGATAATCATTTTTTTTCGTTTATGAGAACGTACAATTAAATCGTCTGTATTTGTATCTTCAAGTAAAAAGCTAAATGTTGGAACATCAAGAGCTTTAGCGAGTACTTTTAATGTTTGGATAGAAGGGTTAGCAGATCCACGCTCAATTTGACTTAACATAGATGGTGTAATATCAGCCATCTTTGCAAGTTCTTTACTCGTTAAACCTTTTTCTTTTCTTTGTTTTTCAATTTTTTTACCAATATCTATATTTTCCATAATGAAAATCTCCTTACTAATTATTAAATTATATTTAAATAAATTAAATTAAAATTAACTAAAGTGAAAAATTTATGTTAAACTATATTAAAATTAATTTAATTATAATTTATTAAATCGTAAGCTACAAGGTGATGAGGAGGAAGAGAATGAAGGGAATAGAGAAATTAAAAGAGGGATATCCACTCTTAAATAAATTAATCGCAACAGAAGAAGTGTTTTGGGTGAATCCGAACATGGAAAAGTATGAAACGGCAATAAAAGATTCGTCACTGAATGAAGAGAATGTAAAAGATGCGGAAGAGAGGTTAAAGCGTTTTGCATCATACATTGCGAAAGTTTTTCCTGAAACGAAAGAGACGAAAGGCATCATTGAATCACCTTTATTGAAAATCCCTTCTATGAAACAAGCTTTAGAGAAACATTACAAGCAACCTATTTTAGGAGAATTATTATTAAAATGTGATAGCCATCTCCCAATATCAGGATCAATTAAAGCTAGAGGCGGCATTTATGAAGTGTTGAAACATGCTGAACAATTAGCTTTGCAGCATGGTATGTTAACAGAAGAAGATGATTATTCCATTTTAGATAGTGATACATGTAGAGAGTTTTTTGCCAAATATTCAATTGCGGTCGGTTCAACAGGGAATTTAGGGCTAAGCATTGGGATTATGAGTGCGAAACTAGGTTTTAACGTAACGGTTCATATGTCAGCAGACGCGAAACAATGGAAAAAAGATTTATTAAGAAGCAAAGGTGTAAATGTTATTGAATATGAAGCTGATTATAGTAAAGCTGTAGAAGAAGGAAGAAGGCAAGCAGATGCTGATCCTAGCTGTTATTTTGTAGATGATGAAAACTCGCATGATTTATTTTTAGGATACGCAGTCGCAGCCTCGCGTTTACAAAAACAATTAGACGAGTTAGAGATTGTAGTAGACGAAGAACATCCCTTATTCGTTTATCTACCATGCGGAGTAGGGGGCGGGCCTGGCGGAGTCGCATTTGGTTTAAAGTTATTGTATAAAGACAACGTACACTGTTTCTTTGCCGAGCCTACGCATTCTCCATGCATGTTACTCGGTTTAATGACAGGACTTCATGATAAAATTGCCGTTCAAGATATCGGGATTGATAATGTAACAGACGCGGACGGACTAGCGGTAGGAAGACCGTCTGGATTTGTCGGTAAAACGATAGAACCATTTTTGAGTGGAAATTACACAGTAAGTGATGAAGAGTTATATAGATTATTAAAAGAACTAGCTGATACGGAAAAGATTTATTTAGAGCCTTCTGCATTAGCTGGTATGATAGGACCAGTGAAAGTATGTGCAGAAGATGATTATTTACAAAAACAACAGTTAACAGAGAAGATGAAGAAAGGTACTCATATTGTGTGGGGAACTGGCGGTAGTATGGTTCCAGAAGATGTGATGAATGGGTATTATAAGAAAGGTTTAGAATTAATACTGTAAGGAAAATGAGGCTAGTTATAGTCTCATTTTTTCATGTACATAAAAATCTTTGTTATTTTCACATATGTTCTTTATAGTATAGATATAAAGGATTACTAAGATCGAATAAATATAACAAAAAAGCTTTATTTTACATAATAAGAGGATGTGTATACGATGTCATTACAGACTAAATATATAGCGGGTATTTCGCTTGGGGTTATGGGGGTAGGTTTTGCGGCTTCTATTCCTTTTCAAGGGTCGGTAGCTGGTGAGATTATTCAAGGTGGATTTGAAGCTGGGTTAGTTGGTGGACTTGCGGATTGGTTCGCAGTTACAGCATTATTCCGTCACCCGATGGGAATTCCAATTCCGCATACAGCTTTGTTACCGAAAAACCGTAAACGAGTAACGAAAGGGCTCATCAATACGTTAGAAAATGAGTGGCTAACGAAAGAAAGTATTACGAATAAAGTAAAAGAAATGCAATTAGCACAAATGGTGCTGCAAATTGCAGAGAGAGAAATGCAGTCTGATGCTGTGAAAAAAGGGATTGTAACGATTGCGGAGAAAGCGATTGTTTCAATAGATACGGAAAAATTAGCGGTTATTATTGAAAAAGAATTAAAAACATATTTGCACACAATGAATACAAGTAACATTTTACAAGTGCTTGTTGATCAATTAGTTGTGCAAGAATATGATGAAAAGACACTTGATTACATATTAGTAAAAGTGAAAGACTGGACAGCGCAAGATGAAGCGCGTTACCAACTCGGAAGCTTAGGTATGAAGGCGATGGAAAATATAAAAGTAGATGGATTCTTGCAGTTTACTTTGAAATCATTTATGAATATTGTAGATGAAGATAAAATTGGCGGTATTTTGCAGAAGTTTATTATTAGTAATATTAGCAGCTTACAAGATGCTGATAATAGCACGAGACAACTTATATTAGCGAAAATTCGTCAAGAAATTATAAATGTAAAAGAAAATGAAGCGTTGCTACAGGAATTAGAAAAATGGAAAGAAAAGTGGATTGCCAATTGGGATGGTACTGACAAAATTAAAGAGATGCTGGAACAAGTGCAGCAAAAAGCAGTTGCCTTTGTAAACAATGAAGAATTTGCAGATAAGTATGTTATTCCATTTTTACAAAAACAAATGAATAAAATAAAAGATGACGAAGTGACTGTTCAAAAAATAGAAGATTGGTTACAAAAACAAGTTGTGAAGCTTGTTGAGAATAACCATTCGAAAATCGGAAAGCTTGTGCAAGAAAATCTTGATAAGTTAGATGATAAAACGTTAATTGAAATGATTGAAAATAACGTCGGTAAAGATTTGCAATGGATCCGAGTAAACGGAGCTGTTTGCGGATTTATGATTGGCTTAGTGTTAGAGGGAATTAAAGCGATTATATGAGAAAAACCTTCCGCAATTGCGGAAGGTTTTTTATTTTTCAATAACGCTCATATTTAAATTGTAAGCTTTCTCAATATTTAACTTGTACGTTCCATTCCCGGTTTTAATCGAATTTTTATACCAATGTTCTTGCCCGTTTAATTCTGGATTTTCTTCTGAAGAATTATTTTCTTTTTTCGTTAAATCTTCTACGTGTTCCCAAGGTGTATTTCCGATAGCTTCTTTTTGGTTTGTTACTGCTGTTAGAGAGATGTCACTTTCTTTTATTAAATGAACAGATACACCTGAGCTTTCTTGTACAAACCAATTGTTTTGTAATTGACCTGGATAAAGAGAAAGATCGCGATTAGAAGCACGAATTTCTACATATTTCGTTTGCGGTAGTACAAGTGTCGGCTTTACGCGTGGTTCATGACCAAACAGTCTTTGATGAAACGGTAACGACTTTAATGTTATATACATTGTTTCTCCGGTCGTTTGAACTGAAAGAAAATCTTCTTGTTTTAAATTTGGTTTTTCATTTCCTTTTGTTGTCATTTCGTATGTTCCAAGAAGGCTAACTTCATTTGAGTTTCTTCCGTCTATCGTTAGAGGATGGTTGTCTGTACCTGCATCTACGACAATTTTATTGATAGATTCAGGAATGCTAAGTTTGCTTTCTGGAATCGTGTTCGTTTGTCTAGTTGTATGAATGGCGTAGCGAACTTCTTCTAGCAATCCAGTTGATAATAAACAGTAAAAAGCAATGCCAACACTTCCTAAAACACCGATAAAGAAAATACTAAAAATATCATATTTAATAAATGATTGTTCCTTCTTAGAAAATAGTAGGTAAAGTAAAATTTCCACGCCAAGTATAATAAGTAAAACAGGCCACCATGCTGTTAAGGAATCTAATACCTCAGTACCTTTTATAACTGAAAATAGTAAGAAGCAACCTAATGCAATAATAGAAAGCCCCATTGAAAATGTTCCAACGCGCCATGTTCTCATTCTTTTGTACCACCTTTATTTTCTTTATTTCCAAGTAATAATTTAAAGCCGCCACCAATTAAGAGGAGTGCAACGATAGATGTTTGGAAATAGCGATAATACAGCTCGCTAAGATGAATGTTAAATATACTTGCGAAGTAATCATTCAAAATAGGAAGGACTGTTTGATCTAATAAATAATAACCACCGAGTGTAATTAATCCAATACCGATCCACCTTTGATGATTGATAAAATAATCAATGATAGGTTCATCATTTACACGTTCTTTTCCATATTTTGCAGTTTGTTGTAAAGCGTCAAAAAAGCTATAGAACCAAATGATGGGTACTAAAAATAAAAACGCTGAAAGTCTTAATAAATCGAGCAAATATATTGAAAGTAAAAAGGCTGCCATAAGCTGAAGACCACGGCGCTGTAAGCCTAAATACATATGTCCTGCTCCAGGAAACATCGCTAAAATAGAAGCGAATGTTTTACTTTTTTTTCCTTGTTCACGGTGCTCTTCAAAATCTTCGAAAATGGTACGATCAATTAATTGCTCACCACGTTCTTTTTTCTGGAGTTGCTGAACAACATCGAAGAAATTATAAATCCATAAAACAGGTAACGTCATGAGAAAGATAAGAAAACTTTCTTGAGATGTTAAAAGAGCAACGAAAATGATCATACTTCCGATTCCTGTACAAGCTACTAAAAATGTAAGGCCACGTTGCATAAGTCCTAATTGAAAATGACCAAGTCCAGGGATGATGGAAAGAAGAATGATATAAAATCGTTCGCTCTCTTTAGAGGACTCTGTCAATTCTCCGGTTGCTTGTTTTTTCGATTGGTTAATAATTGTGATAACTAAATCTAGTAAGTTGACCACCCATAACACGGCTAGTAAAAATAGAGAAAGAAAAGCAAGTTCGCGCGCTATTAATTCTACTACGCAAAAAACTGCAATGGAAAATAGTAATAAAGCTCCTCCACCATATAAAATAAACCGTCCAAACTTCTTTAAATATAAATGTCCAAGCCCAGGAATTAGCCCTAATACAAGTGCTAAAAAGGGATTTTTATTCATGCTTTGAACCTCCGTCCTTTTTTGATGTGTCTACCGATTTGTTTACAATTTGTTGTGAGATAGAAGACTCGTTATGTTTTGAAGATTTCTCGAAATTTGATGTCGCTGTGAAAATATATTGGAATAAACCACTTACCATAAAAATAATTGTAGCCGCAGTCGCAATTATGTAGTGAACGATGGTGCGCTTTAGTGAGTTTGTTTTTATATTTTCATTAGGTTGTAGCGTTTCAAAATTAATTTGCGTCATAACTTCGTTCGTAAATGAATCATCATTTATCATTGGAAGGTTTTCCTGTTGTTCATCAATACTTTCCATATAAAGTGCTAAACAATGATCACATTCATAAAGATGTTCTTCCATAGATTCACGTTCATTGCTTTCTATAACATTTAATGTATAATTGCGCCAATCTTCTTTTGAATAATGCATCATAGAAACTCTTCCTCCTTCCAATGTTTTTTAATCCATTTTCTTGCCCGATACAGTTTCATTTCGACTGTTTTCACTTCGATGTTTTCCTGTAAAGCAATTTCTTGATAGCTTTTTTCTTCTAAGTAATGTGCGAGAACGACGTCACGGTAATTATCGGGAAGTTCTCTCAGTTTTTGAGCAATGAGTAATTTTTGCTCTTTCGTCAATAATAAAGCCTCAATATTATGAGAGGATTTTATATTTTCCTCAGTTTCTTTACATAAAGAGAGCTCTTCGTTTTCTCTAGCTTTCTTTCTCTTATAATCAATAGCGTGATTGGTGGCAATACGCGCCATCCACGTTTTTAATCCGCGAAATTGATAATTTGGGAGAGAGGCGTGAATTTTTACGAATACTTCTTGTGTAACATCTTTCGCATCTTCTTCATGTCTTAAAATAGAAAAGATAACTTGAAAAATATAATGACGATATGTTTGCACAAGGATACGAAAAGCATGTTCGCTTCCTTGCTGTGCTTTTTCAATTAATTGTTTTTCCTCAATGGGTCTCTCCCTCCTTTTTGACGCATTCTATTATATAGACGTAAAGAATGATAAGTCACCCTACACATGTTGTAAAAAAAGAATAATATATTTTTAGGAAGGGGGCTAGATGAAAAAAGGTGTGAAAAAATGGTAAAGAGAAGTATATAATGAGCAAGTAAGAAATGTTACGGGAAGAAAGGATGTGAATGTTAGTAGGGGAAGGTCCATACTAACAAACATGAAAATTAAAATATTAATAGCAGATGATAACTCTTTTATAAGAGAAGGTATGAAAATTATTTTAAATACATATGAAGAGTTCGAAGTAGTAGATACAGTAAATGATGGGAAAGAAGCAGTGGAATATTGCAAAAAGAACGACGTTGATATCGCTCTTTTAGATGTTCGTATGCCGAACATGAATGGGGTAGAGGCGACGAAATTCATTTGTGAAGAGACGAAAACGAAGCCGCTTATTTTAACGACGTTTGATGACGATGAATATATTTTGGATGCAGTAAAAAACGGAGCGAAAGGTTATTTATTAAAAAATAATGATCCAGAGCGTATTCGAGATGCGATTAAAGGAGTATATAACGGTCAAACCGTTATGCAAGATGTAGTTCTCGATAAAATTAAGTCTAATTTAATGGAAAGTAAAGAGGAAGAATGTAAAATAGATAAAAGTCTTTTTACTGAAAGAGAGCTGAGTATTATCGCATTAATTGCAAAAGGCTTTTCGAATAAAGAAATCTCGAAGCAACTTTTCATATCAGAAGGAACAATTGCAAATTATATTACGTCAGTTTTAGGGAAAACTGGACTGGAACATCGTACACAAATCGCGATTTATTATTTAACAGGGAAAGTAGATTAAAGATATGGAATTTTGGTTAATTGTAAGTAAATTAATTGTCTTTATATATATTGTGTTTAGTTACATGTATTTAAATGTTGCGAACTTACCATGGATTATACTTACTTTGCTTTTATATCTTTCTGTAAACGTGCTGATTTCTATATGTAAAAAAGATACGTACAAAAACATATTAACTTGCGTATCAATTGGTCTAGTTATGTTATTTACATGGAAGATTCATCCGTTTTTTATTTTGTTTTTGCCATTGAACTTATATGAAGTTATATTCCGTTATATAGAGAAGAAATGGCAGCTATTTATCATTATGATGATTCCTATTATCTTTACAAATGAAAGTATTAGAATGACATATGGATTAATTGTTGCATTTTCCTTTCTCGTATTAACTATGGCAGAACGGTATATATCGCGCGTATTAAAGCTTGAATCACAAAATGATCAGATGCGAAAAGATATGCAGCGGCTGACGAAAAGCTTAAATGAAAATAAAGAGTATATAAGACAATCAGAGTACACATTTAAGTTAGAAGAGAGAAACCGGTTATCACAGGAAATTCATGATAAAATTGGCCACTCGATGACAGGGGCACTCATTCAAATGGAAGCAGCAAAGAGGTTAATGGAGATAGATAAAGAAAAATCAGCTGAGTTATTACAAAATGCAATACATATTTCAAAAGATGGTATTGAAAGCATTCGGATTACATTAAAAAATATGAAGCCACCAACTGAGCAAATTGGCATTCATCGTATGAAATTATTCATAGAGGAATTTGCCGGTAAGCATGATATAAATATTCCTTTCGTATATAAAGGGAATTTAGATATGATTTCACCGATTCAGTGGAAGATTATCGGTGAAAATGTTACGGAGGCATTAACAAATGCGATGAAATATGCTGATGCGACAGTCATTTCAATCGATATTCATGTACTTAACAAGATGGTGAAAGTGCAAGTGAAGGATAATGGAAAAGGTGCAACACTTGTTAAAAAAGGTCTCGGGATTATGGGGATGGAGGAACGAACGGCGTCTGTAAATGGTAAAATTATTGTAGATGGAACAAGTGGTTTTTCAGTAACAATGTTGCTACCGATATGAGGATGAATCATCTCATATGAAAAAAGTGAATAATCTCATGTGAAAAGAATGAACTTCTGCACTGAGCAGGTTCATTCTTTTTGTTTATACTAAAAGCAGAGAAACCGAAATAGGGGTGAAACGATGAATACTTTAGAAATTAAAAATTTAACGAAAAAATTTGGTGATTTCATCGCAGTTGATAATATGTCTTTATCTATTAAAGAAGGAGAAATATTTGGCTTTTTAGGATCGAATGGTGCTGGTAAGAGTACGACAATCAACATGATTGCTGGTTTGTTAAGAAGTAATGAAGGTGAAATTAGCATACTAGGAAAAAATATAAAGAAACATAATCGATTTGCGAAGATGAATATCGGTATTGTTCCGCAAGATATTGCAATTTATGAAGAGTTAACAGCTTATGAAAATGTGAAATTCTTTGCTGGATTGTACGGATTACGAGGAGCTGAATTAAAAGCTAGGGTCGAGGAAGCTCTTCAATTTGTAGGACTTAGCGATAAACAGAAAAGCTATCCAAAGAACTTTTCAGGCGGGATGAAGCGAAGACTGAATATCGCTTGTGCAATTGCTCATAGACCGAAGTTAATTATTATGGATGAGCCGACAGTTGGAATTGATCCACAGTCAAGAAATTATATCCTGCAGTCTGTTCGGAAATTAAACGAAATGGGAAGTACGATTATTTATACGAGTCACTATATGGAAGAGGTAGAAGAGATTTGTACGAAAATAGCGATAGTAGATCACGGTAAAGTGATTGCAGAAGGAACGAAAGAGCAGTTAAAAGCGATTATTACTGATACGAAAGATATTTGGATTGAAGTGAAATCGGTAGAGAATTTAGATGTAGAAAAATTAAAAGAGATAAACGGTGTGAAAGCTGTTCAAATTGAAGAGAACGTAATTAAAGTAAATTCTGATGCAGGATTAAATAATTTAAATAAAATTGTTCAGCACTTCATCAATCATGACATTGAAATCCGTTCGTTAGAGGAGCAGGCTCCTAACTTAGAAACGGTATTCCTTACGTTAACTGGAAGAAACTTACGAGATAAATAAAGAGTAAATGAAGAAAAGGTAAAGGGAGGTTCATCAATTGAACATCTTCAATATTGCAATTATGCATATGAAAAGAGATTTCAGAGACGTAAGAACTTTAGTTTTTATGTTAGCTTTTCCGATTGTGCTTATGCTTGTGTTAGGTACAGCATTAAGTAATGCGTTTAATAGTGATAGTCATTCAATTAAAGATATACAGGTGCTATATAAAGATGAAGCGAGTAGCACGTTTTCTCAAGCATTTGAAGCATTTGCGAAAGAAGTTGATAAATCGGGGATTCATTTTAAAAAAGCTTCTGAAGGTATAGATGGGAAGGAAGCAGTGAAGCAAAATAAATATGCTGCTTATGTAGAATTAAATAAAGATGGTGCAAAAACTTACGGAAGTGACAAAAGTAGTATTGAGGGAAGTATTGTGGAAGGTATGCTTATAACATTTGTTGATAAGTACAATGTAGCAGCCGAAGTTGCAAAAGTTGATCCTAGTAAGGTGAGCGCAGTTATTTCAAATGGAAATCATAATGATTATATAAAAGAAACATCTTTACAAGCTGCGAATAAACCGGGTTCTATGGATTACTATGCGGTTGTAATGACGACGATGATTGCGCTGTATGCTGCGATGGGAGCAAGTTTTCTAATTCGAGGAGAACGAATACGTAAAACAGGAGATCGCCTTATTGCTGCACCTATAAGTAAGGCTGAAATTTTCATTGGGAAAGTGCTTGGTAGTCTAGTAGCAAATGCCCTGTGCATATTACTCGTTATGTTATTTAGTAAATTTGTCTTTCAAGCGAATTGGGGAGATCACCTTGGAATCATATTTCTTATTTTATTAACAGAAGTCTTTCTAGCAATTAGCTTCGGTTTAGGGATTGGATATATTACAAAAACACCTGAATCGTCTAGAGCAATTATTATGGTGGTAGTGCAACTAGCTTCTATTTTTGGCGGTGCATATTTCGTAATAGAAGAAAATTTCGTTACGAATTTATCACCATTAACGTGGGCAAATACAGCTGTTATGAAAATTATTTATGCGAATGATGTAGGGGCAGCACTACCAGTCATTTCTTTAAATATTGGAATATCAGCACTCTTTTTATTAATTGCAATTATTGCATTACGTAGACGGGAGGGGCTATAGTATGAAAGATATTTTATGGCTCATACAAAAAACGTTATCTGTACTTTTGAAAAATAAAAAAGGGTTATTGATTATTATTAGTTTGCCAATAATCGGGACGCTCATCTCTTTTTCGATATACGGAAATGCAGGGCAAGGAACGTTAAATATCGGGATTGTAAATAAAGAAAATGAGCCGATAGCAAACGATACGATAAAGTTTTTAGAAGGATTAAATCATGTGAATGTGAGTAAGGTTAAGGAGTCTGAAATAGAAGATAAACTCACTTCTAAAAAACTTGATGGAGTTATTACATTAGCTTCTGGTTTTTCAAAAAGCGTTCGAGAAGGGAAACCAGATCATATTGAAATTGCATCGATTAAAGGTGATCAAGTAACAGGATTTATAAAATCATATTTATACAATTATATTGATAATGTAGCAGCTATTAGTAAAGTAGCAGGAACAGATCAAAGTGCATTTGATAAGATGTACGCAGGATATCAAAAAAGTTCATTTAAAATGAAAACGGAGACGCTAGAAGATACTTCGAAAAATAAAGATATGACAAATCAAACGATGGGTTATCTTATTATGTTTATGCTGTTTTCAGCAGTGAACTTATCAGGATTTATTTTAAAAGAAAAAGAGAATAGAACGTATTTTAGATTATTATCAACACCAATTGACGGAAAGAAATTTATATTGTCCAATGTGGCAGTAAATATGATGATATTAACATTGCAAATTGTCATTGCAGTACTATTTCTGACGAATGTTTTTCATACAAATATTAATATGCCTTTCATAGTAATGATTGGTGTGCTTATGATATTCGCTTTAATTGCAATTGGTTTATCATTAGTCATTGTGTCTTTTTCAAAAAGTTCAGCTGCTTCAAATGCAATGCAAAATTTAGTGATAGTACCAACATGTTTGCTTGCTGGATGTTATTTCCCGTACGACATTATGCCAAATGCAGTACAAAAAGTAGCTAATTTTCTTCCGCAGCGTTGGTTATTAGATACGATAGCAAAATTACAACAAGGAATTCCGTTCTCTGAGTTGTATTTAAACATATTAATTTTATTCGCTTTTGCGATTGCGTTCTTCTTAATTGCCATTTATAAATTTGGAAGAAATAATGATGCGAGAAACTTTGTTTAATACAAAAAGGGTGTGATGTAAAGTCACATCCTTTTTTGTATAAAGCATGAAATCTAAATTTGAATGACAAAATAGAAAGGAGGAAAGAAAACGAGCGGAAGGAAATTAAAATGATTAAAAAAATATTGCGAGTTACTTCTATTATTATTGCTATTTTCGTTTTTATTTTAATTTGGATGCATATTGACGTTACCTTAGGAAGGAAAATGGAAGCTGGCAAAAATATGCCGACAGAGTATGCTCCTCACTATAGTGATTTTCAATTATATGTAGAAGGGAAGTCGTTTTATAAACAGCTATTTACTGACATAAGAGAAGCAAAGCAATCTATTTACACGTATTTTTTTATTTTGTCGGATGATAAAAGTAGCCATACTTTTTTAAATTTATTAAAAGAGAAGGCAAAAGAAGGAGTAAACGTCTATTTATCAGTGGATCGCATTAATGATTTATCATTTGAAAGAAAGATGATAAGTGAATTGCGGGAAAGTGGTGTACATTTTACATATAGTAGAAAGCCTGAATTACCATTCGGGTTTTATTCACTTCACCATCGTAATCATCGCCGTATTACGACAATTGATGGGGAGATTGGCTATACAGGTGGTTTTAATATAGGGGATGAGTATTTAGGGAAAGATAAACACTTTGGGTACTGGCGAGACTATCATGTACGGATAAAAGGAGAAGGCGCAAAAGATTTAGAAGAACAATTTGCTTTAGATTGGAAACGAGATACGAAAGAAGAGATAAAGAGGAGTACGAATAAAGCTAGTAAAGGGAATACATTACATACTATGACGAGTTACAATGGGCATTACGTTGCTGAAAAATATATTGAGCTCATTAAACAAGCTCAGCACTCCATTGTAATTGCAACGCCGTATTTTATAGCGAAAAATAAAGAATCAATGAATGCTTTAATTGCAGCACAAAAGCGTGGTGTTACAGTAAAAATACTTTGGTCATATAAACCAGATTTACCTCTTATAAAAGAAGCGGCGTATCCATATATACGTCAAGCTGTTAATAATGGTATTACTGTATATGGGTATAAAAAAGGAATGTTTCATGGGAAGTTAATGCTTATTGATAATGAATTAACCGTTATTGGCACAACAAACTTTACTTCGCGTAGCTTCAATATAAATGATGAAATGAACTTGTATATTCATGGTGGAACTATTGTATCAGAAGTGAACGAAGCATTAGCCCAAGATTTTCATGATTCAAAAGAAATGACGAAAGAGTTTTTTGAGAAGTTATCTTTTTGGGAGCGTTGTAAGGAGAAATTTGCGGGATGGATTGATTTTTATTTGTGATGATAAAGGAAGAAAGGGTGTCTAGAAAAGACGCCCTTTTTTGATGGGAAATAATTATTTTTCATGCACAAGCAATGAAGCATCGTCATTAATTAACGTCCCCACATGCTCACCTAAACAAATTCTTTTCATTACTCCAGGCTCATCAAAGTTAAAGACGTGTGCTGGTAAATTATAATCACGGGCAAGTAGTAAAGCGGCTTGATCCATTACTTGTATGTTTTGCCTAACTATATCGTTATAGTTTAGTTTTTTGTACATTTTTGCTGCTTTATTATGTTTTGGATCACTAGTAAAGACGCCATCTACTCCTTGTTTTGCGACTAATATTGCGTCACTATTCATTTCAATGGCCCTTTGAACACTTGGATAATCTGTCGTAACAAATGGTTGCCCGTTTCCGCCTCCAAAAATAACGATATACCCGTTATCTAAATGGTGGACTGCACGTAGGCGAATGTATGGTTCAGCTACAGCATTAAACGGGATGGAGGTCATAACGCGCACTTCTTTATTTGTTTTACTTGTTAAAACGCCGCGTAGCATTAAGCTGTTAATGATTGTACCTAACGTCCCGATATTGTCAGCTTCTACACGATCGATTCCCCATTCTTCAGCTAGATGACCTCTAAAAATGTTACCGCCACCGATGACGATGGATACTTCGATACCTAAATCAACAATGGATAAAATTTCGTTTGCGATATGTTCTAATCGTTTGGAGTTAAAGCTATTTCCAGTTTGATCGGCAAGTGCACCGCCGCTTAATTTAATTAAGACACGTTTATATGGTCTCATAACAATTCCCCCTATATAGATTGAAATAAAAAAGGAACAAAGGCGAATGCCTTTGTTCCTTTTTAAGAAAATGAAAAAGAAAAGAAGAAGATAGAACGAATTTTTGCACATAATTTTTCATATCATCCACTCCTTTTCATTTTGAGTTGTTTTAAGTATATATCTTTTTGATTATACGAAATAATCTGATTACTTATCAAGTTTATTTTATCGTTTTTTAACAAAATGGTGTCAATGAAAAAAAGAAGAAAAATATTTGAATTTTTTGTGACGAACTTGTAGGTTTTTGTATGATTTTGTAGGTTCGCTTATAAGATGTGTGAGTAGCTTTTATAAATTCAAATTGAAAGCGTTCGCATGAAGGGGATGAACATAAATGAAAAAATTCGGATTGGCAACACAAATTTTTGTCGCGCTTGTTTTAGGGATTGTAGTAGGGGCAGTCTTTTATGGCAATAAAACGGCGATTTCTTATATTACACCAATTGGGGATATATTTATTCACTTAATTAAAATGATTGTAGTACCGATTGTTATTTCAGCATTAATTGTTGCGGTAGCTGGTGTAGGCGATATGAAGAAGCTTGGGAAACTGGGCGGGAAGACCATTCTTTATTTCGAAATTATTACGACGATTGCTATTTTAATGGGATTACTTGCGGCAAATATATTCCAGCCGGGTACTGGCGTTGATATGAATAACTTACAGCAAAGTGATATTTCTTCTTATAAACAAACAGCAGATGCTACAGAGAAGCAAGGATTCGCTGAGACGATTGTTCATATCGTACCGAAAAACGTATTTGAATCGATTGCACAAGGTGACTTATTACCGATTATTTTCTTCTCAGTATTATTCGGTTTAGGAGTCGCAGCAATTGGGGAAAAAGGAAAGCCTGTTTTTAACTTCTTTGAAGGTGTACTCGAAGCGATGTTTTGGGTTACAAATCAAGTTATGAAATTTGCACCATTTGGTGTATTCGCATTAATTGCGGTTACGGTTGCAAAATTTGGTGTAGCAACACTACTTCCTTTAGGAAAACTAGTGCTAGCTGTATACGTAACTGTTATACTATTCGTTGTGATTGTATTAGGTATTAATGCAAGAATGGTTGGCGTAAACATTTTTACATTAATGAAAATTTTAAAAGAAGAACTTATTCTTTCATTTACGACAGCAAGTTCAGAAGCTGTTTTACCTAATATAATGAGAAAAATGGAAGAGTTCGGTTGTCCAAAGGCAGTTGCCTCTTTCGTAATTCCGACAGGTTATACATTTAACTTGACTGGATCGGCTATTTATCAAGCGTTAGCGGCATTATTTGTTGCACAAATGTACGGTGTGCACATGTCACTGACAGAGCAAATAACGTTATTATTCGTTCTCATGTTAACATCCAAAGGTATGGCGGGAGTTCCAGGTGCATCGTTCGTTGTTGTATTAGCAACGTTAGGTTCAATGGGGTTACCACTAGAAGGTATCGCATTAATTGCGGGAATTGACCGCATTTTAGATATGATTCGCTCATCTGTCAATGTATTAGGAAATGCATTAGCGGCCATTGTTATGTCGAAGTGGGAAGGCGAATTCGATAATGAGAAAGCAAAACAATATGTAGAAACAGTCAAAGAAACAAAAGCAGCATAAGAAATCGTTAAGGAGTGAATAATCATGGCAACATTAACTGAAGTTAAAAATGGTGTTCGAATTGAAAAAGACTTTTTAGGTGAAAAAGAAGTACCAAACTATGCATACTACGGCGTACAAACAATGCGTGCAGTTGAAAACTTCCCAATTACAGGATACAAAATCCATGAAGGTTTAATTAGAGCCTTCGCAGTTGTAAAAAAAGCTGCAGCGCTTGCCAATACAGATGTAGGAAGATTGGAATTGAACAAGGGTGGCGCGATCGCAGAAGCTGCTCAAGAAATTCTCGATGGAAAATGGCATGATCATTTCATCGTAGATCCAATCCAAGGCGGAGCAGGTACTTCAATGAACATGAATGCAAATGAAGTCATTGCCAATCGTGCTCTTGAATTATTAGGAATGGAAAAGGGAGACTATCATTATATTAGTCCAAATAGTCATGTGAACATGGCGCAATCAACAAACGATGCATTCCCAACGGCGATTCATATCGCTACATTAAACGCATTAGAAGGTTTATTACAAACGATGGGTTATATGCACGATGTATTTGAATTAAAAGCAGAACAGTTCGATCATGTTATTAAAATGGGTCGTACACATTTACAAGACGCTGTGCCAATTCGCCTTGGACAAGAATTTAAAGCGTACTCTCGTGTACTTGAACGTGATATGAAACGAATTCAGCAATCACGTCAACACTTATATGAAGTGAATATGGGAGCAACTGCAGTTGGTACAGGCTTAAATGCAGATCCAGAATATATTCAAACTGTTGTAAAACATTTAGCTGCAATTAGTGAACTACCACTAGTTGGTGCAGAAGACTTAGTAGATGCAACGCAAAATACGGATGCATACACAGAAGTATCTGCAGCACTGAAAGTATGTATGATGAATATGTCTAAAATTGCGAATGACCTTCGCTTAATGGCATCAGGTCCACGTGTTGGTTTAGCAGAAATTATGTTACCGGCTCGTCAACCAGGTTCATCTATTATGCCAGGGAAAGTAAACCCTGTTATGCCAGAAGTAATTAATCAAATTGCATTCCAAGTAATTGGTAACGACCATACAATTTGTCTTGCTTCAGAAGCAGGTCAATTAGAATTAAACGTGATGGAACCAGTACTTGTTTTCAACTTACTACAATCAATTAGCATTATGAATAACGGTTTCCGTGCCTTTACAGATAATTGCTTAAAAGGAATTGAAGCGAATGAAGATCGCTTAAAAGAGTATGTTGAGAAGAGTGTAGGAATTATTACAGCCGTGAACCCTCATATCGGTTATGAAGCAGCAGCTCGCGTTGCGAAAGAAGCAATCGCGACAGGGCAATCCGTTCGAGAACTTTGTGTGAAAAATGGTGTACTGTCACAAGAAGACTTAGAGTTAATTCTAGATCCATTCGAAATGACGCACCCAGGGATTGCAGGAGCAACTCTTTTAAAGAAAAACTAAAAGAAGAGGGGGGGACAAGCCCCTCTTTTTTGTTTACAATATAGAAATGCTATATATGAATAGAGGTAGGGATGTTATGAGCAAGTTTACAGTAGCTTCTAATGGTTCATTAGAAACGACATTAAGAGGAGTAGAAGTATTATCAACACCACTTTTAAATAAAGGGGTCGCTTTCACGCAAGAAGAAAGAGAAGAATTAGGTTTAAAAGGATTATTACCGCCAGCAGTTTTAACATTGGAAGAACAAGCACGCCGAGCATACGAACAATTTTGTTCTCAGCCGGATGATTTATTAAAGAATGTATATTTAACAGCGTTACATGATCGAAATGAAGTATTATTTTATCGTCTATTAACAGATCATTTACGTGAAATGTTACCAATCGTATATACACCAACTGTTGGTGTAGCAATCCAAAGATATAGTCATGAATACCGTAAACCACGTGGTGTGTATTTATCAATTAACGATCCGTCAGGTATTGAAGAAGCATTCGCCAATATCGGTGCAACAGCAGAAAATATTGATTTAGTCGTTGTTACAGATGGAGAAGGCATACTTGGAATTGGTGACTGGGGCGTTGGTGGCATTAACATCGCAATCGGAAAATTAGCTGTTTATACGGCAGCAGTTGGAATCGATCCTAGCCGCGTATTACCGGTAATTTTAGACGTAGGTACAAATCGTGAGGAACTATTAAATAATCCATTTTATATTGGAAATCGTCACCCTCGTATAACAGGTGAAGCTTACGATGAATTTATTGATACATTTGTACAAGCGGTAAATAAACAATTCCCGAAAGCACTTTTACATTGGGAAGACTTCAGTTCTCGTAATGCACGAAAAATTTTAGATAAATATCGTCATGATATTTGTACGTTTAATGATGATATTCAAGGTACAGGTGCAGTTTCGCTTGCGGCTGTATTATCGGCAGTAAAAGTTTCTGGTGTACCGCTAAGTGAACACCGCGTTGTTGTGTTTGGTGCTGGTACGGCTGGAATCGGTATCGCAGATCAAGTTAGAGATGCGATGGTCCGCGTAGGCGTATCAGAAGAAGAATCATATAAGCGTTTCTGGTGTATTGATCGTAACGGATTAGTTACAGATAATATGGAAGATCTTCTTGATTTCCAAATGCCGTATGCAAGAAAAGAAGCGGAAGTAAGTGAGTGGAAACAAAATGGTGTGATTGGACTTGCTGAAGTTGTGAAACATGTGAAACCGACAATTTTAATTGGTACATCAACCGTTGCTGGTGCATTTAAAGAAGAAATTATTAAAGAAATGGCTTCTCACGTAGAAAGACCAATCATTTTACCAATGTCGAATCCGACGCCACTTGCTGAAGCAAAACCAGCCGATTTAATCGAGTGGACAGAAGGAAGAGCGTTAGTTGCAACAGGAAGTCCATTTGAACCAGTTACATATAACGGTGTAACGTATGTGATTGGACAATCAAATAATGCACTTATTTTCCCAGGTCTTGGTCTTGGAACAATTGTCGTACGTGCAAGCGTTATGACGGACGGAATGTTCGCAGCAGCAGCTGAAGCAGTTGCAAGTATGGTTGATACAAGTCAGCCAGGAGCACCTATTTTGCCAGAAGTTGAAGAGCTACGTAATATCTCGGAAATGGTAGCAATTGAAGTAGCGAAAGTTGCCGTTGCGGAAGGTGTTGCGAGAGAGAACTTAAGTGATAACGATATCAAGATTGCAGTGAAAGAAGCAATCTGGGAGCCTGAGTATCGCCAAATAAAAGCGGTAGAAAAGGTTAGAATATAGAAATAAAGCCCGTTTATAATATAAGCGGGCTTTCACTTTTATTACTGAAAAAAGAGTATAGGAAGTGGCACCTTTGAATTGGAATCAATTATGGAAGAAAGATATATCTCTTTTAATTATATTAATGGTTGTTGTTCCGATTGCTGGAGAGCTTAATTTTCATCCTTTTAATGATACGTTTCGTGTTAGCTTTGGGACACCGTTATTCTTCTTTTTATTACTATTTTTAAGAAGAATACCAGCAGCTGCTGCGGGTATTCTTGTCGGTATATGTGTAGTCTTATTCCGCGTATGCATTGACTGGGTCATGCAAGGCTCATTTCATATGACAGAATCATTTTATTTGCGTTATCCTGTGTTCTTTTATTATTTTATTTATGGAAGTCTTTTTTCGCTTTGTAGGGTGAATAAGTTTCATCAGAAGCCAATTGTTATTGGATGTCTTGGAATTTCAATTGAAATTGTTGCAAGTATGTCGGAACTTGCGTTTTATCACATGTTAGTACTAGGTACAACAATAACAATTTCTGAAGTAAATAAACTCATCATTATTGCTATTTTCCGTAGCTTCTTTGCACTTGGCTTTTTAAATATGATGAATTTATATGAAACGAAATTAAAAGAATCACAAGTTCGAAAAGAAAATGAAAAAATGTTCATGCACCTTTCAAATTTATATGTAGAATCTGTTCATTTGAAAAAAACGTTACAAAATGCAGAATTAATTACACAAGAAGCGTATCAATTATATCGGAATTTACAAGCGAATGATGATTCCAGCAGTAAAACAGCATTGAAAATAGCAGGAGAAGTGCACGAAATAAAAAAGGATAATCAAAGGATTTTTGCAGGATTATCTAAACTGTTATTAGATAAAAATGTGGCTGAGTATGTAGAAGGTCATGAGCTTACAGAAATGATTGTAAGAATAAATGAAAAGTATGCTGAAATGTTAGAGAAAGATATACGTTTTTCTAAACATATAGAAGGTGAACACGCTGCATATCACGTGTATACGGTGCTATCAATTTTTAATAACTTAGTTGCGAATGCAGTTGAAGCAATTGAAGATAGAGGCCTCATTCGTATTAAGTTATATAAACGAGAAAAAAATGTAATCTTTGAAGTGATTGACGATGGCCCAGGTATAACGCAAAAGTATAAGAAATTAGTATTTAAGCCCGGGTTTACTTCAAAGTATGATCAAACAGGAACACCGTCCACAGGTATTGGACTTTCTTACATAGATGAAATGGTAACAGAGCTCGGCGGAGAAGTAAGGTTAGAAGACAATGAAAATGGGAACGGGTGTAAGTTTATCGTTTGTTTACCGGAGTGCAGTTTAAAGCGGGAAGGGGAATAGGTTTGTTTTATTATATTGTAGATGATGATGAAGTTTTCCGCTCCATGCTTTCACAAATTATTGAAGATGGCGATCTTGGGGAAGTAATTGGAGAGTCGGAAGATGGAGCTTTTATTGAAGCAGATCAACTAAATTTTAAGAAAGTAGATATTTTATTTATTGATTTATTAATGCCAATGCGAGATGGGATTGAAACAGTTCGCCATATTGCGTCCTCCTTTACAGGGAAAATCATTATGATTTCTCAAGTTGAATCGAAACAGCTTATTGGTGAGGCGTATACACTTGGTGTTGAATATTATATTACAAAACCACTAAACAAAATAGAAGTAGTATCTGTTGTACGAAAAGTGATAGAACGTATTCGTTTGGAACGTTCTATATATGACATTCAAAAATCATTGAATAATGTGTTTCAGTGGGAAAAGCCGCAAATGCGTAGTGAAACAGTGCAAGAAGGGAAAAAGATATCAGATTCAGGACGCTTCTTACTATCAGAACTCGGTATTGCGGGAGAGAACGGAAGTAAAGATTTACTTAGTATGCTAGAATATTTAAATGGACAAGAAAAGGCGCAAACATTTGAGTTTGGATTTCCTGCTTTAAAAGATATCTTTCACCAAATAACAGTAAAAAAATTAGGGGAACTAGCTTCAGAAGCAGATATAGAGAAGGAGAAAAAAGCATCTGAACAACGTGTGAGAAGAGCAATTTATCAATCATTAAACCATTTAGCTTCTCTTGGACTAACAGACTTTTCAAATCCGAAATTTGAAAGTTATGCTCCGAAGTTTTTTGATTTCACTGTGGTTAGAAAACGGATGACAGAAATGACAAAGGATGGGGTAGCGACTTCTGGCCATATACGAATTAATACGAAAAAATTTATTCAAGTGTTGTATTTTGAGGCGAAACGATTGATGGAGATAGAGTGAAAAGGTGCTTATAAATAAGCATCTTTTTTTGTTAAATCAACATTTTATATTTTCTCGTGAAGCATGTAAAATGTTAAGTAAGAGAAAATGGTTTTACATTAAGGAAGTGTCAAAACAATGAGTTTTACATTAAATAAATCGATTATTAAAGAAGTATGTGGAGAAACCTCATATAAAAGAGGCGAAGCTTATTATAAATCAAATAAAGTAATCGTGAATTACTATGATGAAACGAAAGAAATTTGTGAGGCGACGGTAAAAGGGAACGAGGATTTTCATGTTACGGTAGAAAAAGCTAAGAAAGGTGATGTTGTTGCGAGATGTAGTTGTCCTTCGTTAGCGTCTTTCCAAACGTACTGTCAACATGTAGCAGCTGTATTGATACAAATAAATTATAACCAGCAAACGGGTGGAATGGGCTCTATTAGTAGCAGAAATGATCAATTAACAAACGGGATGTTTCAGTTGTTTGCAGATAAACCACTGAGGCCAAAAAGTAAACAACATCGGTTTGATACACGTGAAATATTAGATGTTGCGTTTATATGTTTACCAGTAGCGACGAAAAGCGGTGGGGCTCTTCTTGGAATTCAGTTAAAACTTGCGAAAACATATTTTATAAATCATATTAGAGAATTTCTTTCTAAAGTGGAGAAGAGAGAGACTTTTCATTGTTCCAATGAATTTACATATACGCCAGATGTACACAGTTTTAAACAAGAAACAGACGCGATTATACAACAACTTATTAAAATATATCATAACGAAAAAATGTATGAAGATGCACTAGAAGTACATGCGAAACAAGATAAAAGCATGATATTTATACCGCCAGCTTCGTGGAATGATATGCTCTCTGCACTTTCTAGAGCCGAGTATGTACAGCTGAAACAAAATGAGCAACTGTTTCAGGGATTACACATTTCAAAAGGGTTATTGCCATTACATTTTGAGTTTACGAAAGGGAATAATGGCGGGTTTACCCTTCATATAGACGGTCTAAATCGTGTTCGAGTTATGGAGATGTATAACAACGCTCTTTACGATGGGAAATTATATCATTTACCCATGGAAGATTGTATGCGACTTATTGAATTGCAAAAGATGATGAGTCGCTCAAATAGCAATCAATTTTATATTCCTGAAAATAAGATGGAACATTTCGTAGCGAAAGTTGTGCCTGGATTAATGAAACTTGGAACAGTGCGCATTGATGAAGTCATATCCGATCGTGTTGAAACGCCATCGTTAAAAGCAAAGCTATATTTAGATCGTGTGAAAAATCGTTTGCTAGCAGGTCTTGAATTTCATTATGGAAACGTCGTGATTAATCCGCTAGAAGAAGACGGGCAACCTTCTGTTTTTAATCGTGATGAGAAAAAGGAAAAAGAGATTTTAGACATTATGAGTGAAAGTGCCTTTGCGAAAACAGAAGGCGGTTACTTTATGCATAATGAAGAAGCTGAGTATAACTTTTTATATCACATCGTTCCAACGTTAAAAGGTTTAGTTGATATTTACGCGACAACAGCAATTAAATTACGCATTCATAAAGGTGATACCGCACCTCTTATTAGAGTGAGAAGAAAAGAAAGAATTGATTGGTTATCATTTCGTTTTGATATAAAAGGAATACCAGAAGCTGAAATTAAAGGTGTATTAGCGGCTCTTGAGGAGAAACGTAAATATTACCGATTAGCGAATGGTTCTCTATTATCACTAGAGAGCAAAGAGTTTAATGAAATTAATCAGTTTGTAAAAGAATCAGGTATTCGAAAAGAATTTTTACATGGGGAAGAAGTGAATGTTCCGCTTATTCGGAGTGTAAAATGGATGAACGGACTTCATGAAGGTAATGTTTTAAGTTTAGATGAGTCTGTTCAAGATTTAGTTGAAAGCATTCAAAACCCGAAAAAATTAAAATTTACAGTGCCACAAACTTTACATGCTGTAATGAGAGAGTATCAAGTATATGGATTTGAGTGGATGAAGACACTCGCCTATTACCGTTTTGGCGGTATTTTAGCAGACGATATGGGACTTGGAAAAACGCTGCAAAGTATTGCTTATATAGATTCTGTTTTGCCTGAAATTCGAGAGAAGAAGCTGCCTATATTAGTCGTTTCACCGTCCTCGCTTGTTTATAATTGGTTTAGTGAATTGAAAAAATTCGCTCCACATATTAGAGCAGTTATTGCAGATGGAAATCAGACAGAACGGCGAAAAATTTTAAAAGACGTAGCAGAATTTGATGTCGTAATTACGTCATATCCATTACTAAGAAGAGATATAAGGTCGTATGCGAGGCCGTTTCATACGCTATTTCTTGATGAAGCACAGGCGTTTAAAAATCCGACAACGCAAACTGCAAGAGCAGTGAAAACAATTCAAGCTGAATATCGTTTCGGACTAACAGGAACGCCTGTAGAAAATTCATTAGAAGAGCTATGGTCTATTTTCCACGTTGTATTTCCAGAATTATTACCAGGAAGAAAAGAGTTCGGTGATTTAAGGCGTGAAGATATAGCGAAGCGCGTAAAACCTTTCGTATTAAGACGATTAAAAGAAGATGTATTACAGGAGCTGCCAGATAAAATAGAGCACTTACAGTCATCGGAGTTATTACCAGACCAAAAGAGACTATATGCTGCTTATTTAGCGAAATTAAGAGAAGAAACGTTAAAACATTTAGACAAAGACACGTTACGTAAAAATAAAATTAGAATTTTAGCTGGCTTAACGAGATTGAGACAAATTTGCTGTCATCCCGCTTTATTCGTTGATGATTATAAAGGGAGTTCAGCTAAATTTGAGCAACTGTTAGACATACTAGAGGAATGTAGAAGTACTGGTAAGAGAATTTTAATCTTTTCTCAATTTACAAAGATGCTGTCCATTATTGGTCGTGAATTAAATCGTCAAGCGATTCCATACTTTTATTTAGACGGAAATACACCTTCGCAAGAACGTGTAGAGCTATGTAATCGATTTAACGAAGGGGAAGGGGACCTATTTCTCATTTCTTTAAAAGCTGGTGGTACGGGGCTTAACTTAACGGGTGCCGATACGGTTATATTATACGATTTATGGTGGAATCCAGCTGTTGAACAACAAGCAGCAGATCGGGCATATCGGATGGGACAGAAAAATACGGTACAAGTTATTAAGTTAGTGGCTCACGGAACAATCGAGGAAAAAATGCATGAACTGCAAGAGAGTAAGAAAAATTTAATTGCTGAAGTGATTGAGCCGGGAGAAGAGAAATTATCATCCATCACGGAAGAAGAAATTCGAGATATTTTAATGATCTAATAAAGAAAGCTATGCCTTCAAATATATGAGGGCATAGCTTTTTCGTTGTAATAATTATATTTTGTTTTGTACAAAGTAAAGAAACTAAATGTTATTTCTTTGTACCTTTACTTTTGTATGGCTTTGCAGCTTTCTTCTTTTTTGCACTTGATTGCCAACGGTTCCACCCTTTACTTCCTGTACCTTGTCCTACACCTTTTTTCGGTTTTGCTTTCGTTTTACTCATATAATCACTCCGTTATATAAAAATCTAATTTGATAATAGTCAATGATTTAGAAAATACTCTTTATAAATGACTATGTTTGCTTTAAGGAAAACAAACTGCTTGAATGCTATAGTATATCATGAATTTGCAAGTAAACTGAAAGGAATTACAAAGAAAATGAAAATAATACGAAATACTGCGGATTCTATATTTCGAACGATTACATTAATCGTCGTATATACGTTAGTTTCAGTTAGTGAGACGTTTTTTAGAATATCTAGGCAAAAGAAGTAAAGAAGGTATATTGGAAACAATCAATAAAGCCGTAAAATAAAGAATTGAAAAATATTTTAAAACTTTTTGTTGACTTTCTTTATTTTTTGTATAGAATAATCATTAATAAAATGTTTCAGAGATGTGACAACAAAACGACTATGAAAGGACGAGTAGTAGTAGGACGTAGTCTAAGCGAGTCAGGGGTGGTGTGAGCCTGATACGAAGCCTATTATGAAGAACCTCCTGGAGTTGCTAACCGAAATCCTTGATAGGAAAGTAGACTTAGCCGGGAACTTCGCCGTTACAAGAAGAACAGTATCGAGATATTTCATCTCCGTATTGTATAAGTGAGCAACCTCTGTTGCTAATTTGGGTGGTACCGCGGAACCAAAGCCTTTCGTCCCAGTTTTTTGGGAAAGAGGGGCTTTTTTTGTTGGCTTCTTTTCACAACATCCAAACATTTTAGGAGGAAACCACCATGTATCAATCATTAATGACAGTAAGAGAGACTCAAATCGCAATTAAGGAAGTTAAAACATTTTTCGAGGATCAATTAGCAAAACGACTTGAACTATTCCGCGTATCTGCACCATTATTCGTAACGAAAAAATCAGGATTAAACGATCACCTAAACGGTGTAGAACGTCCAATTGAATTTGATATGTTACACTCAGGAGAAGAATTAGAAATTGTGCACTCACTAGCGAAGTGGAAACGATTTGCACTCCATGAATATGGATATGAAGCTGGTGAAGGTTTATATACAAACATGAACGCGATCCGTCGTGATGAAGAACTTGATGCAACACATTCTATTTACGTTGACCAATGGGATTGGGAAAAAATTGTTCAAAAAGAATGGCGTACTGTAGATTACTTACAAAAAACAGTACTAACAATTTATGGAATATTCAAAGATTTAGAAGACCACTTATTTGAAAAGTATCCGTTCCTTGGGAAGTATTTACCAGAAGAAATTGTATTCGTTACTTCTCAAGAACTAGAAGATAAATATCCAGAATTAACACCGAAAGATCGTGAACATGCAATTGCAAAAGAACACGGTGCAGTCTTCATTATCGGAATTGGTGATGCACTTCGTTCAGGTGAAAAGCATGATGGACGCGCAGCTGATTATGATGATTGGAAATTAAACGGTGATATTTTATTCTGGCACCCAGTACTACAATCTTCATTTGAATTATCATCAATGGGAATTCGTGTTGATAGTAAATCACTTGATGAGCAGTTAACGAAAACAGGTGAAGACTATAAACGTGAGTATGATTTCCATAAAGGTATTTTAGAAGACATACTACCATTAACAATTGGCGGTGGTATCGGACAATCGAGAATGTGCATGTACTTCTTACGTAAAGCACATATTGGTGAAGTTCAATCTTCTGTATGGCCTGACGATTTACGTGAAGCTTGCAAGAAAGAAAATATTCATCTATTTTAATAGAAGAGAGAGAATAGCTTAAATATAGGGCTATTCTCTCTTTTTTTACTTTGTAAACGAATGGTTTACAGTGAATTTTACTAATGGTTTCTTTCTTTTATATCTCTTTTTATGTAATAATTTGTTAAAGGAGGGGGATGTTATGAGCTTAGGAGAGCAGTTAAAAAAATTACGAGAGTCAAAGGGGTTTTCACAAGAGGATGTTGCTAAAAAGATTGGTGTAACGAGGCAAGCGGTATATAAAGTGAAACTTTAATCAGTGGGCGATTTATCCTACTGATTATTAATTGAACCAATCGGGCTTTTATAGGCGGTTAATCGCATCTGGCTGCCTTGATTATGCTTAAAAGCTTTGATGAGATTTACTGCCTGTTAAAGCGGGGTAAATGGGAAAATGATAAAAGTTGTCCTGATATTGATAATTTAATTTTACTAAGCGAAATGTACAATGTTACGCTCGATGAGTTAATAAAAGGGAATCAAAACATTAAAGAAAAAATACATATTGATGAAGAAGATGAGGATTTTGAGAAAGAGAACGAGTTTGGTTTTTATATTGGATTTGGTTTACTAATTATGAGTGCGTTCATTGATTATGAAAAAATACAGGTGGTTGTATTAGTAATTGCACTATTCATGATGGTTTTTTATTCGGATGTGAAGAAAGTTATTTTGAATGAGTTCAGATCGTTTTTTAAAAGAAAAGATATATATGACAAAAAGTGAGAAGAGTAAGTTATATTTCCTAGGAAAGAGTATAACAAGAAACTAAATTGTTTTATAATAATTTTAGGATGTTAATAGTATGTTAAAAAGTTCAAACAAGCATAACCCCGTTCTCAAGCTAGGACGGGGTTTAAAATCTAAGTTTTATGAAGCGAGAATTTCTTTCAAATATTTTTACTTTAGTAAAGACTTCTTATAAAAAATTACTTATTTATTACCGAGTTCTTCCGCTAAACCGATTAAAATGCCTTCAGTTCCACGAATGTAGCAGAGACGGTAAGAGTTCTCGTATTGAACTACTTCGCCAACGAGCTGAGCACCATGCTTAGTAGTAAGCCTAGATACCATTTCGTCAATGTCTTCAACGGTGAACATGACGCGCAAATAACCGAGGGCGTTGACAGGAGCTGCCCGGTGATCTGCTATAGCGGGCGGGGTAAGAAATCGCGAAAGTTCAATTCGGCTATGGCCATCTGGAGTTACCATCATAGCAATCTCTACGCACTGCGAACCGAGTCCAGTTACGCGACCGGCCCATTCACCCTCTACAGTGGCACGCCCTTCGAGTTTTAACCCAATCTCCTCGAAGAAAGAGATTGCATGATCAAGGGATTCTACAACGATGCTAACATTGTCCATTCTGAGTAATTTATTTTTTGACATTGTCTTTATCTCCTTATATGTAAAAGTGTATTATCTAATCATCTTCTTAATTATACTATTAAAAAGTTACAAATTCCTTTCAAACAAAAAACAGCTTGTCACAGTATAGGAAAATGTGACAAGCTGTTTTTAAGTATGTCATATAGTATCTTGTTAACAAACAATACCGCGATTTCCCCGAAAAATGTTTCTACGCTGTATGCTCTTAAAGGGCCCGATCGTTGTATAGAATGAAGTGTATTATTTAAATGATAAATACATTTCTTATTACTCTATATGCAAATAGCTTTCTGTTTATATAGGAAGGAAGTAGATTCATATAATTTGTTTTAAGTTTTACTAGTAGAAATTAGCTCATCTGCACTAAAGGCTCAATTTTCGCCATAAATGATTGATGCAGCGCCTCGACACCTGTTACTAAATGAAGGCGGTCAATAACGACAGACACTTTAATTTCTGATGTACTTACCATTTTAATATGAATATCTTCTTCTTTTAAAGTAGTGAACATATTCGCAGCAACACCTGGATTAGAGACCATACCAGATCCTACAATTGATACTTTTGCTAAATGATTTTCATATTCTACTGATTCATAGTGAAGTGCCTCTTGATTTTGTTCCAATACCCCTAATGTTTCTTTTAAATCATTAGAATGGATGGAGAAGGAGAGATGAACAGTTCCTTCATTTGTAATACTTTGAATGATGATATCTACATTAATATGTGCCGCTGCTAATGTAGAGAAAACTGTTGAAAGCGAGCCTTGTTCCAATCCTTTCACTGTGATGCGTGTAATATTATCTTCAAATGCAATACCTTTAACGATTGATTGTTGTTCCATGTTACATTCTCCTTTTACAATTGTTCCATTTTCTTGTTCCATACTTGAGCGAACTTCTAAAATGACATTATGATTTTTAGCAAACTCAACAGCACGCGGGTGTAATACACCAGCACCGAGGTTTGCAAGTTCTAACATTTCGTCATAAGAAATTTCATCTAATTTATAAGCATCTTTTACAACTCGTGGATCCGTCGTATATACGCCTGTCACATCTGTGTAAATATCACATTTTTTAGCTTTCAGTGCAGCAGCTAATGCAACCGCAGTTGTATCAGAACCACCTCGTCCAAGCGTTGTAATTTCAAGATCTTCACTGACTCCTTGGAAACCAGCTACAATAACAATGGTACCTTTAGTAAGATAAGACTGAATTCGATCCGTATGAATGTCAGTAATCCGTGCACTACTATGTACAGATTCTGTCGTAATACCAGCTTGCCATCCTGTTAATGAAATTGCGTTATAACCTTTTGCTTGTAATGCCATCGTTAATAATGAAATAGTCACTTGCTCTCCTGTTGATAGAAGCATATCCATTTCACGTTTACTCGGATTTTCTGTAATCGCGTTAGCGAGTGCTACAAGTTCGTCTGTACTTTTCCCCATTGCTGAAACGACAGAGACGATACTATGTCCTCTTTCATATTCTTCAATAATTAAATTTGCTACATGTTGAATGCGCTCAACGCTTCCGACAGAAGTGCCACCAAATTTTTGTACAATCGTTTCCATTACGAATTCCTTCTTTCATCCATTTTTAAGAATAGATTAGGACATATATAAATCCCAATATTCCTGTAGTTACCAGAGAAAAACAAAAAACACCATCTCAAATAAGTGAGGATGGTGCTGTTACAGGAAAAGGGAAACAGAAAACGGAGCTAATAAAAAAACCGCCAAAAAAGGAATACCATAAAAATGATATCTCTTTTTTGTAGATAGCTCTTCATACGTACACGTCTGTACATATGACAGTTCTGTTTCTATTCGAAAACAGCCCCAATCGATACATACAGAGAAATATATCGATTTCGGCAATACTTCCTTTCATCTAATTTCATAGACATCTCTGTGTCTCCATTAGAATACTCATAAGTATCGCAACCTCTATCTCACGTTTTAGGCGAGAGTGTTTGATTTATGAAGTTGTTGGTAACATTTGTTTTATAATAATTTAAATTTTTCGAGGAATCAAGTGTTTTATATATATTTTAAAAATTCTATCTTTTTACGAGGAAGTTTGTGAAAAATGTAGCAAAATAAATTTATTACATGTACATTAAAATTATAGTTCATTGGAGGTGGAAGAATGAAAGGGAAAAAGCCTATTTATGTTTCAGCAGAAATGAACACAACAATGGAAAAATTATGGGAATACACGCAAGAACCACATATACATACAGAATGGGATGCCCGCTTTACTGAAATTTCGTATGTAGAGAAAAAAGAAGGAGAACCACAGAAATTTTTATATAAAACAAAAATCGGATTTGGACTTGAAATAGCTGGAGAAGGTGAATCGATAGGTGAGATAAGAAAAGAAACGGGAGAACGTATTTCTTCTTTAAAATTTTGGACAGAAAATCAATTATCACTTATTCAAATAGGGCGTGGTTATTGGAAGTATACACCCCGTAAAGAACACATTCATTTTGAGACGCAATATGATTATGATACGAGGTTTGGTCGTATAGGGAATGTAATAGATTTCTATATGTTTCGGCCGTTATTAGGCTGGGCGACTGCTTGGAGTTTTGATGCTTTAAAATTATGGTTAGAAAAGGGGCTTCATCCTAGGTTGCTAATTAGAAGAACAATGACATATTGGCTCGTATGTTTTTTATTTGCATTTGTATGGATGTATCAAGGGATCTTCCCAAAAATAATTTTCAGTCATCCAGAAGAGATGAAGATGCTTTCTGCGATTATTGATTCAACTGGAAATAGTATTGCAATTCTTAAAGTAATAGGGATGTTAGAAATTATTTTTGGTATCATATGGCTATTTCCAGTTCCAAAACAAAAATTATTTATACTACATATTTTTATGTTAATAGCTTTAACGATAGTGGCAGGATTTACGAATATCGTAAGCTTTACAGAGCCGTTTAATCCAATCACATTAAACGTTTTACTAATGGGGGTATCGATTGTCGGTTATATAAATAGTTTTGATTTACCAAGTGCAAAAAATTGTAAGAGGAAGAGAAAGGGATAATGTATGGCTAATATGTATGAAAGACTATTAGGGGATTCTTATAACAAACTTCATCCAAAATTACAGAAACGCTATGAGATTACAGAAGAAAATAGCTTTACTGGAGAAGGAAAGATGGATGAAATTTACGGAGGTTCTTTTTTCGTAAAATTGATATTAAAAATTGCATCGAAGTTTCGAATGTTTTTCCCTGAGCGTGGGAAGAAAGTGCCATTTACAATACATAATACCGCTGAGCGAGATGAACATGGAAATGAACTTGTGCGGTGGAATCGTACTTTTTACTTTCGTAATAAGAAAAGATATTTTAATGCGGTAATGAAATTCGATGAAAATGAAATTGTAGATTATTTTGGTGAACCACACATACTTGTTTCTACACTGAATTTTCATATTGATGAGATGGGGGCGATGCATATTTCTTCAAAGAAACAATGGTTTTACATGTTTAGAAGAAAAATCCCGTTACCTAGATTCTTATACGGAGAGGCCAACATTGTAGAAAGTTATGATGAAACAAAACAGTGCTTTCGAATTCATGTACAAGTATGCAATCCGTTAATTGGTTCATTATTTTCATATAGGGGAACATTTGTGGAGAGGAAATAAATGATATGAAAAATATAATAGTTGGGCTTGCTTGTTATATTATTTTTCTAATATGTGAGTGGTCAAATGTAAACCCAGTTGAAGCAATTATTTTATTATCTATTTTGTTATGTATACCGATGTCTTTTTGTATTATTGATAAAAGAGCACGAAATGGATTGTATTTATTATTTTATAAATCCGTATCGTTTTTATATCCGATAGCAGCGATTTGTGCAATGTTAGCTTTCGTAACAAATCAATATATCTTTGCGATAATTTGGTTTGTATATACGGGGATCGTTGCGTTATTTGGTATAAATAGATTACTAGAAAGAGGATGGACACCGTTAGAAGAGACAGCTATCGATAGTGCGTTTATTTATTTGTTTTTAGGTGGTTTTTGGTTTTTTGCTTCTGTAGCAAAACTCTCCATTATGCACTTTAGTTCTGACATCATTTTGCTTACCGCTGCACATTTTCATTACTCTGCATTTCTATTGCCATTATCAGCTGGTTTAATAGGGCGGAAGAGAGAAAAGAGCAGTAAAGTATATGATGCAATTATGTTTATTATAGTCATTTCACCGATGACAGTTGCGATTGGAATTACGTACTCAAGGGTATTTGAATTTTTTGCAGTGTTCCTATATTTATGTGCGATTTATGGGTATGGAATTTATGTTTGGCGGGCGAAATTTAATGCTATCAGCGCAAAAATCCTCCTAATCATATCGTCTAGTACGCTCATGGTAACAATTATGTTTTCACTTATATATTCGTATGGGAATTTGAAACATGTAATGACGATTACAATTGCTCAAATGGTTTGGATTCACGGTGTTGTTAATGGAATTGGAGTAGCGTTGCCGGCATTTGTCGGCTGGATGATTGAAAAGAGTGTTCCGAACTATAAATATTACGGGAAACCAATGAGCAGATTAAGAGGAGAGGCGACAGTTGGTGAAGCATTTTTACATAACAGAAATGTAATAGATAGCAAGGAATACAAAGGTTTAGTTGATAAAATGAATGATTTCCATAGTGGGATATTTGATAGGGCCAAGATTCCTGTAAGTATTATTCGTTTTTATGAAAATACAACAGAGTATGAATTACAATCGCATATTAAATGGACTCGCTGGTTCCGCCCGTTTGCATTTTGCTATGAGAAAATGAGTAAGCGTGTAGGACAAATACATTTAGGAATGGGCGGCAAGTGGGAAACGATGCACGGCTCTATCATAGGGATAATGGATGAGAAGGATGGAAGGGAGAATGTAAGAGCTTGGTTAAGGAAAAATGAAGCAGGAGCATCTATTTTTGTAGCTCTTTACTCAAAACATACGTATAAGAATGAGACATATATGAATATCGCATTGCCTCTACCATATTCGAATATGACGGGGGTTTTAAAATTACGTAATGATAATAATAATTTAATTATTACTAGTAAGCTGAGAAGAAATGGTAAGGGAGATGAGGGAATCTATATACATACTCGTTTCTTTACAATCCGTTTACCGTTAGCTGAGACGTTTATTATTAAAGAGGGCACCAATCAAATGTTAGAAGCTAACCATAAAATGTGGATATTTGGAGTTAAGTTTTTAGAAATTGATTATGAGATTAAGAAAATAGAGGAGAAGTAAGAAAAGCTTGGAGAGATTCCAAGCTTTTTTTACGTATGGGTAATTGTCATAGCGACTTGTTTATCTAAGTCTCGGTCCCAAACACGTTGAATTTCAAACGTACCTTTTTCAAAAAATAATGGAAATCTTTCTTTAAACCAATCTTGCATAGGAAGATTTAGTGCTGTATCGATTGGTACCCATAATAATTTACCTTCAGGAGGATTCGAAAGGAGTTCACCTTCAAATGAATCTGTCCAATAGTTAAATACCATATATCGAACATTTTCTTTCGGATTTACGTATTCATCTAATCCCTTAAAGGTTAAAGTTGAAACAAGTAATCCAGTTTCTTCTTTTACTTCCCGTTTAGTAGCTTGAACGATACTTTCTGGAAAATCTACTTTTCCGCCGGGAGCGATGTAACCAGGGAAGCCAAGGTGATTGGGGCGCTGTATTAACAATAAATACTTTGTTATTCCGCTGAATCATACACATTGTATACATACGGTGCTCTATATCTTTCCAATTGTTGCTCATATGAATCTCTCCTCTTAATAAAATCTTATAGTTTTTAACTATAGTTATGTATGACAAAAAATACAATAATAATACAAAATTATACAATTTTCAATTGACTATTACTAATTTTCAGAACTATAATTAGTCTGTTACATAAATACATCGTACTTGAGAGGGGAATATATTCTATGAAAAATAGAATAATCGCAGCAGGAGTAATTGCAGCTAGTATATTATCTTATTCATCTAGTAGTTTCGCGCAAACGAAAAAATTTCCAGATGTCCCAGCTAAACATTGGGCAGAAGACTCTATTTACTATTTAGTAGAGAAAGGTGCAGTTACAGGTAACGAAAAAGGAATGTTTGAGCCAGGAAAAGAAATCACTCGTGCAGAAGCAGCTACAATGATGGCTCAAATCTTAAACTTACCAATCGATAAAAATGCTAAACCATCTTTCGGTGATTCTCAAAACCAATGGTATACCCCATTCATCGCAGCTGTAGAAAAAGCTGGCGTTGTAAAAGGGAAAGGAGCGGGCGTATTCGATCCAACTGGGAAAATTGACCGAGTTTCAATGGCCTCTCTTATTGTAGAAGCTTACAAATTAGATTCTAAAGTAAATGGTACTCCAGCAACTAAATTTAGTGATCTAGAAAAAAGTTGGGGTAAAGCAAAAGCTAACATTCTAGTTGAATTAGGGATTTCTATTGGAACTGGTGACAAATGGGAGCCCGAAAAAATTCTAACTAAAGCAGAGGCAGCTCAATTTATAAAAAAGGCAGATTCTCTTAAAATAGGTAACCCTTTAGTAGAAAAGGTAGTTATTATTGATCCTGGTCATGGAGGATTTGATCCAGGGAATCCAGGGCAAGGTGTAGAGGAAAGTAAAATCGTATTTGATACATCTTTAAGATTACAGAAGTTGTTAGAAAAAAATACACCTTTAAAAGCTTTATTAACACGTGAAGAGAACGGAAATCCAGGAAGTAACAAAAATGAATCTCTTGCGAATCGAGTGAAATTTGGTCAAGAGAACAATGCAGATATATTTGTAAGCATTCATGCAAATTCTTCTGAAAATCATGATGGTCATGGAACGGAAACGTATTATTATAAAAAATCCAAGCGTGGAGAAGAGACACAGATTGAAAAGGATAGTGAAGTGTTAGCAAAGAAAATTCAAAATAGAGTAGTAGAAGCACTACATACAAGAGATAGAAATATAAAAGACAATCACTCACTTTATGTAGTAAATAATAATACAGTACCAGCAGTTTTAACAGAGCTTGCCTTTATTGATAATGATATAGATAATGGTAAATTAGCTACTGAATCAGGAAGACAAATTGCTGCTGAGGCAGTTTATGCTGGGATTTTAGATTATTATGAGTGGAAAGGTTTCGAGGTTGAAAAATATCGTTTAGCTAAATAACAATATTGATTGCTAAGTCCATCGTCTACATAAAGATGGGCTTTTTATGTGATTTTATGTAATTTTGTATCGAAATAAAAAGATATATCGTATTATGTTGATTATAAATAAAATAATGGTAGATTAGTTGATTTTTATCACGTATACTTTTACTGTTGACTATTTAAGAGTTTGTTAGTTTAATAGGGAAAATTATACGATAAAGGGAGGCAAGTTAACACGGGACAAGCATATAAAAAACGTGTTAAAAAATTTATGAAAAAAGTTATTTCTAATGTGTTAGCAGTGACAGTCGCGCTTCAAGTAGTGATGGCTCCAGCAACTTCGTTTGCATCTACAAAAGAATTTCCAGATGTTCCAAAAAATCATTGGGCACTTGAAGCAATTAATGATTTAACGACAAAAGGGATTATTGCAGGTTACGATAATGGTAAATTCGGCTTCGGAGATGTTGTAACTCGTGAGCAAGTAGCAGCATTAATGTATCGCGCATTAAAACCAGAAGCAAAAAGTGATTATAAAAATCCATACTCTGATATTAGTGCAGGAACGACAATGTTCCCAAAGGAAATTTTAGCATTAACAGATATGGGGATTTTCGTAGGTGATGATAAAGGAACGTTTAGACCGAAAGAATCATTAACACGTGCGGAGATGTCTGTTATTTTGCAAAAAGCATTTAAATTAGAAGTAAAAGCACCACATACATTTGATGATATAGATGCAACATATTGGTGGGCAAAGGAAGCAATTAGTGCATTGCAATCTAATGGTGTAGCGGCAGGGAATGGACTTGGAGGATTTGATCCATCAGGTGTATTAACGCGTGAAGGCTATGCACAACTTTTATATAAAGCGATGCAAATAAAAAAGGATGTTCCTGTTGAACAACCATCATATATTAATCTAGATGTGACATTACCATCTAACGTAACAGCGCAAGAGATTGATAATTTTATTAAAAAATCCCATCCAGATAGCCCACTTGTTGGGAATGGTAAAGATTTTATTCAAGCGCAAAACGAGTATGGTGTGAGCGCATTATACTTAGCTGCACATGCAATTTTAGAATCTGGTTACGGTAAATCAGAAATTGCATATCGTAAACATAATTTATTTGGCTTAAAGGCATTTGATTGGGAGCCATTTGCCAATGCGAAATACTTACCATCTTACGCGCAAAGTATTTCATACAATGCTGATTATGTACGAAAGAATTATTTAGAAGAAGGTGCTGATCATTTCCATGGCTACACATTACCTGCTATGAATGAAAAGTATGCAACAGATAAAGAATGGGCTGGCAAAATCGCTAATATTATGGAACGTATTAAACCGTTTAACAAGAAAGACTATGAAAATGTAAAACGATTACCAAAAAACCCTAATACATTAAATGTAAATGCATTAGACGAAGCGATTCCATATAAAGATTATGCAAAAGATGCAACAGCTACTGTTCAATTAGTAGGCTCTTACTATCAAGTACCATATCCATTTGGCTATACAATTAAGAGCGTACCAAATATTACGCAAAATGAAGTTGGAAAATTAGAAAGTGGCAAGAAAGTAAATGTATATCGTGAAGATCCAAACGGCTGGGTAGAATTTTCATTTGAAAATGCTCAAGAAAAATATTGGACATTAAAGAAGAACTTAAAAATATAAATAAAAAGGGTGTTTTCATTTATGAAAACACCTTTTTTATTTATATTTAACATGTAATATTTTTAGATTCAGTATGAGTTTCTTTTTTATGTTTTTACCAATAATTAAACCGTTTCATATATAATTAAAAGTGTTGAAGATTGAATTTTCTGTTTTTGGTTTTATTGTTAACTTAATTTGAAAAGAGGAGAGGTATATGCAAGGAGAAATACCAACAGAGAAAAGTTTAAGTTATATCGGTAAATTGTTATTGCCGGTTAAAGCGTCACCACATTTTAAATTTTTATGGATCGGGCAATTGCTATCGACTTTAGGTAGTTCGATAACGATGGTTATTTTGCCAGTCGTTGTATATTCATTAACTGGATCAACAGTTGTAATGGGAATGACTATGGCAATGTACATGCTTCCTAATATTCTTGCGTTACCGTTTGCGGGATTAATCGTAGATCGAATGGATCGAGTGAAAGTAATGTTATTTACAGATATAGTTCGCTGCATATTAATGCTATTACTTGCAACACTTATATTTATGGATGATTTAACAATTCCGCTTCTATATGTCCTCATAGCATTATATGGACTTATGGAAGGGATATTTCAGCCAGCATATGCGGCTGTAAGAGCGAAAGTATTTGTACCAGAAATTCGAAATGCAGCTAATGCATTAACGCAAATGAGCAATCAAGGTATACGACTAATTGGACCGGCTCTTGGAGGATTAATCGTTTCAGTTGCATCTGCTGGAATAGGGTTTGGACTAGATGCAGTAACATATTTGTTATCATTTTTTTGTTTATTATTTTTAAGGGAAATAAAGTTTAAAAAAGTAAAAACGATTGAAAAAAGAAAAATCGATTACAAACAAGAGTTTATGGAAGGTGTTTTCGTTTTAAAAAGTCATCCGTGGCTATGGATTACAATTTTAGTTTTTTCTTTTATCAATATTTGTTATGCAGGAATTATTGTCGTATTAATTCCATGGTTATTTAATGTTCATCATCATTTTGAAGCATACGTGTATGGATTAGGAATGGCATCCTCTGGTGTTGGAGCTGTAATTGCCGCGCTAATATTTGGCGGGAGAGAACGGTGGTATAAGCGGGGAATACTTGCCTATGGTGGTGTTTTAATAAGTGGTTGTGCGCTTTTAATAATGCCGTTCATTACTTGGGCACCTGCTTTAATCGCATTAATGGCAATTGAAGGGTTCGGTATGATGATATTTGGACTCATTTGGGAAACGAGTTTACAAGAGCTCGTGCCAGAAGAAGCATTTGGAAGAGTGGCAAGCCTTGATATGTTAGGTTCATTTGCTTTATTGCCACTAGGTTATGTAGTTGTAGGATGGTTAGCTACTGTCATAGGTGGTGAGATAACGATTATAACATTAGCTATTTTAGTACTTGTAACAATTGGAGTAGCATTATGTGTGCCGAGTATTCGAAGATTTGATTGATGATATAAGGGAAGGTGGGAACGACTTATATGCTTATAAAAAATTTGAACGATATAGTCGCAAAGGAATGGGACAACCAATATACTTTGCAGGAAAAGATCTTTGAAGCAAAAAATTTCACAGTCTATATTGCTACCCATAGAGAAAATAAGCTAGCATATAATCAACTAGTATTAATAAAACATTTTTGTAACGAAAAGCCTTCCGTGCATATTTGGCATAAGAAAATTAGCACCGATGCAACAAAACTGGACATAACAAAAGAAGTGACAGAAGCCATTCAAACTGGTTTTGTAAATGAAGAGTAAGCCCTAATTAAATTAGGGCTTACTCTTCATTAAATACAAATGTTTGTTTCATTTTTTTACTTTCATTTACTGGATGGCCGTTGTAAGAAAAGTTCTTTTCTTCCCAAGTAATCACAACTTTAAAATTATGGCTATTAAAGTCTAATGGGAATACCATGTAGTCAAAGCTTGTATGACTTTTAGAAATATTTTCATTAGGGGTAGTAGGTTTAAAGGTAGCTTTAGAGGTAGGATTGTTATCAAGTATTTCCACGGATACGTTTGATACATCATGACCGATGTTTTTTACGAGTAAACTATATGTATCAAATACACCTTGTTTTGGCTGGATTGCTTGCTTGTTTACGTTATGAGATTTATCAATTTCGATATACCATTGTTTAGACTTTGATGCAATTGGTAGTGATTGAAATGTGTATGCACTAGCTTGTATTGGTAGTGCTAAGCATATAAGCGTAAAGAGAGTTAATATTTTTCGTTTCATTTTTTGAGAGCTCCCATTCTGTAACGGATTTATTTATTATTATCTTCTCTTTATGTTAAGTTATACCATATAATGTAAGGGATTCGTTTTATGAATATTGGGTTAGGAGTTATTATATTATTTGCTATGCTTGTACTTAGTTTTATTACATCTTTTTCTAAACAAGAAAGCCGATCCGCCTTTAGGCATGGAATGAAATGAAAGGGAAGTTGGATCCGAAATACTACTAAAAACCGTAAGGATCGTGGTACTTTAAGTATCCGAAGTTTAGATAGTGTCTTCAGATTTTTTATTTTAATTTTTCGGAAATAAATGATAATAGAAGAATGTTTTAAGGTGTTGGTTGAAGGGATATGTAACGAGTTTGATATGGCAATGGTATGTGATACTAACAGCGTTCATTTGTTTTTAATTAAACGGACGGTCATCCCCTTAACCCTACAAATAAAATGATTAATATCAAAATGTTTAAGAGAAGAATTCTCTCATCATAAGGTTAAATAGTAATAGTATGTTTAAGGGATTAAAGAAGGAAGCTGTGTAAAGGTCATACTACACAGCTTTTTTGTACATCTAATTTTAGAATAATCAATTAAGTGTATTTAATTGTTACGTATACGTAGTTCTGTCTCACTATCAAAAAAATGTGCTTTTGTTAAACTAAAGGCTACTGAAAGTTTATCGCCAGCTTTCAGTTCTGATCGAGCATTAATTCGTGCGACAAAACTTTGATTTTCAAGTTTTCCATGTATCATAGTCTCAGCACCTAATAGTTCAGCAACTTCAACATTAATTTCGACAGTTGAATCGGGAGAAGATTGAAGGACAATTGGTTCATCGTGAATGTCTTCTGGACGAATACCGAGTATAAGTGTTTTTTTATTGTATCCCTTTTTCTGCAATTTTTTTAATTGCCCTTCTGGTACTTTAAAACGAATGTTTTCTATATGAAAATAGTTATCTTTTAATGTTCCAGTAAAAAAATTCATAGCTGGAGAACCAATGAATCCGCCAACAAAAACATTTTCAGGAGTATCATAAACTTCTTTTGGTGTACCAACTTGTTGTATGATACCATCTTTCATCACAACAAGGCGTGATGCCATTGTCATTGCTTCCGTTTGGTCATGTGTTACATATATAGTAGTTGTGTTTAAGCAGCGATGAAGCTTAGAAATTTCTGAACGCATACTTACACGTAATTTAGCATCTAAATTGGATAGAGGCTCGTCCATTAAGAATACTTTTGCATCACGAACGATAGCTCTTCCTAATGCCACACGCTGGCGCTGTCCACCCGATAATGCTTTTGGTTTTCGCTTTAAATAATCTTCAAGACCTAATATTTTTGCTGCCTCAGTTACACGACGATTAATTTCATCTTTTGGTAGTTTTCGTAATTTTAAACCAAACGCCATATTATCGTAAACAGACATATGTGGGTATAGTGCGTAATTTTGAAATACCATTGCAATGTCACGATCTTTTGGAGCGACGTCATTCATAAGTTTACCATCAATATAAAATGAGCCGTCAGAAATGTCTTCTAAACCTGCAATCATCCGTAGAGTAGTTGATTTTCCACAACCAGAAGGGCCAACAAATACAATAAACTCTTTATCTTGAATATGTAAATTGAAGTCAGAAACAGCAGTTGTTTTATTATCGTATAATTTGAAAATATGATTTAATACGAGTTCGGCCATTATACATCACCCCTATTTTTATAATTAACTGAATTATAAGTTTTATTTAATGTAAGGTGAATTGGTAAGTTGCACAAAAAAAGTTAATTTTTTTATGCAAAATTACGAGATGTTCAAAGAAAGAAAAGCCAAATAAACAGCCACAGCACCTTCAAATGTTTTTATATTCAATCCTGTTTTTTCAATAAATTTGTCAATTCGATACTGTAAAGTATTTCGGTGTAAATATAATTGTTTAGCCGCAAGTGATACATTTAAATTACATTGGAAGAATACTTTAATACTCTCTATTAGTTCTTTATCATTGGAAACATTTTCCAATAAACGATTTGTATATTTTTCTCTTTTTTCTTTTGGTAATAAGGTCATTAATTGATAAGGGAGAAGTTGTTCAATGTATGTAATTTTCTTTGATAAATAGGGAGAAAGATAAGAAAATAAATTTCGTTCCCATTGATACAAGTGAGAAACTTGATTGGTTTGGGTGTAGTGTCTGCCGACAAAAAAGGATAAGGATATAAAAAAATCTGTTTCTAGCGTATCAAGGGCTGTTTGTAATCTATATTCAGATATATTTTCTGTTAAGATGAGGACTCCAGTTTGTGAAGTTTCCCATATTGTAGGAGTATCAAAACCAAGTATTGAATGTAAAGCATTATGAAATTCTTCTCGTTCCGTTATAGGATGCGTTGTGAAGAAATGTAAAAAGCGTACAGATGTTATTTGAATATCTTTACTCTGATATAACGCTTCGTACCAATACTTTTCTATTTTTGTTTCGTAGCATGTGTCAGTATGGATGGGAGTTAAGAGGGATGAAAGCAATTGACACTCCCGTTTATGTAAGCGAGATTTACGAATTCCTACTCTATTCCCGTCAATCAAAAACCAACTGTAATCTTCAGAAAGTATGGCTTCATTAATTTTTATATCTTTAGCGTAATATTTTTTTAATTGTTGAATCATATCAACACTCCTTATCTTTATATTATTTATTAATAACAAATTATATAGGGATAATGGATTAATACAGTTCGTGATGAAAATTTAAAAAATTCAGAAAATATATTGCAGAGGAAAAAGTGATAGTGTTATACTTCATAACAACTGGTAATGACAACATCATGTCGTGATCAAATTGGTATATGTATAAATAATATATCAATGATAGTTTATTCCTTCAACTGGTAATGACATAAGTCTACTAAAATTGATAGGGAAGGGAGAGACGAGCATTGTTTTTATAAATGAATAAAATTCGTTTGTAAACGCTTTATTTACAAGGTGCTCCAAATCTTTTGTAAAGTTGATTATATTAGTTTAATTTGTCGTCAGTGAATTACAAGAAACATAAGTAAAGATTATGTTATATAGATGATTGTTTCTAGAGGAGGAAAAGGGATGAAAAAGTGGTTTATTATCTTTTTGTCAACATTGCTATTGGCAATAGTAGGATGTTCTAACAGTGGCGAAAAAGTTAACACGTCATCTAAAGATGAAAAAATAGAATTACGGTATGCACTTTGGGATAAGAAACAACTACCAGCAGTGGAAAAAGTGGTTCAACAGTTTAATAAAAAACATCCGAATATTAAGGTGAAAATAGAATTAACAGCGTATGGGCAGTATTTTCAGAAGCTTGAAACGGCAGCAACAGGAAATGCATTGCCGGATGTATTTTGGATGAATGGACCAAATGTTGTGAAATACGCTTCGGGGAAAGTATTGATGCCTTTGGATGATAAAGCGAAAAAGGATAAGTATAAATTGGAAAATTATCCGAAATCTTTAGTTGATTTATATACAGTAGATAATAAAACTTACGGTATTCCAAAAGATTTTGATACAACGGCACTTTGGTATAATAAAAAATTATTTGATGAAGCTGGAGTAGCATATCCAGATGATTCATGGGATTGGGAGAAAATGAAAGAAGCTGCAAAAAAATTGACGAAAAAGGAAAAAGATGTTTGGGGATTTGCAGCAGCAATGGGAAATCAAGGTGGCTATTATGATCTCATTTACCAAAATAAAGGGTATGTTCTTTCTAAAGATAAAAAAACAGTAGGATTTAATAAACCACAAGCAATTGAAGCGTTTAATTATAACATTAGTTTTATTAAAGAAGGATTATCACCAACATTTGCTCAAATGACAGAGACAACAGCATCTGATTTGTTTTTATCAGGTAAAGTAGCGATGATTTTTGATGGGCCTTGGATGGTACCAGAATATAAGAAAAATCCTGATTTAAATATTGCTGTTATGCCAAAAGGGAAAGAAAGAGCTGTTATGATTCATGGTCTAGCAAATGTCATCTCAGCGAAAACAAAATATCCGGATGCAGCTTGGGAATTTGTGAAATATTTAGGTTCTAAAGAGGCAGCAGATGTGTTTGCAGAAACTGGAACAGTTATTCCTGCTTTTAATGGAACACAAGAAGCATGGGTTAAATCCGTTCCAAACTTGAATTTACAAGCGTATATCACTGGTCTTGAATATTCTTACCCATTACCGAGTGTGAAAAATACAGGAGCTTTATGGGAGCAAGAAACAAAAGTATTAAAAAGGGTATGGGGAGGAGAATTGAATGTTGAAGATGCAACAAAAGAATTAACAGAGAAGGCAAATGAAGTTCTTTCTAAAAAATAAGGAGAGGGATCCTCTCCTTACTTTAAATCAAAAATTATGGGAGGAGTGAAGAGATGGAGGATCTATCAATAAAGGTAGTGGAGCAAAAACACACACATATACAAAAAAAATATAAAAAGAAAAAGAAATTAGATTATATATGGGCATATGTCATGATTGCCCCAACTATGCTAGGGTTATTCATTTTTTATATGTGGCCAATTTTGCAAAATATTTATTTTAGTTTTACAGCGTGGGATGCGTTTGGTAGCTATGAATGGATTGGATTAGAAAACTATAAAAAGATGTTTACTGATCAAGATTTAGGAAAGGCTTTTCAAAATACATTTATTTATATCGTGCTTACTGTTCCAATCAGTATATTTTTATCCATCATATTAGCGGTGCTATTAAATCAAAACATTAAAGGGAAATCCCTGTATAGAACATTATATTTTTTACCTGTTATTACAATGCCTGCTGCAATCGCGATGGTATGGAAATGGATCTATAATTCTGACTATGGGTTACTCAATTACATGTTATCATGCTTTGGAATTGATGGTCCTAATTGGCTTACCAACCCTAACATTGCATTATATTCAATTATTATAGTTGCGATTTGGGGTGGGATAGGATATAACATGGTTATTTTTCTATCTGGTCTCCAAAACATCCCTAAAACATACTATGAAGCAGCAATTATGGATGGAGCCCGGCCAATTACAATTTTCTTTAAGATTACATTGCCACTTTTATCGCCAGTTATTTTCTTTGTAACGATTATGTCTTTAATTGGGGCATTTCAAGTATTCGATCTCATCTTTATGATGATTGGTAGAACAAGTAATGTAATTGAAAATACACAATCTATTGTTTATTTATTTTATCAAAATGCCTTTATTTTGAATGAAAAAGGATATTCGGCAGCCATAGCAGTTGTATTATTAATTATTATATTAATCATTACAGCGATTCAAATGATATTACAGAAAAAGTGGGTGCATTATGATGAATAAAAGAGTAGGTGCAGTCAATAAAAATAAAATTATGATTCATACAATACTTATCATAGGTGCCTTATTAACCATTGGTCCTTTTATTTGGATGATATTAACGTCTCTAAAGACTTATGCAGAATCTGTTCAAGTTTCACCAGTTATTATCCCATCTCAATTTATGTGGAGTAACTATACGGAAATATTCAACTTATTACCATTTTTAAAATTTATGATGAATACTGTAATTGTTACAATAGCTAGAACGATTGGGCAGTTGTTTTTATGCTCATTAGCAGCTTATGCTTTTGCTAGAATACAATTTCCGGGTAGAAATGTACTGTTTTTACTAACTCTTTCCGTCCTAATGGTTCCAGCTCAAGTGTTTTTGCTTCCACAATATTTAATTATGGTAAAACTGGATTGGTTGAATACATTACAAGCGGTAATTGTACCTGGGTTATTTAGTGCATTTGGTACCTTTTTATTGCGTCAGTTTTTTATGGGCGTTCCAAAGGAACTAGAAGAAGCGGCGAGATTAGATGGTTGCAATCACTTCCAAATTTATTGGTATGTTATGCTGCCTCTTGCGAAACCAGGTTTAATTGCACTTGGTATATTTACAACACTCTGGTCTTGGAATGAATTGATGTGGCCGATGATTGTAAATAATTCACCAGATATGATGACATTATCAGTTGGTTTATCTTCACTACAAGGGCAATATGCAACAAACTATCCTGTACTAATGGCGGGATCATTTTTAGCGATTTTACCAATGTTGTTATTGTTTATTTTTTTACAAAAACAATTTATTGAAGGAATTACAATTACAGGTGGAAAATAAGAATAATAGAATAGGAGAGGATATGTATGATTACGGCGGCATTAATTGGGGCAGGAAGTCGTGGAATGTACGCTTATGCTTCTTACGCGTTAGAACATCCAACAGAGATAACTTTTGTTGCGGTTGCAGAATTGGATAATGCAAAAAGACAGAAATTCTCTGAAATGCATAACGTTTCGGAAGATATGCAATTTGAAACATGGGAAGAGTTATTAGCGAAAGAAAAGCTTTGTGATGTATTGCTTATTTGTTCGCCCGACCGGTTTCATTATAAACCTGTAATGCAAGCGATTGAGAAGGGATACAAAATTTTATTAGAAAAACCAATGTCACCAAGTCCTAAAGAGACATTGGAAATTGCAGAGGCTGCCACGAGATATAACGTGTTATTAACAGTATGTCACGTGTTAAGGTATGCACCATTCTATAGGACTTTAAAAGAAATTGTTGATCAAAAGAAGATAGGGGATATCGTTTCAATTCAATGGAATGAAAATGTCGGTCATTGGCATCAAGCACATAGTTTTGTAAGAGGGAATTGGCGTAATAAGTCTGAATCAAGTTCAATGATTTTGCAAAAATGTTGTCATGATATGGATGTGCTACAATGGCTTGTGGGTGCAGAGTGTGAAAAGATTTCATCTTTTGGAAGTTTGACTCATTTTAAATCCGAACATGCACCTAAGGGTTCGACGTTACGTTGTACAGATGGTTGTGAAGTTGAGGGAAACTGCCAATATTCTGCTTTAAAATGGTATTTACATGAGAGAGATGAATGGCCAGCGAATGTAGTTTCTATTGATACAAGCATTGAAAATAGACTGGAGGCACTAAAAAAGGGACCTTATGGGCGTTGTGTGTACCATTGTGACAATGATGTTGTGGATCATCAAGTAGTAAATTTGCTGTTTGATAATGATGTAACAGTTGCTTTTACAATGTCTGCATTTACAAAAGAGTGTTGCCGTACGTTTAAAATTATGGGAACACATGGTGAAATTCATGGTCATGATGTATTAAATGAATTGAAGGTCAAATATTTTTCAGGTGAAGTTGAAACGATTTACCCAAAAACAATAGAAGGTGGACATATGGGAGCAGATAATGCAATTATGACTGATTTTATCGAAAAGGTAAAAAGCAATAAAACAGAAAGTTTAACGTCTGCAATGATTTCGGCAAATAGTCATTTGATTGCATTTGCTGCTGAAAGATCAAGAATAACGGGTGAAACAGTAAATCTTAAGCAATATGTGACAGAGTTACAACAATCGATGAATCTAGCAAAGTAAGAAGAGTGCATATAAAGAAACAAATTAAATATACGATTCAAGTAAATTTTAACAGATAGAATAAGCTTATCTTTCTCTGTGAGAAAGTAATGGTAATTCCTATTTTCATTCGATATAATAGCCATAAACTGGTCATAACAACTTTATAGATGAGGGAGTAAAACATGATTGCAAAAGATAATCGAACACCATTATACTACCAACTAATGGATATTATTGTGGAGCAAATTGAAACTGGGAATTTACAAGAACATGATAAGCTTCCATCAGAACGTGAACTATGCGAGATTCATGATGTAAGTAGAACAACAGTAAGGCAGACGATGCAAGAATTAGAAAAAGAAGGATATATTTATAAAAAACATGGTAAAGGGAGTTTTGTCTCACCTCGTGTATTTAATCAAAGTCTTGTCCGTTTTTATAGTTTCACAGAAGAAATGAAAAAATTTGGAAAGGTTCCATCATCAACAGTCGTATCATTTTCCATAATTCATTGCGATAAAAAAATATCGAAAATTATGAATCTTAACAATGGAGAAGAGGTATATCAAATTACGAGATTAAGGTTAGCTGATAAAGAACCCATGCTATTTGAAACATCTTATATTCCTGTAAAGTTCTTTCCATATTTAACGAAGAAAGAATTAGAAGAAACACCAATGTACGAGATTTTCCGTACAAAATACCAAGTTCATATCACACGTGCGGTGGAAAGTTTCAAAGCGATTGCAGCAGAAAAAGAGCATGCAACATGGCTACAAGTTGAAAAGAATGAACCATCTTTATCTCTAGAACGTATTGCATATGCGAAAGAAAATATAATTGAATACACACAGACCATTGCAAGAGGAGATAAATTTACTTACACAGTTGAATTACAATAAGTATAGTTATACTTATTGTAATTCAACTGGTAATGATGACGTGATAAGATGTGGACTAATATTAAGGGGGTTCTGAAATGTTATTACATGCAAATGATGAAATAAGAGAAACATATGGAGCGTGTTTTACAGCGAAAGAAATTGCACAACAGCCAGATCTTTGGGAGCAAGTATATTTGAATTTTCAAAGCAAACATCATGAAATTATAGACTTCTTTTCACGTATTTCAAGAGATCATGAACAAGTGAGGGTTATTTTCACTGGTGCAGGGACATCCGCTTTTGTTGGAGACACAATTGTTCCATATGTAAAAAGGATTACGAATTTAAAGAAAATGCATATTGAAAGCATTCCAACAACAAATATAGTCTCAAGTCCTTATTACTATCTTCAGCCAGACATCCCAACAATTTTAGTGTCTTTTGCTCGCTCAGGCAATAGTCCAGAAAGTGTAGCGGCAGCGCAATTAGGAGAACAAATTATTCATTCAGTTTATCATATTATTATAACATGTAATGAAGAAGGAAATTTAGCGAAGCAATTTCAGCATAAAGAGAACGCTTTTGTTATGTATATGCCACAGGAGGCAAACGATCAAGGGTTTGCAATGACAGGAAGTTTTACCTCTATGATGTTAACTGCACTTATGTTATGTAACTATAATCAGACCCATCTTTTAGAACCTAGCATTATGGATATTGTAAGATTAGGAAAAGATGTAATCAAAAAACAAGAACAGGAAATTCAACGAATTGCAGAAAAAGAATTTCGTAAAATTGTATTTTTAGGATCAGGCGTATTCGAGGGACTTTCTCGAGAGGCTGCTTTAAAATTTTTAGAGTTAACTGCTGGTCGTATCCCAGTTACGTTTGACACAACACTTGGGTTTAGGCATGGACCGAAATCAATTTTAGATAAGGATACAGTTGTTGTATTATTTTTATCTAATGATGAGTATACGAAAAAATATGATCTTGATTTATTAAAAGAGCTTTTTCAAGAGAAAGAAAGAAGCGAGATTATTGTTATAGCACATCAAGATAATCAGGAAGCAAGGCGAAATTCAAATACATTTTTATGCAATGACGGACGCAATCTGAAAGATGACATGTATATTACGTTTATTTATATATTATACGGACAAATTTTAGCGTTATATAAATCTATTGCATTAGGGATTACTCCAGATAACCCTTGTCCAAGTGGAAGTGTAAATCGTATCGTTCGAGGGGTAACAGTACATCCTTATAAAGGAAAGGAATAGCAATTTATGAACTACTATGTCAAAGCATCTATGTATCTACTAGAAGATGGTGTTCGTGAGGGTGGATATTTACATATTGTAAATGGCTACTTTCTAAAACATGTTGAAGAAATAGTAGACGGAGCGTTAGTAATGGATTTTGAAGGAAGTATTATTTCTCCAGGATTTGTGGATACACATATTCACGGTGTAGCGGGACATGATGTAATGGATAGCACATATGAATCGTTAAACAATATTTCTATTATGTTATTGGAAAATGGTGTTACGAGTTTTTTACCTACAACATTAACTGATTCTTCGGAAAATATAATGAAAGCTTTAAAAAATATAGCTCATGCAAAAAAAAGAGGAGTGGATGGGGCCAATATTATTGGAGCTTTTCTGGAGGGACCTTGTTTTACGGAGGTCTATAAAGGTGCACAAAACTCTAAATATTTTATTGATCCAACCATTGAAATGTTAGAGGAGTGGATTGTTGCATCAGAAGGGACAATTAAAAAAATTGCCATGGCACCAGAGAGGAAAGGTGCTATTGCGTGTATACATCATGCTGTGAAAAAGAATATTCATGTAGCAATTGGGCATACGAATGCAAACTATGAGATATGCCAGAATGCGATTCAAGCAGGAGCGACGATTTTTGTGCATACGTTTAATGGAATGAAAGGATTACATCACCGTGAACCTGGCGTTGTTGGAGCGGTACTCTCAACTGAGCATGTGTATGGTGAAATCATTGTAGATGGACATCATGTACATCCAAGCGTAGTGAATATTTTATATAAATGTAAAGGATACGACAAAACTTGTTTAGTTAGTGACTGTATGCGAGCGGGCTTATTAGGGGATGGCACATATAATTTAGGAGAATTTGTTGTCCAAGTGCAAGACGGCATTGCCCGAACAGAGGCGGGTTCTTTAGCAGGAAGTACACTTCGATTTATTGATGGTGTGAAGAATATAGAGAAATGGACAAATGCATCGTTATGGGAATGTGTTCATATGGGATCGTTAATTCCTGCTAAAAGTATTGGAGTTGATAATGAAATTGGAAGTATAGCACCAGGGAAAAGAGCTGATTTTCTTATATTAACAGAGGATTTAGATCTTATAGGAACAGTTGTAGGGGGAGAAATGAAATATAAAAAGAATAAAGAGAGGATTTGAGAGTATGCTTGTTTCAACTCAATTTATACTGAGAAATGCACAAGAACAGGGTTATGCGGTTCCGGCTTTTAATATTCATAATTTAGAAACTTTAAAAGCAGTAATTGAATCCGCAGTAGAGCTTAGGTCACCTGTTATTATAGCTGCTACACCAGGCACAATAAAATATATGGGAAAAGAATATCTTTTGCATATGATTGAAGCAGCGAGAAAGCAATATGAAATACCAATTAGCCTACATTTAGATCATCATGAGGATATAAGTGATATTAAAAATTGTATTGATTCAGGAGTTCGCTCTGTTATGATTGATGCATCGCATCATCCATTTGAAGAGAATATTCAGATTGTTCAGGAAGTTTCGTTGTATGCAAAACAATATGGAGTAACAGTAGAGGCTGAATTAGGGCAATTATCAGGAATAGAAGAAGATATAAAAGTAGAAAACTCAATTTATACAGATCCTTACCAAGCGAAAGAATTTGTAGAACGCACGAATATTGACTCATTGGCAGTTGCAATTGGAACGGCACATGGACTATATAAAGGGGAACCAAAATTAGATTTACAAAGATTAATAAATATCAGAAAGCAAGTCAATATTCCTCTTGTACTACATGGGGCATCTGGATTATCAGACAGTTTAGTGCAAGAAACGATTCGTTTAGGAATTTGTAAAGTAAATATTGCAACAGAGCTAAAAATTGCATTCGGAACAGCATTACGCCATTATCTACATTCTCATCCAGAAGAAAATGATCCGCGTAAATATTTTTCAGATGCAATTATGGCGATGAAACGGGTTGTTGCAGATAAAATAAAGATGTGCAAAAGTTTAAATCGTGTGTAAGGAGATATTCTTATGATTGCGACAATTACATTGAATCCATCTGTTGATATGCGATATGAATTAGGAGAATTAAAACTAAACAAAATACATCGTACGAAAGACTATGAAAAAACTGCGGGTGGAAAAGGCATTAATGTATCGAGAGTACTTCGTTTGCTTGGAGAAGAAGTAACAGGAGCTGGGTTACTTGGTGGTAGTAATGGTGAGTTCATAAGAAAAAGATTGAAAGATTTATCGATTATTGATGAGTTTGTTTCCGTTAAAGAAGAAACTCGCAATTGTATAGCGTTAATCACAAAAAAATCTGCGTCAGCTACTGAAGTATTAGAAGCAGGACCAGCTATTTCAGAGGATGAAATAGCTCTTTTTATAAAAAAATATGAAAGGATAGTAAAAGATTTTGAGTTTATTGTTGCATCGGGAAGTTTACCTAAGGGTATTCCAAATTCATTTTATCAACAGTTGGCACAAAAGGCGGCTGAAAACGGTAAAAAATTCATATTAGATACAAGTGGAGAACCATTATTGCATGGCATACAAGGAAAACCATTTTTAATTAAACCAAACAGGCAAGAAATTTGTCAGTTGCTTCAAAAAAAACGTGTGTCACAGGAAGAAATGATTGCGGAAGCAACTAAAATCTGCGAGGGGGGCGTGCAGTATGTTTTGTTATCACTTGGAAGAGAAGGAGCGATACTTATTACGAAAGATGAAAGCATAAGGGCAATTATTTCAGAAATAAAAACAATCAATGCCGTTGGCTCAGGTGACGCAATGGTTGCAGGAATAACGTTAGCACTCGCAAAGGGGTATGGGATAAAGGATGCACTTCGTTTTTCGGTGGCGTGTGGAATGGCTAACGCAGCTGAGGAAATAACAGGTTACATACAGCTTAAAAATGTAGAGAATTTCTATAATGAAATTACAATTGTCTAAAAGTAGGAAGGGGAGAAATATGGGGAAGTACGTTGCTTGTTTTGATATTGGAGGAACTTTTATAAAATATGCAATGATTGATGAACAAGGAATGGTACATGAACAAGGGAAAATAACAACACCAGTACAAAATCAAAAGAAAGAAATTTTGTATCGCATTTGTGAAGTAATATATGAGTTTGAAAAGAGCTATAAAATTCATTCTGTAGGTGTATCATCGTGTGGGATTATTGATAATATCAAGGGGGAAGTTCTGTATTCTGCCAATATTTCGGGATATAGCGGTACAAAAATAGCAGATTACATTTATAGTGAGACAGGGTATGTGGCGAGTATTGAAAATGATGTTCGTTCAGCTTGTCTCGGTGAAATGTGGAAAGGAGTAGGGCAGGGGAAAGAACATATTGTTTTAATCACACTTGGAACCGGAATTGGTAGTGGAATCATTATAAATGGCAAAATGCTTCAGGGAGTGAAAGGATTAGCAGGAGAGCTTGGTCATATGATAATTGTTCATAATGGAGAAAAATGTAGTTGTGGCGGAGAGGGATGTTATGAGAGATATGCATCGACTTCGGCATTGATTCGTCAGTATAAAGAAGCATCAAAAATTCAAGGGCTAGAGATAGGTACAATCACAGGTGAAGAAATTATAGAACGTATGTACAGAGGAGAACGATTGGCAAAGGATGTATATGAACAGTTTCTACAGTATGTTGTTGCTGGTTTAGTAAATATTACTTATATATTTAACCCCGAATTAATTATTATTGGGGGAGGTATTACAGAGCAAGGTGAACCATTTTTGAAACAAATTCAAGAAAGGTTCCATGATAAAATAATGGATATCTATCAAAATAAGGTGGAAATCGCTTTAGCATCATTACATAATGATGCTGGTGTATATGGAGCTTGTTATGTAGCGTTGAATCAATGTGAGGAAAAGTCAATGAAGAAATAATTTTAGAAGATATTTATCTAGAATAGTTAACACGTAGAGCTTTTTATTTTCAAACAACCATTATCTTGTTTATATATCAGCTGATGGTTGTTTTTGTTTGAAATATTAATAGGAATATACATTTGTTGATGATGTGCTATAAAGTATGTACGGATGTGATTTATCATTTTGGTTCTCGATTTGAAGTATAAGTCAAAGGGAATAGAATTATGAAGAAATTACCAAAAAAGTATGGTAAGATAACATTGTCATACAACAAGGGGGATTTGTTTTATGGAAAATGGAGTTCTTGCTAAAGTAGATGTAACGAAAAGAATTGAATCGAAATCTAAGTACAATAAGAAACTTGAAAAATATCAAAGGCGCTTATTAGCGTTGCAGCAAATTGTAAAAGAAGAAAAAATTGCAGTTATGCTCGTTATGGAAGGCTGGGATGCGGCTGGAAAAGGTGGGGCGATTAAACGAGTGACGGAACACCTTGATCCGCGTGGGTTTCAAGTAAATCCAATTGGAGCACCAGCACCTCATGAAAAACGATACCATTACTTGCAACGTTTCTGGCGGAAACTTCCTCAATACGGGCAAATCACCATTTTTGATCGCTCGTGGTATGGCCGTGTGTTAGTTGAGCGTGTGGAAGGTTTTGCTACACAGGAAGAATGGATGAGAGCATATGATGAGATTAATGATTTTGAAAAATTATTAACCGATGATCATTACATAATAGGGAAGTTCTTCTATCATATCAGTAAAGATGAACAATTAAAGAGGTTTAAAGATAGAGAGAACAATCCTTTGAAAAGATGGAAAATTACAGACGAAGATTGGCGAAACCGCGAAAAATGGGACGAGTATGTTGAAGCAATGGAAGAAATGTTTGAAAAAACAAATAAGCCAAATGCGAAATGGCAAATTATTGCGAGTAACGATAAATTGTATGCTCGTTTGAAAACGTTGAAAGTGATTATTTCGTTAATTGAGGATTACCTTTTAGAACATAATATAGAATTACCTTCGTATTATTATGAGATGAAAGAAGGTAAGACAGAAGATTTTAAAACGAATTAAGATGTAGTTGTAAAATAGTACAAAGTTTGTTTATGAAATATAAAGTAGAAATACCCTGTAATTTTGAACAATAAAATTACAGGGTGTTTTTTATTTAGAAACATTTTACAAATAACAGAATAAGGTATATAATCAATAATCATATTAACATTGTTAATATGATTATTGATTATATACTATGTGGGGGTCTTATTTTGAAAGGAAGAGATGTTGTTTTAGGCTTATTAATGGGAAAAGAATTGTCTGGTTATGATATTAAAATTGTGTTTGAAGATGTATTTACTCATTTCTTTGATGGAAGTTTTGGGATGATCTATCCAACGTTACGTCAGTTGGAAAAAGAGGGGAAAATAAAAAAAGAAGTTGTTATGCAAGAAGGGAAACCGAATAAGAAAATGTACTTTATTACAGATGCAGGGCGTGAAGAGTTTTATCAATACATGCAAACGGATGTAGAGAAAGATGTTTTACGTTCAGATTTTTTAATGAGGATGTATTTCGGTAATTATAGTGATGATAAGACAATTAAAAAATGGATTGAGGATGAAATTGAAAAGAAAGAAGCATATATTACGGATCTTCGTTTGAAATATGAAAAGTGGAGAAACGGTATTACTTTTGTCGAGGAAATTTCACTCGATGTAGGTATTGCATCTTATAGTGCTCAAGTAGAGACATTGAAAAGAAAACTAGAACAACTAGAAGCAAAAGAACACGATAAAATGGAAGAATGAAAAACACGTTCATTATAAATAAAGGAGTAGATGAACATGGAGCAATCAAAGGGTATTAAGATTGTCTTTTTAATGTGCTTAGGTATTTTTCTTTGTATGATTGATACAACAATTATGAATATAGCGTTACCAGCGATACAAACGAGTGTAAATACTTCATTGGAAAAAATGTCTTGGGTATTAAATGTTTATACAATGACAATAGCAGTACTTGCTATCCCGCTAGGGCGGATAGCTGATATCTTTGGAAAAGCAAAGATGTATATTCTTGGTCTGGTGATTTTTGGTGGTGGATCGGTACTTTGTGCTTTTGCTAATACAGGGGATTTTCTTATCTTTTCCCGTTTTATACAAAGTGTAGGGGCAGCGATTTTATTTCCAACTAGTATGGTAATTGGTGTATCAGCTATGCCGTTAGCTAAGAGGCATGTTGCACTAGCAATTTTAGGCGTAACACAAGGACTGTCAGCTGCAATGGGACCAGTAATAGGCGGAATTATTACACAAAATTTCGGTTGGAGATGGGTGTTCTTCGTTAATGTTCCAATTTGTATTCTTGGAATCATTTTATGCTGCTTTATGCTACAAATAAAAAATGAAGAACGTATTACCTCAAAAATAGATTGGATAGGATTGCTATTAAGTAGCACAGCAATTTTTTCTTTTACTCTCATATTAGTAAAAGGTAATACATGGGGATGGCAAAGTAAGATTGCATTGTTTTGTTATGCAATTAGCACTATTTCTCTTATTCTATTTGTTTTAGTAGAGCGAAAGATTCATAACCCCATGGTGAATTTAAATTTATTTAAAGATCGAATGTTTGTCGGAGCATCTATCGTTGTCATATTAAGTAATTTATTTTTAATTGGAGTTACTGTATTGCTTCCGACGTTCTTGACGAAAATACAAGGTCGAACGGAAATTGAAGCAGCTTTTTTAGTGACACCTATTTCAGCAATGATATTTTTTGTCTCACCAGCTGCAGCAACTTTAATTAAAAAACTCGGAAAAGTAACTATTATTTTATCAGGCTTTCTTGTGATGGGCTTATCTTATTATTGGTTGCAAATGATTGATGTTAATTCAACAAATATAGAAATTATTATTCCATGTATGATATTGGGTGTTGGGTATGGTTTAGTAGTAGGTCCAATTACAGTTTTAAGTGCTTCTTCGTTTGAAGGGGAATTATTAACTGCTTCTCAAAGTGTCGTGTCAATGTTGCGGCAAGTAGGTATTGTTTTAGCGGTCGCAATATTTGTATCTAACTTAACTCACAACTTAACTGTAAATAAAGAGAATGTATATCGTTATGCAGAAGAAAAGGTGCGTAATATTCATGTAGGTAATACTCAGCAAGCGGAGATATTACAAATGACAAAAGAAAAAATAGAGAATCAAAGTATAGAAACGAATGTAGAAAAGCATCAAAATGAAAAATTTGTAGGGTTACATAAAGAGAAAAAAGACGAATTAATTCACCAAAAAGTAGATGAAGTGTTAAATGCTGTTCCAGTAGAATATAGAGATATAAAAAGAGAAGAAGTTATGAATCAAGTGACAAATGAAGTTGAAAAACAAGAGGAAAGTATAAAGAAAGAAGTACTCGCATTTTCGAATGATGTAAACCATTATGCTAAGAATCAGATGGCGATGAGTTTTACAGATTTATATAAAGCGAGTGTGCCAATTATTTTAATTTGTGCTTTAGTAAGTTTGTTATTTTCGGAAAGAAAGGTTTTGAGTAAAAAGAAAAGTGGAAGAGTAGTAGAGGAAGTGTAAAGAAAACGGGCTAATAGCAGCCTGTTTTTTGTTTTTTGATTACATATTGTGAATGGTAGTATTTTTAATATAGCATGAGAGAAGTCGAGTTCGGTTAGAAAGTTTTTTAGAATGAAAGAGAAGAATGGAAAATGGCATTGAATATGTAACGTTAAACATAGTACATTAACAAGAGGGTTTAATTTTAAAGGGAGGATGAGGAATTGTTAGATAGGGCGGGGGCTTTAATAAGTAATCGTATGTATACAGAGGAAGAGCAACAAAAATTATACAAAAGAACGTTAATAATCGTAAGTATTTCACAAATGTTCGGCGGAGCTGGGTTAGCTGCTGGGATTACAGTAGGTGCACTTCTTGCGCAGCAAATGCTTGGGACAGATGCATTTGCAGGTTTACCGGCTGCTATGTTTACGATGGGATCTGCGATAGCGGCTTTCTTTGTTGGGAAGTTATCGCAAAAGTATGGTCGCCGCGTAGGGCTTGCAGCGGGTTTTATAGTAGGTGGACTAGGGGCTATTGGAGTTGTATTGGCAGCTTTAATAAATAGTATTATTCTTTTACTAGTTTCTTTACTCATATATGGCGCGGGTACAGCTACAAATTTACAAGCGCGTTATGCTGGAACGGATTTAGCGAATAAGAAGCAAAGAGCAACTGCCATTAGTATTACGATGGTAATGACGACTTTTGGTGCAGTCGCAGGTCCAAATTTAGTAGGTGTAATGGGAAGGTTTGCTCATTCAATTGGAATTCCTGAACTTGCTGGCCCATTCATATTATCAGCGGCGGCGTTTATACTGGCGGGTCTTGTCCTTTTTGTTATGCTACGTCCAGATCCGTTACTTATTGCTAATATGATAGAATCATATAAACAAGAACATACATATAAAGGGCAAGCGGTAATAGAAGAAGCGAAAGAAAATAAAAGAGGCATTACAGTTGGAGCTATCGTAATGATACTTACGCAAATCGTGATGGTTGCGATTATGACGATGACGCCAGTTCATATGGGACACCACGGTCATGCTTTAAGTGCAGTAGGTCTTGTAATTGGTTTTCATGTAGGTGCAATGTATCTTCCATCTCTCGTTACAGGAATATTAATTGATAAAATTGGCAGAACTAAGATGAGTATAGCTGGTGGAGTAATCTTATTAGCAGCAGGTGTCATAGCTGCGATAGCGCCGAGTGATTCTTTAATACTATTAATCGTTGCTTTGTCTTTACTTGGATTAGGGTGGAACCTCGGTTTAATAAGTGGTACTGCTCAAATTGTTGATGCAACTATACCTTCCACACGTGCAAAAACACAAGGGAAGATAGATGTGTTTATTGCGTTAGCTGGAGCTTCTGGTGGAGCGATGTCAGGAATGGTAGTAGCGAATTCAAGTTATGCGGCATTGTCATTAGCTGGAGGAGTGTTAGCTTTCATGCTTATTCCTGTTGTGATATGGTCTCGAAAAGGAGAAAGAAATTAAAGAAGAGGTTCTAGTTATTGACTAGAACCTCTTTTTCATGCATTTAACTTAAATCCCACTCCACAATAAGACCTAAATGTGTAAGACCACCACCAAATCCGTACAGTAAAAGTGTGTCTCCGTTATTTAATTTCCCTTCTTTTCTAGCTAAATCTAGAGCGAGTGGAATAGAGACAGAAGATGTATTCCCCATATATTCCACGCTCGTTAATGTTTTTTGTATTGGAATTTGAGATTTTTCACAAATAGATTCAATCATGCGTAAGTTAGCGCTATGAGGAATGAGCCAGTCTATATCATCTTTTTGCATATTTGCAGTATGTAATAGTTCTTTTATACCTGCTGGCACCGTACGTGTTGCCCATTTATATACTTCTCTTCCATTTTGAACGATTTTTTCATTTGTTTGCAGTTGTGTGCCATTCATAGTGGTAGATAAATTTGTTCTGTATAGGTGAATTCCGCCGTCACCGTTTGTGCCCATGTGATACGCGATAAAGCTTGGTTTGTTTTCATCTCTTTCTAATAAAATAGCGCCAGCACCATCGCCAAATAAAATGCAGGTCGTTCTATCGGTGTAATCAGTAACTTTTGATAATGTCTCTGTCGCTACGACAAGTACTTTTTTATGTGATCCAGAAGTAATCAAGCTATTACCGACGTGCAAGCCATATGTGAAACCAGCGCAAGTGGCATTTAAATCAAATGCCATTGTATGAGGTATGTTGAAGTATTGTTGTATTTGGCAAGCAACACTAGGGAAAACGTAATCAGCAGTAGTAGTAGCGACAATGATACAGTCGACATCTTCTAAGTTTTTCTTATATGTTGTACATAAATTTTCAACTGCTTTAATGGCTAAGTTTGAGGCGTATTCATCTTCGCTAGCGATTCTTCTTTCCTTCATTCCTGTTCTTTGTACAATCCATTCATCATTCGTATCGATCATTTTTTCTAAATCATGATTTGATAATATTTGTTCTGGAACATGAGTACCAATTGCAGTAATACGGGATTTAGAATTCATAGGAACAGCTCCTAACTTTATTTTATAACCTGATACTAATATCAGGTTATAAAAATGTCAATATAGATTTTTAGTGTATTGAACGACTTAGCTTACTATGGAGGAATTTAGCGAGTGTTGTAAAAATAATATACGAGAAGTTTCTAAAATTGATAATGAAGGGAGTTGGGCTCCTTGAAAAGAATTTTACGTATGTTGCCTTTTGTCATTATTTGTAGCTTTATTTTTATTATTTTTCCAGAGAAATCTTATGCTTGTGATTGTATTAACGTATCAGCAGAAGAGGCTTTTCAAAAAAAACGATGTAGTGTTTGAGGGACAAGTAATTGAGGTTGGAAGGAAAGAAGGAGGTGGAATTGAAGTATTATTTGAAGTGAAGAAAATTTGGAAAGGGACAAATTCTTCGCAAATTATTGTATATACAAATGGTGGTGATTGTGTGTTTCATTTTGTGGAAGGAGGAGAGTACTTAATATATTCTTCTCAAAGAGGATCTGAAAAACAATTACACACAAATAGTTGTAGTGGAACGAAGAGATTAGATGAGGCAGGGGCGGACAAAGTGGCTTTACGTCAAATTGCAAAAGAGTCTGTTCCAACGAAGAAAGTGGATTTAAAAGGGGAGATGGTGAGCGGTTTCAGTTGGTGGCAAGTTGCTATCATTTCCATTTGTCTATTATTAATCATTGTTTTTGTTGTGAGAAGAACTCGCAAAAAATGACGATTAAAGTAAATATATAAAGATTTTCTTTCTGTTTCTATAGGTGGTTTAATCTTGTGAAAGCGAATTACTTATGCTACACTTTATGTAACTTAAAATGAACGGAGGGGCTTCCTTTGATCTTAATCAGATTACGTCTCAATACTTTGTGCCAATAATTGAATAGCGCTCAAAGGCTCTGTCTGTGTACAGAGTGAACGGGATTGGTCTGCCTATTTTAAAGGAACCCTTTATTAAGCTTATATGTGAAAAAGAGGGAGGGACGAATACGCCCTCTTTTTGTTTTGCCTTTATAAATAGAATGGGATTGTATAGGTGAACACTTATAGTGGATACGCATACGATCTTGGGACTTTTTAACTATGAGATAGGATGAAAGCACAACTTTCTTCTATTTCTTTGGTGAACCCTTATCCGTTTACGAAAACACAGGCAGCGACCTGTGTTTTTTATTTTACGTAATCGAAATGGAGGAATAAATATATGGAAGAATTATTACAAAGAGCAGTTTTAGTTGGAGTAAATTTAGGTAATGAGGATGATTTTGCATATTCGATGGAAGAGCTAACGAATCTTGCAGAAGCTTGTGATGTAGAGGTAATTGGACAAGTGACGCAAAATTTACAACGTGTAAATCCATCCCATTATATTGGAAAAGGAAAGATTGAAGAAGTAGCAGCCTATGTAAATGAAGTAGGTGCGAATATGGTCATCTTTAATGACGAATTATCGCCTTCTCAAATTCGAAATTTAGAAGCAGATTTAGATTGTAAAGTAATTGACCGTACCATATTAATTTTAGACATTTTTGCGCAACGTGCGAAAACGAAAGAAGCGCAGTTGCAAGTAGAAGTGGCCCACCTTCAGTATATGATGCCTCGTTTAATTGGTCTTCGTGAATCGTTAGGAAGACAGAGCGGCGGTGTTGGTACGAAAAATAAAGGTGTCGGTGAGAAGAAATTAGAGTTGGATCGTCGTAAAATTGAAGAACAAATTTCAGTTTTAAATAAAGATTTAGAAGCTCTTGTTGCGCAGCGTCAAACGCAGCGAAAACAACGTAAGAAAAATGAAATTCCTGTTGTAGCATTAGTAGGTTATACGAACGCAGGAAAATCAACGACGATGAATGCGATGCTTGAAATTTATAATGGGACAGAAGAAAAACAAGTATTTGAAAAAGATATGTTATTTGCAACGTTAGAAACATCGGTGCGAAATATTGATTTACCAGATAATAAATCATTCTTATTAACAGATACAGTTGGATTTGTAAGTAAATTACCACATCATCTTGTGAAAGCATTCCGTTCAACGTTAGAAGAAGTAGCGGAAGCAGACTTACTTATTCACGTTGTAGATTATGCAAATCCGAATTATGAACAGTTAATTGATATTACAAATGAAACGTTAAAGAAAATTGGAGTAGAAAATATTCCAACAATCTATGCTTATAACAAATCAGATATGGTAGATGTTGAAATTCCGAAAGTACAAGAAGACCGCGTTTATTTATCAGCGAAGAAACACGTTGGAATTGAAGAACTTGTCGAAATGATTCGCTCACACATTTATAAAGAGTATACGAAGTGTGAAATGCTAATTCCGTATGATCAAGGACAGGTAGTTTCTTATTTCAATACTCATGCGCACGTTCTATCTACGAGTTATGAAAACGAAGGTACGAAACTAGAAGTGGAATGTAAGACGAGCGATTACGAAAAGTATAAGCGTTTTGCAATTTAATAAAGAAGGCGATCCTAATATGTTTTAGGATCGCCTTTTTCTTATTCCGTAATAGAGGCCCACTTATAAGAATAAATTCCTGCAAATGGACGAACAACAACACCTTTTACTGTTGGACGTTCTAAATATACAAGTCCTGATTGGAAGATTGGAGCGATAGCTGCATCATCTTTAAGTAAGATTTTCTCTGCATCTTGGAACGCTTTCCAACGTGCTGGTAAGTCAGTTACTAAAGTAGAGCTCGTTTTCTCAATTAATTCGTCGTATTGTTTGTTTGAGTAACTCATCTTATTAAACGGTCCGTCTGTGACGAACATATTTAAAAATGTTGTAGGATCAGGATAATCTGGTCCCCATGTAGAAAGTGAAATGTCATAATCACCATTTCCTTCACGATCTAAAAATGCTTTTACTGGAAGTGGTTGTAATGTGATTTTTAATCCAGGTAAGTTTTTCTCCAGCTCACCTTTTAAAAACTCACTAATTTTTTTATCGTTAGACTCATCTGTTGTTATGATTGAAAGAGAAGCGTTTTGTAAATTTGTTTCTTTTTTCGCAGTTTCCCATAGTGTTTTAGCTTCTTTCACATTTGTTTCTACTTTTACATGACTTGTACTGCGAAAATCTTTATTGTCAGGTCCTTTTACGAATCCTTTTGGAACGAATGCATTCGCAGGTATAGAACCATTGTTTAAAATCGTTGTTGCGATTCCTTGTTTATCAAAAGCAAGCGAAATAGCTTTACGAGCATTTTTGTTTGCTAATAAAGGGTTCTTTTGACTAAATCGGAAAAATGTCACAGAAGGACGTTCCATTTTCTTTAAGCTTGGATCTTTTTGATATTTATCAACAAACTCTGAATTGATCGTAATACGGTCTACTTGTTTACTTTCAAATAAATTAACGGCTGTTGAAGTATCTTTTACGATATTTACATTAATTTCATTTAATTTCACATTTTTATTATCCCAGTAGTTCGGGTTTTTTGTCATTTTATAACTTGTATCATGTTTCCATTCACTTAATTGGAAAGGTCCGTTATAAACTACATTTGCAGCTTCAAGTCCGTAATTTTTCCCTTGTGCTTCTACAACCTTTTTGTTTTGAGGATAAAATGTTGCAAATCCCATTAAACCTAAAAAGTATGGAACAGGGTGTTCTAACTGTACTTCAAGAGTTTTATTATCAATCGCCTTTACACCAAATGAATCAATTGGCAATTCTTTTTTATTTATTTTTTCAGCGTTTTTAATATCGAACATAATATGTGCGTATTCAGAAGCAGTTTCTGGATTAACGGCCCGTTTCCATGCATATTCAAAATCATGGGCAGTTACTGGATCGCCATTTGACCATTTTGAATCGTGTAATGTAAATGTATATGTTTTTCCGTCTTCGCTCAGTTTGTATGATTCAGCGGCTGCAGGAACAGGTTTATTGTCAGGACCAGGCATATATAATCCTTCCATTATGTTGTTTAATGCAGCGTAAGAAAACCCATCGGTTGCGATAGATGAATCAAGTGTAGAAATTTCCCCAGCTTCTACAATGTTTAATACTTGTTTCGAAGATTCTTTTTTCTTCTCTCCGGTAGTTGTTGCCTCTTGTTTTTGACCACATGCTGTTAAAAACATAGATAATGTGATTGAGAGTGCAACGATTCCCTTTGTTTTTTTCTTCATAGTTGTCATCCTTTCCTTCATCTCTGCCTTAGTATAAAAGAAAATATAGAAAATTTCTATAAATAAATCCGATAAAGCATATAGAAAAAATATATTATTTAAAAGGTGATATTTCTGGAAAAAGAAATGAAACCATTATAGAATAGAAATGTTTCAAAAGTCAGAATTTATTACACCTACTGTAATAAATATATATTTTGTACAGGAAGGAGAAATACACATATGCAGGCAGTTTCGCAAAAAAACAGAGTAGAAACACCGACAATATATCGAATATTATTTGCGATTAGTTTCGGTCATTTTTTAAATGATTCGATGCAAGCAGTTGTGCCCGCGTTGTTTCCTATTTTGGAAAAAACGATGAATTTATCCTATATGCAAGTAGGGTGGATTGCGTTTGCGTTAAATATGACATCATCGATTATGCAACCGGTTTTTGGTATGTATTCGGATAAGAAGCCGTCACCATTTTTATTACCGCTCGGTATGTTTTCGAGTATGCTTGGGATGATTGGACTCGCGTTTGCACCGAACTTTATTATTGTTATTATTTCTGTTTTATTTATCGGATTAGGTTCCGCAGTCTTTCATCCAGAAGGCGCCCGAGTTGCTTATATGGCAGCAGGGACGAAACGAGGTTTAGCGCAAGCGATTTATCAAGTGGGAGGAAATACAGGTAATTCTTTAGCTCCTATTTTTACAGCGTTAATTTTCGTTCCGCTTGGGCAAATTGGTTCTTTAGGTTTTACGGCCTTTGCAGCGGTAGGAATTGTATTATTAATTTTCGTATCAAATTGGTATAGGAATGAATTAGCGACTGGCGCTGTGAGGAGAAAAAAGAGGGCTGCGCTTGAGGCGGAAAATGCGATTGTAAGTACACATATTAAATTTGTTATTTTACTTCTTGTTTTCCTTACTTTTGTACGCTCTTGGTACGGTGCTGGTATCGGGAATTTTTATCAATTTTACTTAATTGAGCATTACGGTTTATCTATAAAAAATGCTCAGTATTTCGTATTCGCATTTATGATTGCTGGTGTGTTAGGAACCTTCTTTGGTGGTCCATTAGCAGATCGATTTGGAAAGAAAACAATTATTGTATTTTCAATGCTAGGTTCAGCCCCACTTGCACTTTTATTACCCCACGTTTCGCTCGTATGGGTCATACCGCTATTTTTATGTATCGGTTTTATTAGCTCGAGTAGTTTTAGTGTAATTGTTGTATATGCGCAAGAGCTTGTTCCTGGAAAAGTAGGAATGGTATCTGGATTAATTGTAGGGCTTGCGTTTGGACTCGGCGCTTTAGGCTCTGTAGTTCTTGGGAAATTGGCTGACATATATAGTCTACAATTCATTATGTTACTATGTAGTTGTCTACCATTAATTGGACTTACTTCTTGGTTATTACCAAGTGATAAGAAAACGATAGAATAGGGGATGCACTATGAAATTATGTGAAAATGTTACAGAATTAATAGGAGATACACCTGTCGTCCGTTTATCTAAATTTATTCCAGAAGACGCAGCAGATGTGTATGTAAAACTAGAAATGTTTAATCCATCACGCAGTGTGAAAGACCGTGCTGCCTATAATTTATTGCACGTTGCAGAAGAGAATGGTCTTATCAAACCAGGAGATACAATTATTGAGCCAACAAGTGGTAATACAGGAATTGGTTTAGCGATGAACGCGGCTGCGAAAGGATATAAAGCGATTTTAATTATGCCGGACAATATGTCAAAAGAGCGTATAAATTTATTGAAAGCATACGGTGCAGAAGTAGTTTTAACACCGGCAGAACAAAGAATGCCAGGAGCAATTGCGAAGGCGTTAGAATTGCAAGAGAAAATTCCAAATAGTTTTATTCCGCAGCAATTTGAAAATCCAGCAAACCCGAATATTCATCGTTATACAACTGCACTTGAAATTTATGAACAAATGGATGGAGAGCTTGATGCATTTGTAGCAACGGCAGGAACAGGCGGAACGATTACTGGGACTGGTGAAACGTTAAAAGAGAAACTACCCAATTTATATGTTGCAGTAGTAGAACCGAAAGGATCTCCTGTTTTATCCGGAGGTGTTCCAGGTCCTCATAAACTAGTAGGAACAAGTCCAGGGTTTATCCCGAAAAACTTAAATACGGAAGTGTATAACGAAATTATTCAAATTGCAGACGAAGAGGCTTTAACGACAATGAGAAACTTAGCTAGACAAGAGGGGTTATTAGTTGGGCCGTCTTCTGGTGCTTCTGTTTACGCAGCGATTATGATTGCGAAACGATTAGGTGCTGGTAAAAAAGTTTTATGTATTGCACCTGATACAGGTGAGCGTTATTTGAGTATGGGATTATTTGAATGAAAATGATAGAAACCCCTTAATGGTGAAAGAGAGCTATTAAGGGGTTTGTTGTAGATTATTTAGAGAGGAGAAGCACAATGAAACTATTAAAACCAACATATGAATATAGCAAACAAATTATGGAGTATCGCGATGCGTTTTTACATGCTGATGAACAACCACACGGCAGTAGTTCTTTACAAAATTTTGATTCTCTCGATGAATGGTTTGAAAAAGTGAGTATACAAGAAGCGGGAGAAAACTTACAAGGTAATCGAGTACCGTCTAGCCAATTTTTAAGTTTTGAAAAAGGGGAACTTATAGGTTTTGTAAATATTAGACATCGACTAAACTCAGAATTATTGCGGGAAAGTGGTCATATTGGATATAGTGTCCATCCAAATAAACGTCGCCAAGGTTACGCTACAAAACAACTACAATTTGCATTGGATGAAGCACAAAAATTAGGATTGCAGAAAGTGTTAATAACTTGTGATAAAGCTAATATCGCTTCGGCTAAAACGATTCAAAAGGTTGGCGGTGTGTTAGAAAATGAAGTAGTTTCTTCTCAGACTGGGGAAATTGTACAACGTTATTGGGTAGAAATATGATGTAGTGGAACTTTGAAAAGGGAATAAAATGTGTAATATCGAAATAAATAAAAGAAGTAAGGCTGTAATGCAATTATAGGGGGAAATGAAGTGGGATTAAAAGAGAAAGCAATAGAAATGTCAGAGATTTATAGGAAGAACCCAAAAGTGGAGGCTATTATTTTAGCCGGTTCAGTAGCTAGAAAGCTAGAAGATGAACATTCAGATATAGAACTACATATTTTATGGTCAATGCCACCAGAGAATGAGGATCGTAAAGGGCCTATTAACTATATTGGTGGAACAATTTTGTCATATCATCCTTATGAGGAAGAAGAATGGTCGGAAACGTATTTGACGAAAGAAGGAATTAAATTAGAGATTAGTAACTTTTTAACAGAAACAGTAGAGAAAGTGATTTCGGATGTGGTGGATCAATATGATATAAGTTATGAAAAACAATGTATTGTATCATCCGTGCATGACGGTGTTAGTTTGTATGGAGAAGAGAAAGTACATGCATTAAAAGATAGAGTGGTAGCATATCCAGAAAATCTAGCGAAACGGATGATTTCAGAAAATCTTTGGTTAAGCAATCGCTGGCATAATCGAGAGGCACTTTTAAAACGAAAAGACTGGCTTATGCTATATGATGTTATTTGTGAAGCACAAAGGAATATATTTGGTGTCTTATTTGGTTTGAATAAAATGTATGTACATCACCCGGCGTTTAAATGGATGCCATATAATGTGGAACGAATGATTATTAAGCCTGAAAACTTATATGAGCGTATGGCGAATGCTTTAATAGGGAAACCGGAGTATAGTGTACAGGAGTTAGAAGTGTTAATCGAGGAGCTATTACAGTTAGTAGAACACCATGCTCCAGAATTACATATCGCGGAACAGCAAAAGCGTATTCAATATGCGAAATAAAAAACAAAGAGATGTAACCCTTGTTACATCTCTTTGTTTTTTATTTTACTAATTTCCCCAGTATAGGTAAGCGTTGAATTCTATCACCGAGAATATGTGAAGCAAGTCCACTTGTTAATACGAATAAAAGGTAAACAAGCCCTCCTACAGCGCCACATATAACGACAATGAGAAGTGATTCCATATAAGTTTGTCCAGGAATTAACCATGTTAAAATTGATTTTAATGCCATCACAACAGCAGACATTGCTGCGGAGTAAATTGTAATAAGAAATACTGTTTTTGCTGTCTCACCAATTTTAAATTTCGCAAACTTAACGATGCAGTACAACATAATACTATTGGAAACGAGGTATCCAAGAATGGTTCCAAGTACAGCACCGTGTCCGCCAAATAAATGTAAGAGCGGTGTATTTACTACAACTTTAACGAGAATTCCGGCTGAGAATGCAATCATTGTTTTTCGTTGATAATCGATTCCTTGTAAAATAGCTGCTGAAACTGTGAAAATCGCACTTAATATAGCAGACGGTGCGAATGAAATTAAATATTGTGATCCACCAAGTGCGATTTCAGGATTTACATAAACCATGCGGAATGCATCGTAAGCGATGCTAGCAAGACCAAATGCAGCCGGGATTGTGAAGAATAATAAGACTTGAAATATCTTTGAAATTTGTTCTTGTAATTCTTCTAATTTCCCGCTTGTATAAGATTTCGTTATAGCCGGAATGATCGTTAAGGAGAATCCAGTTGCAAGTGAAGCTGGAATCATAATTAACTTTTGGGCATAGTTCGTTATATAAGCGAAAACTGCATTTGCTGTTTCTAACGGCTCTCCCATCGCTCTAAGGACATCAGCTACAGTATATTGATCTACTAACGTGTAGAGTGGAATTGCGATGCCGACAAATACAATTGGGATGGCATATCGAAGTAATTCTATATAAATATTTTTTAATGGAATATTGGATGCTCTTGATTTTAATTCACCTTCGGGAGGTTTTAACCCATTATATTTTTTCCAGTACATCATTAAAATAGAGACGCTTGCAAGTGCTCCGATAACAGCTCCAAACGTAGCAACTGCAACAGAAGAGGCTACGGAACCTCCTAATAGTTTTGAGACGATAAAGCTACCAACTAAAATGAAAACAACGCGTGCAATTTGTTCTACGACTTGAGAAACAGCGCTTGGTTTCATATGTTGAAATCCTTGGAAATAACCACGTGTAACGCTCATTGCTGGTACGAGAATAAGTGCGAAACTTAATGCTCGCATCGTAAGTGTTACGTCAGAGATAAATTGTGGATCTGGCGTTTTCGAGCGAATAATAAATTGTGATATGTACGGTGCTCCAATAAATAAAACTAAAAACCCTAAAAATCCCATAAACAACATTAATTTTACGCTAGAGTTGTATAATTTTTTGCTTGTACTATAATCACCAAGCGCATTATGCTTTGCAACGAATTTGGAAACGGCAATAGGGATACCGGCAGTTGAAAAGCTTAATAAAATTCCGTACCAAGAGTATGCATATCCATATAAAGCGACCCCTTGTGTTCCGACTAATAGTTGAAAAGGGAAGAAGTATATAAAACCTAATATACGTGAAATCATTGTTGCGCCGCTTAATAAAGCAGTTCCTTTTAAAACTTTTGAAGTAGACAAAATTCTTTCCTCCTACTCGTGCTGTCTTACGTTTATCGTATATTACTATAAACCTGTTAGAGTAGTTAATATAGTATGGAACATAAATATTCTAATATTATTCACTTAAAAGTCATATTTTACATTTTCAAATAGAATGTAATACGTAAAAATTCAAAATATAAGTTGACACTATTTTTAATGTGTGATAAAAATGATAGTAATCAATTCGGAAAATAATATTTGGGCAATGAAAGGGTATAGTAGTGAATATCTCCCTATTACAGAGAGCTGATGGTTGGTGTGAATCAGTATATAGATTATTCATGAAGTTCGTCCTGGAGCATCTTTCATAAATCTCACATTATGAGGAAATGAAAGACGGTAGTTTATACCGTTATCAAATAAAGTGGTGAAGATTGTTTCACAACTAGGGTGGTACCGCGATATTTATCGTCCCTACGTATTTACGTAGGGACGTTTTTTATTTAGGTCTTACTTTGTTGTGGCTTCATAACTAGGGTGGTACCGCGATAATTTATCGTCCCTACGTATTTGCGTAGGGACGTTTTTTATTTAGGTCCTAACTTTGGTGTATCTTCATAACTAGGGTGGTACCGCGATATTTTTGTCGTCCCTACGTATTTACGTAGGGGCGTTTTTTATTAGTAGAGAGGAAGTGAACGTATTAGAAAAGAGTGTGGATAGAACAATATAAATACCGAATTGTAAAACAGAAAAAGATAAAGAGAGGAGATTAACAAATGAATTCACAGCAATGGACATCGAAATTAGGTTTCGTATTAGCTGCGGCAGGTTCAGCAATTGGTCTAGGGGCTATTTGGAAGTTCCCGTATATGGCCGGAATTGGAGGGGGCGGCGCGTTCTTCCTTATTTTCATCGGTTTCACATTATTAATTGGTTTACCGCTATTATTAGCTGAATTCGTTATCGGAAGAAGTACACAAAAAGAGGCTGTTGATGCGTATAGAGAAATCGCACCAAAAACATTATGGCCATGGTTAGGGAAATTAGGGATTGTAACTTGTTTCATATTACTTTCTTTCTACAGTGTTGTAGGAGGCTGGATTTTATTATATTTATGGAATGCAATTACAGGTAGACTATGGGAAGGAAATGGCGCATACGAAGCTACGTTTGGTGAAATCATTTCCAATCCGTATTTAGCAGTAGGATCACAGCTATTATTCATCCTTATTACTATTTTTATCGTAAGTAAAGGTGTACAAAATGGTGTTGAAAAAGTAAATAAATATTTCATGCCAGCACTATTCGTTTTATTCTTTGTATTAATCGTTCGTGCACTTACGTTAGATGGTGCAGGAGAAGGGGTTCGTTTCTTCTTACAACCTGATTTCTCACATGTAACATCAGAAGTTATTTTATATGCGATGGGACAATCGTTCTTCTCACTATCAGTCGGAGTAGCAGTAATGGTAACGTATAGCTCATACTTACCGAAAGAGGAAAGTTTACCGCGTTCAGCATTTTCTATCGTAGCTTTAACGCTTGTGATTACATTACTTGCAGGACTTGCAATTTTCCCAGTAGTGTTCGCATTTGGAATGGAACCATCTCAAGGACCGGGACTATTATTTATCGTACTGCCAGCTATTTTTAGTAAAATGGCATTCGGAAAATTCTTCTTCATCGTTTTCTTACTACTATTCTTCTTTGCTACTATTACATCAGCGATTTCGATGTTAGAAATTAGCGTGGCATCTTTAACTGCAAAAGGTAAAGGGAAACGTGAAAAAATGGCTTTAATCGTAGGTTTATTAATCTTCGTTGTAGGAGTACCATCAGCATTGTCATTTGGTATATTAAGCGATCTGAAGATTTTCGGAAAGACAGTCTTTGATTTAGCGGATTATGCAGTTAGTAACGTATTAATGCCACTTGGTGTTTTATTAGTTTCTATCTTTGTTCCTTTAAAAATGAAGAAAGATGTATTAATGAAAGAGCTTGGTGTAAGTAAAAATAAAGGCTATAAATTATTCGTATTATGGTTATTCTTACTTCGCTTCATCGCACCAATTGCGATTATTATCGTATTCTTAAATGTACTTGGCATTATTTAAACAAAAAGGTAGCGTATCATTGTATGATACGCTACCTTTCTTACTTTGTTCTTTTTTGTAGTTCGTTTACTGTTACGAACTGATAGCCCTTCTTAGATAAAGAGTCTAAAATACCTTCAATGGTCTGTAAACTTTCATTAGACTCATCATACATAGAGTGCAGTAAAATGATAGAACCTGGTTTTACATTTTTATTAACATATTCAATTTTATCAGCAGCAGATTTATAAAAAGTATCAGGTTCAAGGTCCCAGGTGATTGTTTCGATATTGTTTTTATTTAAATAATAGGGCAGACCAATTAGCTTTTTCCCGTTAGGTGGTCTAAAATCAATTGCGCCTGTAAATCCTGTTTGGCGGATTAATGCATTCGTTTTTTCTATTTCTTCTTTAATAAAAGAAGGTGTTTTAAAAACCATTCTGTTATGAGAATATGTATGGTTTCCAATTTGGTGTCCAGATTGTACGATAGATTCTCCTAACGATAGGTTTTTCTCTAATTCATTTCCAATTAAAAAGAAAGTAGCTTTTGCATTGTATGTATCTAGTAGCGGTAATATTTGTTTTACATTGTTAGTAGGGCCATCATCAAAAGTTAAAGCAATCACCTTTTCATTTGTTTCTACTCGATTTGTTAAATCTCCAAATAATTGAAAGCTTCTTGCATTCATCAATTTGTATGTTCCGAATAATGCTACAGTAATAATGAATAATGTAATGATTGTAATGATTATTTTCTTTTTCATAAAGCAACCTCACTATAGTTTTTGATTGGACTAAAAAGTATTATATCAAACTAAGTAATTTCATGCTTTAAAAAGGATGTGGATGCAAGGGGAAGGAATTTATCATATAATGTAATGAAAAAGGTATATTAGGAGGTGTTTACATGGCGATTATAATTCAATTGCCAGACACTGCAGCGTCTCATGCAAAGCCAAGTATGGAAATGGCGATACTTTGCGTGAGGTAGACAGGTAATATACAATTCATCGCCAAAATGAGCTTGTATCATTTTTTGTATTTGGCTTTGCACCTTATTGAAATGAACCATAAAAAATAAGGGGCGAGCAGAAATGAAATACGTAAAAGCTAAGGCAGTTTTACCAGAGAGTTTAATTACTGAAATTCAAAAGTATATACAAGGTGAAACAATTTACATTCCAAAACAAGAAACGAAACATTATAAATGGGGAACACGATCTGGAGGAAGAAAACAGTTAGATGAAAGAAACAAAGCCATTAAAGAAGCGTTTAAAAGTGGAATTGCTATTCATCAACTTGCAGAAGAGTATTTTCTTTCCGGAGAAACGATTAAAAAGATTGTGTATTCTAAATGAAAAAAAGAGTCTAGTTCAAATATTATTTTGAACTAGACTCTTTTTTGCTTTGTATCTATTGGATATATAGCTTATGAATGGGAAAGATAATAGAAAAATATGTCGTTTTTTTACTAAATAGAACATTTGAGTGAAAAGCAGAAAGGTGAGCATATATGAATCATATTGGACAAATAACGATAGAGCTTTTAATTGGTTTCTTTGTTCTATTAATTGCTACAAAAATATTAGGGAAAACACAAATATCTCAGCTGACGCCATTTGATTTTATTTCTGCTATTGTTCTTGGTGAGCTCGTTGGAAATTCAATATATGATCCTAAAATTAAAGTGTGGTCTATTTTATATTCAGTATTTGTATGGGTAATTTTAATTTATACAATAGAAGTGATAACGCAAAAAATAAGAGGAACAAGAAGGTTTTTTGAAGGATATCCTTCCATTATTATTCGTAATGGAAAGATTGATCGTGAACAATTAAGTGTAAATCATTTGGACATTAACCAATTACAACAAATGCTTAGGCAACAAAAAGATATATTTTCAATCCGAGAAGTTGAATATATGATATTAGAACCTAACGGAAATATAAGTGTTCTGAAAAAAAGTAAATACGAATCTCCCACTATAAATGATTTAAGTTTAAAACATAAGCCTGTATACTTACCAATTTCATTAATTAGTGATGGAAAAGTAGTGAAAGATAATTTGAGAGAAGCTGGTTTTGATGAAGGATGGCTGTATAAGCAAATAAAACAAAAGGGGATTACTAAGTTTGAAGACGTATTATATGCGGAATGGAAAACAGATGATGGCTTCTTTTGTCAGGAAATGGAGCGGTAAAATATAATCGATGTATGTAATATTCGTTTCTAAGTTATCTTTTACATACCAAAAAGCTAAATCATTGTATACAATAAGATTAGATCAACAATTTGTATGGAGTGATAAAGATGGAAGCTTTTATTAGAAGTGATCAATATAATTTTATAAAATCACAAGCTTATATTTTAGCGAATGGGCACGCAACGGCAAATGATAGAGGTGTCATTCAAGCGTTAAAATCATTAGCAATTGAAAAGATAATACATGTATTTGAGAATTTAACGGATGAGCAGAAAGAGTTAATCGATACGGTATTAACAGTTCAAAATAGAGAAGATGCAGAATCGTTTTTAATGAAAATAAATCCGTACGTCATTCCGTTTCAGGAAGTTACAGCACAAACATTAAAAAAATTATTTCCTAAGGTGAAAAAATTAAAACTTCCTGATATGGAAGAAATGGACATGAAAGAATTATCTTATTTAAGCTGGATTGATAAAGGGTCAAGCAGGAAATTTATTATAGCAAAAAATGATAAAAATAAGTTTGTTGGTCTGCAAGGAACGTTTCAAAGTTTAAATAAAAAGAGCATTTGTTCTTTATGTCACGGACATGAAGAGGTAGGGATGTTTTTAGTTGAAATTAAAGGTGATATACCAGGAACTTTCGTGAAAAAGGGAAACTATATTTGCAAAGATGCCGTGGCCTGTAATCAGAATATGAAATCACTTGATAAATTACAGGATTTTATTGAGAGATTGAAGAAATAAAATGGAAAACCTCTAGTGCTTAAACTGGAGGTTTTTTATTTAAGAAACGGTAATAGATTTCTTTTTTAAAAGATATAATTTATAAATAAAACATAGGAGAGCTAAAGAAATGTTTAAAAAGTTTTTACTTTCTTTACCGGATGTTTTACTTATATGTATTGTTATCTACATAACGTACACAACTACTCTTAGTTTTGTACAGATGTTAGTAATTTCAATTACAATCGGAATCGTTGGTGGTTTTGTTATAAGAATTTGTAAGGATGTATTCACGTATATAAGGTGGACAATGAAACAAAGGAAATCTTGAATATGTTAAATAGCTATAAGGAGAAAATAAAATGACTAATAAAAAGAATAAAACTAAAAATGAGATAATACTTTGGACATTAACAGCTGTTGTTTTTATCATTGTATGGTACTTTTTTCAAAGATAAAAATGCATCGTACTTAAAAGGTACGATGCATTTTTATTATTTTTTTTGCCAATTTTCTTTTATAAAGTCTGCACGGCCAGATTCTTTTTGCTCAGTAGCATATTTCTCTGGATTTTTTTTATAGAAATGTTGATGGTATTCTTCAGCCTCATAAAAAGGTGCAGCCGGGCGAATTTCAGTTACGATTGGCTCTTTAAACATACCGCTTTCCGCAAGAGTTTGTTTTGATTTTTCAGCAAGTTCTTTTTGCGTTTCGGTATGATAAAAAATAGCGGTGCGATAAGATGGACCACGGTCAAAGAATTGTCCGCCATCATCAGTTGGATCGATTTGTGGCCAATATAAATCCAGTAATTTTTCATATGGGAAAATAGAAGGATCAAATGTAATTTGTACAACTTCTAAATGACCAGATGTACCCGCTTTTACTTGTTCATATGTTGGATTTTTTACATGACCACCTGCATAGCCAGAAAGTACTTTATGAATACCGGGAAGTTCATCAAACGGCTTTACCATGCACCAAAAGCAACCGCCTGCGAAGGTTGCGAGTTCGTATGTTTTTTCGGACATTGTTGTAATCCTCCTAAATATATATGTTTTATATAGTATTATATAAAAAGTTTTATTGCGCAATAAAAAAGATTCGAAAATATATGTAGTATTAAAAAAAATCAAAAAACATGTTGACAATGAAAAGAACAACGTCCTATAATACGTTTAACAAATGAAAGTTAATTAAGAATTTTCTAACTTTATATGTTGTATATGCAAAGAAGAGGAAAGTAGATGATTATGATCGTTTCAGAGAGCTACTCCAAGGCTGTGAGAGTAGTAACAATCGAGTCATTGAAGATCACCTCGGAGCATCGCTTGCGAAAGGGAAACTGAGTAGAGGGCGACGGCATCGTCTCCGGTAAAAGGACGGGGGTCTAATTGGACCTACAGAGCTTATATTTCGTGAGAAGTATAAGGAAGCTGAGTGGTAACGCGAAACTCTCGCCTCAGCAATCAAAGCTACTAAATTGTAGTAGTTGATTGCTGAGGCGAGAGTTTTTATTTTAAAAAATAGAATAAGAAAATGCGTAGAAGAGGAGAGTAAATGATAAAGATTGTTTCAGAGAGCTGCCCAAAGGCTGTGAGGGTGGTAACAATCAAATCTTTGAAAATCACCTCGGAGCACTATTTTTGAAAGCTAGTAAAAAGTAGCGGAGTTGTTTCCGATAGAAAAACAAAAGTCTAATTGGACTTGCAGAGCTTACATTTCGTGAGAAGTGTAAGGAAGCTGAGTGGTACCACGATTCCCTCGTCTCAGCAATGGATTGCTATAAGTATGTAATCGATTGTTGAGACGAGTATATTTTTAAGATTTATATACTGAATATTCTGTTAAAAAATACTCATCTCAGCAATCGATATAGAAATAGATTGCAAAAATAGAGAGAAAAAAAGAGGAGCGATGTGAGATGGGAAATCAGTACATTTATATGAATGGGGAATTTGTAGAAAAAGAAAAGGCAGTTGTTTCAGTATATGATCACGGTTTTTTATACGGAGACGGTGTATTTGAAGGGATTCGTAGTTACGGTGGAAATGTATTTTGTTTAAAAGAACATGTAAAACGATTATATGAATCGGCAAAATCTATTTTACTTACAATCCCGCTGACGGTTGACGAAATGGAAGAAGCAGTTTTACAGACACTTCAAAAAAATGAGTATGCAGATGCTTATATTCGGTTAATTGTTTCAAGAGGAAAAGGGGACTTAGGGCTCGATCCGAGAAGTTGTGTGAAACCGAGCGTTATTATCATTGCAGAACAATTAAAGTTATTCCCACAGGAATTTTACGATAATGGATTAAGCGTTGTATCTGTTGCATCAAGACGTAATACGCCAGATGCTTTAGACCCACGTATTAAGTCAATGAACTACTTAAATAACGTACTTGTAAAAATTGAAGCGGCACAAGCAGGAGTGCTAGAGGCTCTTATGTTAAATCAACAAGGATATGTTTGTGAAGGATCTGGAGATAATGTTTTCGTTGTGAAAGATGGAAAAGTATTAACCCCGCCATCCTATTTAGGAGCATTAGAAGGTATTACAAGAAATAGTGTTATTGAGCTATGTGAGCGACTTCATATTCCATGTGAGGAAAGGCCATTTACTCGCCATGACGTATATGTAGCAGATGAAGTATTTTTAACGGGAACGGCAGCAGAATTAATTCCTGTTGTAAAAGTTGATTCAAGAGAAATTGGAGATGGGAAACCAGGAAGTGTAACGAAACAATTGACAGAGGAATTTAAAAAGTTAACGAGGGAAAGAGGAGTACGTGTTCCAGGATTGGCGGAAAGCTTACTGTAGGTAGGGAGAGGAGTTAATTAAAATGGAGCAACAGTATACAACATATGAGAAATTACAGTGTGAAGATGTGACAGGAGCTGGACACGTTATTCAATGCTTGAAGAATTTAGGCGTAACGACTGTTTTCGGTTATCCGGGCGGAGCGATTTTGCCAGTGTACGATGCGTTATACGGAAGTGGTTTAAAGCACATTTTAACTCGTCATGAACAAGCTGCTATTCATGCGGCAGAAGGATATGCGAGAGCTTCTGGAAAGGTCGGGGTAGTCTTTGCTACCTCTGGCCCAGGGGCGACAAATCTAGTTACGGGCTTAGCAGATGCTTATATGGATTCGATTCCTTTAGTTGTCATTACAGGGCAAGTTGCAACGCCTTTAATTGGTAAAGATGGATTTCAAGAAGCGGATGTTGTCGGAATTACAGTACCTGTTACGAAGCATAATTACCAAGTTCGTGATGTAAATCATGTATCACGAATTGTGCAAGAAGCTTTTTACATCGCCAAAAGCGGACGACCGGGACCAGTATTAATCGATATTCCAAAAGATGTTCAAAATGCAAAAGTCACCAGTTTCTTTAATGAAGAAGTTGATATTCCGGGGTACAAACCAGAACTCGTACCAGACAGCATGAAACTTAGAGAGGTAGCGAAAGAAATTTCAAAAGCAAAACGTCCACTTCTTTATATTGGAGGAGGTGTCATTCATTCAGATGGATCTGATGAACTGATCAAATTTGCAAGAGAAAATCGTATTCCAGTCGTGTCAACTTTAATGGGACTAGGTGCGTATCCGCCGGGAGATCCATTATTTTTAGGAATGCTCGGTATGCATGGAACGTATGCTGCAAACATGGCAGTAACAGAATGTGACTTATTACTTGCTTTAGGTGTTCGTTTTGATGACCGTGTAACAGGAAAATTAGAACTCTTTTCTCCGCATTCGAAAAAGGTACATATTGATATAGATCCTTCGGAGTTTCATAAAAATGTAACTGTGGAATATCCAGTTGTTGGAGATGTGAAAAAAGCGTTACACATGTTGTTACATATGCCGATTTGTACACAGACAGATGAATGGATTACGAAAACCGAGGAATGGAAAGCGGAATACCCTCTTTCCTATATTCAAAAAGAAAGTGAGTTAAAACCACAGCATGTTATTAGCTTAGTAAGTGAATTAACGAATGGTGAAGCGATTGTTACGACAGAAGTAGGACAGCATCAAATGTGGGCTGCGCATTTTTATAAAGCGAAAAACCCGCGGACTTTTCTAACATCAGGTGGATTAGGAACGATGGGATTTGGCTTCCCGGCGGCAGTTGGTGCTCAGCTTGCAAAAGAAGAAGAACTCGTTATTTGTATTGCAGGTGATGCTTCTTTTCAAATGAATATTCAAGAACTACAAACAATTGCTGAAAATAACATCCCTGTAAAAGTATTTATTATAAACAATAAATTTTTAGGGATGGTAAGGCAATGGCAAGAAATGTTTTATGAAAACCGATTGTCAGAGTCGAAAATTGGATCTCCAGATTTTGTGAAAGTGGCAGAAGCTTATGGAGTGAAAGGATTAAGAGCGACAAATGCAACCGAGGCGAAACAAGTGATGTTAGAAGCATTTGCTCATGAAGGACCTGTCGTAGTTGATTTTTGTGTAGAAGAAGGTGAAAACGTATTTCCGATGGTTCCACCAAATAAAGGGAATAACGAAATGATTATGAAGAGGTGGGAAGAATGAGTCATACTTTTTCATTAGTTATCGATAACGATCCAAATGTCTTATTACGCATAAGTGGAATTTTTGCTCGGCGTGGTTATTATATATCTTCATTAAATTTAAATGAAAGTGAAATGGAGTTAACGGCAGTTTGTACAGAACAAGAAGCAACATTACTCGTCGGTCAGTTGAAAAAGTTAATCAATGTACTGCAAGTAAACAAATTATAAGGAGTGTATGGAGTATGAAAACATATTATGAGCAAGATGCAAATGTAGAGTTATTACAAGGGAAAGCAGTTGCGGTAATTGGCTATGGATCTCAAGGTCATGCGCAGGCACAAAATTTACGCGATTCTGGTGTGGAAGTGGTAGTTGGTGTTCGGCCTGGTAAGTCTTTTGAAGTAGCAAAAGCAGATGGATTTGAAGTAATGTCTGTTTCAGAAGCAGTTCGAACCGCGCAAGTTGTACAAATGTTACTGCCAGATGAACAGCAAGCTCATGTGTATAAAGCAGAGGTAGAAGAGAATCTTCGTGAAGGACAAATGTTACTTTTTTCACATGGATTTAACATTCACTTCGGCCAAATTAATCCGCCAAGTTACGTAGATGTAGCGATGGTTGCGCCAAAAAGTCCAGGTCATCTCGTTCGCCGTGTATTTCAAGAAGGAAATGGTGTTCCAGCATTAGTCGCAGTACATCAAGATGCAACGGGCACCGCATTACATGTAGCACTTGCGTATGCAAAAGGTGTAGGGTGTACACGTGCAGGTGTAATTGAAACGACATTCCAAGAAGAAACAGAGACGGATTTATTTGGTGAGCAAGCGGTACTTTGCGGAGGTGTAACTGCACTTGTGAAAGCTGGTTTTGAAACGTTAACAGAAGGCGGATATCGTCCTGAAATTGCATACTTCGAATGTTTACATGAATTAAAGTTAATTGTTGATTTAATGTACGAAGGTGGTTTAACGAACATGCGCCATTCTATTTCCGATACGGCAGAGTTCGGAGATTATGTAACAGGATCGAGAATTGTTACAGATGAAACGAAGAAAGAAATGAAACGAGTACTTACAGAAATTCAGCAAGGTGAATTCGCGAAGAAATGGATTTTAGAAAACCAAGCTGGGCGTCCAACGTATAATGCGATGAAAAAAGCAGAGCAAAATCATCAGTTAGAAAAAGTAGGAGCAGAGCTTCGTGAAATGATGAGCTGGATTCATGCACCGAAAGAATTAGTAAAGAAATAGAGTAATAGATTGTAAGTGAAAAATACGTAAGAGGGGATTTGACAAGATGAGAAGTGACATGATTAAAAAAGGTTTTGATAAAGCGCCGCATCGTAGTTTATTAAAAGCAACTGGTTTGAAAGATGAAGATTTTGATAAACCGTTTATAGCTATTTGTAATTCTTTTATTGAAATTATTCCAGGTCATAAGCACTTAAATGAGTTTGGGAAACTTGTTAAAGAAGCAGTACGTGCAGCAGGCATGGTTCCATTTGAATTTAATACAATTGGAGTAGATGACGGTATTGCGATGGGGCATATCGGTATGCGCTATTCGCTTCCGAGTCGAGAAATCATTGCAGATTCAGTAGAAACGGTTGTAAATGCACACTGGTTTGATGGCATGATTTGTATTCCAAACTGTGACAAAATCACACCTGGTATGATGATGGCTGCACTACGCATTAATATTCCGACTGTGTTTGTTTCGGGCGGCCCGATGGCAGCAGGAAAAACATCTAAAGGAGAAGTTGTCGATTTAAGTTCTGTGTTCGAAGGAGTAGGAGCGTATCAATCTGGGAAAATTTCAGAAGAAGAATTAAAGGATATTGAAGATCATGGTTGTCCATCTTGTGGTTCTTGTTCCGGTATGTTTACAGCGAACTCTATGAACTGTTTATGTGAAGTGTTAGGTTTAGCTCTTCCTGGTAACGGAAGTATTTTGGCTATTGATCCGAGACGTGAGGAGTTAATTAAAGAAGCAGCAGAGAAATTAAAGATTTTAATTGAAAGAGATATTAAACCGAGAGACATTGTAACGGAAGAAGCAATTGATGATGCGTTCGCGCTTGATATGGCGATGGGCGGTTCAACAAATACAGTGTTACATACATTAGCACTCGCACATGAGGCAGGACTAGATTATGATATGAGCCGTATTGATGCTGTTTCAAGGCGTGTACCACATTTATGTAAAGTAAGCCCTGCTTCTAATTGGCATATGGAAGATATTGATCGCGCGGGCGGGATTAGTGCAATTTTGAAAGAGATGAGCCGAAAAGAAGGGGTACTTCATTTAGATCGTATTACTGCTACGGGGCAGACGTTAAGAGAGAACATTGCTCATGCAGAGATTAAAGATAAGGAAGTTATTCATTCTCTTGAAAACCCTCATAGTGAAGAAGGTGGATTACGTATATTAAAAGGAAACCTTGCGAAGGATGGGGCAGTTATTAAAAGTGGGGCAACTGAAGTAAAACGATTTGAAGGACCATGCGTTATTTTTAATTCACAAGATGAGGCTCTTGCGGGTATTATGCTTGGGAAAGTGAAGAAAGGCGATGTAGTTGTTATTCGTTATGAAGGACCAAGAGGCGGTCCTGGTATGCCGGAAATGTTAGCACCAACGTCAGCGATTGCTGGCATGGGATTAGGTGCAGATGTTGCGTTGTTAACCGATGGTCGTTTCTCTGGTGCTTCACGTGGTATTTCAGTAGGGCATATTTCGCCAGAAGCAGCTGCGGGCGGAACGATTGCACTTCTTGAACAAGGGGATATCGTTTGTATCGATGTTGAGGAAAGGTTGTTAGAAGTAAGAATTAGTGATGAAGAATTAGATAAGCGTAAAAAAGAATGGAAACGACCAGAACCGAAAGTGAAAACGGGATGGCTTGGGCGCTACGCACAGATGGTAACGTCGGCGAATACAGGTGCAGTCCTAAAAGTCCCAAATTTTGATTGAGCCAATATAAAAGAGATAAGGATGATATGAAATGGTGCAAAAGGTAAAGGAGAGAGTGAAAATTGAAGATATCTTAATGGCTCATAATTGCATGAAGGATATCGTTATTAAAACACCGTTACAACGTGATACAGTTTTATCTGAGAAATATGATTGTGACGTTTATGTAAAACGAGAAGACTTACAATTAATTCGCTCTTTCAAAATTCGTGGTGCGTATAATCTAATTCAAAGTTTACCGAAAGTACAATTACAAAACGGTGTTGTTTGTGCAAGTGCTGGTAATCATGCGCAAGGAGTAGCTTATACGTGTAATTTATTGAAGATTCCGTCAAAAATTTTCATGCCGACGACGACACCTAAACAAAAAGTGTCACAAGTACAATTTTTCGGTGGTGATTTTGCGGAAATTGTATTAGTTGGTGATACATTTGATAGCTCTTTCCAAGAAGCACAGCGTTATTGTGAAGAAAATAGAATGACATTTGTTCATCCGTTTGATGATCCGTACGTAGTTGCTGGTCAAGGGACAGTGGCAGTTGAAATTATGCATGATATGGAGAAACCGGTTGATTATATCTTTACAGCAATTGGTGGTGGTGGATTAGCATCAGGTGTTGGTACATATGTGAAAGGTGTTAGTCCTGCTACACAGGTCATTGGGGTAGAGCCAATGGGAGCTGCATCTATGAAAGAGGCTTTTCTTCAAAATGATAATGTCGCATTGGAGAAAATAGATAGTTTTGTTGATGGGGCAGCGGTTAAAAAGGTAGGAAAGTTAACATTTGAAACTTGTAAAGATGTAATTGATGACATTGTTTTAGTACCAGAGGGAAAGGTTTGTACGACGATTTTAGAACTGTATAAGAAAAATGCGATTGTAGCTGAACCAGCTGGTGCACTCTCTATTGCAGCGCTTGATTTATATAGAGATGAAATAAAAGGTAAAACAGTTGTTTGTACGCTAAGTGGTGGAAATAATGATATTGATAGAATGCAAGAAATGAAAGAACGATCTCTCATTTATGAAGGATTAAAGCATTATTTCATCATTGAATTCCCACAGCGTTCAGGTGCGTTAAGAGAATTTCTTGATAAAGGATTAGGGCCAGAAGATGATATTACTCGCTTTGAGTATATTAAGAAACATAATAAGGAAAATGGTCCAGCATTAGTCGGAGTAGAATTAAAACATAAAGAAGATTACGAGCAGTTAATTACCCGTTTTAAAGAAAATAACATTCAATTTATGGAGCTTAATAAAAATCCTGTTTTGTTTGATTTGCTTATTTAATAGAAGGAAAGAGTTAGCACCCAAATAAAAAAGATAGATACAAGCGGGGAATATAATGCTTGTTCTATCTTTTTTAAAGTTAAACTAGATACTCATTAAATTCAAGAAGAATAAAGCTAGCTAACCAAAAAAATATCGCAATGCGAATAATTACATACATTGTAAATTCAAAAGGAGTAAGGTTTCTCTCACGCTTTATTTTTCTTAGAAATCTAACAGAGAAAACTGAACATAAAAGTAGAACTGCTATAGAAATTTTATAAACGTTCTCTAACAAACTTACATTTTCTAATAAGTCTTTCAGCATGTTTATCACCTATTCTGTAAAGTATATCACAGAGAAATAGATCTTGAGCTGTCTAGTTTCGTTTGTTTTTTATTTTCCCTGCATCATCAATTTCTACATCGCTTGAAACTTCTTGTAAATATTGTAGAGCTTTTCTCTTTTCCTCCTCATTCACAGGGGAAACTTGGTTGTTACGGATGATATAAGGATTGAATGACATTTGGACATCCTTTCCTTTAAAAGTTAAAGTTAATACACCAGTTTCAGCACTTTTTCCGTTCACATAACTTGGGAATAAAAAGTTTCCTAATGAGTAAGCGACAGGAACATTATTATAATATTCAAACCCTTGTAACCAATGTGGATGACTTCCGACAATCGCGTCGGCTCCTGCTGTAACCATTTTATTTACATATTGTTTTTGATAATCTACCGGACGATTTGATTTTTCGACACCCCAATGCATATAGACAATTAAATAGTCTGCATCTTTCTTTTGCTCTTTAATTGTTTTTGTTACAAGATTTAAATCATACCCGTTCGCAACGCCAGGTTTATTGTCATCAGCTACCCAAGTGAAATCAGGCATAAATCGGACGAATGACAGGAATTTGAATTTTTTTCCTTTTACAGTCATTTCTCGTGCAGTATATGCGTCTTTTGCATTTTTTCCGGCTCCAATGTAAGGGAACTTTGATTTTTCTACGTAAGAGATTGTATCTAGTAATCCCTCTTGTCCGTAATCAAGTGTATGATTATTCCCGATATTTACGATGTCATAACCGGTGTTTTTTATAGCTTGAAGCGTGGATGGATCACTTTTAATCCAAAACAGTTGTCCAGGAGCTTTTTTTTCTCTCGTTGTAAATGCAGACTCTAAATTAACGAAAGAAATATCAGCTTTTGTTATTTCTTCTTTTACATGCTGGAATGGATAATCAGCCCCGTTTTTTTCGATTACCGGACGTAATTGCCAATCGAACATTGTATCACCAGAAAAGGTGAGGGTAATTTCTGGGTCTTCTATTTTCTTTTCTCTCGTTGAAGCAGTTTTGCTAGATTTGTTTTGGAAATCGGGTTTGTCTTTCGCTTTTGAAGTAAAAGAGTGGTTAATTAATACAACAATTGGCGTAATGCAAAAGGCTATTAACAAAAATCGTTTTAGTAAAGTTTTCATAAATACCTTCCCTTTTGAGTTTATCCCGCAATTAAATTAGCAATGAGTCTATAAAAAGTAATTGGTTTATGTACAGATATAAAAAATGCGGTTTATGTATTGAAAAAAACATTTGTTAATATTCTCAATATTAAGTTAACATATAGATAACCTGTAAATCAATGAATAAACCAAAATATAGAAATAAAGAATTCGAAGGGTGAAGAATGAGAAATGGTTATATTAGGAGCAGTTGTAAATGGGATTTGCATTATATTTGGTACTTTACTAGGTAAATTATTTAGTAGAATACCAGAAAGTATGAAGGGAACAATTATGCATGCAATCGGTTTAGCGGTTACTGTACTTGGACTTCAAATGGCATTGAAAAGTGAAAATTTTCTTGTTGTCATACTAAGTTTAGTAATTGGTACCGTCATCGGGGAATGGTTACAATTAGAGGGAAAGTTAAAACAGTTAGGAGATTGGCTAGAAAATAAAGTTGGATCGAAAGGGAAAGGGAGCATATCAGAAGGTTTTGTAACAGCTACTTTAATATTTGCAATTGGCGCGATGGGGATACTTGGTGCACTCGACAGTGGAATTCGCGGAAATCATGATATTTTATTTACAAAGGCAATTATCGATGGATTCATTTCTATTATATTAACGACAACTTTAGGAATTGGCGTAGTATTTTCAGCGATTCCCGTTATTTTATATGAGGGTGGTATTGCAATTTTTGCAACACAAATTAATAGTTTGGTCCCGAAGGAATTAATGAATCAATTTATAGTAGAAATGACAGCTACAGGTGGTATTATGATAGCCGCTATTGGATTGAACTTGCTTAGTATTATTAAAATCAAGGTGGCAAATTTACTTCCAGGTATATTGGTAGTGGGTGTAATTGTTTCAATTATTTATGGTTACGGTTTGTTAGTAAATTAGTAGAGGATGGAAATACATATGGAGGAGTTTCAATTTACAAAACGTGTGCATAACATATTGGAGATTGCAGTAGAAGAGGCAGAATGTAATATCATTCAACCAGTTCATTTATTTATTGGCATGTGTAAAGAAGGTACTGGCGTTTGTGGCGAGTTGTATATGTATTTGTTCCGTAATATGGGTACGGATTTTTCAGAAAAATTTTCATTACGAAAACAATATGATTTAACGGATCAAGATTATAAAAAAATAGGACAATATAAATTATCCCATAAGACGCTAGAAATTTTACAAATAGCGAAAAAACGTATGGAACGTTTTCAGCAAGTAATAATTAATGAAGGACATGTTATATATGCATTATTTCGTGTAAATCCAGTTATTGAAAATGCACAGATGCAAAGAGATATATTACGTATTATAGCTGAGCCAAGAGATTTAGCAGTCGATTTAAAAAGTTTTGTTCCTATTTATAATGATTTAACTTGTACTGTTAGAAAGGCTAACGCTTCTGATTTTGAACAATTAGCAATTTTTGTTGAAGCAGAATTTGGTGAACGGTGGTTACATTCGATAGAGTATGGATTTCGTACATATAAAGAAAACTTACCTATTTATATAGCAGAGCAAGAAGAAGTGATAGTAGGTTTCGCTTGTTATGACGTAGTGAGAGGAAAGAAAGGATTGTTTGGTCCAATGGGCACGGCGAAACAAAATCGTGTGAAAGGTGTAGGGAAGCAATTGTTACATTGTAGTCTACATAGTATGAAGCAAGAGGGTTATGAATATGCAATTATTGGGCAAGCGGGCCCAATTGAGTTTTATGAGAGATGTTGTAATGCACGTTTAATACCGATCATGGATTATTAACCAACTTCATTTAGGTGGAGTTGGTTTTATTATGAAAAAAATGTGGGAATGTAGTGATTTTTATTAGAAAATAGCGGGTTTTGTAGTAAATCTTACAAATAAAGCAAATTACTAAACTTTTTATAAGAAAGGGTGTAGAATGGGTATCTAAAGAAAGAAGGTGTGAAAATGGCCAGCTGGAAACGAAATTTAATGATTTGTTGGCTAGGTTGTTTTACCACTGCAGCCGGTATGAGTTTAGTAATTCCTTTTTTATCTTTTTATATTGAGGAATTAGGGGTGACTGGCACTTCTAGTATTGCACAGTGGTCGGGACTTGCATTTGGTGTAACATTTTTAATGGGTGCGATCGTATCACCAATATGGGGAAAGCTTGGTGATATACATGGACGGAAATTGATGCTAATTCGTGCTAGCCTTGGTATGGCGATTATTATGACGCTTATGGGGTTTGTAACGGATGTATATCAACTAGTCGCACTAAGATTTTTGATGGGAGCAGTATCTGGTTTCCTTTCAACAGCAATGACATTTATTGCAGCAGAAACTCCGCAAGAGCATTCAGGTTGGGCGATCTCCACAATTTCAACTGGTGGCGTGAGCGGTTCTTTACTTGGACCGTTACTTGGAGGTTATTTATCTGAGTTAATTGGAATGCGTCATGTTTTTCTTGTTACAGGAGCTTTTTTATTCCTTTCCTTTCTCATCGTTTTTTTCTTTCTACATGAAGAAAATCACTCTGCTCAAGCAAAAAAAGTACAAACGAAAAAAGTATGGACGATGGTTCCAGCTAAACATTTGATTATTAGTTTGTTTGTAACAACATTTATTATTCAACTTGCTAATATGTCTGTTCAGCCAATTGTTACATTGTACGTGAAAAATTTAGTTGGTCCTCAAACAGCGCATATTGAAACAATTGCAGGCGCCGTTATGTCAGCGACAGGATTAGCTGTTATTTTGGCAGCACCAAGATTAGGACGATTATCAGATCATATCGGTCCTCAAAAAACGTTAGTTGTAGCGTTGTTTGCTGCAGGAATTATTTTTATCCCGCAAGCATTTGTAACCTCAGCTTGGCAACTATTAATTCTTAGATTTTTATTAGGTATTGCACAAGCAGGATTATTACCTTCCGTACAAACTCTACTAAAACAACATACACCAACTCATGTAACGGGACGAATATTTGGATATAATCAATCGTTTCAGTTTTTAGGAAATATGATTGGACCAGTACTTGGTGGACAAATTGCAGCACATGCAGGGTTTCAATATGTTTTCTTCTCTACATCATCACTATTGTTTATTGCGTGTATTTGGGTTTATTTTCATAATAAGAACGAAGAGGTATCAGAGAAACGACATTTGGAAGTTAGTTAACTAAGTGAATGAAAAAAGGATGAAGCAATGATTGCTTCATCCTTTTTTCTTTAAAATTGGAGACAAAGATAACTTAATGTACCAAGCTCGTAACTACGGTGAATGACTTCACCGCTATTTTCACCACTTCCCATAGCGATAAATAAAGGAACAAAATGCTCTGCTCTTGGTACTGCTAATTGTGCATGAGGCGCATTGTTTTCCCAATTAAACAACGCATCTTTATCGTTAGTCTGCATATGTTTTATAATCCAATCATCAAATTCAATTGCCCATTGTTCGGGTGTAGTTTGATTCCATTTCAGTGCTCGTAAGTTATGAACGGTAACACCGCTACCGATTACTAAAATATCTTCTTGTCCAAGTCCTTTTAATGCTTCTCCAATCTTAAATTGTTCTTTTGCAGAAAGGAATGGATTTACTGATATTTGTATGACAGGAATATTTGCTTCTGGATACATACGGTGCAATAGTGTCCATGAGCCGTGATCTAAACCTCTCGTCATATTATGATGAACTGGAATACCTTTGTTTTTAAATTTTGTTTCTAACATGGATGCAATGCTAGAAGAACCTTTTGCACGATACTTAATTTCATATAACTCTGGAGGAAAACCTCCAAAATCATAAATTGTTTCATATTCGTTATCTGATGAGGAAATCGTTAATACTTCACTTTCCCAGTGAGCAGTGAAAATAACAATTGCTTTCGGTTTATATGTTTCTCCAAGTGTTTTTAAAAAACTTGTATAATCTGTATCTTGAATAGCGAGCATTGGTGAACCATGTGCTAAAAATAGTGATGGCATCATAGTAGAAACCTCCTAAAAACATAATAATTACTTTATGTAAGTAACTATATGATTTTATGATGTTTTCGTCAACATAAATAGTTTGACAGCTAATCGGAAAAGGTAGGCATTTGTCATAATGAAAGCAATTGCATATAATACATAATAAGAATAATGAATAGATATTCATTTTTGAGATACATAATAGAGTTGGGGGCTGACGAAATGAACGTACAGGAAAGTTTCGTTACGGCATTGGATGAATCAGAAATTTATTTACGCAAGTGGTTACCAGAATGTGAACCGAAAGGGATTATTCAAATTGCGCACGGTATGACAGAACATGCAGGTGTTTATACAGACTTTATTGATGCGTTATTAGAAGCAGGGTATGGTGTTTATGCGCATGATCATAAAGGCCATGGGAAAACAGTAAAAAGAGAAGAAGACTATGGTCATTTTGAACCAAATGTAGGTTGGAGTAAGGCTGTATCTGATATTATTTTTGTATCAGAAACGGTAAGAAAAGAGCAGACATGCCCGTTATTTTTACTTGGCCATAGCATGGGTTCTTTTTTATCAAGACGAGCTGTGCAACTTAGAGGCGAACTATATGATGGATTCCTTATTTCAGGAACTGGTGGAAACCCAGGGTTCTTAGGAGTCATTGGTCATAGAGTAGCGACAATTGAGATGAAATTACGCGGGGCAAAAACGAAAAGTCCCATGCTAAACTTTTTATCTTTCGGAAATTTCAATTCGCACTTTAAACCAAATCGCACAAAATTTGATTGGTTATCTTCAGATAACAGTCAAGTAGATAAATATATTGCGGATCCATTATGTGGATTCATTTGTACGACTAGTTTTTATCGAGAATTATTTTCTGGTGTGTTAGAAGTAAATAAACTAGAAGAGTTTAAGAAAACACCGCAAAACCTTCCAATACATATTTTTTCAGGAGATCGTGATCCTGTTGGAGATATGGGAAAAGGTGTAAAAGAAGTATATGAAAATTATAAAAAATGTGGCGTAAAAGATGTAACGCTGCGTCTATATGAAAATGGAAGACATGAAATGTTCCATGAAGTGAATAGAGAAGAAGTATTTCAAGATTTGATTTCGTGGTTAGAAGAACATAATAAATGAGAATGAAAGCTAAGTCCAGACTGTTTATAGTTTGGACTTTTTGTTTGTAGGTGTTGCAAGTATTTACTGATGTAGTGTTCATGTCATTTTTACATATTTGAAGGTAGGTTATATTCTATATAATTAAATAAGCAGAAAGCCTTGTGCAAATGAGGAGATAAATGTATAAAATTAATAATCAAACTTTTTATAAAGCAACAGAGGCCATACATAATAGTAGTATAATAGTGAATGAGGTGTTAATAGAATGGAAGATAAAACATTAGGTTTACTATTAGATGTTGTTGGGGAATTATTTTCAGATGAAATTTCAATTGCTGTATCGAATACGAAAGAATATATATACTATCGGCCAAGTAAACGAATTGATTTAAAGATTAGTGTCGGTGATCCTATAAAGGAAGGAACGATTGCTCATAAAGCAATGGTGACAAACCAAAAAACCTCTGAGTTTATGAATCGGGATGTTTTTGGTATTCCTTATCATGGTATGGCCGTACCATTCTCAAACAATGGAAAGCTTGAAGGTTGCGTGACAGCCATTTATCCAGCTTTAACGGACGGAAAATCAGTCGTTACTTTAAAAACAACGGACGGCTGGATTCCGGTTCCTTTTTCAAAAGTCATGTATTTAGAGGCGAAAGATAAAAAGACGTATGTAAATGCAGAAGAGTTAACAGGGACACATAAATACTCGTTACAAGAATTCGAATACTTACTTCCGAAAGATTCATTTATTAGATGCCACCGTTCCTTTATTGTAAATGTGAATCATATTCAAGCGATTTATCCTGATACTCATTCTACTTTTTTACTTTCTATGGATAATGGAGAGAGGGTTCCAGTTAGTCAATCATACGCTAGTTATTTTCGTAAACTTCTAGGATTCTAAATTATTCTGCTTTAGAGACTAGATTCGCTGTTTTGTCTGAATTTTTGCCATTGTATACTGAAATCCCTATTTAGATACTGTTAAAGTGTAAAATAATTATGAATATTCATAGGGAGAGGGATTACATATGGAGAATAATTTGGATAGAATTAGGGATGAACGTCTGAAAGATCGCGTAGTTACACCTGAAGAAGCAGCTTCATGGATTGAAAGTGGAATGACTTTAGGCTTAAGTGGGTTTACACGTGCAGGTGATGTAAAAGCAGTCCCATTTGCGCTTGTAAACCGAGTTAAGAATGATACATCTTTTAAAGTAAATGTTTATACTGGTGCCTCTTTAGGTTCTGATGTAGATAAATTATTTGCGGAAGCAGGAATTTTAGGGAAAAGATTGCCTTTCCAAGCTGATGCGACTATGCGAAAAGGAATTAATAACGGAGATTTTTTATTTGTGGACCAGCACTTATCTCATACATCAGAGTTACTTCGCGCTGACGTTATGGATGTAGATTTTGCTATTTTGGAAGCGGTTGCGATTACTGAAGATGGCATGATTATTCCAACAACTTCAATAGGAAATTCTTTAGCGTTTTCTTTAAATGCTAAGTCCATTATTATTGAAATGAATATGGCTCAATCCACGCAGTTAGAAGGACTGCATGATTTATATGAACCAGGTAAACAAGGAGAAAGACTTCCAATTCCAATTGTGAAAACGGATGATCGAATTGGAACGATTGGCATTCCAATCGATGTTGAAAAGGTGAAAGGGATTGTGTTTACGAACCAATTAGACTCACCATCGACAATTGTTCCTCCGGATGAAGAAACTGTTATTATGGCACAGCATTTAATAGAGTTCCTTCGAAAAGAAGTCGAAGTAGGCCGATTAACAAATCGTTTAGCACCGTTACAATCAGGAATTGGCTCAGTGGCTAATGCTGTTCTTCATGGAATGTTAGATTCGGAGTTTGAAGATTTAGAAGTGTATTCTGAAGTTTTACAAGATGCGGTCTTTGATCTTATGGATGCTGGAAAAGTCAATTTTGCTTCATGCTGTTCAATCACACTCTCTGAGGAGAAAATGCAAAAAGTATTTTCCAACTTTGAAAAATATCGTGACAAATTAATGATGCGCCCGCAAGAGATTTCTAATCATCCTGAAATCATTCGTCGCCTCGGATTAATCTCGATTAATACTGCTTTAGAATTAGATATATACGGAAATGTGAACTCTACTCACGTTTTAGGCACAAAAATGATGAATGGTATCGGTGGTTCTGGTGATTTTGCGAGAAATGCTCGCCTAGCTATCTTTGTTACGAAATCGATTGCGAAAGGTGGCAACATTTCAAGTATCGTTCCTTTTGTTTCACATGTGGACCATACGGAACACGATGTAGATGTTATCGTCACTGAACAAGGGTATGTTGATCTAAGAGGACTGGCCCCAAGAGAAAGAGTGGAATTAATTATCGAGAATTGCGCACATCCAATGTATCGTGATCAGCTAAGAGCTTATTACGAAGAAGCTAAAACGAGAGGTGGACAAACTCCTCATGTTTTAGAAAAAGCTTTTTCTTGGCATACGAATTATGCTAAAAATGGAACAATGCTTGAGGCGGTAGTAGAAACTGTATAGGTGTGTATCGTTAGAAATAGTAAAACGAAAGATTGAGTTTGAAAAAAATTTTAGAAGAAGAAAACGCCAACTTTCAAAGATGGCGTTTTTTTCTTTAAATACATTGTTACAGGCCGTACTGATTATAATAAAGATTTATGAAAATAAGAGGGTTTTTTAATTACTTTTCGAATCATTTTAATAGTTTACATATCGAAGGTGAGGAGAAAGAATCATGAAGATAAGAGAAGCGTTATTAAGTGAAGCAAATGAATTAAGTGAACTCGCACTACAATCAAAAGCGACGTGGGATTATAGTGAAGAATTCATAATTGCCTGTAAGGAAGATTTAACTATTACAGAAGAGTATATAAATAATAATTTTGTATATGTTTTTGAAAACGATAATACGAAGATTGGATTTTTCTCATTTTTACGTAATGATAAAGCTCTCGATTTCCTGTACATTCATCCTCGTTACAAAGGGAAAGGCTACGGGAAAATAATGTGGAAGTATGTAATAGAAAAAGCAAATGAACTAGGCTTAAAAAGTTTTACGATTGATAGTGATCCGAATGCAAAAGGATATTACTTGAAAATGGGCGCACAGTTAATCGGAGAGACACCATCAACGGTCTTTAAGGATCGTTTACTGCCTCTTTTGAAATATGATGTGTAAAACTATTAATAGTAGGGGAAGATTAGAGTGGATGATGTAAAGGAAAAAAGAATATATGAAGCATTAATAAGATCGTGGTCGATTGAAACAAGTTCAAAGTGGACGACTGAGAATCCAGCAAAGGGACAGTGTGGTGTAACGGCTTTGGTCGTTCAAGACATATACGGAGGAGAGATTAAAAAGACAAAAGTAAGAGAGGCGTGGCACTTTTATAACTTTATAGATGGACAGAGGTTTGATTTTACAGAGGCTCAATTTAATGAAAAACTGAATTATATGGATATAGAATCAAATCGAGAAGAAGCATTTGCAGATACAAATGAAAAACAATATTGCATGTTGAAGAAAAAGATAACGAAAGAATTGAAATTATCTTTTGACTCTTAATCTTTAATAAGTTACTATAATGGTGGTAACTTATTAAAGGGAACTTCATAGAGTTGAAAGGGGAAATACTTTTGAAAACAACTTATGTAAACGCTACAATCGTAACGATGAATGAACAAAATGAAGTGATAGAAAATGGATATATCATTGTAGAAAATGATCAAATTATAGATGTGAAGAGCGGAGAATTCGCTAATGATTTTGAAGTAGATGAAGTAATTGACATGAAAGGAAAATGGGTTTTACCAGGGCTTGTCAATACACATACACACGTTGTAATGAGTCTCTTAAGAGGTATTGGTGATGATATGTTATTACAGCCGTGGCTTGAGACAAGAATTTGGCCACTTGAAAGTCAATTTACTCCAGAACTTGCGGTTGCTAGTACGGAATTAGGATTACTTGAAATGGTGAAAAGTGGTACAACATCTTTCTCTGATATGTTTAATCCAATTGGAGTAGATCAAGATGCAATTATGGAAACGGTATCAAGGAGCGGGATGCGAGCTGCTGTTTCAAGAACTTTATTTAGCTTCGGAACGAAAGAGGATGAAAAGAAAGCAATTGAAGAAGCTGAGAAATATGTGAAGCGTTACTATAACGAAAGTGGTATGTTAACTACGATGGTTGCACCGCATAGTCCATATACATGCAGTACAGAACTGTTAGAAGAGTGTGCACGTATTGCAGTAGAAAATCAAACGATGGTTCATATTCACCTTTCCGAAACAGAGCGTGAAGTACGTGATATTGAAGCGCAGTACGGAAAACGTCCAGTAGAATATGCGGCAAGTTGTGGATTGTTTAAACGACCAACAGTGATTGCACACGGTGTAGTATTAGATGACAATGAGCGTGCATTTTTAGCGGAACATGACGTTCGAGTAGCTCATAATCCGAATAGTAATTTAAAACTAGGGTCTGGTATAGCGAATGTAAAAGCGATGTTAGAAGCAGGGATGAAAGTAGGAATTGCAACAGATAGTGTTGCATCTAACAATAATTTAGATATGTTTGAAGAAATGCGCATAGCGACTTTACTACAAAAAGGTATTCACCAAGATGCAACAGCGTTACCGGTTGAAACAGCTCTTACACTTGCAACTAAAGGAGCGGCTGAAGTAATCGGCATGAAACAAACAGGATCACTTGAGGTTGGAAAGTGCGCTGATTTCATTACAATTGATCCGTCTAATAAGCCCCATTTACAACCAGCAGATGAAGTATTATCGCATCTTGTATATGCTGCTAGTGGAAAAGATATAAGCGATGTAATTATTAACGGAAAACATGTCGTTTGGAATGGCGAATGTAAAACGTTAGATGAAGAGCGTATTATATTTGAAGCAAGTCGATATAAACGAGGTTTGCAAAGATAGGTATTTTCAGGATGTGGAGAAAGTCTTCTCCACATCCTGTTTTTGTGTCTGAACCTTTTTATTAATAAAAAGAAGTTAAGAATTTAGATAAAATCATTAGTTTCAAAAATCCTTTACATCATAATGATTATTTAAAGGATTTTGATGTTTCTTATTCTTTTGTCGCGTTGACCCATTTAATAATGTCCTGAATTACGTATTTAGGAATATTAGCAGGGATTTCATATTCACTAGGAAGACTTAATTCCCCATCACCCTCTGTGAAGAAATGATTCAATTTTGGGTATTCATTGAACTGAACATTCCTGCGGTTTGAAAGCCCTTCCTGCCATTTTATATATTCATTTTTTACTGTTACTTGATAATCGCGTGCTCCTTGCAGAATCAGTAAAGGTTCTTTTCGTGATCTTGCCTCTTCAACAGGACGCCACCTAGAAACATCATACATAAAATGAGGCGATCCCAAATTGTAGCCAGTTGGAGGATGCTCAGGATTGAACGTAGGGTCTTGGATAAAAGCGAACTGTCTTTTTAGTTCATCGATTACTTCCTTTGACGCCCCTAGGTATTGATTCTGATCAATGGCAATGTCAGTCAAGGGGCGTGCAGGTGGTGCGAGTAAGATACTTCCTCTAACAAGTGAAGAAGGTGATTTGCTTAGTATACGTGGCATTGCGCCAGCTCCTAGACTATGTCCAAGAATGAAAATATTATTTGGATCAATGCCTTCCTGCTGCGCTGCTGATTTTGCTGCATATATTGCATCATCTGTAGTATCACGGTCTAACGTAACAGGTTCTGCACTCATCTTTAATGCGTGTTCTAAGGTACGTTTTTCATAGCGCAACACTGCAATTCCGTTGGATGAAAGGCCCACCGCAAGATCGCGTAAGATTTTTGTTCCCATATATGTGCTATCGCGATCATGGATGCCAGCACCATGAACAAGAACAACTACGGGTAGCTTTTCACCAGGCTTATGTTTCGGAACCGTTAATGTCGCTGGTAACGGATAGGTGGAATTTCCGATGACGATTTCACGTTCTTGATAAGAGTCAGGTTGATCATAGCTAGGATGCGGGATGGTATATGATTCCTTGGGAGGCCTTTCTCCAATTTCATCTACTTTCCCGCCAGGTGTAAATTTAAGGAGTAGCGGTATGGTAGTTCCTTCGATAACTGCTGGCATTTCCACCGTCTGATGGACTAAGTTTCGTTCTTTTATCACGGGGGGCCCCATGCTTTTTATACCGCTCCAGCCACTCTGTGTCCACCAGTTTTGTAATGTGTTTGCTGTAAACTTGGATTGAAAAGCAGCAGACGTCAACTGAAGTGCCTCTGCATATTTATCTTGCTGGAGATATTCAAAAAATAATGAGGTACGCTCCGTTAAAGAGACTCGTTTTTTTTCTACAGATGGTTCCTCATGTGTATTTGCGTGAATAGCTGTTGTAAGCGGAAAAGATGAAATGCCTAAAGAAAAGAGCAGGGTAAAGGAAAGTATTGATTTTTGTATTTTCTTTTTTTTATTCATGTTTTAACCTCCAATATGTGATGGTGAAAAATAGGTATGATAAATTAAGGTTCTGTTGTAACAACGTCTAAACCATTGATATGTTCATCTAAAACCAACAGTTCTGGTTTTGTCGTAATCGCTCTAGTAACTCCTAATCTCTCTTTCTTCACTTTATATTTTGACTATACGAAACAAAGTTCTCGTTTTTCTTACTTGATCCTTACAAAATCCTTAAGTGTATAAGATTTGTAAAATATCACTTGCTACTTGACCTGAATTTCAAAAAAAAGCGGCATTTCTTAATGGAGATAAAAAAATATCCCAACCAAACTGTACCTATATGTCTATTAAGTTAATTATGGGGGGATTTATATGAAACAGAAGAAAAGTTAAAGCAAAAAGGGAGGTATACAATAGGAGATGTTTTTTAAACTTGAGCGAACAGCGTAGATTATACATTCAATCTTTAGTGATCCTTTTTAAAAGGGTCACTTTTTTCTTGAACGAATAAATATTCAAAAGAATGTCGCATCTTTCTGTTCATATTTCTGCTATAATATATAACGCTTTATAATATTTTATATTTAAGGAGAACAACTCATGAAGCGAAAAAAGAGCCATTTAATGGTAATGGCACTTGTTATATCTTTATTATTAACAGCTTGTAATAATAAGGAAAATAAAAGTGATGCAGAGTCAAAAAAACAAGTATTAAATGTAACAGTATCAGAAGAGATTCCTTCTCTTGATACCGCGAAAACGATGGATGGTACGTCAGCGCACGTTATGCAAAACATATTTGAAGGGTTGTATGTATTAGATGATCAAGATCAGCCTATTCCAGCGGTAGCAAAATCGTTTAAAAGAAGTGAAGATGGTAAAAAATATACATTTGATTTGCGTAAAGATGCAAAATGGTCAAATGGGGACAATGTGACAGCTCATGATTTTATGTTTGCGTGGAAACGTGCAATTACCCCTGAAACAGCGTCTCAATATGCGTCCATGCTCTTTTATGTAAAAAATGCGAAAGAGATTAATAAGGGGACGATGCCTCTTGATGAACTTGGAGTTACGGTTATAAATGATTATAAGTTAGAGGTGGAACTAGAACAGCCAATTCCTTATTTTTTACAGTTGTTAGCACTACCTATATACCTACCACAGCATGAATCATTTTTGAAAGAACAAGGAAAGAACTATGCATTGGAACCTAGTAATCTCCTATATAACGGTCCATTTATATTAGAGAAATGGAAGCATGAACAAGAGTTTCAATTAAAGAAGAATGCTACCTATTGGGATCAAAAGAAAGTGAAATTAGATGAAATAAACTTTCAAATTGTAAAGGATACAATGACCGCTGTTAATTTATACGAAGCTGGTAATTTGGACCGGGTGCCTATTAATTCTCAATTTGTAGACAAGTATAAAGGGGATAAGGAGTTACATATGTCGAGCGAACCTGCAATTGCTATGCTACGTTTTAATGAAAAAAATAGTGCGTTAGCAAATAAGAAAGTGCGACAGGCTATTTCATTCGCGTTAAATAAAGAGGATTTCGTTGCTCATTTTATTAATAACGGAGCAAAACCTGCAACTGGGCTAGTACCAGTTGGGCATATCAATGAAGAAACGGGAAAAGATTTTAGGGAAGAAAACGGAAACCTTTCTTTATATGATGTACAAAGTGCGAAAAAAAATTGGGAAGAAGCGAAAAAAGAGCTTGGAGTAGAACAAGTAAACTTCGAGTTTTTAACATTTGAACAAGATAACGCAAAACGTATGGCAGAATATATAAAAGGTGATTTAGAAAAGAATTTACAAGGATTAACGATACAAATTAAACAACAGCCATTTAAGCAAAAATTACAGTTAGAACAAACAGGTGATTACGATATAACTATGGCAAATTGGGGACCAGACTATAAAGACCCAATTAGTTATTTAGAACTATTTACGACGGGTAATCCGAATAATAAAATGAGTTACTCCAATCCTCGTTACGATGAATTAATAAAGAAAGCGAAAACTGATCTCGTACTAGAACCAGAGAAACGATGGGGAGCATTGCTAGAAGCTGAGCAGGTATTATTAGAAGATGCAGCTGTAGCGCCGCTGTATCATATTGGTTCAGCTTATGTACAAAAGGATTACGTAAAGGGAATTGAAAAGCATCAATTTGGTGGTGTTTATACTTATAAAAATGCTTATATCGCTAATAAATAAATAAATAAAAAAACCTTACTTATTAAAAGTAAGGTTTTTTTACAGAGGACAGGGAAATCCTTTGGTAGTGTTCCTAGCATATAAAGAAGAGAAGTGCAAAATTGTAGTTACACATTCATAAGAAGTTGCAACAAATAGTTTGTTTAAGTAAAAAGAAGAATAGAAATATAGCATACAAGGAATAAGGGAATGTAGTATAAATCAACATACAAGCATTTTCTTTCTGTAACTATGTTTGTTTTTAATTATATAAAAAAAATATTAGATTATATATTTTGTCCTTGGTATACTTAAAAGGTAATTTGGGGTATTAAGATGAATTGATAGAGGTGTTTGTGTGGAATTATTTGAGTTTTATAAAAAAAAGGGGAAGTTTAAGTGTTTGATTGGAATTGGGCTCTTTCTTTATGGATTAATTGGTATATATAATACTCGAGGTAATATTAATTGGGGACCAGTAATTTTTATTATTATAGTTTCATTTGTTGTTTTTGGTATTGGATTTTGGCAACTAAGAAAAGGCGATTTATTAAAAGAAAATATAGTTGAAAATGATTTGAAGTTTTGGGATATCGATACTTATATTTTATTAGAATTACCTGAAAATAATAAACATTTGGGCTTATATACTCCTGATGGGATATATGTAGCAGGAACAAAGATGGTTTCTTCAACATTACCTGTTTTAAAAAATAAACAAGTTTTTGGATTGGAAGCAAGTGATGGAGAAATTCTAGCATATTTTCATAGTGAAGTTGAAAATTATGATTGGGCTATTTATGATTCAAATTATAATTGTGTAGGGATGTTTAAAGAAAATATGATACAAGGATTTGGAATGGTACGTGGTGCTTTAACGAATGAAAAAAAGATAAAAATTTCTGAAGTAGAAGTTGAATTTGATTTTTTCGAAACTTCTTTTCGTACAATGGATAACCGGATATTAATAAACTGTAAAAGAGGATATATGCCTTTGGAATGGAGCGAAAGATTCGGATTAAATGTACCTATTATTAAATTAGGTAATAATATTTCTAATGCTGAAAAGATATTTGGTTTAGGGGTTCTTATCTATATTTTAGAAACAATTAAAGTAAGAAAGAGTAGGATTTTTAATGATTAAAATTAAATGTTTATGTTATAAGATTTATTGAATGTGTTATTAGGGTAGGGGGATATCCATGGGGAATATACAAGTTAGACCGGAAGAATTGAGAAGAATTGCAAAGAATTTTAAATATGCTAGTAATATAGAATCAGATCGTCATTTGAAAATTCAAGGGGAATTATTAAATCTTCAAATGAGATGGATTGGTGCTTCAAGTTTAAGTTTTTATAATGATCTACCTAGAATGAATAAAGCACATGAATCTTTTCTTAATATTATAAAGCAAATAGAAGATGAATTACTTCGTATAGCAGAGAAATTTGAAAAAGCTGATATGGAATATTCGTCTAAAAACTCTAAAAATGATTCACTTTTGATGAATTCAAAGTCAGCGGTTGAAGCGGGAGTTGGAGTAGTTGTAAAAGGAATTGGTAATGTAATTAATGGTGAAAAGTATGAAAAGTCACTTGTAGATGAAAAAGGAAATGGTGGTCTATTTATTAAAGGTCTTACAGTTGAAGCCGAGCCGTTTGTAAGTTCTCGTACTTATGATAGATTTGATGTGAAAGATAAAAACAAGAGGGAACAAACTTTTGGACCTATGGTTGGTTTTACAGTAGCCCAAGCTGGAATAGAACAAGAGAATATTAGAGGATTTGGAGTAGGAGCTGAAGCTAAAGTAGCACTTGCTACTGCAGAGTTAGGTGCTCATGTAGAAAATGGGAATTTACATATAGGAGCTGAAGCTACTCTGGTAAAATATGAGAGTGCTATAAAAATCCCACTTCCATTTTCTGATAAAAAATTACAAATTGGAGGATCGGCGTCACTTGGGACAGTCGGGGGATCTTTAGAAGCTGGAAAAAGTGGAGTGAAATTCCATGTACCATTTGGTCCTGGTGTAGGTTTATGGGGATTTGGTGGAGAATTTGCTATTAAAGAATAAAGGGGAAAATTAGTATGAATAAGAAAGTGAAAATTTTAAAATATTTTATGGTTATATTAGCTTGCATTGCAATTTTTGGGACAGTTTTACCTAATGCATTAGATCCAAATGAATCATTAGCAGGGAAAATTTCAATTGCAACTTTCGGTACAATTGGAGCTTGTTTACTATTCTCTATTATGTATTTTATTGTAAAAAAAGCTATTTTAAGAGGTGGGAAATAAGATGGGACAAAATTTAGAGTTAGAATTACTTCCAATAGGTTCTGTTGTAATGTTTAAAGATTGGGAACATCCATTAATGGTTTATGGAAGAAGACAGATGGATTCTGAAACAAAAACAACATGGGATTATGTATGTTGTTATTTCCCTCATGGTAATATTTCTTCAGAGTACAATTTCTTTTTGAATCATGAAGATATCTCTAGTGTGTTACATCTTGGTTTTATTAATGAAACAGAATTAGAGTTTCAAAAATTATTTAAAAAAGAAATTGAAGAAAAACAGTGATTCTTTTTAGGTGTTGGTGTTTTTGAAATAGTTAAAGAATGGATCTTAATTCACATATACATAAAAAAGGGGAATTTCTATGAAATCATTACGTTTATTTATGATTCTCACTCTTGTTGTATTGTTAAGCGCGTGCAATACAGCAACACAAGTTACAAAGGTTCAAAAAAATGGCGAAACGACTTTAAAAATTGGTTCTCTGCAAGGGTATTACGATGTACAAACGCTTAAAGCTGAAAAAGGAAATGTGGAAATCCCTTATGAAGCAGCTGTTGAAGAAGGTACGATTTTATTACAAGTTACAAAAGATGATAAGGTTATTTATGAAGAAGAAATCACTTCTCAAAAAGAAGGTTTGCTTTCTTTTGAAGCTCCAAAATCCGGATCATATGATTTAATTGTACGGGTGAAGGGTGAAAAAGAGAAAGCGAAAGAAATTCAAATACATACTAAGCTATGAAAAAACGGCAAGTGGAATGCACCCGCTTGCCGTTTCCATTTTCAGTTGATTTTGTTACAACATATGTTTATTAATTTAAGAGGTGATCTTTCGAAATTCCTCATGAAGTTAAAATAAGAGATGAACAAAAAATATGTTACAACTTTGGCATGGTAGTAACGGAATTTATAACTCTCTTTTACATAATAAAAAGACTGGGTTTGATACATTTTTATTCGAAAGAGATGTAGATGGTAAAAAGCAAGTAGTAGTAGTATTTAGGGGGAGGGACATAAGGTGATGTTCTTTTTGGAGAAGATGCCTTAGACCTTACTACAGATATTGATTATATATGGGGGAAATAAGTTGAAAAGCATTGAAGTTCTAAATACATACATTGAAGGGATTTCTGTTGCAATCCCTACGTGGTTAAAGCATCTAATTGAGGCAGAGGAGATACATCAAAACTATGAGAATGTACAAGTACTTGGTGCATTAAAAACAGATGCAGTGTTGTACTATGTACACCGTACGCTGCAAGTGTTAGATGGACTGTCTTTAGGTGAAGAAGCATATCGTATTATTGAAAAGGTACTAACGTATAGTGAGCTTGCAAAGGTAGGATCTTTAAAACAGCGGGAGCAATGGAAGAAAAAAGGGATTAATCTATTGGTACATAACGAGGGTTCTGCTGATATCTTTAGTGATATTCAGTTTATTGAACGTGTAGAGACAAACTTAAACTCTACTGAATATTTGTTTATTCAAGATTTAATTAGAACACATGGATTAATCGGGCAGTATATACGCGGGGAGGCTCGTTTGGACTCTCATGTTGATTTAGTTAACACATATAAAGAAGAATATGGAGACGTTAGGTTAAAGGAGATTCTATACTATCTTAACCAATGCATTATTGAGGGCGTATCAAAAGCTTTGTGGAGTGAAGTGAAGAACGATGTGAAGATTACAATTGATGGTCTGTTTGATGGTTATATGGAGCCATTTACTTCTCGTATACATAGACTCACGCCAAAACATAAGGAGTCAGCATTTGAAAAAGATATAATTATGGGGAGCGAGAAGAGTGACATTCAAACATTCTTATCTGATAAGGATTTGTGGTATGTAGAACCGTCTATGCATGCTCTTAGCTTTGAGGATATTTGGACAGTTTTTGTTATGTTAAAGAATGAGATAGGCACTAGAAAAGTTCAGCATATACATTTCGAGAAATTGATGCAGCAGCTACATTATGATTTCAAAGGTGAAAAAAAGGACAACGTGTATCGTAAGCGAGTTATTGAGAAGTATTTACGGGAGTACCGTGAGAACGAGAAACCGAATACAACGCATGTTTCTTTTCAGGTTAAAGTCGATGAAGATATGAAGACTGCGTATGTGTCGTTTCGGTTTTCTGCTGTAGGTGAGGCGTTAATTACCTTCTGTGTAGAGGCAGAAAAGATAGATATGATGCATGCTCGGGCAAATGTCCTGCTGTTTGATTTCTTCGGGTTACGAAAGGATGCATATGATAGATTCCATAACGAAGAAGTGTATCTGGAGCATATGAATAGCTCGGCTGATGATAAACGAATTATTCTTGATTACATAAAGGGAGATACGATTGTATATTCTTCTATCCTTCATGAGCTGTTCTCTTATATCGAGTATGAAGGTAGGAAATTTAATCATGAAGTAATTAAAAAGGGGCTGCAGACTGCTTATGAGGTATTAAAGCCAGGAGGCCGTATTATCATTCGTGATGGCATCATGACCGAAGATAAAAGGTTAATGCGGGTGATTCGTTTTAAAGATGCAGGCGGAATGAAGTTCTTAGAGCAGTATGTCCAAGAATTTAAGGGGCGTATAATCCAGTATGAGGTACTTGCAGACAATACAGTCAAAATGCCTGTTAATGATGCAATGGAGTTCTTATATACGTATACTTGGGGCGAGGATTCCTTTGTTCATGAAGTGCAGGAGCAGTTTGGAATTTTTACGCCAAACGACTATAAGGACTTCGTAAAGGGTATCTTTGGAGATAAAGTAAATATCGTTCAAGCTATGAACTATTTGCAGGATGGATATACAAACCATCTTAGCGAGAAAATCGAGTTTACAGATGAGTCTGGGAATGATATTGCGCTACCAGATAGTACGTTCTTTATGGTTTTAGAAAAGAGGTAATGATGTTGGAAAACTTTAAAAATACTATTTTAAAACAACTTAATTTAAATTTGATGAGTTGAAGAAAGCAGAGATGTTAATATAAATACCCCTTTAGATAATTTAGTCTAAAGGGGTATTTATATTAAAAAAAGAGATTTTGTAATTGGTGAAGAGGAAGGTAGAAACATTAGATCAACAGTAGGGTAGGAAGAGAATGATTTGTGATACATCTCACACCATAAATACATATATAACTTTACAATTAGAATATCAATTGATGGGAGGGTTAATATTGATGAATCTTGATTTTAATAATAATCCATTTATTGTAATATGGGAGTTGACAAGAGCATGTCAATTAAAATGTCTGCATTGTCGTGCAGAAGCACAGTATCATCGTCATCCTCTAGAGTTAACATTTGAAGAAGGAAAAAAACTAATTGATGATATATATGAAATGGAAAATCCAATGCTTGTATTTACTGGTGGAGATCCATTAATGCGTCCAGATGTATATGATATTGCGGAATATGCTGTGAAAAAAGGTGTTCGAGTATCTATGACGCCAAGTGCCACCCCGAAAGTTACGAAAGAAGCGATTCAAAAAGCAAAAGAAGTAGGACTTGCTAGATGGGCATTTAGTTTAGATGGACCAACAGCTGAAATACACGATCATTTTAGAGGGACAGAAGGGTCATTTCAATTAACGATGAATGCGATTCGTTATTTGCATGAATTAAAAATTCCTATTCAAATTAATACCGTTGTTTCTAATTATAATGTGGATGTACTTGAAGAGATGGCAGTGTTAATAGAAGAATTAGAATGTGTACTCTGGAGTATATTTTTCTTAGTTCCAATAGGGCGAGGGAAGGAAAAAGATATGATTTCACCAGCTCAACATGAAAGGGTATTCCGTTGGCTATATCAACTTAGTAAAAAGGTTTCTTTTGATATTAAAACAACAGCTGGTCAGCACTATAGACGTGTTGTGATCCAAGAAAAAATGAAAGAACATAAAAAGGAAAAACAGGTCATTCAATATCAGGATGTATTGATGAATGGGATGACGGGGCGAGTTAATGGGCTTGGGCGTGCTCCAAAAGGGGTGAATGATGGAAACGGTTTTGTATTTATTTCTCATATTGGAGATGTATATCCAAGTGGGTTATTGCCGATTAAAACCGGGAATATTAGAACAAATTCGCTAGCTGAAATCTATCGGAACTCCCCTGTTTTTCAAAATCTTCGTAATCCTGACAAGTATAAGGGAAAGTGTGGTGTTTGTGAGTTTCGATATGTTTGTGGGGGATCTCGTTCTAGAGCATATGCAATGACGGGGGATTATATGGAAAGTGAGCCTTTCTGCGTATACGTACCAAAAGCATTGCGAAAACAGAAAAAGAACATAAAAAAGGGCTATGAGTAAAAGCTTACTCACAGCCCTTTTTTAATGTTTTATAAAGTATAGTACTTCGCATCCTTCATTAAAAATTCGCTACCTATAACTGTTGTACTGAAACAAGTTTTTTACACATGTATTCTATTAAAACGATTTTAATAAAGAATAAAAATTCGTATCATAGGGAATGTCATCTTGATACATATAATTTTTTAGAACGCCTTCTTTTTCAAAGCCTAATTTTAATAGTACTTTATTGGAAGCTTCATTTTCAAGAAATACAATTGCTCCGATCCGCTTTAAATGAATCGTATGGAAACCGTATGATATAACCTCAGAAACAGCTTCAGTCGCATATCCTTGTCCCCAGTGTTCAGGCAAAAAGGCATAACTTATATTGGCCCGTTTATGCTCAGAAGACCAATCGTGAAAACCAATGGTACCGATGAGTTCTTTCTTGTCTTTTGATTCGATTCCCCATTTTATACCGCTTCTTGCATTGTAACTCAGTTTAAAGTTATGAATAATTTGTTTCACTTGATCAATATCTTGTAACGGTTTTTGGCCATAATAGCGCAGTACGTCAGTATTAGAAAAGCATTTTAGTATACTTGGTGCATCTTCTTCGGTAAGTTCTCGTAGAATGAGTCGGTCGGTTTTCAATATAGGAAACATGCTTTCACTCCATTTCTTTTGAAACTAGAATGTGTTGTTATTATATAATTTAGTCTGAAAATAAAGATTATTAAAGAGGGGAGTATGGCTTTAATTTATGATAAAATTGATTGTGGAATATATTTCAAAAAGAGGTTTGTATATGGAGAAAAATTCAATTTTAATTGTAGATGACGATCAAGATATTGTTCGATTTATGAACGTGAATTTAATGCAAGAAGGTTTTAAAGTTTTTAGTGCTCATAACGGAGAAGAGGCTTTAGAAATTATAAATAATAATAGCATTCAACTTGCTATTTTGGATATTATGATGCCACAAATGGATGGGATAGAATTGTGTAGAAGAATTAGAGAGAAACATAGTTTGCCAATTATGTTTTTAAGTGCAAAATCATCGGACGTAGATAAAGTCGTCGGATTTAGTACGGGAGCAGATGATTATATTGTGAAGCCGTTCAGTACAATTGAATTAATTGCAAGAGTGAAGGCTCAATTAAGAAGGTATACATATTTCAATCAAAATGCTGTCCAAGTAATAGAAAAGAAAATAAATATTAGAGGTTTAGAAATAGATGAAGCGTCTAGAACAGTAATGTTATATGGAGAAACAATCAATCTTACGAAAACTGAATATGATATTTTGTATTTAATGGCAGCTGCAAAGAATCGTGTATTTACTATTGAAGAAATATATGAGAGCGTTTGGAAAGAAAGGGCTTATGAAAGCAATAATACAGTAATGGTTCATATCGCAAGATTAAGAAATAAAGTTGAAGAGAATCCAAAAGAACCGAAGTTTATTCAAAATGTTTGGGGAGTCGGATATAAAATTGAAGATTAAATCATTACAAGGCATTAGAGCTAAGTTTTTTATCGCATTCATATGTAGCATCTTGTTAGCGACTGTAAGTATAATAGTGTTTCAAATTTTGGTTGGAAATATATATAGTCAGGTTAATGTTTTAGAGGAAAAATATTCATTTTTATATTTTATAGTTTTTTTGATTTTTACTACAACATACTTTGCATTCATGACAAAAACGCTGATGAAAAGGTTGTCTCAAATTAACAAGAACGTGAAAGAAATAAGTGAAGGTAATTTTGAAATACATATACCTATTTCGAAAAGCGATGAGATTGGTGAACTAGCGACAAATGTTAATAGAATGGCGAAAAGCTTAAAAGAGTCTATCGAGAATGAAAAAAAATCACAGGAAATGAAAAATGAAATGATTAGTAATATTTCGCATGACTTACGAACGCCAGTAACATCTTTAATCGGTTATGCGGACTTATTAGGAAATAAGCTGCATGCAAATGGAGAAGAATGTGAACAGTATGTAAGCATATTAAAGCGAAAAAGTTATGAATTAAAAAATCAAGTTGATGAATTATTAGAATACTGTCAAATAAATTATAGAGAGATTGAATTACATAAAAGTGTAGTAAATATGAAAGCGTTAATGGAACAAATTATGATTGATTTTGTACCACAACTAGATGATGCCGATATGAGCTTTTGTATGAAAGGTGATAAGGAGTTACATGTGGAAATGGATGTAGCACTTATGGTGAGGTTATTCGAAAATGTAATTAGTAATAGTATTATGTACGGGAAAGACGGAAAGGAGATTGTAATTCAAATTTCTAAAAGAGACATGAATGTTGAAATAGAAATTAAAAATTTTGGGCAATGTATTCCGGATGAGAACCTGCCTTATGTTTTTGAGAAGTTTTATCGTGGTGAAAAATCACGCAGCTCTCATACAGGTGGAAAAGGAATGGGACTTGCAATTGCGAAAAGTATAGCAGAACTTCATAAAGGAGATATCGCTGTACGTAGTAACGATAAAGAAACAGTTTTTACTATCGTTTTACCGCAGTATAAAGAAATGTAAGAAAGTCGTAAGTATTTCTTACGTATGTTGTAATTTTCAATTCGTATCATGTAGAACAAGGATATGAGAGTGGGGATATAACATGTGGAAGAAATATGTGTTGGTAATTTTAGTTGCTTTTTTACTTACAAGTTGGAGTGTAATTTATTTAGTTAATGGTATTATATCAGTCGTTTTTTGGTGGAGTATACAAGCCTTTAGCTTCGTATCAAGCTTTATTTTGATAGGGTCAGTATTACTATTTGTGTGGAAAGGCATTTTCAGAAAGCGAATAGATAGAACGCTACTCTTCATTGTGCTTTTTTCTATAATTGGAGCTTGGCCCTTAGGATGGTTCGCTAACAGAGGCGGACTTGCTTACCCGGCAGATGTACATTCTACGAGCCCTAAAGTAGTCGTGCGCTTTCCTTTAAATGAACGAGCATTAATAGGTTGGGGTGGTGATCGTTTAGAAACGAACTATCACGTTATCAAACCAAATGAGCGCTGGGCATATGATATTCTCATTCCTCCTGCTGAAGTGAAAAGTAGTAAGTTGGATGATTATGGAATATATGGAGCGAAAGTAATGGCACCAGCTTCTGGAACAGTTGTATCAATTAATAATGATGAAAAAGATTTAGTTCCGGGATCGGATGATTTTCAGTCAATGGCGGGAAATCATATTTATTTACGACTAGATGAAACAGGGACATTTTTGGTTCTTGCGCATTTAAAGAAAGGGTCAATTAAAGTGAAGGAAGGACAACATGTAAATGAAGGAGAATTTCTTGCTCAAGTAGGTAACTCAGGAAGTTCAAGTGAGCCACATTTACATATTCATCATCAAAGGCAGGATCCATCCAAGGTAAGTATATTTTTTTCGGAAGGATTACCACTTTACTTTCGAACTGAGAAGGGTGTGATAATGCCGGAAAAAGGAGAATATATAAAAAGACATTAGGGGGAAACGCTGATGTGGGAGAAATATTATATCGAAACTGATAGAGGGAAATTTGAGTATTTTCAAAAGGGAGAAGGAAAACCACTTTGTGTAACACATTTATACAGTGAGTTTAATAGTAATGGTAATTTATTTGCTTCTGCATTTACGAATCATTACACAGTGTACCTTATAAACTTAAGAGGATGCGGAAATTCTACACATGACACCACCAAATATAATTTGGGAATGGTAGATGCAGTACGTGATTTAGAAGCGATACGTGAGGCGTTGAATTTTAAAGATTGGACATATGCAGGTCATTCAACAGGTGGAATGCTAGCTTTACAATATGCGATAATGTGTCCAGAGAGGCTTGTAAAAATTATAGCTGGCGGATTATGTGCATCAGCTGAGTATATGAATCATAAAAATAGTATTTATTGTAGAGATAATGATCAAAATGCTCGTTTAAGAGAAATATTTGCAGTGCTCAGGGACGTAGCTTCTACAATTGATGAGAGGCGTGCCGTAAATAAAGAGTGGACAATGATGTCTTTATATAATGAAACAGCGTATGATGAAATGATTGCTAGACCGAACAGCGGTAAAACAGTATCAAAGCGTCTTGATTATTTTTCTTATAAGGAGTTACCTACATTTGATTTACGTTTACAATTAGAGAATGTAAATATACCAGCCCATATTTACGCTGGAATTTATGATGCACAGTGTCCGTATGAATTTGCAGTGGAAGTAGCGGAGCTTATGCCAAATGCGATAATGTCGACATTTGAATATAGTAATCATTTTCCATTTATTGAGGAGGAAGAAGAGTTTATAAAATTTGTTGAAAGCACGGTCTGTCATGTAAATGGATGATGAAAATCTATAATTTAAAAAGAAGAAGGCTGTCTTTAACAGAAATTTGAGACAGCCTTCTTCTTTCATTACCCTACAAATGTTTGATACAGTAAGAAAATATTTAAAATGATAACAAGTACAGCAATGATCCAAGCGATAAAGGTAGTTATGCGGTGGTTAACGAGTGCCCCCATAATTTTTTTACTACTTGTAAACATAATAAGTGGTACTAATGCAAAGGCAATACCGAATGATAAGACGACTTGACTCATGACTAGAGCGTAAGTTGGATTTACACCTAAAGCGATAATAACTAATGGTGGAATCATTGTAATAAATCGGCGTAAGTATAACGGAATATGCATTCGAATGAAACCTTGCATAATAATATCACCTGACATTGTACCGACAGAAGAGCTAGATAGTCCTGCTGATAAGAGACCAATTCCAAATAAAGCAGCTGATACAGGACCGACTAAGTTGCTAAACTGGTTAAAAGCGACATCAAGATCTTCGACATGCAAGCCGTTTTTAAAGAATAGTGCAGCAGCAACAATTAACATACTTGCATTAATTGCTCCAGCGATAATCATTGCGATAATGATATCAATAAACTCGAAGCGGAAAATCTTTTTCTTTTGTTCATCATTTGTTCCGACTACGCGGCGCTGTGTTAAGGCGGAATGTAAATAGATTGCGTGCGGCATAACTGTCGCACCTAAAATTCCGGCTGCAAGTAATATACTGTCTACGCCTTGAAATTTTGGGATGAAAAGTCCTGAAAGTAGGGGACTTAATTCCGGTTTTGCATAAAAGACTTGTACACCAAAAGCGATAACAACGATAAAAATCATTCCTGTTATAATCGCTTCTAATGGACGGAAGCCTCTACGTTGAAATTCAAGAATAATAAATGATCCAGCAGCTGTAATTAAAGCAGCTGGTAACATTGGAATTCCAAATAATAAATACAATCCGAGTGCTGCCCCGATAAATTCAGCTAAATCAGTCGCCATAATAACGAGTTCACCTTGTATCCATAAGCCGATGGAAACAGGTTTTGGGAAGTTTTCTCGAGCAATTTCAGGAAGGTTCCTACCTGTAGCGATTCCTAATTTAGCTGATAAAGTTTGGATTAATACAGCCATTAAATTAGAAGCAAGAATTACCCAGAGTAATAAATATCCATATTGTGATCCAGCGGCAATATTTGTCGCGAAATTGCCAGGGTCAATATAAGCGACTGAAGCAATGAAAGCAGGACCTAAGAATGGTAAAAGTCTTTTTAAGCCTTTCGTTTGTCCGCTTAATGCTAAATGCGCTGATTGAACAGTTGTACTTTGAGAAGGGACATGTTCATCTTTTGATATATCTTTATTCATAGTAGTTTTCCCCTTTGAAATGTTAACTTGATGAAATTATTGTAAGTATTCTTATTGTTTATTTCAATACATTTAAATGTATTAGATGATATTTTTATTTGAACATAAATGTTTCCTTAGTGCAAATTATATGTCTTTATACAATGAATGGTGTGGCATTATTAAAAATTGGGAGTTTATGGTGTGATGAGGCGGGGAAACATAATGAATTAAAGGGCTATTTTTGAAATTTATGTGAACATAAAGCCGATAATACAGCATATTAATTGATGGAATTGCATTTGTATGATATATAATATATTGGGATTACAACATAACCACAGTGTTTTGGTGTGTAATCTTGTTTTTTATTTTTGTTAACTGATAGAAAATAGTATAAAGAGAAGGAAATGGGATTCATTTTCTTATTATATATGTTTTGATATGAACGTTAACTTATACATGATTTTAAAAATTAGATAGGTGGTAGAAATACATTGGCAACTACAAAACCATACAGAGTATTACTATATTACATGTACACAACAATTGAAAACCCAGAAGAATTCGCGGCAGAGCATTTAGCATTTTGTAATTCACTTGAATTAAAAGGAAGAATCCTTGTAGCTAAAGAAGGTATTAACGGAACTTGTTCTGGTACTGTAGAACAAACAGAGAAATACATGGAAGCAATGAACAATGATCCACGTTTTGACGGTATCGTATTTAAAATAGATGAAGCTGATGGTCATGCATTCAAGAAAATGCACGTGCGTCCTCGTCCAGAGTTAGTTACACTTCGTCTAGAAGATGACATTAACCCACACGAAATAACTGGGAAGTATTTAGAGCCAAAAGATTTTTATGAAGCAATGAAACAAGAAGATACAGTTATCATTGATGCGCGAAATGATTATGAATTTGATTTAGGTCACTTCAAAGGTGCGATCAAACCTGATATCGAATCATTCCGTGAATTACCAGATTGGATTCGTGAAAATAAAGAAATACTTGAAGGCAAAAAGATTTTAACTTATTGTACAGGTGGAATTCGTTGCGAGAAGTTTTCTGGTTGGTTAGTTCGTGAAGGCTATGAAGATGTAAGTCAGCTTCACGGCGGTATTGTAACGTACGGAAAAGACCCAGAAGTACAAGGTGAGCTTTGGGATGGACAATGTTATGTGTTCGATGAGCGTATCGCTGTACCAGTAAACCAAAAAGAACATGTTATCGTTGGTAAAGACCACTTTACAGGTGAACCTTGTGAGCGCTATGTAAACTGTGCAAATCCAGAATGTAACAAGAAAATTTTATGTTCTGAAGAAAACGAGGCGAAATATTTACGTGCATGTTCTCACGAATGCCGTGTAAGCCCACGTAACCGCTACGTAATACAACATGAATTAACGGAAGAACAAGTAGCTGCTGCATTAGAGAAAATCGAAGCAGAGAAGTAAGAGGGAAAAGGCTAATCTAAATTTTTGGATTAGCCTTTTTTATATTTGATTTTTTGGCGTTTTTTGTCGGTAAGTCGATATATTTAAATAATCGCTGATATATTTTGAGTTGCGCCGATATAATTTGAAAATCGCTGATATATTTCGAGTTGCGCCGATATAATTTGAAAATCGCTGATAAAAATTTCAATTACTGTAGCGTACCACATACTTCAATGTAAAAATACTCTTCTTTACTTCTTATCATCTTTCTCTCTCACAGCAGAAAGTACAGTTTGTTTTACCCATGCTTTTCTTCGTTTATGTTGTAGACTCCATTGGTATAAACTTTGCGCACCTAAAATAAGTGAAATGACTATGCCGCTAATTGCTATTAACAGCGCGAAAAATTCAAGTGGCGATGATATTTTGTTTGAATCGGTGTTTCTTAACAGATCAATCATAGTAAACCCTAACATTTGGCCTACTACAGAGTAGAGCGTTAAAATTAATAGTAAAAGGCTATCTTTTTTTGAAGCAACATTTTCTTGATATTTAAACAAACTATCAAGATTTTGTTTTGCATTCGAGTATAGTATCTCGATGTTAAAAAGCTTTCTTAAGCGGAAGAAAATATCTTCACTCTGTGATTGGGATACTAGCTCTAAAGAAAAGTAATTCGCCGTAAACGAATTGATTGAATAAATTAATTTCTCTATTTCATTTGTATCTTGTTCAATGTTTAATTCAGCATAAGCGTTTGCCATTTTCAATAAAACAATTTTATGAAATAGATTTAATAATAAAGCGTAATAAAACTCCCCATACATTTGACTCGCAAGTTTAGTAAATTCGCGTTCTCCTTCATTTGTTACACATGTGAATATATGTTCTTCCATTATGAAATAGCGATTCGGAGCCCATCTTTGGTAAGCGTGTTGTTTTAAATAATCATGAATATAAGGCAGATTATTTGCACTCACATATGCCTTGCCATCACTTGTTAACCCGGAAAGACTAGAAGTACGATAAACATCCACTTCATTCAGTTCCATATCTTCTTTTATAGATAATAAAGTTTGTACGTACATTCGCTGATCTTCAAAGAAAGGAAAGGTTTGAAAGTAAGAACTTCTTAATCTCTTCTTCTCAAAGAAATCTGTTACGCCATGAAATAAATAACCAAAAATGAATCTTTCCACTTGGGAATACTTTTTTCCATTACATTCAATACAAATAGTCTCGTTTGTATCATTTTTAGTTTCAAGTACACGGAAACGGGCCGCAAATTCAATTGCTTCTGATAATGTTATGTTTGGAGCGGTTTCTACTTCTGTCCGAATTGTTAAGAAGCCAAGCTCATAAGGACAAAGTGTTACGTCAATAGAATGAATGTTGAATGGAACGGAAATAAGATTTGTTGTTAAATGTCCAGTTAAGTTAAGATCTTTAGAATAGCGCTGCAATCCTTTTTGATGCTCTGAGTGAGGAAAGAGTATTTTATTTGTAAATGAAAGATAATATGCTTCCATATTTTGATGTGAAACTTGAAACTTTCCGTAGTATGTATTTTCATTTTCAAGATGATCGAGTCGAAAAGGACGAAAGTCATTTTTCTGTAAGAAAGGGAACATATTTTGTTCATAACCAGTTTTAAAAGAAAACGGGAATATAAATTGAAATATAGCTGTTGTTACATCTTTTTCCTCGATTGTATGTATTGCCTCCATTTACATTGTTTCCTTTCCAAATATGCTATAAAAACAACATGCCCAAATTCATTTGAAAATAACCACTGTTTTATACTTGAGTAAGAATGAAAATTCAGCTTATTTAGTAGGGGACATGTATAATGTTATGTATACTGAATGTTATAAAATTGTATTTTGAAAAGGGGGATGTTGTATGCGTATTTTAGTATTAGGAGCGGGAGGCGTTGGAGGATTTTTTGGGGGACGCTTAGTAGAAAAAGGAGAAGATGTTACTTTTCTTGTTCGTAGTAAACGGAAAAAACAATTGGAGGAAAGGGGACTTGTAATCCGAAGTGTTAACGGAGATTTTTCCTTTCAACCGAAATTAATAACGAAAGAAGATCAAACTGCTCCATTTGATGTGATTCTATTTTCAACAAAAGCGTATCACTTAAACGAGGCAATTCAAGATTTGAAGCCGTTTGTAGGTGAAAGTACTGTAATCATTCCGTTGCTAAATGGTATTGCTCATGTATCGCTATTACAAAAGGAATTCGGTGAGGAAAAAGTAATTGGTGGTTTATGTTTTATCGAGACGACGTTAAACGATCAAGGAGAAATTGTACAAACTAGCGCTGCAAATAGACTTATGTTTGGAGAAATGAAGTCTCAAGATTCAGAGAGAATAAAGCATATTTCTAAAGCATTTGCAGGTACGAAATCTAGTTTTATTTTAAGTGAAAACATTACGCAAGATATGTGGCATAAATATTTATTTATCACTGTAATGTCAGGTGTGACAACATTAATGAGTGCACCGATAGGACCGATTCGTGAAAGCGAAGGTGGACGCGATTTTATCCAAAACTTATTTGAAGAATGTATGGAAATTATGAGATGTGTAGGAGCACCAATTAAAGATAATATTGTCCAAGAACATATGAAAATAATTGATAAAATTTCGTATAATATGAAGTCATCGATGCAGCGTGATATGGAAAAAGGTTCGTCTATTGAAGCGAAGCACTTACAAGGATACTTACTAGATGTAGCGGAACAATTTTCTATAGAAGCACCATTATTAGGAGCAGTATATCAAAATTTGAAAGTGTATGAAGAAATGACCTTTAACAAATCAGCAATACAATTGGATGTATGAAAAAATAAAAAAGAAAGCAATATATAAGTGTATTGCTTTCTTTTTTTATGACAAATCATTTATTTCTTTTTGTTCTATCTGTCAAATTTATTTCCTGTTCACGTTTACCGTATAATTGATTAATTTCATTTGCTAATGCATCTAAATAGGAATCGGAAAAAATAGGCTTCTTTTCTTTAGACATATAGATCTCCTTTATTGATTTTTTAGTATTCATTATGTATATTTACCAGCGGATTATGCGCCATCATTTTAATTTTTTCTTTTTAAAAATTTTTGTTTACATTTTGAAAATAAAGGAGTATTATAATCCACAGTTTCAATTTTCTAAATCGCTGAAACCGCATGGTGCGGGGGACCCGTTCTTATGGATTAGTTCTTAATCCAATGGGGTGAATCCTTGAAAAAGGTAGGGCTACTCATAGGCCCGAATCCGACAGCTAACCTCGTAAGCGTTATATTGAGAAGGAAGGTGGAGCTTGTGCGACAAAAAAAATAATGTCTACAAGTCTATTTCGTTATGGCTTGTAGACATTTTTTGTTTTCTGAAGAAATCGTTTATCCGCTATAACTAGCAGAAAAGTTCGTACAAAATTATTGGAGAGTGGACAGCAGTGGTTTCATCTATTAAAAGATTTTTAATTGGAAGACCGTTAAAATCAACAGAGCTTGGAGAACAGAAGCTTAATAAAACGAAAGCTTTAGCTATTTTATCTTCTGACGCATTGTCATCAGTTGCTTACGGTCCAGAGCAAATTTTAATTGCTTTAGCAGGTGTTGGAGCGATCGCTTATTGGTATTCCATTCCGATCGCTGTTGGGGTATTAGTGTTATTGACGGCCCTTATTTTATCTTATCGTCAAATTATTTTTGCTTATCCGCATGGCGGGGGCGCGTATGTTGTATCAAAAGAAAATTTAGGGATGAATCCAGGCTTAATTGCTGGAGGATCTTTATTAGTTGACTATATTTTAACTGTTGCAGTAAGTGTGTCTGCAGGTACAGATGCGCTCACATCTGCTTTTCCTAGTTTACATGCACATAATGTAATCATTGCGATTATATTTGTTATATTTATTACCATCTTAAATTTAAGAGGTGTAACGGAATCAGCTTCCGTTTTAGCATATCCTGTTTATTTATTCGTTTTGGCACTATTTATATTAATTGGTGTAGGGATATACAATATTTTAACGGGGCACGTTTCGCAGGCTTTACACACGCCGATTGGAACACCAGTTGCAGGGATTAGTTTATTTTTATTACTAAGAGCATTTGCATCAGGTAGTTCTGCTTTAACAGGTGTTGAAGCAATTTCAAATGCAATTCCGAACTTTAAAGATCCTGCGCCAAACAATGCAGCGAAAACATTGCTTGCAATGGGTGCATTACTTGCAGTTTTATTTTCAGGAATTGTGTTCTTAGCTTATTATTACGGAATTTCTCCAAGTAAAGAAGTAACAGTTGTTTCACAAATTGCTGAACAAACATTTGGACGTAATTTCATGTACTATTTCATACAAGGTACAACAGCTTTAATATTAATCCTTGCTGCTAACACAGGATATTCTGCGTTTCCGTTATTAGCAGTAAACCTTGCAAAAGATAAGTTTATACCAAGAATGTTTACGATTAGAGGAGACCGCCTAGGTTACTCAAATGGAATTATTATACTTGGAATCGCATCGATTATTTTAATTGTAGCTTTCCAAGGGCAAACAGAGCATTTAATTCCGTTATATGCAGTAGGTGTATTTATTCCATTTACCCTTTCTCAAAGTGGTATGGTATTAAAATGGCTTCGTGAAAAACCGGAAGGATGGGCTTTACGATTAACGGTCAATTTAATTGGTGCAGTCATTAGTTTTATCGTAATGAGTATGTTCTTTTTAACTAAATTTGCACAAGTTTGGTCAATCCTTATTTTCTTACCTGTAATTATCTTCTTATTCCACCGAATTAAGAAGCATTATGATGCAGTAGGAGACCAACTAAGTTTAAAAACTTGTGAACGGATTGTTCCGATTGAAGGAAATGTAATTGTCGTTCCAGTAGCTGGTATGACACATGTGGTAGAAAACTCATTGAACTATGCAAAGTCTCTTTCAGCAGATCAAGTTATTGCTGTATATGTCGCTTTTGACAGAGAAGAGGAAAAGAAATTTGAAGAGAAATGGAAGAAGTGGCAACCTGAAGTAAGGCTTGTTACTTTACATTCTCATTATAGAAGTATTATTCAACCGCTAACAAAGTTCATTGATACAGTACAGTATAAAGCGAGTGAATCAAATTACCGAGTTACGGTCGTTATACCACAATTCATTCCGAAAAAAGGTTGGCATAACATTCTTCATAATCAGTCTAGTTTACTCATTCGTGCGTATTTACTCTATAAAAGAAATGTTGTTATTACAACAGTACCATATCATTTGAAAAAATAAGAAGGTTTTTTAAGGATAGCTTTACGAAAGTGAAGCTATCCTTTTTGTGTATACGCTATGCATAATTGCATACGAATCCGAAAGATATATTGATATAATTTTTACATCTGTGAGTAAGTAGAGGTTTTTGTTGTGATATATGGATATTTCAATTGAAAAAGTAAAGTGGATTATATTTTAAAATAAAGACATGAAAGCTTGAAAATAAAGGGAATGAAAATACTTCTTTACGTTATATAAATAGCTGTGTTTAAATGACCTTACAGTATAAAACTTATATGAAAACAAAACGGAATTTCATATTTACGTACGTTATTTAGTTTAATATGAATAATATTTTTATGTAATATATTCACTGTGTGAATGTGGAAATTGCTATAAAATAGAAATTTTATACAATGTTATTCATACTAATCACATATGAAAAAATAATAAAATGTTTTGTGAAGATAAGTAAGTACTGTAGCAATACGAGAGAGGTGGTTCATACATGGATTGCGGTGAGAACGTTCTCTATTTTAACCATCTCAAATTATGGGGAAGAAAATAGAATAATAAAATGCGATAGTAATAGTTGCTAATACATAGGAGGAGTTAAAGTGAAAAAGACTTTAATTACAGGGTTATTGGTTACAGCAGTATCTACGAGTTGTTTTATTCCTGTAAGCGCTTACGCTAAGGAGGGGCAAACAGAAGTGAAAACAGTATATGCACAAAATGTAATTGCTCCAAATACATTATCGAATTCAATTAGAATGTTAGGATCACAATCACCACTTATACAAGCATATGGATTAGTTATTTTACAACAGCCAGACATTAAGGTGAACGCGATGAGTAGTTTGACGAATCATCAAAAATTTGCAAAGGCAAATGTAAGAGAGTGGATTGATGAATATAATCCGAAGTTAATCGACTTAAATCAAGAGATGATGAGGTATAGTACTAGATTTAATAGCTATTATAGTAAGCTCTATGAACTAGCAGAAAACGTAAATGAAAATGAACAGGCAAAAGCAGATTTTACAGGCGCATATGGAAAATTACAATTGCAAGTACAAAGCATCCAAGAGAGTATGGAGCAAGATTTATTAGAACTAAATCGATTTAAAGCAGTATTAGACAAAGATAGTAATAACTTATCGATAAAGGCTGATGAAGCAATAAAAACACTACAAGGATCAAGTGGAGATATTGTGAAGTTAAGAGAAGATATTAAAAGAATTCAAGGGGAAATTCAAGCTGAACTAACTACTATATTGAATAGACCTCAAGAAATTATTAAAGGTTCTATTAATATCGGTAAACAAGTATTTACAATTACAAATCAAACTGCACAAACGAAAACAATTGATTTTGTTTCTATCGGTACTTTAAGTAATGAAATTGTAAATGCTGCCGATAGTCAAACGAGGGAAGCGGCTCTTCGTATTCAGCAAAAACAAAAAGAGCTTCTACCACTTATTCAAAAATTATCACAAACTGAAGCAGAGGCGACACAAATTACATTCGTTGAAGATCAAGTAAGTAGCTTTACAGAACTAATTGACCGTCAAATTACAACTTTAGAAACGTTGTTAACGGATTGGAAAGTTTTAAACAATAATATGATCCAAATTCAAAAAAATGTTGAAGAAGGCACATATACAGATAGTAGTTTACTACAAAAACATTTCAACCAAATTAAAAAAGTAAGTGATGAAATGAATAAACAAACGAATCAATTTGAAGATTACGTTACAAACGTTGAAGTACATTAAAAATAAGTAACGATATAGGGAGAGAAGAAAAATGACAAAAAAACCTTATAAAGTAATGGCTCTATCAGCACTTATGGCAGTATTTGCAGCAGGAAACATTATGCCAGCGCATACGTATGCAGCTGAAAGTACAGTGAAACAAGCTCCAGTTCATGCGGTAGCAAAAGCTTATAATGACTATGAGGAATACTCATTAGGACCAGAAGGCCTAAAAGATGCAATGGAAAGAACAGGTTCAAACGCTTTAGTAATGGATCTGTACGCTTTAACAATTATTAAACAAGGTAATGTTAACTTTGGAAATGTATCGTCTGTTGATGCTGCTTTAAAAGGAAAAGTGATTCAGCACCAGGATACAGCTAGAGGAAATGCGAAGCAATGGTTAGATGTATTGAAGCCACAGCTTATTTCAACAAATCAAAATATCATTAATTACAATACGAAATTCCAAAACTATTATGATACTTTAGTTGCTGCGGTTGATGCAAAAGATAAAGCGACGCTTACGAAAGGGTTAACTAGATTATCAAGTAGTATTAATGAAAATAAAGCGCAAGTAGATCAGTTAGTAGAAGACTTAAAGAAATTCCGAAATAAAATGACGTCGGATACGCAAAACTTTAAGGGTGATGCAAATCAAATTACATCTATTTTAGCTAGTCAAGACGCTGGAATTCCGCTATTGCAAAATCAAATTACAACGTACAATGAAGCAATTAGTAAATATAATGCAATTATTATCGGTTCATCAGTTGCGACAGCTCTAGGGCCAATTGCAATTATCGGTGGTGCAGTAGTTATTGCTACAGGTGCAGGAACGCCGTTAGGAGTGGCGTTAATTGCAGGTGGTACAGCAGCTGTAGGCGGTGGTACAGCTGGAATCGTATTAGCAAAAAAGGAGCTTGATAATGCACAAGCTGAAATTCAAAAAATAACAGGACAAGTTACAACTGCTCAATTAGAGGTAGCAGGATTAACAAACATTAAAATACAAACGGAGTATTTAACAAATACAATTGATACTGCAATTACAGCGTTGCAAAACATTTCAAACCAATGGTACACAATGGGGTCAAAATACAATTCTTTACTTCAAAATGTAGATTCAATTAGTCCGAATGACCTTGTTTTTATTAAAGAAGATTTAAACATTGCGAAAGATAGCTGGAAAAACATTAAAGACTATGCAGAAAAGATTTATGCTGAAGACATTAAAGTAGTAGACACAAAAAAAGCATAATCGAATACGAATCGTTAGAGCGTTAAGTGTTGATGAATGATTTGAAGCTCCTGTTCAGTTGTGAGCAGGAGCTTTTTATACTCTTATAAAGAAACTAGGTGAAAAGTATGCAGAAACGATTTTATAAGAAATGTCTTTTAACATTAATGATTGCTGGGGTGGCAACGAGTAACGCATTTCCTTTACATACTTTTGCAGCAGAACAAAACGTAAAAATACAACAAGAAAATGCGAATGATTACTCTCTTGGCCCAGCAGGATTCCAAGATGTAATGGCACAAACAACATCGAGCATATTCGCGATGGATTCATATGCAAAATTAATTCAAAATCAGCAAGAAACGGATTTAAGCAAAATAAGTTCGATTAATGGTGAGCTTAAAGGGAATATGATTCAGCATCAAAGAGATGCAAAAATGAATGCGGCGTATTGGTTAAATAGTATGAAGCCTCAAATTATGAAAACGGATCAAAATATTATTAATTACAATAATACTTTTCAATCGTATTATAATGACATGTTAATAGCGATTGATCAAAAGGATAGCGGAAAATTAAAAGCGGATTTAGAAAAGTTGTATGCGGATATTGTAAAGAATCAAAATGAGGTAGATGGATTATTAGGAAATTTGAAAGCTTTTCGCGATAGAATGGCGAAAGATACAAATAGTTTCAAAGAGGATACAAATCAGTTAACAGCGATATTGGCAAGTACGAATGCAGGTATTCCAGCTCTAGAGCAACAAATAAATACATATAACGATTCGATTAAAAAGAGTAATGATATGGTTATTGCTGGTGGCGTACTTTGCGTAGCTCTAATAACATGTCTTGCTGGCGGACCGATGATTGCCGTCGCGAAAAAAGATATCGCAAATGCAGAACGAGAAATCGCTAATTTAAAAGATAGAATTTCTGGAGCGCAAGCAGAAGTCGCAATTTTGACAGATGTAAAAAATAAAACAACAAATATGACTGAAACGATTGATGCAGCAATTACAGCACTGCAAAACATATCAAATCAATGGTATACAGTAGGGGCAAAATATAATAACTTATTACAAAACGTAAAAGGAATTACTCCTGAAGAGTTTACGTTTATAAAAGAAGATTTACATACAGCAAAAGATAGCTGGAAAGACGTAAAAGATTATACAGAAAAATTACATGAAGGCGTAGCGAAGTAAACAGTGGACTAGTTCTGCTGTTTATTTTTTTATCCTGTTTTTGTGAGAGGTGGACTTGTAATTTGATATATAAATTTCTGATCAAGTCTTTTATATTTAATGTTTTAATGAAAAAAGCTATACTGTAAGCAAAACTAAAAATTGGAAAGGAAATACTAGAACATGGAAAATTATCTATTATTTATCCTTACAGCAATGTTAATCATAATGATGCCTGGTCCTGGTTTTGCACTAGTTACAAAAAATACTATCTCGCATGGTAAAAGTGGTGGGATAAAGACAGTTTTAGGAACGATATCTGGAATGATGATTCATACAATAATGGCTACGTTAGGACTCTCTGCTATTCTAATGAAATTTGCTATGTTATTTACATTTATAAAATGTGCTGGGGCTTTTTATTTAATTTACTTAGCTGTAAAGTCAATTAAAAGTGCCTTACATAAAAAAGAAGATATGTCAGGTCCAATAGAAATGGACTCTAAGAATATTGGGGCAATTAAAAGCTTTAGACAAGGATTTACTACGGCAATTTTAAATCCAAAAACTGCTGTGTTCTTCCTTAGTTTTTTACCTCAATTTATTGTAAGTAATCAAAATCATTTCCTCCAATTTCTTTTATTAGGAGTCACATTTACGACTTTGACCGCAATATGGTATTTGCTTTATATCTCGCTAATACGTCAATTAAGAACTTTTTTAAGAAAAGAACGAGTGAACCGTATAATGGAGGGTATTACGGGCGCAGTATTATTAGTATTTGGGGTTAGATTATTTTTCCAAAAATAAATATGTATATGAAAAGAGAAATAATCAATAGTGGTTATTTCTCTTATTTATTCTAATACTATTTCACACTTACATACTAATTTGAGTTTTAAAAATGAGTTTCTTAATAATCCGACCTGTTTGCTTAATAAAAAGATTCTACATTATGGGAGATAAGTCGCCCGTAAACGCCTAATTTGTGAGGGATGATAATCAGTAGGGGAGGGACAAACTCCCCATTGATTAAATTTCATTGTATATACTAAGCGGAGTAGAAGTTCAGGTATATAAAATTCAGTAGTCGAAATTTCTTGCATAAAGCTGTATAATGCTTGTAACGAAAAGGAAATACAGGAAAGGATTTGTATTGAGTTACTATGGATAAAGATAAACAACAATTAAGTGTTGAAGTTGCAAGATTATATTATCAATCAGATTATAGTCAGCAAGAAATTGCTAACAAATTAAATATTTCAAGACCGACAATTTCTAGACTATTAAAGTACGCGAAAGAAAAAGGATTTGTTCAAATTAGTATAGCCGATCCATTTGCTGATTTAGATAATGTCGGCAATTTACTGAAAGAAAAATATAACTTGTTAGAAGCACATGTTGTATTTTCCCCAGTGCCAGAATATGCAACGATTACAGAGTATATAAGTAAATATGCAGCTGAGTATATGGAAAAGACGGTTAAAAACGGTGATATCGTTGGTGTAAGCTGGGGAATGACGATGTATGAAATCGCTAGAAAAATCGTACCACAACATGTAAAAGGTGTAGAAGTTGTCCAGCTAAAAGGTGGTATTAGCCATTCGAGTGTAAATACATATGCAAATGAAACCATTGCATTATTTGCAGATGCTTTTCAAACGACGCCAAGAAATCTACCTCTTCCAGTTATATTTGATAATGCAGTGACAAAAGAATTAGTAGAGCAGGATCGACATATTCATCACATTATCGAAATGGGGAAACAAGCGAATATTGCAATTTTCACTGTAGGAACAGTGCGAGACGAAGCGCTATTATTCCGATTAGGTTATTTCGATAAGGATGAAACGAGTTTACTCAAAAAACAATCGGTCGGTGACATTTGTTCACGTTTCTTTGATGGAGACGGAAATATTAGTAGTGAAGAAATTAATAAGCGAACCATCGGAATTGAGTTAGAAGAACTAAAATTAAAGAAACGCTCTATTTTAGTTGCAGGTGGTAATAGAAAAATAAAAGCAATTGATGGTGCGTTACGTGGCGGATATGCAAATGTATTAATTATCGATCAGCATACGGCGAAAGAATTGTTACATTATCAAAAAGAAGATTAGAAATAAAAGGCTTTCTCAAGATATTCATTTTGAGAAAGCCTTTTATTTTGTTATGTATGAATTATGGGATTATTTTTGAATACAAATTGCCTTTTTTAAAATAATTATGGATATTGAGATACATACTACCATTGTTAATATAAAAAATTTGAATTTATATATGAAGTATTTCTTAGTTAGAATGCGCTTTATTTACTAGAAGGAAATTCCTTTTTAAAAAGAATGAACAAAATTTCAAAAGTATATTTACATTTGTTCAACTAAGAGTTAGAATGAAGTTGTTAAAAGATATGAGGAGTGAAGATAATGAATATTGCAAAGTTAATTGACCATACAATTTTAAAAGCTAATGCTACAAAAGAAGATGTTATGAAAGTAATCGAAGAAGCAAAGGAATATAAATTCGCTTCTGTTTGTATTAACCCAACATGGGTAAAGCTAGCTGCTGAGGAACTAGCTGGACATGATGTAGATGTTTGTACTGTAATCGGTTTCCCATTAGGAGCAAGCACGACTGAAACAAAAGCATTTGAAACAAAAGATGCTATCGCAAAAGGTGCAACTGAAGTTGACATGGTAATCAACGTAGGCGCTTTAAAAGATGGCGACGACGAACTTGTTGAAAAAGACATTTATGAAGTAGTACAAGCAGCAAAAGGAAAAGCTCTTGTAAAAGTAATCATTGAAACTTGTCTATTAACAGATGAAGAGAAAGTACGCGCTTGTGAATTATCAGTAAAAGCTGGTGCTGACTTCGTAAAAACTTCAACTGGATTCTCAACTGGCGGAGCAACTGCTGAAGATATCGCATTAATGCGTAAAACAGTAGGACCAAACGTTGGTGTAAAAGCATCTGGTGGTGTTCGTACACGTGAAGATGCAGACAAAATGGTAGCTGCTGGAGCTTCTCGTATTGGAGCAAGTGCTAGTGTTGCAATCGTATTAAATGATGCAAAAGGTGCTACAGATAACTACTAATCATTAGTGAAGTCAAGGGCAATAGATACACAAAGTAAAGTGTATCTATTGCTTTAACAATTGAAAGAAATGTAAGCGGATACGAACACGGGAGGAGATGGCTTATGAAATACTTAATCGGTGTTTTTGGCCTCGTATTGATTTTAGGTATCGCTTGGCTTGCTAGTAATGATAGAAAGAAAGTCAAATATCGTCCAATCATAACGATGGTTATATTACAATTCATTTTGGGGTTTCTATTATTAAATACAAGTGTAGGGAATATATTAATTAGCGGAATAGCAGATGGTTTTGGAGAGCTATTAAAATATGCCGCTGACGGTGTAAATTTCGTATTTGGTGGATTAGTAAATCAAAAAGAGTTTTCATTCTTTTTAAGTGTATTAATGCCAATCGTATTTATATCAGCTTTAATCGGTATTTTGCAACATATTAAAGTGTTACCTATTATTGTGAAATCTATCGGTCTAGCATTAAGTAAAGTAAATGGAATGGGGAAACTAGAATCATATAACGCTGTTGCTTCTGCGATTTTAGGACAATCTGAAGTGTTTATTTCAGTTAAGAAACAATTAGGATTATTGCCAGAGAAAAGAATGTACACATTATGTGCATCTGCAATGTCTACCGTTTCCATGTCTATCGTTGGATCGTATATGGTGTTATTAAAACCCCAATATGTTGTAACCGCTTTAGTGCTTAACTTATTCGGGGGCTTTATTATTGCTTCTATTATTAATCCTTATGAAGTTACTGATGAAGAAGATATGTTAGAAGTACAAGAAGAAGAAAAAAAGACTTTCTTTGAAGTATTAGGGGAATACATTATTGATGGATTTAAAGTTGCGATTACAGTAGCAGCTATGTTAATTGGTTTCGTTGCTCTTATCGCATTCATTAATGCAGTATTTAAAGGTGTAATCGGTATTTCATTCCAAGAAATTCTCGGTTATGCATTTGCACCATTTGCATTTATTATGGGTGTACCTTGGCATGAAGCAGTTAATGCCGGAAATATTATGGCAACAAAATTAGTATCAAATGAATTTGTCGCTATGACAGATTTAGCACAAGGAAACTTTAATTTCTCAGATAGAACGACAGCGATTATATCTGTATTCTTAGTTTCATTTGCAAACTTCTCTTCAATTGGAATTATTGCAGGGGCAGTTAAGAGCTTAAATGAAAAGCAAGGGAATGTAGTCGCAAGATTTGGTTTGAAATTACTTTTCGGTGCAACATTAGTAAGCTTCTTATCAGCAACAATCGTAGGCTTATTATTTTAATAGATTCATATCATATAAAAAGGAATGGTGATTGTAATGAGAATGGTAGATATTATTGCGAAAAAACGTGACGGCAAAGAATTAACAACTGAAGAAATCAAATTCTTTATTAATGGTTATACAGACGGAAGTATACCTGATTATCAAGTAAGTGCACTTGCAATGGCAATCTTCTTTAAAGATATGACAGATCGCGAACGTGCAGATTTAACGATGGCAATGGTGGAGTCTGGAGAAACAATCGACTTATCTGCAATTGAAGGAATTAAAGTAGACAAACATTCAACTGGTGGTGTTGGTGATACAACAACATTAGTATTAGGGCCATTAGTAGCTGCTTTAGATGTACCAGTAGCAAAAATGTCTGGTCGTGGTTTAGGACATACGGGCGGAACAATTGATAAATTAGAAGCAGTAGAAGGATTCCACGTTGAAATTACGAAAGAGCAGTTCATTGATATTGTAAACCGTGACAAAGTAGCTGTTATCGGACAAACAGGAAACTTAACACCTGCAGATAAAAAGATTTATGCATTACGCGATGTAACAGGAACTGTTAACTCAATTCCTCTAATTGCAAGTTCAATTATGAGTAAAAAAATTGCAGCTGGAGCTGACGCAATCGTACTTGATGTAAAAACAGGTGCTGGCGCGTTTATGAAAACAGAAGAAGATGCAAAAGAATTAGCACATGCAATGGTACGTATCGGAAATAATGTAGGACGTCAAACAATGGCTGTTATTTCTGATATGTCACAACCACTTGGTTTTGCAATCGGTAATGCTCTAGAAGTGAAAGAAGCAATTGATACATTAAAAGGTGAAGGTCCAGAAGATTTAACAGAATTAGTACTCGTATTAGGAAGTCAGATGGTTGTACTTGCGAAAAAAGCTAATACATTAGAAGAAGCGCGTGAAATGTTAATTGAAGTGATGAAGAACGGAAAAGCAACTGAGAAGTTTAAAGAGTTCTTAAGCAATCAAGGTGGAGATAGCTCGATTGTAGACAATCCAGAAAAAATGCCACAAGCGAAATATGTAATTGATGTACCTGCTAAAACTTCAGGTGTTATTTCTAACATTGTTGCTGATGAAATCGGTATCGCAGCTATGCTACTTGGTGCTGGTCGTGCAACAAAAGAAGATGAAATCGATTTAGCAGTAGGATTAATGTTACGTAAAAAAGTTGGAGATGCAGTAAAAGAAGGCGAGCCATTCGTAACGATTTATGCAAATCGCGAAAATGTAGAAGATGTAAAAGCGAAAATTTATGAGAACATTTCTATCGCTGAAACAGCAGTGGCTCCTAAATTAGTTCATACAGTTATTACTGACTAATCATAATTACACTTACTTTGAGGGGGAAATAATATGGATAAGAAAAAATATATTGAAGAAGCAAATAAGATGTTAGAAAAAGCATATATTCCGTATTCAAAATTTCCTGTTGGGGCAGCATTAGTTACGAAAGAAGGTAAAATTTATACTGGTTGTAATATAGAAAATGCTTCTTATGGTTTATGTAACTGTGCAGAAAGAACAGCAATCTTTAAAGCAGTATCAGAAGGTGAGCGCGACTTTAGTTACTTAGTTATTACAGGAGAAACGGACGGACCAATTTCACCATGTGGTGCTTGTAGACAAGTAATTGCTGAATTTTGTGATCCGAAAATGCCTGTATTACTAACGAATGTAAAAGGCGATGAAAAAGAAGTGACTGTTGAGCAATTACTTCCAGGTGCTTTTACAAATGACGATTTAAAATAAGTTAAAAGCCATTTTGCAATATTAATTGCAAAATGGCTTTTTTGTTTGAAAATTGAATGTAATATTTTGTTCATATTCCGTTCATAAACTTTGCGTAAAATGATTGCAGCGAATATGGAAAGTTTACAGCAGGAGGGATATAATGAAGAAATTCTATAATGGTGCTTGTAGTTACTTATTAATTTATGATTTTGCTCAAAAAGTCATTTAAATAGATAGGAGTGGAAAGTATGATAGCACTTTTATCAAGTATTGTAGCAGTCTGTATGGCTGTTGGTGTCATGTTTCTTCGCTTTAAAGCAGCGAAAAAACCGGTAACGAAAAAGAAAATTATATTGCCCCCATTTTTTATGAGTACTGGTGCTATGATGTACTTCTTACCAGCGTTTCGGTTAACGTCATTAGAAATAGTAGAAGCAATTACTGTAGGACTTATTTTCTCTATATTCCTTATTAAAACAACGAAGTTTGAAATAAGAAATGAACAAATATATATGAAACCGTCAAAAGCATTTATATTTATTTTAGTTGGATTATTAGCAGTGCGAGTAGTAATGAAATCGTATTTAAGTCAATCGATTGACTTAGCAGAGTTAAGTGGAATGTTTTTCTTACTCGCTTTTGCAATGATTGTATCGTGGAGAATTGCTATGTATCGCTCGTATGCTAAATTAGAAAAAACAATAAAAAGAGCTGGAATTTCTAAATAGGAAATCCAGCTCTTTTTATGTTTTATTGAAATTCTTTTGCGCGGAACTCATTTGCTTAATTTTAAACGTATTTGAGCATCTTGTAATGCGGCTGGTGTCACGTTAAGACCATTTTGATCAACAATTTTTGTGTTTAATAAAATGGAATCTAAGCTTCCACGAAATGTTTGTGTATAGTTTTGACGTAGCATTTGTTGTTCTTGTTTTTCATCAACTGTTAATCCAGTTGCTTTTTCTTTTTTTGATAATTCGTTAATACGTAATAAAATGTTTTTCATTTGTTTCACCTCTAATTTAATTTAATTACATTAGTTGCTTACTAATGTATAGTTATTTTAACGTGTAATTTTAATTATGTCAACACCATCAAAAAAGGTTAAAAATTGACGAAAAATTGTAACAATAATAAAATGAATTGATTAGATAATTATTTTTTAATCATACATAGAACGCTAGGGGGATTATTATGAAATCAACATTTTTTGCTCAAAATAGAGAACGATTAGTAAACACATTACCAGATGAATCGATTACAATTTTATTTGCTGGTCAAGCACCTCATATGTCAGCGGATGCACATTATAAGTTTGTGCCGAATCGGAATTTTTATTATGTAACAGGAATCGATGAACCAAATGTTATTTTTATGCTGAAAAAGTTTGGGAATTGTGTAGAAGAGACACTTTTCATTGAAAAATCAGATCCAGTAATGGAAAAATGGGTCGGTAAAACAGTTTCTAAAGAAGAAGCAGAGAAAATTTCTGGTATAAAGAAAGTTGTATATTTAGATAGTTTTGAGAAGACAATGTCAAATATACTCTTCACAGAAAATGTGAAGCATCTATATTTAGATTTAGAGCGTCGTGAGTGGAATGGTACAGAGACAAAAACGCTAGCATTTGCTAAACATGTAAGAGAACAATATCCACACGTAACAATTGGTAATGTATATCCGAATATTTGTGAATTGCGAGTGTTTAAAACAGAAGAAGAAATTGAAATTATGAAAGAAGCGATTGCTGTAACGAAAGACGGTATTTACAATGTACTTAAGCATGCAAAAGCAGACATAATGGAATATGAATTAGAAGCTCAGTTTGATTTCACACTGAAGTCATCTGGCATTAAGCATCATGCGTTCAATACAATTTTGGCAAGTGGGAAAAATGCTACAGTTCTTCATTATGAAGATAATGATGCGCAAATTCAAAATGGTGATTTAGTATTACTAGATTTAGGCGCTCAAAAAGACTACTATAACGCTGATATTAGTTATACATTCCCAGCAAATGGAACATTCTCTAGTCGCCAAAAACAAATTTATAATATCGTATTAAAAGCATTGAAAGAAACAACAGAGATTATTAAGCCAGGCTTAAAGTTCGCTGCATTAAATGAGCATGCTAAAAAAGTACTTGCAGAAGGGTGTAAAGCGGTTGGTTTAATTCAAGAAGATGAAGAGTTATCAAAATATTATTATCATGGTGTCAGCCATTTCCTTGGTTTAGATACGCATGATGTAGGGACATACAAAGATAGAGTATTAGAAGAAGGCATGGTTATTACAATTGAACCTGGTCTTTATATTGAAGAAGAATCGATTGGAATTCGTATTGAAGATGATATTCTTGTAACGAAAGACGGATACGAAAACTTGTCAAAAGATATCATTAGAGAAGTTGAAGAGATTGAAGCGTTTATGAGTGTAAATAATGAACATGTCAAAGGAAAACAAGCTGTAGTTAAATAATAAGAAAGTCATCACTAATTTATTTGAACTTTATCTCGAATCGTGGACAATTAAAAAATCCATGATTCGGGATAGGGTTCTTTTTATCTTCGAAATACTAATCTTTAATTATTAATCCTAATAAAGTCGCAAACTGAACAGCTTGATATGTAGATACTTTACATCCCCTTAAATCGCTCACTGAAACTGTCAGAGTATTAAAATTAGAAGAGCTAATATCGATCCCCTTCAGTGATGTCTGGTCAAAATTAGCTTCGTCAAGGCTACATAATTGGAATTCAACTTTTTTTAGTTTACAGTCAAAAAAATCTGCACTATTTAATGAAGTTTCATTAAATACAATCTTTTCTAGTTTAGAATTTCCAAATGCAGCTAAGTTCAAAATAGAATTCTCAAATTTAACATTTCCTAAGCTAGATTCTGTAAAATTAACCCCGATTAATTTACTGTTTTTAAATTCAACTCTGTGAACAGAAGAATTGCTTAAATTAACATTTGATAAATCACAGTTTTCAAAACAAACATCTGTAATATCAATATTGCTAAAGTCTGTATTCGTGAACTTACAATTCTTTATCACGGCATCATATAATCGTACTCTATCCACAGATTCATTTTCGAAAGTGGAATCGATAATTTCACACATTTCTAGTGTAGGATCTTCTTCATAAAAAATATCTTGAAAATTTTTTGAAGATAACTCTGGTGAAATTTTGGGTCTATCAATTTTCATGGTATATCAATCCTCTTCTATTTGATATATAAGTGTAATTTAGGTTTAGTGAATCCCCGAAAGGAACATTAGTTCTTATTATACACAATCATACGTTTTTTTGTGAAGAGGATTTTGGTTACCTTTTTCTAATTTAATAATCACAGTGTTATTGTTTCTTAAGAAATAAAGCCCTAATAAATAGGAGAACTGCTAATACATTCGTTACAGAGAAATCCTCTTGCATACCTAAAAGTATGGCTTCTTCTAAGGTTTCTGATTTAATAATTTTGTTTTAAGTGTTAGTGCATATGTTGTTTATACTCGTGTGAAGTTGAAGGAGTAAAATCGGGGAATGTTATGAATACCGAAACAATAATTACAACACTAATTGAAAGCAATAACAAAAAGCATCGGTGGATCACAGTAGAAAACCTTTCTGATAAAATTTGAATTATAAATGACATAGTAATCGTTATAGTAAATAAAAGGCTGATAAACAGTATACTATGAGCTTGTTGCGCATTTAGCATTTCTGTAATCATTGCTCCCATCATACTTGCCATTACCCCAGAGAACATTCCTTCTAAAGCAGTATATAGATGAAAACGTAGACCAACTAAAAAGCCGATACAACCACTAATTAAAATCGCAAGCAAAGTAGAATATAGCAATTCTCCTTTAAATAGAATACCTAAATAAAAACCTATACTTAAACCGATACTCATACTAAAAGACATAATAAATACCATATACTCCATTAGGGTACCACTACGTTTCGAAATATATGATGTAATAATAATTGAGATACAGCAAAGCATTAAGGCAGTTAATGTATAAGCAAACATCATGATACCTCCCTGTCCTATCATTCACTTCATCATATGTTCATATAGAGAGTACTTATGCTTATTTATATCTGCATATTATCTGCACAATTTCATAAATGAAAGCAAGGTGGCGTTTGATTTTTTTACGTGTGAACATGTGAAAGAAAGTGTTATATAATGAGTTTCTATTGTGAAGCAATAAAGAATAAGCGTATAATATTATAGTTATCCCATTACTTGGGACAACCCGCGAATGATAAATAAGATTGTTGTTTTATCATCGCTTCTAAACAGATAGACAATGAAAGTAACAGTGGAATACAGATAGGGAGTTATAAAATGAAATTAATTATTGCCGAGAAACCAGATCAAGGTTTGGCTCTTGTTTCACAATTTAAATATCGCCGGAAAGATGGATATTTAGAAGTAGAAGCGAATGAGTTATTTCCAAATGGAGCGTACTGTACATGGGCAATTGGTCATTTGACGCAGTTATGTAATCCAGAACATTATCATGCAGAGTGGAAAAAATGGTCACTTGATACGTTACCGATGATTCCAGAGCGTTTTCAATTTGAAGTAACAAAGTCGAAGTATAAGCAATTTAACGTTGTGAAACAGCTGTTACATAATCCACAGGTAACAGAAATTATTCACGCGGGCGATGCTGGGCGTGAAGGGGAATTGATTGTACGAAATATTATTAACCTTTGCAACGTGCAAAAGCCAATGAAGCGTCTTTGGATTTCCTCTTTAACGAAGCAAGCTATTTACCAAGGATTTAAAAACTTGCTTGATGAATCAGACACGATTAATACGTATTACGAAGCATACACAAGATCTTGTGCTGACTGGGTTGTTGGTATGAATGCATCGCGTGTGTTTAGTATTTTGCTAAAGAAAAAAGGAATGAATGATGTATTTTCAGCTGGTCGTGTACAAACACCGACACTCGCGTTAATCGTAAAGCGTGAAAAGGAAATAGAAAACTTTAAGTCAGAGCCGTTCTGGGAAGTGTTCGCAACCTTTAATATAGAAGGAAAGAAGTATGAGGGGAAATGGGAGAAGGATAGTGAATCCCGCTTAAAAGACCCTGATATGGCGAATAAAATTGCGGCATTTTGCCAAGGTAAAACGGCAGTAGTGAAGGAAATGAAAACGGAGCGTAAAGAATTTCAGCCGCCGCTTTTATTTAACTTATCATCACTGCAAGCAACGGCAAATAAAGCCTTTAAGTTTTCACCGAAAAAGACGCTTGATATAACGCAAGCACTATATCAAAAAGGGATTGTTTCTTATCCTCGTTCGGATTCCAACTATGTTACACAAGGTGAAGCGGCAACATTCCCTGATATTTTACAGAAGTTAAGTCAGTTTGATGAATATAAAGGTTTATTACCAGCTCCGGTTGAATCGATTATGAATAATAAGCGTTATGTGAATGAAAAGAAAGTAACAGATCACTACGCCATTATTCCGACAGAGCAAGTTACAAACCCAAGCAGATTATCAGGTGATGAAAAGAAAATTTACGATATGATCGTAAGAAGGCTTATTGCAGCTCATTATGAAGTTGCAATCTTTGACTATACAACAATTGTAACGCTTGTAGATGAACGTGCTGAATTCATTTCAAAAGGAAAACAGCAAATTCAAGAAGGATGGCGTAAAGTTATTTTCCAAGACGATAAAGATGACGAAACCATTCTTCCAATTGTAGCTGAAGGTGAAGAAGGAAAAGTTGTAAAGGTGAAAGTGAAAGAGGGAAAAACACAACCACCGAAGCGTTATACAGAAGGACAACTTATTACGTTAATGAAAACAGCTGGTAAGTATTTAGAGAATGAAGAGCTGGAGAAAGTATTAAAGAAAACAGAAGGTTTAGGTACAGAAGCGACCCGTGCAGGTATTATTACGATGCTAAAAGACCGTAAATATATAGATGTGAAGAAGAACCAAGTGTATGCGACCGATAAAGGGAAAGTATTAATTACCGCAATCGGTGACAAAATACTAGCTTCACCAGAAATGACCGCAAAATGGGAGCAACGTCTTGCGGAAATTGGGGAAGGTACAGCATCACCAGCAACTTTTATGGAACAAACGAAAAAATTATCAGCTAAAATTATTGAAGATGCGGTTGAAATGTCTGAGAAGTGGGATTTCACTGGATTACATGTTGAATCGATTGAGCGAAAAGGATCGAAATTTACAACAGGTAAAAAGGTTGGTAGCTGTAAAAAATGTGATGGCGATGTAATTGATAAGTCAACGTTTTACGGCTGTTCTAATTACAACACGACACAATGTGACTTTACCATCTCGAAGAAGATATTAAGTAAAACAATTTCGCAAAAGAATATGACAAAGCTCTTAAAAGGTGAGAAAACCGATTTAATTAAAGGCTTTAAAAAGGGCGAGAAAACATTTGATGCGAAATTAGAGTGGAAAGATAATAAGATTAATTTTGTATTTGAGAATTAATTTGTTAAAAGAGCATGACATAAAACTGTCATGCTCTTTTGTTTTTCTTTTATATAAAATTTAACGATAAAAAAAAATCTTTAAATAATAATTTTTTATTGTAAAACGATAAAACTTGTATTAAAATCAAAATCATAATAAATGAGTGAGGTGCTTTTGTTAAAAGGTAACAACCTTATTTTTAAAATTAGAGGAGGTATAACTATGAACATTAACAATTTGATTGTTAAAAATATGGATAACCCCCATGAGTTGGAGAAGATGTATAGAAAAGATCCGAAAGCTTTTAAAAAAGCATTCTCACAAGCATGGGACCAAAACCCTGATTCTCAAGTTCTAGGTGCTTGGTATGAAAGGTTGCATTTCAAGGAGAAAGTAAATAAAGAAAAAACATCTTTGTTTCAAAAAGGTTTCTTATTCATGGGCCTTTTAGCTATTCTGGCCGGCATAAGCACCAGGATCATTTTCCACTTTGTAGAGCAGGAAGCAATTGCTCCAATTAACCTAGCTTTTGGTGTAATTCCCTTTATCGCTGCTTATTTTGTTTACAATAATACCCCGAAAAAAAGTATTATTTATTTCCTTGCAGCGTTGTTCCTAATTGCCGGGTTGTATCTTAATATGTTGCCATTAAATTATAAAGACAGCAGTATCCTTGCGTATTTACATCTTCCTATATTGTTATGGGTCTTATTGGGACTTGCATTTACAGGAAATGAATATTCAAAAGGTAATACAAGATTAGCTTATATTAAATTTAATTTAGAATATGGTCTTCTCTACGCGAGCATGGCAGTGAGTGGAATGATACTAGCAGTATTCACCATGCGATTATTTAGTTTTGTTGACTTGGATATAGGAGAGTTCTATTTTAGTAATGTTGTTTTATTTGGAGCTGCCGCTCTCGCTGTAGTGGCTGCATACTTAGTATCATTGAATCTTAAACTTGCTAAAAATATTACACCATACATATCTAAAATTTTTAGTCCACTTGTCTTGATTACGTTGCTAATCTATCTTATAACGGTTATATGGGTCGGGAAAAATCCTTTCTTGGACCGCAATTTCTTAATGGCCTTCAACGGAATACTCCTTGGCGTGTTGGCCGTTACCATATTTTCTATCGTTGAGAGTGATTCGGATGAGAAAAAGAACATTTCAGATTATATAAATTTTGCCTTAATTGTTCTGGCGCTTATTATTGACACTGTCGCTTTATCAGCCATTGTATTCAGACTTTCTTCTTACGGGATTACACCTAATAGACTTGCTGTTTTAGGGGTAAACATACTGATCTGGGCAAATTTAATTTGGATTATGTTTTCCTATATGCGTTTCTTGCAAAGCAAATCAGGACCGACAGCTATCCAAGATGCCGTTACGAAGTATTTACCAATTTACGGACTTTGGGCAGCTTTCGTTATATTTACGTTTCCTATCATTTTTAATTAGAAAGGTCTTGTTAACGTAACGACAAAATTGTTAAAAGAAGATGATAGATGTCATCTTCTTTTAACTGTATAAAAAAACATATTGAAATTATTTTGATGTAAAATATAATGAATTTAGATAATTAAATAAAAACTTCTTATTAAGAGAGGTGGAGGGACTGGCCCTTCGAAGCCTCAGCAACCTTATGTGATATAAAGGTGCTAAATCCTGTAGGATCTAAAATTCCTAATAGATAAGATGCGGTTATAAGTAAACCTTCTTCTTATTTTGAAGAAGGTTTTTTCTCATTTAAATAGAGGTTTTGAAAGGTGGTGAGGAAGAATTAAAGAAAATATACAAGAGGAAAATGGAGGATGCAGTGAATAATGAAATTGAGGATTTAAAAGAGAATAGCACAAGTATTTGGAGCAATAAAATTTTTTCGTATTTTTTCTTAGCAAGTTGCATTTCTTTAATAGGTAATTCTATGGTTACGCTCGTTTTACCGTTATGGGTAATGAAATTAACGAACTCTCCATTACTTGTTTCTGGAGTAAACGTTGCAATTGCGACGACGGCGATTTTATTTGCACCTGTAACAGGAACGTTAGCAGATCGAATGTCAAGAAGAAAGCTTATGATAATTGCGGATGTTATGAGATGTATCGTCATGATTTTAATTGCAGTTATAGCATTTTATAATAAAATGCTATACATTCCGTTACTAATTTTACTTATAATACGCTCAATTGGGAGTGCTTTATTTACTCCGGCTTCAAATGCAGCATTAGTAACATATGTGGAAGAAAAGCATGTTCAACAGGCGATTACGCTGAGGCAAATATCAATACAAACCATATCGGTAGCCATTCCTTTAATGGCTAGCCTTTTAATTAGTATTTTTAATTTTCATGGAGTATTTTTGTTAGATGCAATTACATTTTTTATATCATTTTTAATTTTAATGAAAATTAAATTTCCACGTGAATTAAAAGTAGAAAAGAAAAAGCCTTTTTACGAAGACTTTAAAGAGGGTTTCTCCATATTTAATAGTAATCAATCATTGAAAACATTGCTTATGAGCGCTGCGCTTATTAATTTACTTGGAGCGGCGTGTATGCTTTCGCTACAAGTAATAGTTGTTAGAGAAATGGACCTTTCTACGGGATGGTATAGTATAGTTTTTGCGGCATCACCGATAGGGATTTTAATAGGAGCATTTATTACGAAAAAGATTCGTACATATAAAACGATTACGACTGCTTTTATATTTACAGCTATTATGGGGGTTTTTAATGCTGCAATGGGTACGACGTTAAATCCGGTATTATTTTCAGTTTATTATTTTCTGTCAGGAATTGCATTTGGGGTAAGTAATATATATTTTGGAGTGTTGTATAGAAAGTTAATTCCAAATGAAGTGCAAGGAAGATTTTTTGGTTTTTTAAATTCGTTATTATTAGTATCAACCCCGGTTGGAATTGCAATAACGGGATATTCCTTAGAGTTAATTTCAGCTTCTATTGTATTTATTATAATTGGTATTATTACGTTTCTAGTTTCGGTTATTTCATTTGTAATGATAAATAAGAAATAAGTGTTGTATGAGATTTTTCAAAAATAAAAAACGTCCTGCTATAGGACGTTTTTTATTATATATATTGCCGTCTTTTCTTAATAAGTAACAACACTTGTGAAACACAAGCAAGTACTGGCAGTTCAATTAACGGTCCAATAACGAGTGCAAGTGCAATAAGAGGCTCGTCAGGGAAAGCAGTCACAGCAATAGCAAGAGCAACAGGTGAGTTTCTTGCTAACGTTGTTAAATTTAGACTTACTGTATCTTTATAAGATAAACGCATAACGCGCCCGATAAATTGTCCTAGTACAAAATTAATGATGAAGAACAATAGAACAGGAATGAGTAATAATAAAACGACACTCATATTTTGTAGTAAATATTTACCTTGTGATGCAAACATCGCTACGATTGCTAAACTTAAAAATACAATTTGGGCAGAGCTGAAAAACGGAATGAGTTTATTCTCGAGCGTTTCAGCTTTTTTCAGTTTATTCATAATGAATTTTGTAGCGTGTGCAAGTAAAAATGGTAAGACGATTACGATAACAATACTTTCTACTAAAACAGAAACCGCTACAGTCTTCATAACACCAGCGAATAAAAATAAATAAATGGGAAGTAGTAGTACTTGCAAAATTAAATTTACTGGTAAAATCGCTGTAGAAAGTGCTACATTACCTTTTGCTATTTCAGTAAAGATTAAGTACCAATCTGTACATGGAGTAACCATTAGCATTATAAATCCAATCCACAGTGCTGGGTGATCTGAAAGAAATAGTGCTCCTAATCCCCAAGCGAGTAAAGGTGTCCATAAAAAGTTAATAGTAAGACTTGTTCCAGCAAATTTTAGATTGTGAAATCCGTTTTTTATTTCTTTTAATGGGATGCTGAGGAATAATCCATATAGCATGAAAAATAAGAAGGGGACAATAAATCGCTCTGAATACATATGTATGAAATTAAATTGCCCGAGTATGATGCCGCATGTAACAGCAAAAAGAATAATAAAAGTTTGAATCTTTTCTATCGTGCTCATGAATGAATCCTTTCTAAATATGAATTTTCCTCTCTAATTTTATTATACAAGTAATAAGGCTGTAATTTGGTGTTCAATTGTATTTTAGTAAATGTTTTTAATTTGAGATTTATTTTTTTATTAAAAGTTACTTGACTAAAGTAAGTGACTATATTACAATCACTTACATAAGGTAATTAAATAACAAAAAGTTTTAATTAACTTTCCTTAAGGTATCAATTGGAACTTTTTATTAGAATAAGAATTTTTATGATGATGAATAATGAATATGATAAGAAAGTTTAGGTGAAGAAAATGGGATTATTTAGCTCGTTATTTGGTAAAAAAGAAGAAAATCAAAAAGTAGAGGAGAATAAAACAATGTCAAAAGTATTATTTGTAAAAGCAAACGATCGCCCAGCGGAGCAAGCAGTTAGTTCAAAAATGTATGAAACATTTGTAAGTACTTATAAAGAAGCAAATCCGAATACAGAAATTACAGAGTTAGATTTATTTGCATTAGATCTTCCTTATTACGGAAATATTGCTATTTCAGGTGGATACAAACGTAGTCAAGGTATGGAATTAACAGCAGAAGAAGAGAAGGCAGTTGCTACAGTAGATCAATATTTAAATCAGTTTTTAGAAGCTGATAAAGTTGTATTTGCATTCCCATTATGGAACTTTACTGTACCAGCACCATTAATCACATATATTTCATATTTATCTCAAGCTGGAAAAACGTTTAAATATACAGCTAATGGTCCAGAAGGCTTAGCTGGTGGTAAAAAAGTAGTTGTGTTAGGTGCTCGTGGTTCAGATTACTCTTCAGAACAAATGGCTCCTATGGAAATGGCAGTTAATTACGTAACAACTGTACTTGGGTTCTGGGGAATTACAAATCCAGAAACTGTTGTAATTGAAGGACACAACCAATATCCAGATCGCTCACAACAAATTGTTGAAGAAGGTTTAGAGAACGTTAAGAAAGTAGCGGCGAAATTTTAATTAATTGATAGTAAAAATGGAAAAACCAACATGGATGACCATGTTGGTTTTTTAGTCTATTTCTATGTTAAAAAATGTATATTTATAAAATGAATGAAAAGTTCGAAAATAGTATTGCAAAATATTATGTATCAAACTATAATGAGTTCAAGAATAGTTGATACTTAAGTTAAATATTCAGAAAATTCAATTAGTTAAAAATGGAAATGACATAGGTTATATTGAATGGAGGTTATATTATGACGAATAAAGTACCGTTTTCGTTCATAGTTGTTATTGGTTTAATGTTATTTGCACTATTTTTCGGGGCAGGAAATTTAATATTCCCAGCAATGCTTGGTCAATCGGCAGGAGAGAATGTATGGATTGCTAACGCTGGATTTTTAGTAACAGGTGTAGGTTTACCGTTGCTAGGGGTATTAGCATTTGGAATTTCAGGTAAAGAAGATTTACAATCGTTAGCAAGTCGTGTACATCCAGTGTTCGGCATTGTATTTACGACAGTTTTATATTTAGCGATTGGTCCACTATTCGCTATTCCGAGAACAGGCAGCGTTTCTTATGAAATTGGTATGAAGCCTTTTGTACCAGAAGCTATGGGTTCTTCAGCACTCATTCTTTTTACAATTATATTCTTTAGCATTACTTGTTTTTTTTCGCTAAATCCCGCGAAAATTGTCGATATTGTAGGAAAAATCTTAACGCCAATTAAATTAACGTTTATTGGGATTTTAGTAGTATTTGCTTTTATTCATCCAATGGGAGAAATGCAAGCACCTGCAGAGGCATATACATCACATGCGTTCTTTAAAGGATTCCAAGAAGGTTACTTAACAATGGATACGTTGGCATCATTCGTATTCGGTATTATCATCATCAATGCGATTAAAGAAAAGGGCGCAAAAACAAAAAAAGACATTATGATTGTTTGTGCAAAAGCAACATTGATTGCTGCATCTATTTTAGCAATGATCTATTCAGCACTTTCATTTATGGGAGCTTCAAGTGTTGCAAAACTTGGTCATTTAGATAATGGTGGTGCAGTATTAGCAAAAGTTTCAAACTATTATTTTGGGTCATACGGCGGAATTATATTAGGGATTATGGTTACAGCAGCATGTTTAACGACTAGTGTAGGACTTGTTTCAGCGTGTTCTTCATTCTTCCATAAACTATTCCCGAATGTTTCGTATAAAAAGATAGCAATCATCTTATCAGTGTTCAGTGCAGTTGTTGCGAACGTAGGTTTAACGCAATTAATTGCAATTTCTGTTCCTGTATTAATCGCGATTTATCCATTAGCAATCGTCTTAATTTTCCTAACGCTCCTTCATCCATTGTTTAAAGGACGAGCAGAGGTGTATCAAGGTAGCTTATTAATTACATTTATTGTAAGTGTGTTCGATGGATTGAATGCAGCTGGTATGAAGTTAGCAGTAGTAAATGATTTTCTTACTAAAATACTTCCAATGCATGAAGTTGGGTTAGGGTGGATTTTACCAGCACTTATTGGCGGATTGATCGGGTATGTCATTAGCATTGTGAAAGCAAAAAATCAAGTTCAACCAGCAGCTAATGTGGATAAGAAAATAGGTTAAATAAAAAAGTTATAGAACTTGTTTCTATAGCTTTTTTTGTTACTATTAATAATGAAAGAAAATAAAGTAGTAGGGGAAATAAAATGAAAAAAACAATTGATCATATCGGCATCGCAGTTCGAGATATAGATAGTACGATACGTTTTTATGAAAAAGTGTTGTCAGGAACTTTAATAGATCGTTACGTAAGTGAAGCGCCTGGTGTTGAAAGTGAAGTAGCCATTCTTGAAGTGGATGGAGATAGAATTGAATTGCTTGCGCCGACAAATAACACCACTTCACCAATTGCCCGATTTATAAAACAAAAAGGTAAAGGTGTTCATCATGTTGCATATCGAGTAGATGATTTAGATGTAGCTTTAGAGGAATTGAAAAAACAAGACATTCGAACGTTAGACCATACGCTTCGAATGAATAAACACGGCAGAAGATTAATCTATCTTAACCCAGCGGATACAGAGGGAACAATTATAGAGTATTGTGATTATCCGGAAGAGAAGTAGAAGAAAGATATTTTTAAGAAGGTATTACGTAATAACGTAATACCTTTTTATTTATGCATTTCACACTTTCTTCACAAATGATTCACGATAACTTTTCCTCTTCAAGAACTTACATAAATATATTTTATGATATAATAACAATCGACTTTAAAAATGTAAGTTATATCTATCAAGGTAGTTACTATTGTATTGGAAGTTTAGAGGTGAGAGAGAAATAAATAGTTATACTGTATAGAAGATTATATTTAATCAGGTTAATATTTCGTCCAAGAATCCAACTCGGGAAGTAAAAATAATGAAAATATAGCGATGAGGAAGAAAGAAGTGAAATGAGTGTGAAAGTAATGAAAAGGTTAGGGACATTGTTATTTATTGTATGTGTGCTTATCGTATTGATACCGAAAAGTGCATCTGCTCATGCATACGTTGTGAAATCAAACCCTACTGAAAATGAAACATTGAAGAAAGCACCGTCTGTTGTGAAAATCGAGTTCGATGAGGACATACAAGTTTCAAGTTTTAATACATTGTACGTGAGAGATACATCAGGTAAAAGGGTCGATTTAAAAGATGCTCATATTGATAAAAATAATAAAAAGCTATTAGAAGCCGGATTAAAAGAGAATCTCAAAAACGGTCTCTATTCTATTCAGTGGAAAGTAATTTCAGCTGATGGACATCCAATTCAAGGAGTTATTCCATTCCGTATTGGATTAGCGGAAGCTGGAGCAGATGATATACAAGTAGAAGAGGTGGGATATGTTCCGCAAATTGATATGATCATGGAACGTGGAATTTTATATACAAGTTTCTCATTATTTATAGGAGTGCTATTCTTTAATCTTATTATGTATAAAGGGAATGCAACTTCGGTCCGATCAAGGAGTAAGAACATAATATGGATCTCCTTATTTGGTATATTGATTAGCTTGTTATTTAATCTACCATTGCAAGCGAAAATAAATGCGGATGTTTCATGGCTAGAAGCATTCAATCCTTTACTATTAAAAGAAACGTTACAGCTTTCTGTTTTTAGTTATGTATGGATTACTCAAATGGCTCTAATTAGTTCGCTTATAATCGTTACGTATTTTGCGATGAAGCGTGAGAAGCTTTCGTCGTTTAAAGTGTGGAGTATTCCAATAATATTGTTTATCGGGATACTTGTTATGAAAGCATGTAATAGTCACGCATATGGTTTAAAGTTTAAAGATATTGCTGTTGTTATGGATTTTTTACATTTATTCGCAGCTTCATTATGGATTGGTGGTTTATCGTCCATTATTCTTCTGTTACGTAATGAGGATAACAAGTGGAATATGTATTGGGATATGATTAAGCGTTTTTCACCGTGGGCAATATGTGCTGTCATTGTGATTTTCATAACAGGTCTTTTTAACAGTACATTTTTTATTCCAACAATCCACTCGTTATTTGATACGAAGTATGGATTAGCTTTATTAGCAAAGATACTTTTATTCATTTTCATGGGGATATTAGGAATTATTCATTATGTGAAAGGGAAAATGAGAGCGGAGCAAGGATTAGGTGCTACGGTGAAAGTAGAGTTTATCATTGGAATTATCATTTTCGTAATCGTAGCTTTTATGACAAACGTACAAACACCACCGATGCCTCCTACTGGACCTTTTACAGAGAGTAAACAATTGGATAATGGATATGAAATGACGCTAAATGTAAGTCCTAATAGAGTAGGACAAAATATATTCCATATTACTTTAAAGGATGAGAACGGACAACCTGTTACTGATATGGAACAAATCATATTAACAACTCAATCGTTAGATATGAATATGGGAAAGGGATCATTTAAAGTTTCGGCAGTTTCACCGGGAGAATATGAAGCAGAAGGTATGTATATTAACATGACAGGCAACTGGAATATACAAGTACATGGATTAACGAAATCGCTTGATAGCTTCGATACGGATTATAAATTTATTGTAGGTGGTAGATAAAGTGAAACTTTAAGCAGCCCTCATCAATTGGGCTGCCCGGCGAATAGCGGGATAAAGAGTAGGTATAGATAAAAAGGAGCTAATTGAAAATGAAACGCATAAAAAAATTAGGAACAACAATGATCGCAACAGTAATTGCAATGGGAATTTTTTCGTTACCTGTTAGTGCGCACGTCACTGTGAAGCCAGCAACTTCTGACATCGGCTCTTGGGAGACTTACACGATAAAAGTACCAGTTGAAAAGAATGTAGCAACAACAAAAGTTACACTGAAAATACCGTCTGGTGTGGAATTCCAACAGTATGAACCAGTGCCAGGGTGGAAAATGGAAGAGCAAAAAGATAGTGCCGGAAAAGTGAAAACTGTAGTATGGGAAGCAACAGGAGAAGGGATTTTACCTGGCCAATTCCAGCGGTTTACTTTCGTCGCTAAAAATCCGGATAAAGAACAAAAAATAGCTTGGGATGCATATCAACAATATAAAGACGGAGAAATTGTTGAATGGACAGGCGATGAGAAAGCTGAAAAACCGCATTCACTTACTACAATTGCAAAAGGTACGTCATTAACAGGAGAACATGGTGAAGTATCTAATGTAGAAAAGAATGAAGGTACTAGTAATATGCAATTGATAGCAATTGTTTTATCTATTTTGGCGATTGTATCTTCGGTAGGTACGTGTGTTTTTATGGTACGTCGTAAAAAATAAGTAATTAAGTAATATTGAAAGGTCTCATTGAAAATAATGAGACCTTTTTATTAATATTAGGGATTAGTAAAATGAGCATAGCAATATTGTTATAGTCACTATATAACAAAAAGGATTGATTCATGGAAATCAATTGATGGTCATTACGTCTTCTGGCAAGGAATCATGTTCTAGCCAGTTTTCAATTAAAGTATTAAATAGCTTAGGGTTCGCTAAAGAAATTCCATGACCAATTTTAGAAATAATAACACCTGTGCAATGGGGATTACTTTCAAGGATTTTAGTCAACGAGTCTTTCATTATTCTTTTTTCGTTTTCTCCAACAGTTACTAATATATTACTATTAGCATTCTCAAAGTTTTTTGGTATTGTAAACGACATGTTTTCTTCTAGTATCCTTATGAAGGTATTTTTACTTATTTGACAACTATCATAATAATAGTGGTCAAAGTATTCTTTATCTATGTACATTGATTTGGCTTGTATTTTCGAAAACGTCCTACTCTTTATAAGAGGGTAGGTTAACGCGATAGATTTTATAAATTTGCTAGCAAAAGAAATGGGTTTGACTAAAGCACTATTTATCATGGCATATTGGATTAAGTTGGGTTTCATGCTAAGCATCGTAATTAACACTTGAGCACCTAATGAAAACCCAATTACTATAACAGTTTTATTTTGTCCTTTTTCTTCAATTAGTTCTATGATTTTTTCAGCACTAAAGTTTATTGAGAAATGCTCTTTACTTCTGTTTTTTCCTTGCGCAGGTAAATCAGGAACAAGGCAGTGAAAGTTAGTAAAATGTTTAATTTGTTTGTCCCACATCCATCCACTGACTCCACCCCCATGAATAAAAACCATAAGTGGAGAGTTTGTATCTCCAAATTCGTTATAATGTAAAACCATATAACTCCCCCTTATAATTGGAATTGCAAATTCATCCATCTGTACTAGAGATAATATTTTTACTACTTAATTATCATCATACAATAAAAAAATTCGGTTTGTTAAAATTCTAAGTACCTTTACTCATGAAACGATAAGAAGGAGCCTACAATCAGTAGGCTCCTTCTTATGTCAATTTATTTCACTTCAACCTGCTGCCTTACAGCAAGTGTTTTCGGCTTTATATTTACGAAACAAATACTCACTACAATAAATAATAGTCCGATGAATAAGCTAATAGTAATGGCTTCATGTAAGAAAATTGAACTTACAATAATAGCGATTAGAGGAATGAGAAATGTATAAGCCCCAACTTTACTTGCTTCACCAGCTCCAACGAGTGTGAAGTATGCAAGCCACCCCATTGCAATAACAAAGAATGAAATAAAGAGTAGTACACTAACAAACGGCATACTCCAAGCGATACTAGACCACCTTTCAAACTCTGATCCAAATCCAATTAAGCAAAGTCCGCCAATAATAAGTTGCAGTGTTACCATCCAAATGGAATTAACGCGATGCCCAGTCTTCTTAATAAATACGGTTCCAAGTGCCCAGCCAATAGCGCATCCTATCGCGAGAAGAATCCCGATAATAGAAATATGTCCAGTTAAACTGCTTGAGCTAATAACACCTACGCCAATAAATCCGAGTATAAGCCCGAAAATTTTTAAACCGTACATTGATTCTTCAAGCCATATCCACGAGAAAATACCAAGTAAAACGGGTTGTAGAAATACGATGGCGGAAAATAGACCAGCGGGCATATATTGAAGGCCGACAGTTTGTAATCCGTAAAATATAATGATATTAAGTAAAGAAGAAATAACGTATAAATGCCAAGTTTCTTTTAAGTGTAACTCTTTGTATTTCGGTAATGCGAACAGGAGTAAAATGAATCCTCCAATTAAAGTTCGAACGCCTGCAAATAAAACGGGTGGTGTATAATGCAGGGCAAACTTAGATAAAGGCCAATTGATTCCCCACATGAAAACGAGAAAGGTAAGGATGATGGCCGTCTTAGTTCGAGAAAGCTGTGTCACTGTAAGACCTCCTTGATGTTATTCATTTCACTATGATATGATATCGACTGTAATAAATAAAATGAATCTTTTTTATGAGGAGTATAAGCGATTAGTTATGACCATTACACAACTACAAGTATTAATAAAAACTGTTGAGTTAGGTAGTTTTACGAAGGCTGCTCGGGTGTTAAATATGACGCAGCCAGCAGTAAGTCATGCGATTTCAAGTATTGAGTCAGAGTTAGGAGTTACGATTCTTATACGTGATAAACGACAAGGATTACTCGTTACGGATGTAGGAAACAGAATTCTTGTACATATTAGAGAGATTTTGAACGGTGTAGAGAAGATTGAACAAGAAGTTGCGATGGAGAAAGGACACGAAGTGGGGACGATTCGAATTGGGAGTTTTCCGAGTGCTTCTGCACATTTCTTACCGAAAATGATAAACCATTTTAAGGAGAAGTATCCGAACTTAGAAGTCGTTCTTTGTGAAGGAACGATTAAAGAAGTTGAAGATTGGTTAGTATCGAGGGTTGTTGATATAGGGATTGTTATTTTACCTAATAAAGAGATGGAGATTGTTCCATTAACGAAGGGGAAAATGGTTGTTATTTTAAGAGAGGATCATCCTCTTTGCAAGAAGGACGCTATTACAATTCGTGATTTGGAGAATGAACCGATCATATTATGTAAGGGCGGATACGAACCACCCATCATTGATATGTTTAAACAAGCCAACGTACCACTTCGGGCTGAGTATGTAATTTCGACAGTTACGACAGCTTTAAATATGATTCAAGAAGGATTAGGCATTGCAATATTAGCTGAATTATCTTTAACGAATTTACCAAAAAATGTGCAAACGAGAGAATTGGAACCGCAAGTATGGAGAGAAATTGCTTTAGCTGTTCCTTCATTAAAGGATTCTTCAATCGCTGTGCAGCTATTTATTGAAGAATTTCAGGCGCTATTTGCAGAATAAAAAGAGGTGTCTCGTATATTATAATGGGACACTTTTTAATTTACTTATAAAAAATATGTGAAAAGGATTGACTTATTTTTTGGTTGTAACTATAATGATTACATCGAGGTGGTGATTACGATGAAAATTAGTAGCCGCTTTTCCATAGCTGTTCATATTTTATCTATTTTGAAAAACAATCCATCTTCACTTTGTACTTCAGACTATATGGCTGAGAGTGTCAATACAAATCCAGTAGTCATTCGTAAAATGATGTCGTACTTGAAACAAGCTGGCTTTGTTTACGTAAATCGTGGACCGGGTGGCGCAGGTTTACTAAAGGATTTACATGAAATCACATTGTTAGATGTGTATCATGCAGTGAATGTAGTGGAAGAGGATAAATTATTTCACATTCATGAGCAACCGAATCCAGATTGTCCAATTGGGGCGAATATTCAAGCGGTGTTAGAAATTATTTTAATTCAAGCACAATCCGCAATGGAAGAAGTTTTGAGAAATATTACGATGGGGCAGCTGTTTGAAACTTTGCAAGAAAAAATGAATGCTTAAATCATATTTATATTTTTTTAATATTAATGTAACTTATATAGTTACAACTATAAAGGTAAGGTGTAAAAGTTATGACTGTAAAAATGAAAGTATACTCAGATTTTATATGTCCATTTTGTTTTTTAGCAAAAGGTCCATTAGATGAAGTAGCGAAAGAGAAAGATGTAGAAATTGAATGGATGCCATTTGAATTACGTCCAAGTCCATATTCAAAAATAGATCCATGGAATGAGCCAGAAAAATTAGGTTCATGGGATGCTTTCATTCTTCCGACAGCGAAGAAGTTAGGAATTGATATGCGTTTGCCACGTGTTTCTCCGCATCCATATACACATTTAGCTTTCGAAGGGTGTCAATTTGCGAAAGAACGTGGACTAGGTAATGAGTATCATCACCGCGTATTCACAGCATTTTTCCAAGAAGAGCAAAACATTGAAGATATTGATGTGTTAACAAAATTAGCGGTAGAAGTGGGACTTCCTGAGGCGGAATTTAAAGATGCTTTAGTAACTCGTAAATATAAGGAAAAGCATCAAGAAGCAATTCAGCACGCATATGATGAAGCGAATATTATGGCTGTTCCAACTGTCATGATTGGAGATGAAATCATTCAAGGGCTTGCTAGTAAAGAAACGCTACAAAGGGTCATTGATAAAGAAATTGAAAAGGATAAAACAAATTCATTTGAAGGTATGCAATGTAATACCGATGGATATTGCTAATTCGCTTGTTATGAAATAACAAAATAAATTATAAAACAAACATTTGGAGGAATTAAAATGTCAGCAACTACAACAAACTTAAAAGAAGCAATCGTGAACCGCCGTTCCATTCGTAAAGTAACAAAAAATGATGCAATTACGAAAGAAAGAATTGAAGAAGTGCTAAAAACAGCTTTACACGCACCAACATCTTTCAACATGCAAAGTGGTCGTATGGTTGTATTAATGGATGGGGAGCATGAAAAGTTTTGGGATATTGTGAAAGAAACATTAAGAGCCCGCGTACCAGCAGAAAACTTTGAAGCGACTGTTGAAAGACTAAAAGGTTTTCATGCAGGTGTAGGGACTGTACTATTCTTTGAAGATCAAGCAACTGTAGAAAAAATGCAAGAAAACGCACCATTATATAAAGATCAGTTCCCATTCTGGTCTCATCAAGGAAATGCAATGTTACAACATACTGTGTGGATGTTATTATCTGCTGAAGGAATTGGGGCATCATTACAACATTACAACCCAATCGTAGATGCTGAAGTGAAAGAAACTTGGAATATTCCAGCAGAGTGGAGCTTAGTAGGTCAAATGCCATTTGGTGAACCAAACGAACAACCAGCAGAAAGAACGTTCTTGCCTACTGAAGATGTAGTGAAATTTTATTAAGAAATACAATATGTAATGAGAAGGAAGCTGTGCTTAAAAACAGCTTCCTTTTTTGTAGTGGTGTTAATTTATGCGCATTTAGGGAAGAAATATAAGAAATAATCCGGTGAGAAGGGAGCTAGAAAAATGAATGGTGAGAAAAAATATACAGTGGTAGGTACTGATGTCGAGGAAGTAAAGCGTTTAAATAAAAATTCAGGGTTAACGTATAATCAAGTGAAAGAAATGTTAGCGAAGCAAATGCAAAAAAAGAAGTAATTAGATTGAAATCTTTCATTTTTTCATTTGGCATTTCGATTGGAGAGAGTTAAGTAAAAAGTAACTCTCTTTTTCGTATAACGAAGCACCTTATAGAGTGGAGGAAGCAACATGAAGAAATGGGTAAAGGGAACGCTGTCTATCGCTGGAGGCGTTGTCTTATTAGCGTGTGCCGGCGGATATTACATGTATAAAAATTATTTTCCAAAGGAACCTGAGCGTATTGTATATGATAAAGAAAGAGTGCTACAACCGATACATAATCAGCTTAAAGGAATTAATATAGAAAATGTAAAGATGAAAGAAAAAGAAGTCGTAAATGCGACTGTAGATGAGCTTCAAAAAATGATTGATGATGGAAAGTTGTCATATGAAGAATTAACGAGTATTTATCTCTTTAGAATACAAGAACATGATCAAAATGGAATAACATTAAATGCTGTTACAGAGATAAATCCTAATGCGATGGAAGAAGCAAGAAAGTTAGATCAAGAGCGAGGTAGAAACAAAAAGTCGAATTTATATGGTATTCCTGTCGTTGTAAAAGATAATGTACAGACGGAAAAAGTGATGCCGACTAGTGCAGGAACATATGTGTTAAAAGATTGGGTTGCAGATGAGGATGCGACGATTGTGAAAAAGTTGAAAGAAGAAGGTGCTTTTGTTTTAGGAAAAGCGAATATGTCTGAGTGGGCAAATTATTTATCCTTTACAATGCCTAGCGGATATAGCGGGAAAAAAGGACAAAATTTGAATCCGTATGGTCCGATTACGTTTGATACATCAGGATCAAGCTCTGGATCTGCTACAGTAGTTGCGGCAGATTTTGCACCGCTTGCAATCGGGACAGAAACGACTGGATCAATTGTAGCACCAGCGACGCAGCAATCAGTAGTTGGGTTACGTCCATCACTAGGTATGGTGAGTAGATCAGGCATTATTCCGTTAGCTGAAACGCTTGATACAGCAGGGCCGATGGCAAGAACGGTAAAGGATGCGGCAACGTTATTTAACATAATGGTAAGTTATGATGAAAAAGATGCTATGACAGAAAAAATGAAAGATAAAGAAAGAATGGATTATACGAAGGACTTATCAATAGACGGTTTGAAAGGGAAAAAAGTAGGAGTACTATTTTCAATAGATCGACAAGATGACAATAGAAAAGAAGTAGCACAAAAGATAAGAAAAGACCTTCAAGATGCAGGTGCAATAGTGACTGATGATATTCAGTTAAACGCTGAGGGTGTAGATAATCTACAAACATTAGAATATGAATTCAAACATAATGTTAACGATTTTCTTTCAAAGCAAAAAAATGTACCGGTAAAATCGTTAGAAGAGATTATAGCGTTTAATAAAAAGGATAGTAATAGACGAATAAAATATGGACAAACATTAATTGAGGGATCTGAAAAATCTGCTACAACGAAAGATGAGTTTGAAAAAGTAGTGCAAACGAGTCAAAAAAATGCAAGAAAAGAGCTAGATAGATATTTAGTAGAAAAAGGTTTGGATGCTCTAGTTATGATTAATAACGATGAAGTTCTTCTATCCGCTGTAGCTGGTTATCCGGAATTAGCGGTTCCTGCTGGATATGATAAAAATGGAGAACCAATCGGTGTAGTGTTTGTAGGGAAACAGTTTGGTGAAAAAGAGCTTTTCAATATTGGATATGCGTATGAGCAGCAGTCTAAAAATAGAAAACCACCTAAATTGTAAAAGGTTAAACGAAAAAAAGAGCTCAACTGAAGTAAGTAGGTGGGCTAATATAAATAGAATCTAACAATATAAAAAGAAAAAAAGGATTCTTTCTAATTAGTAAGAAAGATTGTCTATAGAAGTTCATAAAATGTAATATATTCAATTTCCATCCATTGAAGGGGGAGGTTAAATCTTAATGAATGAAGTGAAAAATTTTTTTCGAAGTAGAGGGTTTCAACGGTTTCTCGTTTTAATAATAGTAGCGCTTGTATTATATGGATTAAAAAGTATGATCAACTTAATATTAATTACGTTTATACTGACATTTTTAATGGATCGATTTCAACGTTTTATTTCAAAAAAATTGAAAGTGAACCGGAAAATTGTTATCGCCTGTTTGTATATCATATTAGTTTCCTTTATTGGCACGACATTGTATAAATATTTACCTGTGTTAACGATACAAATTTCGCAATTGATTTATCAATTTAAATTGTTCTTTCAAAACCCGCCTGATAATGAAATCATTAAATATGCACTTTCGACAATTAACGGAATGGAAGTATCAAAGTATATAGAACAAGGTGTAGATGTCATCTATCAATCGATAGCAAATATAGGGAAGGTAAGTTTACAAATATTATTGTCTCTCATATTAAGCTTATTTTTCTTATTAGAGAAGGAGCGTATTATTACCTTTACTTCTAAATTTAAAGAGAGTAAGCTAAAGATTTTTTATGAGGAAATCGCATATTTTGGCGAAAGGTTTGCAAGATCGTTCGGTAAAGTAATTGAAGCACAGTTTTTAATTGCGGTTGTAAATTGTATTCTTACTGTTATTGCATTAATTGTTTTAGGATTTCCGCAGCTTCTCGTATTAGCTGTTATGATTTTTCTACTAGGGTTGATTCCAGTTGCAGGTGTGATTATTTCTTTATTTCCACTTAGTATCATTGCTTATAACGTAGGCGGAGTTATGTACGTTGTATACATACTTATTTTCATTACAGTCATCCATGCTCTTGAAAGTTATTTTTTAAACCCGAAGTTTATGTCTGCGAAAACGAATTTACCAATCTTTTATACATTTATAATTCTCATCTTTTCAGAACATTTCCTTGGAATATGGGGGCTTATTATCGGGATACCAATCTTTATCTTTTTCTTAGATGTACTTGATGTAAATAATGAGGAATCGATTAAAAAATAGAAAATAAAGTAAAAAGCAATCCGAAATAATTTGGATTGCTTTTTGCTATACATATTAAAGAACAGGAGCCATTGTTTCTTTCAACACTTGAACTGAGTGATCGAATTTTAATTCTTCGTCTTCACTTAATTCTACTTCTAAAATTTCACGAACCCCGCCGCGATTTAAAACAGCAGGTACACCAATATACACATCTTTTTGACCATATTGACCTTCTAAGTAAGCCGATACAGTTAATACACTATTTTCATCATTTAAAATCGCTTTAGTAACACGTAGAAGTGACATACCGATACCGTAGTAAGTTGCACCTTTTCGCTCAATAATATGGTAAGCTGCATCACGAACGTTTATGAAGATTTTGTCTAAATCTTCTTGATTATACGTATTGTCTTTTTCAAGCAGTGTTTGTAGTTTTTGAATACCAACTGATACGTGACTCCAAACAGGAAGTTCCGTATCACCATGTTCTCCGATAATATAAGCATGAATGTTGTGTGGACCAATATTGAAGTACTCACCTAACATATAGCGGAAACGAGCAGAATCAAGTGTTGTGCCAGAACCAATTACGCGTTCTTTCGGTAAACCAGATTCTTTCCAAGTTACGTAAGTTAAAATATCGACAGGGTTAGTTGCGATTAAGAAGATACCATCAAATCCGCTATCCATAATACTGCGCACGATTTGTTTAAAGATTTTTGCATTTTTCTCAACTAAATCTAAACGTGTTTCGCCTGGCTTTTGTGGTAATCCAGCCGTAATGACTACAAGGTCAGCATCTTTACAATCTTCGTAGCTACCTTTCCATACTCTAGTTGGAGCTGGAGCAAATGGAACGGCATGACTTAAATCCATCGCTTCTCCTTCAGCTTTTGCTTCGTTTACATCAACTAAAACAAATTCTTCAGCTACAGCTTGGTTAATCATGCAGTAAGCATAACTACATCCAACTGCTCCTGTTCCGACTAATACAACACGGTTAATACCTTTTTTCATTTCAAAATTCCTCGCAATTTCATTGATTTTATTATGTAAGATAATACGTCTTACTTCTATAGATTCATATCTAGTTTATTACATTTTATAAAAGATATTCAAGTATTTGAAAATGTATCCGTGCAATTTCTTGCATAAAACATAGGAAGTAAGTTAACCGAATATAATGCAATAAAATCCTTTATTGAAGGGGAAAAGGCCATGATGCAGCCATTAACGATGGAAAGAATGCTCCATATTATTCATGTGGGGCTCGTTAAAACGAAGGAGCCAAAACAGATTATTATTGTTGGTGCAGGAATTTCAGGATTAGTTGCAGCATCGTTATTGAAAGAAGCAGGTCATAACATAACAATTTTAGAAGCGAATAATCGAATAGGCGGAAGAATATATACGATACGTGAACCGTTTAGCAGAGGTTTATATTTTAATGCAGGACCAATGCGAATTCCTGATACACACAAGTTAACTTTAGCTTACATTCGTAAATTTAAATTACCGTTAAATCTTTTTATAAATAAAACCGCTTCAGATATTATTTATACGAATAATATTAAAACGAGATTAAGCATATTCGAAAAAAATCCAAGTATACTTGGATATCCTATTTTAGAGAGGGAAAAAGGTAAAACGGCAGAAGAGTTAATGTTAGAGGTATTAGAACCGATTCTAAATTATATTAAGAAAGATCCTAATAAGAATTGGAGTATTGTTGAGAAAAAGTATAAAGCATATTCGCTCGGCACATTTTTAACTGAATATTATTCAGACGGTGCAATAGATATGATTGGTGTACTTCTTGATATGGAAGCGTATATGGGAATGTCTTTAATTGAAGTATTACGAGAAATGGTCTTCTTTACTTCAACGACGAAATATTATGAAATAACGGGCGGGATGGATGCATTACCAAAAGCATTTTTATCGCAGTTAAATGAGAATATATTTATGCGGTATAAGGTTGAAAAAATTATACAAGAAAATAGCAAAGTGATGATGCAAGTAAACTATGAACAAACTATTGAGAGATTTATGGTTACAGGTGATGTTGCAATTGTTACGATCCCATTTTCAGCTTTACGTTTTGTTGAAATTCAGCCTTACAATCTATTCTCTTATTATAAAAGACGAGCAATTCGTGAATTAAATTATATTGCTGCAACTAAAATTGCGATAGAGTTTAAAAGTAGATTTTGGGAGAAAGCGGGACAGTGTGGAGGTAAATCTATTACAGATTTACCGATACGGTTTACATATTATCCGAGTTATGGCATTCATACACCAGGGGCAGCTATCGTTTTAGCGAGTTATACGTGGGCAGATGAGGCGTTAACATGGGATAGTTTACCGGATAGAGAACGCATTCGTTACGCATTAAAAAATTTAGCAGAAATATACGGTGATATCGTCTATAGTGAGTTTGTTACGGGAACATCTTTTAGCTGGAGTCAAAATCCGTATTCTTGCGGTGCATTTACAGCTTTTGAACCAGGTCAAGAGCTCGAGTTATTTCCGTATATTACACCACCATCTGGAAAAGTGCACTTTGCAGGAGAGCATACGACATTAACACATGGGTGGATGCAAGGAGCAATAGAGTCTGGAATTCGAGTTGCATATGAAGTAAATGAACAGTGAAGATATATTTACAAATCACGACTCTTTTAATAAAATAATAAATATAAATCGTAATTATTACGCTTTGAATGCGTTTTGAAATAAAGAAATGGATGGTAGATCAAATGAATAAAGTAGAAATTCATATATTAGGTGGCTTTTTAGGTAGCGGAAAATCAACATTATTACAAAATTTATTGTTAGCGGAGAAAAAGAAGAATAGAAAAGTTGCAGTGTTAATGAATGAAATTGGTGAATACTCAGTAGATACAGATATTATTGGAAAAGAGAATGTTTTAAGGGAACTTCTTAAAGGGTGTATTTGTTGTACGTTAAAAGAAGAGCTTGAAATACAATTACATTCGTTATATCAGCAAGAAAGACCAGATGTCATTTATATAGAAACGACAGGTGTTGCGCATCCAATTGAAGTGTTAGATGCATGTGTATCACCAATTTTAGCACCTTTCTTAGAAGTGAAATCAATAGTAGTCGTTTTAGATGCAGTAAGGTGGTTAAATCGAAGTATATTAAGTGCAAATGTGCAACAGCTACTGCATGAGCAAATGAAATTTGGTAGCCATATTTTAATTAATAAATCAGATTTACTAACATTTGCGGATAAGAACAAAGTAATTGAAGACGTGAAAGCAATAAATAATCATGCAAAATTGTTTGAAACAAAATATTGTAATATATCTTTAGAAGATATAGAAGAAGCTGAATTTATGAATGATGGGGAACATGAGACACTACATGTCAAACAGCATTTACATATACAAACGATGACATATCAATTTACGAAATCGATTGATCAAGACAATTTATATGAATGGCTTTCAAATTTACCAGATAGTATTTATCGTGTAAAAGGATTTGTGAAATTCCATGGAGATAAATACCCGCACCTATTCCAATATTCATTTGGGGTACCAACTTTACTGGAACAAGACTTCGGTTTCCCGACGAACTTAGTAGTAATAGGGGAAGGGCTAGATAAGAAACAATTGGCTGAAGGATTAGAGAAAGTAGAAAATAATTCTAATTAAGATGAAAGGCCTAACTTATTTTTAAGTTAGGCCTTTTGTATGTAGAAAAACACTTGCAGATTTTGTCTAACGGTAATAATTGTAAAATTCAGAAATTTATTTATAATCAAATCTAAGAGGTGATTCAGGTGTCAGAAAAAATAATAATGGATGTAAAAAATCTAACAACAAAAGGGTTAGAAACGAGAGAGAAATTATTGTGTGCTGCAGAAGAGATATTTGGTAGTAAAGGATATTACGAGGCTTCTATCGTGAATATTACACAAGAAGCAAAGGTAGCACACGGAACTTTCTATAATTACTTTCCATCTAAAAAAGATATATTTGATGAATTGATTCGCAGATTGAACCGTGAGTTACGCTTAATTATTAAAGAAGAAATGAAGGGAATATCAAGTTATGAAGAGGCACAAAGAAGAGGTTTTCAGGCTTTTTTTCGGTGGGTGAAAGATCGACCTAATCTATATAATATTGTACAACAGGCAGTAGTTGTTGATGATAACTTATATAGATGGTACTATGCAAAGCTCGCAAATGGATTTTTAAAAAGTTTATCGGCTGGTATGGAAGCGGGAGAGTTTAAACAACTTGATAAAGAAACAATTGCGTATTGTCTTATGTCAATTGGGCAATTTCTAGGAATGCGATGGGGTTATTGGGAAGAGAAAGATGTTCCGGAAGATGTATTTGAAGCAGCGATGTCATTAATATTTGAAGGATTGAGAAAGAGATAAAGGAGTGGGGGAAATATGCAGGGCATTGCTTATTGGATTGAAAAACGGTCCTATTTACATCCAGATCGCATTGCCATTATTACAGAAGAGGAGGAAATGACATATAAACAGTTACATGAGTATGTAAGTAAAGTAGCAGCCTATCTAATTTATGACTTGAATGTGCAAAAAGGAGAAAGGATAGCCATTTTATCACAAAATAGCTTGGAATATATTGTACTTTTGTTTGCTATAGCAAAAGTAGAATGTATTGCTGTTCCACTTAATATACGGTTAACAGAAAATGAACTTATCTTTCAGTTAAAAGATAGTGGAACTACAGTTTTATTTGTAGAGGAAACCTTTCAAAATATGGCACTGTCAATGCATAAGGTATCGTATGTTCAAAGAGTTATTTTGATTAAAAGTTTAAAAGAAATAGAAGATAGAAAAAGTGACAACCTTGAAGAGATAAATGAAAGCGCATCCTTTATTATATGTTATACCTCAGGGACAACGGGAAAACCGAAAGGAGCTGTACTTACACAAGACAATATGTTTTGGAATGCGCTTAATAATACATTTGCGATTGACTTAACTATGCACGACCGCTCTATTGTATTATTACCTTTATTTCATATTGGTGGAATTGGTTTATTTGCATTTCCAACTTTATTTGCAGGCGGTGTAATCATTATTCCAAGAAAATTCGAACCAACCACAGCTCTTTCCATGATAGAAAAACATAAAGTGACCGTAGTGATGGGAGTACCTACAATTCATCAAGCATTAATGAATTGCGAAAAGTTTGAGACTACAAATTTACAATCAGTTCGCTGGTTTTATAACGGTGGTGCCCCTTGTCCAGAAGAGTTGATGAGGGAATTTATAGATAGAGGATTTTTATTTGGTCAAGGCTTCGGTATGACTGAAACATCACCAACCGTATTTATGCTTTCAGAAGAAGATGCAAGACGGAAAGTAGGCTCGATTGGGAAACCTGTTCTGTTTTGTGAGTATGAACTTATTGATGAAAACAAAAATAAAGTTGAGGTTGGTGAAGTTGGGGAGTTACTAATAAGAGGACCGAATGTAATGAAAGAGTATTGGAACCGGCCAGATGCAACAAAAGAAGCGATTCAAGATGGTTGGTTATATACGGGTGATTTAGCTAGAGTTGATGAAGATGGTTTTGTATACATTGTCGGTAGAAAAAAAGAAATGATAATTTCCGGTGGTGAAAATATTTATCCACTTGAAGTAGAGCAAGTCATTAATAAGCTTTCGGACGTATATGAGGTAGCGGTCGTTGGTAGGCAACATGTAAAGTGGGGAGAGACTCCAATCGCCTTTATTGTGAAAAAGAGTAGCAGTGTATTAACTGAAAAAGAAGTCATTGAGCATTGTCGTTTATTTCTAGCAAAATATAAAATACCGAAAGAAATTGTTTTTCTAGAGGAATTGCCAAAAAATGCAACTGGTAAAATTCAAAAAGCACAGTTAGCAAATCAATTGAAAAGCAGGTGAAGAGATGACGGTATATATCACTGGTCAACAGGCGTCATGTAGTAAAACAATTACAGAAACAGATTTTGTATTATTTGCAGGTTTAAGTGGGGATTTTAACCCAATCCATATTGATCATGAGTATGCGAAACAAACTAGATTTAATCAAAGAATAGCACATGGTTTACTAACTTCTAGTTTATTATCGCAATTGCTTGGTATTCATTTACCTGGAAAAGGATCCGTTTACATGGAGCAAACTATTAAATTTACAGCACCAGTTTTTATAGGAGATACAATTACAGCAACGGCTACAGTACAAGAATTTATGATGGAAAAGAGAGTTTTGAAATTGTTAACAGAGTGTCATAACCAAAAAGGAGATTTAGTATTAACAGGTGTAGCTACAATGATGGTGCCAAAAGAAGGAGGGGTATTCTAATGAATATTGGGATTGAAGCGACTGGTGTTTTCTTCCCAAAAGACGTAGAGACGGCTGCAGACCTATCTAAAAAAACAGGTATTCCTGAGCATATTATTATAGAAAAGTTTGGATTATATGAAAAACATGTCGCAGATGAAACGATGCATGCATCAGATTTAGCTATTGCTGCTGCAAAACCAATATTATCACAAGTAGATCCTCAATCTATTGATGTAGTCATTTATTTTGGCAGTCCACATAAAGATTACCACGTATGGTCAAGTGCCCCAAAAATTCAGCATGAACTTGGATTGAAAAATGCTTATGCTTTTGAAATTATGAATGTTAGTTCTTGCTTTCCTATTGCTCTCAAAGTCGCAAAAGATATGCTCTACTCCGATAACTCAATTGAAAATATATTATTAGTAGGTGGATGTAAAGAATCTCAAATTGTAGATTATGATAATCCACGTTCGCGTTTTATGTTTAATTTCGCTGATGGCGGAAGTGCAGCTTTAGTGAAAAAAGACGCTAGAACCGGTGAAATATTAGGAAGTGCGATTATAACAGATGGTTCATTTCATGAAGATGTTCGTATTCCAGCAGGTGGATCGAAGCAGGTTGCGAGCTACGATACAGTTGAGAATCGACAGCATTATATTGATGTAATAGATCCTATTAGTATGAAAGAACGTCTAGATCGGGTTTCAATCCCTAATTTTGACAAGGTGATTCGGGAGGCGTTAAGAAAAAGTGGGTTAACTCCTAAAGATATTAAAGTATTGTTACCACTGCATACAAAACGTTCTATGTTAATAGAATTGATACAGGGGCTAGGGCTAGCAGAAGAACAAGTTGTATATTTAGATCATTATGGACATATGTCAGCGCTTGATCCTTGCATTGGTCTTCACTTTGCAAATGAACAGGGGAAATTACAGGCCGGAGATATTGCAGTAGTAGTTAGTGCAGGGACTGGGTATACGTGGGCAGCTACTGTGATTAGGTGGTGAAAAATACTAAATGAATATATGGGAAATGGAGGTATTTGGAAAGGGGCGGCGAATGTAATGGTACTTCATTAATTTTTTAATAAATTTGTTTGTATGATTCAAAGAAAAAGTCATAATTACGGATGGGGAATTTTGGCGTGTTTGATTCTATCAGAAAGAAAAGTATGGGGAGGATCACAATGTCGATGAAAAAACGTAAATGGCTAAAAATGATGGCTACTGGTTGTGTTTTAGGATCGTTATTCATAACGGCAGCTTGTTCAGGAAAGAAAACAAGTACAGAGGATGAAAAGACGATTAAGGTAGGGGTTCTTGCATCATTAACAGGTCCGTTAGAATCATATGGAAAACAAACAGTGAACGGATTTGAATTAGGGTTAGACTATGCGACGGATGGAACTGGGAAAGTGGAAGGAAAGAAGATTAAGTTTGTTGTAGAAGATACAGAAACAAAAGCTGATGTAGCGGTTAAAAAAGCTACGAAGTTATTAGAAGAAGAGAAAGTTGATTTTTTAGTCGGATCGTCTAGTTCAAGTGATACATTAGCGGTTTTACCACTAGCTGAAGAATATGAAAAAATAATGGTTGTAGAACCGGCGGTAGCTGATAGTATTACCGGTAAGAACTGGAATAAATATATTTTTAGAACAGGTAGAAATTCATCTCAAGATGCAGTCGCTGGTGCTGCAGCAATTGCTAAAAAAGATGTGAAAATAGCAACGTTGGCACAAGATAACGCATACGGCCGTGAAGGAATTGCGGCGTTTAAAGCTGGAGCAAAGAAATTAGGTGCGAACATTGTAAACGAGCAATATGCAGATACAAATTCGACTGACTTCACAGCTAATATTCAAAATATCATTAGCTCAAAACCAGATTATTTATTTATCGTTTGGGCAGGGGCGAATTCACCTTGGAAACAGTTGAAAGATATGAATGTGGAAGCGCAAGGTATTAAAATTTCTACAGGTGCACCAGATATACCAGCATTAAAAACGATGGATGCATTAGTAGGAATGCAAGGTTTTTCTGTTTATTATCATACACTCCCGAAAAATAAGGTGAATGATTGGTTAGTGGAAGAACATAAAAAACGATTTAATGGTGCGGTGCCAGATTTATTTACAGCAGGAGGAATGTCAGCGGCAATTTCAATTGTAGAAGCTTTAAAGAAAACAAAAGGTGATACAGATGTAGATACATTAATTAAGAAAATGGAAGGAATGGAATTTGATACACCGAAAGGAAAGATGAAATTTAGAGAGAAGGATCATCAAGCGATGCAGACGCTGTATTCTATCACATTGAAAAAACAAGATGGTGTTGATTATCCGGTGCCAGTGTTAGAGCGAGAATTAACGATGAAAGAAACAGAACCACCAGTTCAAAATAAATAGACTGAATTTTCTGTTGTTTACGTATAAAGAGGGGTACACCCTCTTTATACGTATTTCTTTCATACTGAAAGTTTTAAAGGGAGGGATTTCGTGACACATTTGCTAGAAACGAAAAATCTTAGTGTATCTTTTGGCGAGCATCATGTTATTAAAGATGTAAATTTAACTGTACAAAAAGGAAAACTCATTTCTATTATCGGGCCAAATGGTGCGGGTAAGACAACATTATTTAATTTACTAAGTGGACAGATTTCACCCACAACAGGTGAAGTGTATTTTAAAGGGCAAGATATTACAAAACTATCGATTTCAGATCGAACACGCTTAGGAATCGGTCGCTCTTTTCAGCTTACAAACATATTCCCAGAATTAACGGTACTTGAAAATGTCCGTTTAAGTGTTCAATCATTCGTACAAGATTACTATAGTTTTTTCCCGAGTCCAGCAAAATTAAAGCAACAAGTTGGAGAGGCGAGACGTTTCTTAAAAACAGTATTACTTCAGGAGAAAGAGAATGTATTAGCGAAAGATTTGGCACATGGAGAGAAAAGAAAGCTAGAACTTGCGATGTTATTAGCTTTAAAAACAGATGTGTTATTACTTGATGAGCCGACGGCAGGTATTTCGGTCGAGGAAGTCCCAGCTATACTACAAGTGATTGAAAATATTAAGAAACATCCAGAGAGTACAATTGTACTTATTGAACACAAAATGGATATGGTACTAGGTTTGTCAGACCATCTAATCGTTTTATTTCATGGAGAGTTATTGGCTGAAGGTTTACCCGAAGAAATTATGAAAGATGAGCGTGTACAAAGTGCTTATTTAGGGGGATTATATAGTGGCACTATTACAAGTGAATAATATAGAGACGTATTTAGATCAGTTTCATATTTTACAAGGGGTATCTCTTACTGTCGAGAAAGGAACGATTACTGTACTGTTTGGAAGAAATGGGGCAGGGAAGACTACGACGTTACGTTCGGTTATGGGGTTTCACCATATCGCACATGGTGAAATTTATTATGATCGTACACAAGTAAATGGATTATCTACACATTTAATTTCAAGGAAAGGGATAGGGTATGTACCAGAAAATCAAGGTATTTTTCACGATCTGACAGTAGAAGAAACATTCGCTCTTGCTAGAGGTAAGGGTGAAGAAGCGGAAGAAAAAATAGAATGGATGCTTGAACTATTTCCAGATTTAAAGCAATTTTGGCACAAAAAAAGCGGACTCTTAAGCGGGGGACAAAAGCAAATGTTAGCAATTTCAAGAGCATTTATTAATAGTGATGGTTTATTACTTATTGATGAGCCGAGTAAAGGCTTGTCTCCTATTATGATAGAAAAGTTAATGATAGCTATTTTGAAAATGAAGGAAAAAACAACAGTTTTACTCGTTGAACAAAATTTTATGATGGCTAGTCAAATTGGTGATTATTTTTATATTATGGATAACGGAAAAATTGTTCATAACGGTTTTATGCATGAATTAAAAGAGGATAAGGAAATGTGTCACAAATATTTAGGAATCTCTTAACATGAATCCGGGGTGAGAAGGATGGATGTGTTAATCAATTTATTTGTAAATGGGATTTCAACAGGGATGCTCATTTTTTTATTAGCATCAGGTCTTTCACTTATTTTCGGTTTAATGAGTGTTCTAAACTTCGCACATGGTGGTTTATTTGCGTGGGGAGCATTTACAGGTGTTTGGCTATTTAATATGACAGGGAGTTATGTGTTAGCTTTAATTGGAGCAATAGCTATGGGAATGTTCCTTGGATTTATTTTAGAAAGATTCCTTATTAGACCGGTATATGGAAATCATGTTCGACAGCTTCTTGTTACGCTTGGAGGAATGCTTGTACTTAGTGAATGTATTAAAGTATTTTGGGGACCAAATCCAATTGGGGCAAAGTTACCGTTATGGCTACAAGGAAGTTTTACATTTGGAGGCGTTATATTAATTAAATACCGTCTATTCGTTATCATAATTGGGGTTATCATATACATTGCATTATTATTATTGCTCAAAAAAACAAAGATAGGTCTTATGATACGCGCAGGCGTAATGGATAAAGAGATGGTTCAAGCGCTCGGTATTAACGTAAAAGCGATATTTTCTTTCGTCTTTTTATTAGGCGCAGGAATGGCAGCGTTGGGAGGCTTCTTATTAGCACCGTATTCAGGCGTTATTTTCGCCGAGATGGGTATGCAGTATGCGATTTTGGCTTTCATAGTAGTAATCATTGGAGGGTTAGGAAGCGTACAAGGTTCAGCAATCGCTTCTTTAATTGTCGGATTGGCGGGTGCTTTTACAGCGTATTTTATACCGGATTTATCACTTGCAATCAATATGTTAATGCTACTGTTTTTCTTAATCGTGAAGCCAAATGGACTTGTTGGTGAAAAGGGGTGAAATGGTGAACAGCACATCAAATCGAATTAAAGTATACTTCGGAGTATGTATGCTCATTTGTTTAAGTGTATTTCCATTCGTAAATGATTCACGGAGCTTGTTAATTTTGTTCACTCAAATCTTCATCTTTGCTATTTTTGCAATGAGTTTTGATGTATTGCTTGGATATACAGGAATTGTATCATTCGGCCATTGTATGTTCTTTGGAATCGGAGCATATGGCGTAGCACTTTTATTTGATCGACAAGGAGTATCCATAACGAACTTTTTAATAGGGATAGTAGCTGCAATTATCATTTCAGCCATTGTTAGTTATATAATTGGTTTGCTTTCTTTACGGCTGAAAAGTCATTTTTATGCAATGTTAACACTTGCTATTTCACAGTTGTTTTTCGTACTTGCTGAAAAATGGCGTGGGCTCACTCACGGAGGAGATGGTTTTACATTTGGTGTACCAGACGTATTTCGTGAGCGTTTTACGTTTTATTATGTAACACTTATATGTTTACTTATCATTTTTGTTCTGTTACGTCTTTTTACCAAATCTTCTATTGGAAAAGTATTAAAGGCAATTTCACAAAACGAGCAACGTGTTGAAGCACTAGGATATAAAGTTCTTCATTATAAAATTATTGCTAGCATTGTTGCAGGAGTAGTAGCTGCAATTAGCGGTGGTTTATTTGTTATTACACTGCGCTTTGTTAATACAACTGTATTTTCAATTGAAATGACATTAAATGCATTATTGATGACGATGATTGGAGGCGTTGGAACGTTAATTGGAGCCATTGCAGGAGCTGGAATTATTGAATCCCTAAAATATTATTTATCAGAACTAGCTACAGAGTATCCGATCTTTGAACGATGGACGATTATTCTTGGTGTATTGTACATTATCGTATTGCTAGTTTTCCCGAAAGGATTAGTTGGCACGGTTAAGGGACTGAAGAATATGAAACGGAATAAGAAGGAGAAAAGTGCAGAAGTGGAGCAAAATGTGTGAAAAATCAATTGTATAGAATATGAAAATCCCTCTTTTAGATTCGGAAAGGAGGGATTTTTATTGCTGTATGTAAATTTAGTTCTTTTATAAATATTATATTAATTAAATAGTTCATCAGGGATTTGTTTGATAGAATTTTGGTTCGTAAAGAAATGAACAGCTAATTTCTCAATTGGAACATCTTCAATTGGTACTAATTTATCATTTTTAATTGGTAAAAAGGCTATTCCTTTTCCGTCCTGAATAAACTCTTCTATAAGCGAATAAGAATCTAATTGTTGAAGTTGGCGCTGAGATAAATTATTTTCTTTTAGAAATTGTATCGTCTTATTCCTAAAAGGGCACTTTTTGTCATTACTAACGAAGAAGAGTTCCTTTGAAAATTCAATGGTACACTTTTCTTTCGGTTTTAATAAGCCGATAGAAATTGAAGTGGAAAATACTTTTTTAAACGATATGTCTGGGTAATCCTCATAAGTAATGACCATATCAACTTTTTGTTGCTGCAGTAATTTTTGCAAATGACTACTATTTTCTACATATATTTGATAACTCCTAAAATTTTCTTTAATGCGCTTGCTTACATAATTAGTCAAAATAGATTGTGACGTTGCGATTATATAAGAAGACCCACTTGTTTTAATTTTATTTTTTGCTTCTTCTACTAGCGTTAATATTTGATTTGTGTAGTCTAATAAAATGTCACCAGAAGGTAATAAAGAAACGCCTTTGTTATCTCTATGTAGTAAAGGTGTTTCTAACTCTTGTTCTAATTTTTTAATTCGCTCAGTTACGTTCGGTTGAACATACCCTAACTCTTTCGCAGCTTTACTAATAGAACCTTCGCTAGCCACAGTTTTGAATATAATAAGATCATTTATTTCCATTTATCACAGCCCCTTATACGATATCATTATAAATGATACCAAACATAATTTATACCTATTTTACGTTAGTCAATCATCGGTTTATCATTGTGTATATAAGATGGAAAGTGAGTGATAAACATGATTGGAATGCAATATAAGGTCATTTTGCCGAAATATTATGATATGGAGATTATTAAGAAAAGGGTAAAGGATAATGGGTATAAAACGGATGGTTTTCAAGACTTGAATTTTAAAGCTTATTTAATTACTGAGGCAGATAAGGACGGAAATTTCTATAACTGTTATGCACCTTTATATATTTGGAATGGTCATGAAGGAATGAACAAATTTATCTTTGAAGGGTATTACGATAATATTTTACAATCTTTTGGGTGGCAACAAATAAATATAGGTGTTCCATTAGTTGTTAATTTAAAAAATGATTTTAAGAAATGTAGATATGTTGTTGAATATGAAGGAAGTATTTCTCAAAGTGAATCATTGATTGGGACTCAATCTACCATTGTGGATCAAAAGGTAGAGAATTGTTTAGGCAATGTAATAGTATATAATCCAGATAAATGGGGATATAGTAAGTTTAATTTTTATGAAGAAAAGCCTGATATGATAACGAATAAAGGTACTACAGTATATGAGGTTTTGTACATTTCACGATGAAAATATGTTGAAGTTAAATTAAGAAAAAGGAATGAAAATATATGCCTTTTGTGAACGTTTATTATCATGAAAATATATTAAATGAAGAAGAATTGAAAAAGATAGGTGAATGTATTCATCTTTCATTAATTAAACATTTTAACATCCCTGAAAATGATTTTTTTGAAATGTTTTTACCTTATCAACAAAATCATTTTTTATATGATCCATATTATTTATTAGAAAGGGGAGAAAAGAGAACAGAGAATATGATTTATGTTTCTATTACATGTGGACCGGGAAGAACGATAAAACAGAAACGCGATCTGTATCAGTCAATATCTTTGAGGGTTTCTGAATGTTCTAGTATAAAAAGTGCAGACATTTTTATTACACTTAACGAGACAGCCGCTGAAAATTGGTCGTTTGGTCAAGGATTGGCGCAATTGGTAAAAGTGAAGGGGGAGTGAAATAATGAATGAATCCATTGAATATTGTATTCAAGAGAAAATGAGAGAAAAGGCACCTGCATTTGCTCATTATAGTGAAAAAATATTGTTCGAGGAAGTGTGGCGAGATGACACTTTAACATTAAGAGAAAGGAGTTTATGTACAGTGTCGGTATTAATCAGTCTTGGTAATACAGAACAATTACCATTTCATTTGCGACTGGCCAAACAAAATGGAATTAAAGAAAATGAAATGATTGCATTAATAACACATATGGCTTTTTATGTTGGTTGGCCCAAAGCAGTAGGCGCTTTACATATAGCAATGAATGATATGGAAAGTTAAGAATAACGATAAGAAAGAATTCATTTAAACATGAATTCTTTCTTATCGTTATTTATGTAATACTTTAATGAGATATTTTTCACGTTTTCTCTTGCTTTTTTATCACTTGCGTAGTAAAGTGATAGTAAGATTCACGATAGGAAGTGATCAAACATGCGTGATAATACGATAGGATCATTAATATGGTTACGTTTAATACGATTTACGAACCAAAGTAATCAGATGTCAAATGAGTTTTTAAAACGTTTTGATTTAACAACTGCTCAATTTGATGTGCTTTTGCAAATACGTACGTATCAACCACTAACACAAATGGAGTTAGCTGAAAAGGTAACTGTTACACAAGGCGGTATTTCTCGAATGTTAGCGCGTCTTGAAAAAGAAGGATATATTGTACGAAAACAAGATTGGAAAACGAAAACAATTAGTCTGACAGAGCAAGGGGAAGCTGCCTTAGAGAAAGCATTGCCAGAGCAACTTGCATTTCAATCATCGTTTTTTGATGACGTATTAAATGAAGAGGAACAGAAAATGTTATACGAGCTAATGACAAAGGTTCATAAGCATAGTGAAAAAAAAGAATTACCGCAAGAGTAATTTTTTTTACACTATCAATTGACTAATCAAGTGAAGTTATAGACAATAGGAAAATACATTTGACTTACAAACGTTTTTAAAAGAGAAACTAATAACACTTTATTAAAGGAGAGAGTAATGATGGAAAAATACCGTATGGATACAAGTAAAGGGATGGAGTTTGGATTATATTCGATTGGGGATCATGTTTTAAATCCGCATAATGGAGAGAAAATTAGTGCAGAACAAAGAATTCATGAATTAATTGAAACAGCAAAGTTAGCGGATGAAGCTGGACTTGATGTATTTGCTGTCGGTGAAAGTCATCAAACGCACTTTACAACGCAAGCTCATACAGTTATTTTAGGAGCGATTGCGCAAGCAACGAAAAATATAAAAATTGCAAGTTCAGCAACGATAATAAGTACATCTGATCCGGTACGAGTATACGAGGACTTTGCTACACTTGATTTGATTTCTAATGGACGTGCAGAAATTGTGGCTGGTCGTGGATCTCGTATTGGGGGATATAGTTTACTTGGTTATGATGTGAATGATTATGAAGAGTTATTTGAAGAGAAGATGGATCTTTTATTAAAAATTAATAAAGAGGAACATGTAACATGGAATGGACAGTTCAGAGCACCGCTTGCGCATGCATCGGTTATTCCAAGAGCTAAAAATAATAACTTACCAATTTGGCGTGCAGTTGGTGGCCCACCAGCTAGTGCGATTAAAGCAGGACGTGCAGGTGTACCAATGATGATAACAACACTAGGTGGTCCAGCTATTAACTTTAAAGGATCAGTAGATGCTTACCGTGAGGCGGCTGAGCAAAGTGGATTTAATCCAGCGAGTTTGCCAGTTGCAACAACGAGTTTATTTTATACAGCGAAAAATTCACAAGATGCACTTAGTGAATACTACCCTCACATTAATGCTGGTATGCTTACGCTACGCGGTGGTGGGTATCCGAAACAACAATTTACAAATGCAATAGATTACCGTGACGCGTTAATGGTTGGTAGCCCACAACAAATTATTGAAAAAATGCTTTACCAATATGAATTGTTTGGGCAACAACGCTTTATGGCAGAAATTGATTTTGGTGGCGTACCATATGATAAAATTGAGAAAAATATCGAGCTAATTGCTACTGAAATTTTACCGGCTATTAGAAAACATACAGCAAAATAAATAAAAAAATACCGAGAGTCCAATGGATTCTCGGTATTTTTTTATTTATTTTAGTTTGAAAAAATGACAAAAAAGTGAATTTTTAATCTGAAAAGAGGAGGTTATTTCCTATTTTTGAATAACAATATTTCATGTTTGAATTTTAGAAATACATTTTTCTCTTGACAAAAAAATAACGAAATTATCCATTGGTTAATAGGACATTTTTTCGTAGAAAAGTCAAGTGTATAAAGAGAGAAACGATTATTTTATTGATGCAAAGATAAGTCTCATATTAAAAAAACACATTTTATCGATGAGAAAAATCTAATTCAAAAAAATACCAAAAGACATATTTCAGACAAAATGATGTCAATAATACGTCAAAAATCAGCTGAATTTACTATGCAGGTATATTATACAATTCGATTAACGAATAAAACACTACAGAAATAGTGAAAAGGTAAAAAATAGCATTACAATAGTTTGAAAAACTGAAACTTCGTATTTTTCGACAATACATACAAAATGTTTTTGTCTTTTCGTATTTCTTAATAATTGAGCTTGATAAGATTGCTCAATTAACTTTTATTATAAAAACTATGAAGGAAGTGATTGTAGTATGGAAACGCTCGAATTGGCACGAATACAATTCGCATCAACAACGATTTTCCATTACTTTTTTGTTCCGCTGTCTATTGGTTTAGCTTTTATCATTGCGTTAATGCAAACGTTATATGTGGTAAAGGGACAAGAAATTTATAAGAAGATGACGAAGTTTTGGACACAAATATTCCTTGTTAACTTTGCGGTAGGTGTAGTAACTGGTATTTTACAAGAATTCCAGTTTGGTATGAACTGGTCAACCTATTCACGTTTCGTAGGTGATGTGTTTGGTCCATCACTTGCGATTGAAGGTTTATTAGCATTTTTCATTGAGTCTACATTTTTAGGTTTATGGGTATTCGGTGAGGATAAATTACCGAAGCGCATTCACCTTTTATGTATTTGGCTCCTTTCAATTGGAACAATGTTATCAGCATTTTGGATTTTAACTGCAAGTGCATTTATGCAATCGCCAGTAGGATATGAAATGGCAGCAGATGGACGTGCACAAATGAATGATTTCTTAGCAATTATTCAAAATCCACAATTATGGGTACAATTCCCGCATACCATTACAGCGGCAATTGCAACGGGTGCATTCTTTATTGCAGGTGTGAGTGCATGGAAAATAACGAAAGCCCAAGAAACGGAAGTGTTTAAAAAATCATTCCGCATTTCTATCATTGTTGGAACACTTACAACGGCGCTAGTATTATTCTTCGGTCATGCGCAAGCGCAACAATTAATCAAAACACACCCAATGAAAATGGCGGCTGCTGAAGCGTTATGGAATACGAGTGAAGATCCAGCGCCATTTACTGTATTTGCGAAAATTGATGCAGAGAAGAAAGAAAATTCGTTTGAAATTCAAATCCCTTATATGCTAAGCCTATTATCATTTGATAAATTTAGCGGTCAAGTAGAAGGGATGAATCAAATTCAAAAGCAATATGAAGAAAAATATGGGCCTGGAGATTATATTCCGCCAGTACACACGATGTTTTGGAGTTTTAGAGCGATGGTAATGAGTGGAACATTTATGCTTCTTCTAGGAGCGTACGGTTGGTTCTTATCCAAAAAGGACCGTTTAGCTGAAAAAACTTGGTATTTAAAATTAATGGTGTATGCAATTTCACTACCGTTTATCGGTAATACAGTAGGATGGATTATGACTGAAATGGGACGTCAGCCTTGGGTAGTCTTCGGTGTTATGAAAACGGAAGATGCTGTATCTCCAAATGTTACGTTCGGAGAAGTGTTATTCTCTTTAGTTTCATTCACATCACTATATTTAATTATAGGTGGAATTACCATTTACTTATTCGTTCGTATCATTAAAGGACATGAGAATAAGAAAGCGAAACAGGATTCTCAAAGCCATGATCCATTTGATAAGGAGGATGAGTATGTTATCTCTTAATGAGTTGTGGTTTATCATTATTGCAATTTTATTCGTAGGCTTCTTTGTACTTGAAGGTTTCGATTTCGGTGTAGGTATAGTTTCAAGGTTTTTAGGAGAAAACGATTTAGAGAAAAGGATTTACTTAAATACAATTGGCCCATTTTGGCATGCGAATGAAGTATGGCTTGTTTGTGCAGGTGGCGCTATGTTCGCAGCATTCCCGCACTGGTATGCAACTTTATTTAGTGGGTTTTACATTCCTTTTGTATTTATGCTTCTTGCTTTAATTATAAGAGGTGTTTCCTTTAAATTCCGTGCGAAAATAGACAATCATAAATGGAAAGGTTTTTGGGATTGGGGTATGTTTTTAGGAAGTTTATTACCACCTATCCTTTGGGGAGTTGCCATTGCTAACTTTATGGTAGGTATTCCAATTGATGAGACGAAAAATGCTGTAGGTGGATTCCTACAATTACTTCATCCCTTTGCATTACTTGGAGGAGTTATGTTCCTTCTGCTATGTATTGTTCACGGCTTGCAATTCCTTACAATACGTACAACTGGTAAGTTAAGAGAACGTGCACGTATTGCTGCATTGAAAATTGCACCACTTGCAATTATAGCGCTTCTTATTTTTGCTAGTGTAGGGTTATGGAAAACAGATATTTTCACTGGTCATGGTACAGAATGGATTATGGTTCCGATTGGAGCTTTTGTAGCATTATGTGTGTCAACATTATTAAATAAAAGAAGAAGAGATGGTTGGGCTTTCTTTATGACAAGTTTAACAATCATTTTACTAAGTGCGAGTGTGTTTGCCGGCATGTTCCCACGTGTCTTAATTAGTTCGTTAGGGTCAATATACGATTTGACAATTTATAATGCAGCATCAGGAGATTATGCACTAAAACTGATGACGTATTTTTCAATTGCTATATTGCCATTTGTATTGGGAAGTCAAATATGGAGTTTCTATGTGTTTAGACAACCTGTTAAGTCAGATAAAGATTTGGAGTACTAATGAAAAGAAAAAGAGGACTTCCGTCGTATCCTGGTAGCCGAGTTTTATATGTAGTGCTAACAATCATTAGCATGTTAGAAGCTTTTAGTATTATTGCACAAACAGTGTTTTTAGCGCGGGCTATTACGTTTTTATTTCAGGGAGAAGCAGTGCAATCTATGTTAAATGAAACTGTTTATTTTGGAATCACGTTTGCAGTACGTCATTTGCTAGTTCGAATGTCACAAATATTAGTGGAACGTTTCGCTGAAAAAACAGGATCGCTACTGAGAAAACAATTAATAGAGGCGTATTTCACATTAGGTCCACGGTATGTTCAAACTGTTGGAACAGGTCATCTGGTTACCTTATCGATAGAGGGTATTGAGAAATTTAAAACATATATTGAATTAACAATTCCTAAAATGATTAGAAGTAGTATCGTACCAGGACTAATTGTACTATATGTTTTTACACTAGATATTGAGTCAGGAATCATTTTAGTTGTAACGATTCCTATCGTAATTATTTTTATGATCCTACTAGGATTAGCAGCGCAGAAAATGGCGGATAGCCAATATGAAACATATCGTGTTCTTTCTAATCATTTTGTAGATACGTTAAAAGGATTAGAAACATTAAAGTATTTAGGTCAAAGTAAACAACACGAAGGAAAGATTGAAAAAGTAAGTAAAAGATATAGAAAAGCAACGATGCGTACTTTGCGAGTTGCTTTTCTTTCTTCATTTGCATTAGATTTCTTTACGAGTTTATCAATTGCATTTGTAGCGGTCGGATTAGGGATACGTTTAATAGATGGAACAATTGTACTATTGCCAGCCCTTACGATTTTAATTTTAGCTCCGGAATACTTCTTGCCGATTAAACAAGTTGGAGCAAATTATCATGCTACGTTAGATGGACAACTTGCAATGGAGCAAATAGAAGAGATTTTACAGCGACAAAAAGAAATAGGGAAGAAAGAATCTAATGTAGACTTAATATGGAATTCAACTAGTAATTTGAAATTACAAGATGTAAAAGTAAAGAATGATGAATCTGAAAAAGCTATATTAGAGGAAATTGATTTTACTTGGAAAGGCACTGGCGCTATAGGTGTAATTGGTGAAAGTGGAGCAGGGAAATCAACGTTAATCGACGTATTAGCAGGGTTTTTAACTCCTTCAGCTGGAAAGATGATTGTAAACGGTGTGGAAATTGACGGGGCTACTCGTGAAGAGTGGCAAAAGAATATTGCTTATATTCCGCAGCAACCTTATATTTTCCCGCTTTCATTAAAAGATAACATTTGTTTCTATGAAACAAATACAACGGATGAAGAAGTGGAAAGAGTTATGAATGAAGTTGGTCTTCGTTCACTCGTTACATCGCTTCCAAATGGAATGTATGAAAGAATTGGAGAAGGTGGGCGTATGCTGAGTGGCGGACAAGAACAACGTGTCGCAATGGCACGAGCCCTTTTAAGCAAAAAGCCAATTATTTTATTAGACGAGCCTACAGCACATCTTGATATTGAAACTGAATTTGAAATAAAGCAAGCGATGTTACGTCTGTTTGAAGGTAAGTTAGTATTTCTTGCAACACATCGTCTTCATTGGATGAAACAGATGGATCATATTCTTATTTTAAATAAAGGGAAAATGATAGAAAGCGGAACGTATGAAGAACTTGTAAAGAATGAAGCATTACATTTTCGCAGGAAAGAGAGGGGATAGAGATGAGTAACTGGATTAAACCGTATATACAGCAAAATAAAGGTAGAATGACTGTAACTATTTTCCTTGGTCTTCTTGGAGTTAGTTCAGGTGCGATGCTACTTTTCATTTCAGGTTATTTAATCTCTAAATCTGCTCTTAGACCAGAAAATGTAATGGCTGTATATGTTCCTATCGTTGCAACACGTGCGTTTAGTATAGGACAAGCGGTATTTCATTATGTAGAGCGTTTAGTTGGACACGATGTTGTATTACGCATATTAGAAAAGATGAGAACGAAACTATATGGGATAGTAGAACCACAGGCGTTATTTTTCCGTTCACGATTTCAAACGGGCGATATGTTAGGCGTATTATCCGAAGATATAGAGCATTTACAAAACCTATATTTACGTACAATATTTCCTAGCATATTAGCATTAGTTGTATATAGCATATTCGTACTTGTTATCGGTACATTTGACGTAGTGTTTGCACTTATTGCAGCATGTATGTTGGCTATTATCGTTTTTCTTCTTCCATTTATATCATTACTTTTAATGAAGAAACATCATGTTACTTTAAAGCAAGGAAGAAACCGTTTGTACCAACAACTAACAGATGCTGTTTTTGGATTATCTGATTGGCAAGCAAGTGGTAGAAAAGATGAATTCATTGATAAGTATGTAGATCAAAATGCTCAGTTGTTAAAAACGGAAAAAAGAATGAAGCGCTGGAATCATATTCGGGACAGTATTATTCAATTAGTAGTGGGTATTGTAGTTATTTCAATGATTATATGGACTGGAAATGAGGCGGCGAGTGAACAGATTGCTCCTACCGTTATTGCGGCTTTCGTCTTAATGACGTTATCTGTCACAAACGCGTTAATTCCTCTGTCAGATGCTATCGATCGAATTCCATCATATGTAGAATCCGCTCATCGTCTCAATCAAGTAGAAGGTAATGGTGTTTTACAGGATGAAAAGGAATTACCTAGAGATAAAGATTATGTTGCACCAAAACATATAGACATTGAATTAAATCATGTATCGTATCGTTACCCAGATAGCAATGAATTTGTATTGAAAGACGTATCATTACAAATAAAAGCAGGAAAAAAAATCGCCATTTTAGGAAGAAGCGGAACTGGAAAATCTACTTTGTTAAAATTGTTAACAGGTGCACTAAGCCCATTACAGGGTGAAGTTTTATTGAATAGTGAACATGCTCACACGAATCTTTTATCAAAATATATTTCTGTATTGAATCAAAAGCCGCATTTATTCGATACGACAATTGGGAATAATGTGCGAATCGGCAAACCAGAGGCAACAGATGAAGAGATATGGAATGCTTTAGAGAAAGCACAATTAGCTTCGCATGTTGCTTCTCTTCCAGATAGATTACAAACAAAAATGCATGAGATGGGGAAAAGGTTTTCTGGCGGGGAAAGACAGCGGGTTGCTTTTGCTAGAACGCTAATGCAAGAAGCACCAATCATTGTACTAGATGAACCTACAATCGGCTTAGATCCAAAGACAGAATTATCTTTAATAGAAACAATGTTTTCTGCAACGGAAGAAAAGACAGTAATTTGGATTACGCACCATCTTGTAGGAATTGAGCATGTTGATGAAGTTATCTTCCTTGATCGTGGTAAAATTGTGATGCAAGGAAGTCATGAACAACTTCTGAAAGAAAATGAGAAGTATCGAAAGCTTTATGAGTTAGATAAAGGAATATAGTTTGAATAAGTAATAATAGTGAAAATAGCTACGCCTAATGGTGGAGCTATTTTTTGTTTTGAAATAAATATTCTATTCTTTTTTTGATGGATGGCAAATGTATATGATCGTTACGAATGAAAAATGAATTTCATATTATACATATAATGGAGGGGATATACGTGAAGGAGCAGTGTAAAATTATTGTTTTAAGTGATGAATTATCAAGGGAGAAGATTCAAAATACATTAGACAAAAATAAATGTAAAACAATCGTTCATGTTGTAGACGTTTCAGCTATTGTTCGTATAGAGAGTTCTTTTCAATATATAGTTATTTGGAGAGTGGACGCAGAAAAACTTGTAAATGAATTAATAAACAGGGGCGTGCAAAGTACAAAAATTATTAATTTAACAAAATACATGTATGAATGGAGGAATAAATTAATTTCTATCTATCAAATAAATCCGGATCTTATGTCTTTATACATTTCTATGAAAAAAGCAAAGGGTGATCCGACGTATGAATTGTTTGCGACAGGCTTGTCTTATCCGCATTGTGGCATAAGTACAGAGCTCCTCTCAAAAAAGTCAATAAAACTAACACTTCCATCGCAAGATTTATACTATGATTATTTAATAGCATCACAACTTCTATCAAACGATCATTCTTTTCAATATTGTTTGATAGGAATAGCTTATTTCTCGTTTTACTTTGACATGTCGTTATCATCTGAATCATATAGAATTCACAAAGTATATTATCCATTGTTTCAAGACGGCCATCATACTGTAGTTCATTCTCCTCTATCCACTGATGGATTCTCACATCTAGATACCCCGAAACCACTTTTTTCTATTTTTAATTTGCATTTTGAATATATTTTATTAGACGAACTAACAGATGAATCATTGATATTGCCCTGGATAAATGCTGAATGGAATATCACTCCTCTTCACATTCCTTTTGAAGAACACGGAAAAATAAGAGCAGCTTCACATGCTAAATTGTCATATCCTCATACTTTAGTTGAAAATAAAACAATTTTTAAAACATATTTAGAATTACTTTTAAAACATGATATAAAACCACTAATTGTTGTATTCCCTGTTACTTCACATTATTTCAATTGTAGTAGTAAGAAATTAAAAGAAGATTTTTATAAAGTTATAAACGATTTTCAAGCTCAATATTCTTTTCAAATTATAGATTTATTTGATTCGCCATTATTTTGTGATGAAGATTTTTATGATAGTGATCATATGAATAAAAAAGGTGCAAATAAAATGTCCGTGTTATTAAATATGTTTATTCAGGAACGAAAAGTATGATATTTCGTTTCATTTCTGCATAAAAGTATATAGGCTCCATTCGGTTACAGTAATGTGATTTTTGTGTCGCGTATATAAATAATATGCGAAGAGGTGAGAGAGTAAAATGAGAACTCGTATTGAAAGAAATGAAGAGGTGGTAGATCAACTTCCGTTGGTAAGTGTATTAATTCCTACATATAATCGTCCTCGCTACTTTGAAGAGGCGTTACGTAGTGTGCTGGAACAAACGTACTCTAATATAGAAATTATAGTTGGAGATGATAGTACGAATGATGAAACAGAAAAGGTGTTACAAAAATACTTATGTGATCATTCAAATATTACTTATATAAAAAACAGGTCAACTCTCGGACAGTTTGAAAATGCTCTAATGTTATTTAATAAAGCGAGCGGTGAATATATAAATTTTTTAATGGACGATGATATCTTTCATGTGGATAAAATTGAAAAAATGATGAAGTATTTTTTCAATGATTTAGATAATGAAATTAAGCTTGTAACATCCCATCGTCAAGTAATTGATGAAAAAGGGAAAGAACTACGACATATTTATTCAACTGTCCGTTTATTTAAAGAGGATACGATTATAGAGGGAACAGAATTAGCAAATAGGGTAATTGTCGATCAAAAAAATTATATTGGAGAACCGACAACAGTTTTATTTCGTAAAAATGATTTACAAGAACCGTATGGGATTTTTGATAAGAGGAGGTATCTTTGTAACGTAGATATAGCTTCATGGTTATCTTTATTAAGTAAAGGAAAAGCGGTATATATAGCAGAGACACTGAGTTACTTTCGATTACATCCAGATCAACAGTTAAATGAATCTAATAAAATGATGGATGGATTAGAAGATTTTTCACATAGTATTATAGCTGGAGAAAAATATGGTTTCTTATCTAACGAAAAAGAGTTAGATGAAGCGATAACTAATTTTCTAGAATATGCAAGAAGGATAGTTCCATCATCAATATTATATACATTAGACTATTATCAAAAAATTAAAGAAAAGAAAATAAACATAGAAAAGAAAAAACAATATATAAATAATAATTCTCCTTTACCGAAAGTAAGTATACTTATTCCTGCGTACAATAGACCGTATTACTTGGAATTGGCGCTTAATAGTGCTCTGAATCAAACATATGAAAATATTGAAATTATTATTTCTGACGACAGTACAAATAATGAAGTCAATGCGATGATTCAACCGTATTTACGTGAATATGAGTGTATTACATATGTTAAAAATGAAACGCCGTTAGTTGCTGAAAACTTTAATAAGTGTATAGAACTTGCGAACGGGGATTATATAAACTTTTTATTAGATGATGACTTATTTCATCATGAAAAGATCGAGAGAATGATGAAATACTTTTTGACGTTAGAAAATATTTCATTTGTGACGTCTTATCGTGAACTGATTGATGAGAACGGAGAGATATTACCAGCCTCAACATTGAATATGGAAATTGCGAAAGAAACTACACTTTTTGAAGGAAAAGAGTTAGGGAATTACATATTGAAAAATTTAAAAAATATAGTGGGTGAGCCGACAACTGTTCTATTTAATCGAGATATGTTTGAAGGGAAGTTTGGGTATTTTAAAGGGAAGGCTTATTCTGCTATTAATGACATTGCAACTTGGCTAGACATGATGAGGAAAGGAAAAGTAGTTTATATACAAGAACCTCTTAGTTATTTTAGACAACATAGTGGACAAAATCAAAAACAAATGCATTTTATTTTAATGACAATTGACGAGTGGATTGAATTAATTATAGATGCATATAATAGTGGTTTTTTAAGTTCTGAAAGAGATTATAAAGAGAGCTTATCCTATTGTTTAGAGAATGCGGGATTTATAGTTAAGGATGCAGTAAGAAATGGAGAACTAGATCAAATTTATAATGAAAAGATTAAAAAGGGGTTAAACAAACTAGTTGCCCATATGTTTGAGAAAGAATGTTGTTATTGTCAATATTGCAATCAACAATTTGAAAAATTTTCACCTTGGCCAGCACATTATGATTTTCCAAAATATAAATTTGAGATGTGGAATAAAGATACAGGGATATGTCCAGTTTGTAGTTCGATGGATCGTGAAAGATTGTATCGTGTGTACATTGAAACGGAAACGGACTTGTTAAGTAGAAAATATACTATGCTTCATATTGCACCTGAAGCGAATGTAAGAGATTGGTTTAACGAGTATAAAAATATTACGTATGTATGTGGGGATTTAGAGCCAAAGGATCCATTAATGAAGGAAATTGATGTTACAAGCATTACATATGATAGTAATACTTTTGATGTAATTTTATGTAGCCACGTATTAGAACATGTTCTTGATGATGGCAAAGCAATGCGAGAGTTATATAGGGTTCTAAAACCAGGTGGATGGGGAATTATTCAAGTACCCATCGTAATGAATGTGGATTCTATTATAGAGAATGAATTAATTGTAACTCCACAATTGAGGAAATTAGCTTTTGGTCAAGAAGATCATGTGAGAATTTATAATCAATCAGGGTTCATTCAACGATTAATGAATGCGGGATTTAAGGTGGAATTATATAACCTAGCTGAAAAACAAGGGATGAAAAGTGCTAGGAAATTTGGCTTATCTGAAACAGATATGCTCTATATTGTCCGAAAATGATAGGAAGGAATAGATAGATATGGAGAATATTCCTTTTTTACGTGCTTCAACTGTACCTGTAATTGAGTATTTGGATGAATTGAAGGAAATTGATACATCTCACATATATACGAATTACGGACCTATAAATCAACGTTTTGAACAAACAATTATGTCGGGATTTTTTCAGAACAGGGGAGCTGTTACAACAGTAGCAAACGCAACGTTAGGGTTAATGGCGGCCATTCAACTTAAGAAAAGAAAAAAAGGAAAATATGCTCTCATGCCTAGTTTTACATTCCCAGCGACTCCATTAGCAGCTATTTGGTGTGGATTGGAACCTTATTTTATTGATATTTCAATAGATGATTGGTATATGGATAAAACAGTACTTTTGGATAAGATTGAAGAATTAAAAGAAGAGGTTGCGATTGTTGTCCCGTACGCAACTTTTGGATCATGGATGAACTTAGAAGAATATGAAGAATTAGAGAAGAGGGGTGTTCCGGTTGTCGTAGATGCGGCACCGGGATTCGGATTGATGAATGGAAGTGTGCATTATGGACAGGATTTTAGTGGAATGATCGTATATAGTTTTCATGCAACAAAGCCTTTTGGAATTGGTGAAGGAGGGCTCATATATAGTAAAAATGAAGAAGATATACAACGTATTAAAAGAATGGGGAATTTCGGATTTGATACAAATCGTGAATGTACGATGATGGGGTTTAATTGTAAAATGTCTGAATATGCAGCCGCTATTGGGATTGCAACTATGAAAAAATGGGATGACAAATTAAAAGAACGCACCCGTATTTCTGAATGGTATAAACAATTGTTACAAAGTAATGGATTAATGAAAAAAGGGTGGCAACTCCAAAAGACAGAAGTAGTTATTCAGCAATTTATGCCTATTCTTTGTCCGGAAGAAGTTCGCAACAAACAAGTAATAGAAGACCTGAAAAAACAGAAAATAGAAGCTAGATTATACTTTTCGCCCTCTTGCCACCAACAAGTTCTTTTTAGAAACTATAAGTCTACAGATTTAACAAGAACAAATAAAATAGCAAAACGAATAGTAAGTTTGCCTTTATGGGAAGGAATGACGAAAGAAATAGTAGAACAAATTGTAAGATGTTTAGGTCAGAGGGCGGTGTTGGCAGATGAATAGTTTTTATAGTCAAGAAGAGCTAAAGAAAATTGGATTTTTATCAATTGGGAAGAATGTATTGATTAGTAAAAAAGCAAGTATATATAATCCAGGTGTTATATCAGTAGGTAATCATGTAAGGATTGATGATTTTTGCATTTTAAGTGGCAAAATTACAATTGGAAGTTATTCGCATATATCAGCGTATACAGCGTTATATGGAGGGGAAGTTGGGATTGAAATGCATGACTTTGCAAATATCTCAGCTAAAACAATCGTATATGCAGTACTAGATGATTTCAGTGGGAATACATTAATGGGACCAACTGTTCCGAGTCAATATAGGAATGTGAAAACAGAAAAAGTTATTTTAAAAAAACATGCGATTATTGGTGCTAATTCTATTATTTTTCCAAATGTAACTATAGGAGAAGGTACGGCAGTCGGTGCGATGAGTATGGTAAAAGAGAGTTTAGATGATTGGTATATTTATGCGGGAGTTCCCGTAAGAAAAGTAAAACCTCGTCAAAGAAAGATGCTAGAGTTAGAAATTGATTTTTTAAAAAACATTCATTCTTAACAAAAAGAAGGAATGTTTTTTATTTTTATGGTGCAGCATAGTGTGTATATAAACGTATTATGTTTTAAATTTTGCTGACCAAGGCAATACTGAGCCATAGTGAATGTAAAGTTGGAGGGCGAGCGTATATGTTTGATGAGGATGGGATTGTTTTAATTATGGAACCGGCTGATGAAAGAAATCTGAGGAGATTTATTTTTTCAGTACCAAAGTCAGTGTATGAAAAGAAGGGGCTTACATTACACTATGGAACAGCTATAGGACAAGGATATACGGATATAATTGAAGATATTATTAGCGTACATATAGAAGTAGATGTTGTAACAGTAATCGGGCATGTAAGAGGGTAAATAGCTATTTGAAAAAAGGTTATAAGTAATGTAGCTAGAAGTTAGGATAGAGAAACTTACAGACAATTATAAAGACGAAGGGAGCCTAAAATGAAAATAAAATCAACTTTAGTAGTATTTATAGTTACAATTGGCTTAATGGGATGTTCACTAGTAGAACAAGGAAAGAACTCCATAGATTATGCTCAAAAAGCGACAGACTATATAAATGAAATAAGTGCGTTTGCAAATGATGCACCAGCATTAGCTGAAAAGGCTGTTAATGATAGTGAAGCTCGAAAAGAATTAGAAGCGAAGCTTAGTGAAATTAAACAAGATATACCCGCTTTTAATGAATTAACACCGCCTGATGTAGCAAAGGATCTTCATCAGCAAATCGTCGGATATAACGAAAAGTTAAATACGTTAATTGATACGGCGATGACAAAGATAGAAGAAGGGAAAGTGAATGTAGAAGAGTTTAAAAACTCGGAGCTTATGCAGACGGTAGATCAAGTTCGAGATTTGAAAGAGAAGGTGCAAAATTTAGGTCAATAGTAAAAGGCTCCGTTTGTGATAAACGGAGCCTTTTACTATTGGATACAATAAACGATTACACCAACGATAATAATCATGTTGCCGATGAGTTTACGTTTCGTTATTTTTTCTCCTAGGAAATACCAACCGAAAATTAATATGATGATATAACTTAAGGATTCTAATGCTGATGCTTGTTTTAATGCCATGCCCTTCATGGCGATAACATTTAATCCAGCGTTAATTACAAATAAAGAGTAGCCGATAATAACATAAGGATTCACATATTCTTTTATTCTAGAATCGTATTGTTGCAAAGTAGCTTTTTTTAATAATATTTGTGAGTAATTAGCTAAAATTATCCCGAAAATAAATAATAACATATAACTATTCATCTTTTGTCACCACCACAATTCCGACGATAATAATAGCTGCACCAAGTAAATGATTCCACTGAATCGTATCTCCAAATAGAAATACTGACCAAAGCATTGACCATAGTATAATAATCCCGCGATGTGAATATGCTTTTGATATTTCGAAATGTTTAATTACTTGTTGCCATAAAATTGCATATCCAAATAAAAGTATAACTAGTCCGAAATAAGCCATAAAAAATGAGATGGAAGCAATGGGGAATTTAGCCGCCCATTTCATGTAAACCATAATGATAGAATATATCAAAAAAGCTACATGTAAAAATAAGTAATTTTTAATAGTTGGTTTCATTTATTCACTCTCTTTTGCATATAAATATATATTTATACCTAATTTTTCTAATGATAGATATTGGAACGTATTTAGTTTAATCTTTCACATTCCAAATTATATAGTATCATGGCTTTTATTGTAAAACAATAAAAGCCATGTATTCATTTTTTCCAAGGTTCTACAATATGTATCGTTTTATTTGTTGCATCCAACTCTACTTGAACACCGATAGGTATGGTAATCATTGGATGTGTATGGCAACAATCGAAGTCTGCTAGAAAAGGAATTCTTTGATTTTGAAGTACTTCTAATAGTATTTCAAAAGGTTTTCGATTTGTACCACAATGATCAAATTGCTCATGTTTTCCAAGAATGATACCTGAAATTTTATCAAATACACCGTTAATTTTAAGGAATGAAAAGCTTCTTTCAATAGTAGCTGCATCTTTTGAGCTATCCTCAATAAATAGAATATCGCCTTCTTGAATACATGGCATAAAAGAGCTGCCCCAAATTCCTTGTATTGTATTTAAGTTGCCGCCAATTATCCGTCCGGTAGCTTGTCCATTTGTTACAGAAATCCAATTATTTGGTCTAAGTTCTTTTTCTTTCGTTTTCTCTTCCCAATTAATAAATTCGTCTGACCAAAATAAAGGTTGTTTTATGTTGTATGGAAGCGCTTGATCATGCAGTAATGTTTCTACAAAATATTTGTATGTATCATCTACAAAAGGCTCAAATTCTCCAAAGGAGGGAACGAGTGCCGGGCCGTAAAATGTAGGGAGTCCTGTTTTTGCATAAATCCCTAGTAATAAAGCTGTTGCATCTGAATACCCAATCATTATTTTAGGGTTATTTAGAAAAGCATTATAATCAATATAAGGCAATAAGGAATTTGAATTCATGCCACCAATTGTTGACATGATACAAGAAACATTCGGGTTTCTTATTAAAGCATTTAGTTCCTCAGCACGCTCTTGTATACTACCCGAACGATAATAATCATATCGACCTGTTAGTGAACCTTCTAATATATGAAATCCTTTCTGTTGTAAGTAAGATTTCGCTCGTTCAAATCTTTTAGGAGAAGTGTAGGTTACTGGAGAAGAAGGGGAGTAAATCCCAATTGTATCTCCGTATTTTAATGATTTTGGAAGTGGCATTTGTATGAATCCCTTCTATTAATAGTTTTATTCATAAGGTTTATCATTGAATATTCTTATATTTCGGTATTGTCATTGTAACATACATGCATTGAAATAATAATTGCTGTAGATGAATAAATATGCTTTTTACCTTGACGATATAAAGGGAAAGTTGTTATGGTTAAATGTGAGTGTATAAAAGGTTTGTTAAAGGAGTTTTGAAATGAAGCGGTTAAAATGGGGAAGGCTGACAGTCCTATTAGTCATTGTTTTAGGGATATGTTGGTTCTTATTCCAAGGAACTCAAAAGAGTGCAACAAGTATAGAGGGACAACCTTTACAAGTGGCAGAACTACCTAAAACAGGATTAGTTGAAAAAGTAGTCCCACCAAAGTACATACCACCGGAAATTGATGCAAAAGCAGCTATGATTATTGATGCGAGTAATGGAGATGTTATTTATCAACATAATGAAAATGAGGCTTTTGCGCCAGCAAGTATGTCTAAGATGATGACAGCATATCTTCTATTAGAAAATGTACATAATGGGAAAGTTCGCTGGGAAGATCCGGTGAAAATGAGTGCGAAAGCGGCACAAACAGAGGGAGCGAGAATCCCAGTACAAGTTAATGACACATTAACTGTTAAAGATTTATATCATGCATTAATGATTGAGTCAGCTAATAATTCAGCTGTGGCTTTAGCAGAACATATAGCAAAATCGGAGAAAGATTTCGTTCAGCTTATGGATGCAAAAGCGAAACAGTTCAAAATGTCGGAACATGCTAAATTTGCAAATGCTTCTGGATTACAAGAGCCCGATGGAAGTGAAACAAAAATGACGGCTGGTGATGTAGCAAACTTGGCGTATCATCTTATAAAAGATTACCCAGAAATATTAGAAGTGACTCACTTACGTCAAAGTCAGTTAGCATTTAATAATATTAATGTTATAAGTACAAATGATATGTTAAACAAAAATAATAAAGCTTTATATATAGAAGGAATAGACGGATTAAAAACAGGATTTACAGATAGCGCAGGGTATTGTTTTACGGGTACAGCAAAACAAGGTGATACTCGTATTATTACAGTTGTTATGGGGACAAAAGGTAAAACAAAGCGTTTTACAGAGACGAATAAGCTAATGTCTTATGCATTTGGCTTAGTTAATTAAGTGAAATACTGAGTTAGATCATCATATAAAAAAGGCAATTTGTTGTTACGTACTATCGGTAACAGCAAATTGCCTTTTATTTTTTAGCACTAATAAAGTAAAAAGGTAAAAAATGTGAGTGTTATTATTTGAGTTTATTATTGTTTGTTTATATTATAAAGTTAGAAACTTATTAATGATAAGTTTTGAGGGGCATATGATGTGTACATAGGAAAAAGCCTCAAATGAAAATTGGAGGGAATTATGATGGCAAAAGATTTTTACTCAGCGATTGAAGACAGAAGATCTATTTACGCAATTAGTAAAGAACAAGTAGTTTCTGATGAAAAAATTCAAGAAGTGATTTATCATGCTGTAAAACATACACCTTCAGCTTTTAACTCTCAGAGTGCTCGCGTTGTCGTCTTGCTTGGAGAACAACACGATAAGTTATGGGATATTACGAAAGAAACGTTACGAAAAATTGTACCTGAAAATAACTTCGCTTCTACGGAAGAAAAAATGAATGCATTTAAAAGTGGTTATGGAACAGTTCTATACTTCGAAGATAGTGAAGTGGTGGAAGAACTGCAAGAAAAATTTGCATTATACAAAGAGAACTTTCCAATTTGGTCTCAGCAATCCTCTGGAATGTTACAATTTGCAATTTGGACAGCTTTGGAAATTGAAGGGTTTGGTGCTACATTGCAACATTACAATCCATTAATTGATGAAGAAGTGAGAAAAGAATGGGGAGTTCCAGAAAATTGGAAGCTTATTGCGCAAATGCCGTTTGGTAAACCGGTTGTACCTGCAGGTGAAAAAGAATACCAGCCTTTAGAAAACCGTGTAAAAATTTATAAATAATGTAGGAACGAGTGGGGGAATTGTTTATCCCCCACTAATTATTATTTGAACCAATCGGGGTTTTGCTACTTATAAAAAGGTGAACAGGGATACAACCTGTTCACCTTTTTATAAGTAGTAAGGATTTTTTTGATAGGAATTTTTCATCTGATTTTTTAATTCGTTTTTACGTGTTTCAATAGTTGATATTTTTTGTAAGGTAATAATTGAAACGAATTGAAAAAAAGCATAGTACAGTTCTATATTTTTATTTATAGGATCATCTATTATGTTATTCATAAATATACCTCCCTTTTGATTCCACTATTTGCAAGCAATAAAACGCTCATCTTAAAATTCAATTGCTTTCCGTGTAGGGTAAATAAAATGTGTATAGATTAAGACGCTACTATATATATGATAATATAAATACCCTATAAATTCCATAGACAGTTAAAAATGGGTAGCGGAATGTGTACTTTCGTCAAATTAGAACAGAATTTTTGAAGTTAAATCTTACAAATCGTCAAATCTTTTAAAAGTGATAGATAGTATCAAAAATAGTTTTCTAAAAATATTATACTATTGATAAAAAAAGTGTTTTTTGTCATGATAAGAGTATGCTTCATGGGAGGAACTATACTAAGTAATACATTCTTTGCATTGTGTTAGATGAATAGAATTTTTAAAAGTGGATAGAAAAATATTTACTAAGATAATGAATGGTATGTCGAATTTTCAATGAAATACATAAGAAATATGAAAAAAGCATTGCAAAAAGAGTGAGTTTAATGGTAAAGTTCACATGAAGTTCACACGGATTTCACTTCATTCATTTAAAATGAACTCTGTGTGAAAAATAAAACTCTTGCTAAAAAATGGAACTTAATGAATATTTTACTTTGATAATATTGTAAAGTATTAAGTTTATAAGTTTTTTTAAAGAGGATAGTAGGGAAAGGAAGTAAAGACAACTTATGAAAAAAGTAATTGCAGGTTTAGCAGCAGCTTCTGTAGTAGGTGTTGCAGTTCCAGGTATGGATTCTGCTCAAGCACAAGTTTCAAACGAAGCGCTAAAAGAAATTAATGGACAAACTCAAACTCAAACGACTGTAACTGAAACAAAAACTGTAGAAACAAAATCTGACTTAAAATACACAGTAACTGCTGATGTATTAAATGTTCGTTCAGGTGCTGGTACAGGACATAGCGTTATTTCTAAAGTAAAACAAGGTCAAGTACTACAAGTAATTGGACAAGAAAACGGTTGGTTCAAAGTAACTGTAAACGGTCAAACTGGTTATGTAAGTGGTGACTTCGTAACGACTGGTGGTAAAACAGGAACTACTGTTCAACAAGGAACTGGTACTTACACAGTAAACGTTTCTTCACTTAACGTACGTACAGGCCCAAGTACATCTCATACAGTATTAGGCTCTGTAAATAAAGGTAAAACAGTACAAGTTGTTGGTGAAGTACAAGATTGGTTTAAAATCAACTTCAATGGTGGAACTGGATACGTAAGCAAAGACTTCGTAACAAAAGGTGGTTCTGCTGTATCTAACCAAACACAACAACCAACTACAAACAACAATACTACTACAGTTCAAACTGATGGTTCTTATGTTGTTAACACTGGTGCTCTAAAAGTACGTACAGGCCCAGCTACATACAACGCTGTAATTGGTGGCGTAACAAACGGTACAGTATTAAACGTTACTGGCGCTGAAAATGGTTGGTACAAAATTAACCATAACGGCCGTGCAGGTTACGTAAGTGCAGACTTCGTTAAGTTTGTAAAAGGCGGAGTAAACAACGTTACAAATAACGTTCAACAACCAGGTAAAGACGTACAAAAACCAACAACAGGTGGAAATACATCTTCAATCGCTGGTTTCGCTAGATCTTTAAATGGTTCACCGTACAGAACTGCTGGTACAACACCTGCTGGTTTTGACTGCAGTGGATTCATTCACTACGTATTAAATCAAACTGGTCATAAAGGCGCTCGTCAAACAGTTGCTGGATACTGGAGCTCTAAAACAAAAACTAGCAATCCACAACCAGGTGATTTAGTATACTTCCAAAACACTTATAAATCAGGTCCTTCTCACATGGGTGTTTACTTAGGAAACGGTCAGTTCATTAGTGCAGAAACTGATGCAACTGGCGTACGTATTAGTTCAGTAAGCAACTCTTACTGGAGCAAGCACCTTTTAGGTTACACAAAAGCATACTAAGAAAAAGTAGTTTATATACTTTTCGAATAGAGAAAAGGCTTTCCAGGGAAACTTGGGAAGCCTTTTTATAGTTGAATAAATTGGGAGTATAGTAGTTTTTACTTTAACTTCCCGTTTAAAAATCGATCGTATAGGTCATGGAAATAGTTAGGGCGAAATAAATTTGCTGCATGTCCTGCTAACGGTATTTCTTTATATAAAACGTTAGGAAGAATGGACTTTAAATCAAAAAGACAAGATTTATAGAGATGATCATGTTCACCCATTACCCATAGTATAGGGTGGGGAAGTGATTTTAATTTAGATTTTAAATCGAATTCTAACCGATGTCGTAATGATTGGACAATAATTGATGAATGTAATTGCAATCCGAAACGGTAATAAATATTTCTTGAAATGACTGCAAATGGGTTTGCTTTTAGTATGCCACTTGGAAAAATGGTATTTGCGTATTGAGAGAGCCATTTAGAGTAATCGTCTCCTCGTTTCTCCCAAAATTTTTGAAATACGCTATATAAAAGAGAAGGATTATTATAATGGCCGCCAATATGACAAATGCTTAATACTTTTTCTGGGTGCATTTGTGCAAAAATGGTAGAGATATAACAGCCATAGCTTAAGGCGCAAATATGAGCTTTTTGAATGCCTTCTTTTTCGTATAAATTCAATAATTGATCAACGAGGCGTTGTAATGAAAATTCGATAGCTTCACCTTTATCATCGCCGTGACCTAATAAATCATACGTAATAATGTTGTAGGAGGTTGAAAATCGTTTATGCTCTTTTTTGAAGGCACGACGATTGCCAACTAATCCATGAATAAAAATAATTGTTTCCTTTTCGGAATGTATATTTGTTTGCAAAAAGGATACTCCTTTCAATAACGGGAGATTTATATAGTATTGTAAATTGATTATTTATCATTCGCATAGAATAATATTTAGCACTAGGTAATAATATCAGATATTTATATCTGTTGTAAAGGTGAGTTTTTATGTATATTTTGTAAAAATAGAAAAAGTGTGTTTACATTCAGTTTACATTCGTATTGTATTCTATTTTTAGAAAGAACAGTTTGGTTTAACACGAGGAGATGACAGAAATGGAAGTTAAAAATGAAATGAAGAAAAAAGGGAGCTGGAGGCAGTTTTTACGCCTTATTCAAGATACAAATCCTCCGAAAGGGATATTAATTTTTGCGTTATTCATGAGTTTACTTTCTACAGGAGCGAGTTTATTTATTCCGATGTTAACAAAAGGATTAGTAGATAATTTTTCACTTTCGTCAATTAGTACAGGACAAATTGTTGGGCTAGTTGCCTTCTTTATTATGCAAACTATAGCTGCAGGATTATCTATATATTTATTAAATTATATAGGACAGAAGATTGTAGCTGGATTAAGAGAACGTTTGTGGAAAAAGGTACTTATATTGCCAGTATCTTATTATGATCAAAATAGAACAGGCGATACAATTAGCCGAATGACAAATGATACAGGTGTTGTGAAGACATTAATTTCTGAGCATTTGTCAAATTTATTAACAGGCGGTATTTCAATTGTCGGATCATTAATCGTATTATTTGTTTTAGATTGGAAAATGACACTTTTACTTTTAACGGTTATTCCATTATCAGTACTTATTTTAGTTCCACTTGGACGAAAAATGTATAAGATTTCAAAAGCACTTCAAGATGAAACGGCTTCTTTTACAAGTGTGCTAACGCAAGTATTATCAGAAATTCGTTTAGTAAAATCTTCGAACACAGAAAAAAGAGAATATGAAACTGGAAATAAAGGTATCGAAAAGTTATTGCAATTTGGTTTGAAAGAAGGGAAAGTGCAAGCGTTAATTTCACCAGTTATGTCGTTTGTTTTAATGGCATTGCTTGTTATTATCGTAGGGTATGGTGGGATGCGTGTTTCTAGCGGTGCATTAACTACAGGTGAACTTGTAGCGTTTATTTTATATTTAGTTCAAATTATAATGCCGATGAGTCAATTATCTATGTTCTTTACACAATTCCAAAAGGCAATTGGTGCAACGGAAAGAATTAATACAATTTTAGAATATGAAGTAGAAGATCATGAAACAGGTGTGAAAGTCACAAATGCTAAGCAGCCAATCGTTCTTGAAAATGTACATTTCGAGTATAACGAAGAAGAGCAAGTGTTAAAGAATATTGATTTCACAATTGAATCAGGAAAAGTAACAGCAATCGTAGGACCAAGTGGTAGCGGGAAAACGACGTTATTCTCATTATTAGAACGTTTTTATGAGCCAACTAGCGGTGCTATTAAATTAGGGAAAGATACAATTACGAACTATTCGTTACAGTCATGGCGACGTCAAATTGGTTACGTTTCACAAGATAGTCCGTTAATTGATGGAACGATTCGGGATAATATTTGTTACGGCGTTGAGGGAGAAGTGACAGATGAAGAAATTGAAAAAGTAGCGGCGATGGCATATGTGGATGCATTTATTCATGATTTGCCAAATGGATATGCAACAGAAGTTGGAGAACGTGGTGTGAAACTTTCTGGAGGACAAAGACAGCGAATTGCCATTGCCCGAGCGTTACTTCGAAATCCACAAATTCTTATGTTAGATGAAGCAACTTCTAGTTTAGATAGTAAATCAGAGTCTGTCGTTCAAAAGGCATTAAATAACTTAATGAAAGGCAGAACAACGTTAGTTATTGCACATAGACTTTCTACTGTAGTAGATGCAGATAAAATTATCTTTATAGAAAAAGGGAATCTTACAGGAAGTGGTACACATGATGAATTGTTACGCACACATGACATGTATCGTGAATTTGCAACGCAACAATTGAAAATTAAAGAGGGCGTATTATAAAATGAATCATCAGTGGGGCTTATACTCCGCTGGTGATTCATTTTTAAAAGTTATATAAAAGATGCTACGTAGAAAGGAGAGGTTTTCTTTGCTACCAAAAATTTTAATAGTAGATGACGATCCACATATTAGAGAACTTGTTTCTGTATTTTTAGAGCGGGAAGGATTTCAAACATATGAAGCAATTGATGGTCTAGATGCACTTCAAAAAATAGATGAAGTGAAAGTTGATATGGTTATTCTTGATATCATGATGCCGAATATGGATGGATTTGATGTATGTTTTGAATTAAGGAAATACTATGATATTCCGATTTTGATGTTAACTGCTAAAGGAGAAACGTCTCAAAAAGTAAAAGGATTTCATCTTGGAACGGATGATTATCTTGTAAAACCATTTGATCCGATAGAACTAGTAGTGAGAGTTAAGGCGTTATTGAAACGTTACCAAATTACAGTATCGCAATCAATTCAAGTTGGAAATGTACTGTTAAATCGTAAAACATTTGAAGTTACAATTGGAGAACAAACAGTTACGTTACCACTAAAAGAATTCGAATTGCTATTTACTTTAGGCTCTAAAGCGGGAAGAACTTGTTCGAGAGAGCAATTAATTGAAGATGTATGGGGATATGATTTTGAAGGAAATGAGCGAACATTAGATGTTCATATGAATCGGTTACGTGAGAAGTTCCAAGAAGAGAAATCGAGATTTAGTATTAAAACGATAAGAGGCTTAGGATATCGCTTAGAGGTAAGTAAATGAGAAGAAGAGAGCGAATGAGTAAATTCAAGATGCTAAAAGTAACGGGAGCGATAATAGCACTCTTTTCTTTTCTTACTATTATTTGGTCTACAGCATTTTATGTATCATCTAGTATATTGGATGCACTTGCAATACATTTATCTCCTTTTGTTACCTACCTCATTAGTGACATACTCAGTTTTATATTTATGATTCTTCTTTGGATATTAATTGCAGTATTAATGAGACCGAAGCGAGAGGCGATGATTTGGACTATTATTGAACCGATACAAAAAATTGCAAAAGGGGACTTCTCCGTAAAAATACGAAATGAAGAGAAATATGATGGAGAAATTGGTGTGCTCGTAAAAAGTATAAATGATATGACAGATGAACTAAATGCGATGGAGAAAATGCGCCAGGAATTTGTATCGAATGTTTCTCATGAAATACAGTCACCATTAACTTCTATAAAAGGATTTGCTAGAGCGCTACAAGATAACAATCTTTCCGAGGAAAAGAGAGAGCATTACCTTACCATTATTGAAACGGAAACGACGAGATTATCTAAACTAAGTCAAAATTTACTGAAGCTTACCCTTTTAGAGTCGGAAGAATATACACCAGAAAGAGTAACTTATCGATTAGATCAACAGTTAAAGCAAATTGTGTTAAATAGTGAACCGCTCTGGGCTGAAAAAGAAATTGAATTGGAACTTAATTTAGGGAAAGTGCACATTACTGCTGACCAAGAAAGTATGAGTCAAGTTTGGATTAATTTAATTCATAATAGTATTAAATTTACTCCAAGTGTTGGCACAATTACAATCCAGTTAAAAGAATATGAGAAAGTAGTGGAAGTGCGTATTCGCGATTCGGGAATTGGAATATCTGAAGAACAGAAGCAACATATTTTTGAGCGTTTTTATAAAGCGGATTCTTCACGAAATCGTGCTTATGGAGGGAGTGGCTTAGGTTTGGCTATCGTAAAAAAAGTACTCGACCTTCATCAAGGAGAAATAAAAGTCGAGAGTGAGGAAGGCAGTGGTACGGAATTTATTGTACGTATTTCGAATCATGAAGAGAAATAGTGTTAGAAGGGGAACATTCTAACACTATTTTTCTTTAAAAATACATTTCCCATTACTGCAACTATATTGATAAGCTTTTCCTTCATTATTCATACGGTATGAATAATCTGATTTTTCATCTTTCTTAAAGTCAACGTATGCTTCTGCATCGTTTTTATCATCATCTATATCAATGAAATGAATGTGTCGTATAGAATAATCCTTTTTTTCACTTAAACCTCTTTCTTGTAAGTTCGTATGAATCCCTTGTATTAGTTGATCGAACAGTGAACAATTTAAATTAAGATGCTCAAATGATTCAGTATGTCTTCCTAAAATGCCATTGTCTTGTATTATTTTTTTATTATTATCGTATGTATAAGAGTATGTAAAATAAGGTTCGTCTTTATATACTACCTCTGCATAATAGCCAATATTATAAAGGGAAGTATATTTTCCGGTTATGCTTTGTATTTCTTTTTGCTTATATCCTTTTATAGTATGGAGATATTCGTTAGTTTCTTTTTCTATTACTTTATAATATAGTGGATTACCAAATATAAAGTACATAGCCAAAAATATGCTAAATAGTCCGACTGCAGATAGTGACAAGAACCATTTTTTCTTTTCATACGCATATGCTCTCCTTTATGGAATTTATTTCTATTTTACATGAATTATGGAAAAAAGATGAGAATTATAAATAAGAACTTTCTATAGTTACCTACAAGTAACCTACGCACATGAAAGTGCATCATTGCCTTTTTACATAAACATAGATACAATTTTAATATAATACATAACTGAGATGATTAAGGAGTGTTATACTTGGCAGAATTATTACAAGGCAAAAATGCTTTAATTACAGGAGCAGGTAGAGGGATTGGTCGCGCTGTAGCGATCGCATTAGCGAAAGAGGGCGTAAATGTAGGTCTTTTAGCTCGCTCAGAAGAAAACTTAAAAGCTGTAGCGAAAGAAGTAGAAGCAGAAGGCGTAAAAGCTGTTATTGCGACTGCTGATGTTTCTTCATATGAAGAAGTGACTACTGCAATTGAGACGTTAAAAAACGGTTTAGGATCTATCGATATTTTAATTAATAACGCTGGTATTTCTAAGTTCGGTAAGTTTTTAGAACTAGACGTTGCTGATTGGGAAAAAATCATTCAAGTAAACTTAATGGGTGTATACTATGCAACTCGTGCAGCTTTACCAAGCATGATTGAACAACAATCTGGTGATATCATTAACATTTCATCTACAGCAGGACAAAAAGGTGCACCTGTAACAAGTGCATATAGTGCTTCTAAATTTGGTGTTCTTGGCTTAACAGAATCGTTAGCGATGGAAGTTCGTAAACATAACATTCGCGTAACTGCTTTAACTCCAAGTACAGTAGCAACAGATATGGCTGTAGATTTAGGGCTAACTGATGGAAATCCTGATAAAGTTATGCAAGCAGAAGATATTGCAGAGTTTATCGTAGCGCAGCTGAAATTAAATAAACGTACATTTATTAAATCAGCAGGACTTTGGTCTACTAATCCGTAAGGGATACATGTATAAACAAAAGAAGGGATATCTATTTTGTAATGAAGTAGATGTCCCTTCTTTATTTTTTGTATATAAGATAAAATTTTCTGTATAATTGAAAGTGAATAGTAGAAAAGTATTGAAAGCGATGGTATTTCCATGAGTATGATTGAGAAGTGGACGGCTGTTGATCAATATATGAGTGATGTATGAATACCGAAAGATTTTACATTTTCGTAAAAGAATAACGAAAGGAGATAAATAGAATGAAAAAGATGTTTGAAAAATTATAACTTGTATCGTATACAACGCAGTTAGCTCGTGGACCTCCTATATACATATCACTATATTTTATATAAAAAATTGGAGGTTGTGAGTAGATGAGAACAGAAAAAGAAATGATAGACTTAATTATGAATACAGCAAAAGAGGATGAAAGAATTCGAGCTGTCATCATGAATGGATCGCGTGTAAATCCAAATGTGAAAAGAGATTGTTTTCAAGACTACGATATTATATATGTTGTAAAAGATATACGCTCTTTTACGTCTAATCATAATTGGATTCATAGGTTTGGAGAAATAATGATTGTACAAATGCCAGAAGAAATGTCATTAGTTCCACCAGATGGAGACGGGAAGTTTCCGTATTTAATGCAGTTCATGGATGGAAATCGGATTGATTTAACATTAGTTCCGGTTGATTTAATAAAAAAGTTCGTTGGACAAGATAGTTTAAGTAAATTACTTCTCGATAAAGATAATTGTATGGAAGAATTCCCGCCAGCAAGCGATAAAGATTACTTAATAAAAAAGCCTACAGAAAAAGAGTTTTTAGGTTGCTGTAATGAATTTTGGTGGTGTAGTACGAATGTGGCAAAAGGGTTATGGAGAGAAGAGCTTTCTTATGCAAAAGGAATGCTTGAAGGACCAGTGCGAGATATGTTCATAGTAATGCTAGAATGGCATATTGGTATGAAAACAGACTTTACAGTTAATGCAGGTAAATTTGGAAAGCATTTCGAGAAATATATTGAAAAAGATATGTGGGTGCAATTTAAGAGGACATTTTCTAATGCGGAATATGAAAACATATGGGAGTCATTCTTTGTCATGGGTAATTTATTTAGGGAAGTGGCGAACGAAATTGCTAACGCTTATGGATATCCGTACCCGCAAGGTGATGACGACAGAGTGACAAGTTATTTAAAACATGTGAAAGCTTTACCGAAAGATAGTACATCAATTTATTAATAATAGTCAGCAGTAAGACTGTCCAAATGACGGACAGTCTTATTTTTGTTTATGAATAACAATTTCTCTAACAAAGTGCAGAGGAATCACATATGAAAATTTAGGGAGGTTTTTATCATGTATTATTTTTATTCGCCACAAATGTTTACTCCATATCAATGGGGACTAGAACGAAATGTTTCGTATGCTTATATGCCATATAACTCATTTTATTATGGAGACTATATAAACTCATTGCCATACGCATATACCCCTCAAAATTATGAAGTACAAATGAAAGCAGATGAGCGTGGATCGTGGACGCCATTTTCTTGGGTTGAAAAATATGCGTACGCATTTTCAGGACCGTACAATAAAGCGGAAGTCGCACTTACATTCGATGATGGACCGGATTTAGAATTCACGCCAAAAATATTAGATAAGTTAAAACAACATAATGTAAAAGCGACTTTTTTCCTGCTTGGTGAAAATGCAGAAAAGTTTCCAAATGTAGTAAAGCGTATTGCGAATGAAGGGCATGTAATTGGTAATCATACGTATAGTCATCCTAATTTAGCGAAAGTAAATGAGGATGAGTACCGTAATCAAATTATAAAAACGGAAGAAATATTAAAACGTATAGCCGGCTATGCTCCTAAATTTATACGCCCGCCGTATGGTGAAATACTTGAAAATCAATTGCATTGGGCAACTGAGCAAAACTTTATGATTGTACAGTGGAGTGTGGATACAGTTGATTGGAAAGGTGTAAGTGCTGATACGATTACAAATAATGTGTTAGGGAACTCATTCCCTGGTAGTATCATACTTCAACATTCAACTCCAGGTGGACGCCTGCAAGGATCTGTAGAGGCGCTAGACAAAATGATTCCGCAGTTAAAAACGAAAGGGGCGCGCTTTGTAACGCTGCCAAGTATGTTCCAAACATCGAAAGAGCGGAAGTGAATGTGTTGTTAAATTAGAAAAAAAAGGATTTTGTCGTATAATGAAGCTGTAGGTTGTTAGGAGGGAATATAATTGATGTATGCACTAATAAACATAGGAATGAGTATTTTAATAGGTATTATATTTATACTTGCGGCGATTGTCCTTCAAAAAAATCCACCGACCGATATTAATGCGGCATATGGTTATCGTACGAAACGATCTATGAAAAATAAAGAATTATGGGATGTAGGTAATAGGTATAGTGCAGAAGTGATGAAGCAAAACGGATTCATTATGATGTTAATTGGAAGTGTTGTTAGTATACTGTTTAGATATCCACATACAATGATAGCGATTATGGTGATTATGCTGTTATTAATCATTCGTTTATTTATACGAGTAGAGAGTAGATTAAAAATGCTTGAACAATAATGAAAAAATAGGACTTCATGCAATATAATGCTAGGAGTCCTATTTTATTTATAAACTATTATTTTCTAGTAAGTCTTTTCCTTGTTCAACAACAAATTCATAGTATGCAAGATCATATGGATAGATATCATCAAAAGTTATCGTTAGCGGTTTATTGCTCAAAACAGAAGTAGCTGTAAAAGATGGAATCTCTCTTTTTAATAGCTGTAGAAAAGAAGTTGCATGTATTTTCATCACATCGTCTACTTCTTCACCTGGTGCGAATGGAAGTGGATTGATGACATTGTGGAAATACATATGACAAAACTCGCGATCCGTAAGATTTGAAATTTCATAATCTATTTTAAAGATGCCCTTATATGCTAAATCAGTCGTTTGAAAAGAAAGCCCCAATTCTTCTTCAATTTCACGAAGACCACCACTTTGTACATCTTCATCATGCATAATATGTCCAGCTGAAGTAATATCCCAAATGTTCGGAGCTTCTTTTTTATTTTTAGAGCGTAATTGGAAATATAAAAACATATCTTCATCATCTTTTTCTACAAACCAACAATGAAATGTTTCGTGCCAATCACCGTCACGGTGCACTTCATCACGTAATTTCTTCCCAAGTGTATTTCTTTCAGAATCAAATATCGTTAACCACTCTGTCATTTTAATTCCCCTTTCTGCAAATTTTATTATACAATATTTGTAATGGATTTTGGGAAAATAAAGAAAAAAGGAGAGGGTATAAGTGGGTATAGAGAGGACGGAAATAAAATCGATTATTTCAACTGAGGTAGAATTACGGAAAATATTAGGGGAACCAAGTGAGCGAGCTTTGAAAAAGGTTATTTCATCATTAGACCACCATTGCGTAGATTTTCTGTCTAAATCTCCTTTTCTAGTATTATCTACAGCAAATAAATTAGGAGAGTGTGATGCTTCACCGAGAGGAGATGCACCTGGATTTGTTTACGTATTAAACCATAATAAAATTATCATTCCAGAAAGACCAGGCAACCGCCGTATAGACTCCATTTTGAATATTATTTCCAATCCACGTGTAGGATTAATCTTTTTCATCCCAGGTCTTGGGGAGACACTCAGAATAAATGGCCGAGCGTATATAACAAACGACGAAGAAATTTTGCAAGAAATGCAGGTAAATGGACGCAATCCGCTACTTGGAATTGTTGTTGAAATAGAAGAGTGTTATATTCATTGTGCAAAAGCTTTTATTCGTTCTAAAATGTGGGATCCGGAATCTTGGTTACATAAAAAAGAGTTACCTTCAGCAGCAAAAATGTTGTTGGAGCATGCGAAAGTGAATGCTTCAGAAGAAGATGTTGCACGTTCTTTAGAAGAAAGTTATAGGGAAAGATTATATTGAAAAAATACTTTTTTAAATATAGTGTTGAGGTGTGAAACTCTAAACGTTTTAGAATGAGACTTTAATATCAATCTTGTTAGTTTGTAAGTGATGAATACATGTGCAAGAGTAGAAATCTATATTAGATGATTTGTTATTTTAAAATAAAATGATTCGTATTTTTAAAAATAATGAACAAAAATAGGCTTGCTTTTTAAAAGATTGATAACTATAATAAGTTAACAAATAGACATGAACGAAAAAGTAATGATAAGGACACGAAATCATTTTTACGGTTTACAGAGAGGGAAGTCAAGGGTGTGAGCTTCCTAACACGAGAAATGATTTTACCACCTTTGAACTTCAATAGTGAACGAGTAATCTAGTAATTATTGACGGTATCAGCCGTTATCTGAGCTTGAGCAATCTAGGAGGAAATATGTCTGGATTGGAACAAGGGTGGAACCACGAAAACACATTCGTCCCTTTCCTAGGGATGAGTGTGTTTTTTTTATGGGTTACAGATTGAAAATTGAAAATAATTAAAAAATAGTATTGATTTTGTTTTTTATGCGAGTATAATGAGTTAACAAATAAACATGAACGAAAAGTAACGATAAGGACACGGAATCATTTTTACGGTTTACAGAGAGGGAAGTCAAGGGTGTGAGCTTCCTAACACGAGAAATGATTTTACCACCTTTGAACTTCAATAGTGAACGAGTAATCTAGTAATTATTGACGGAATCAGCCGTTATCTGAACTTGAGCAATCTAGAGAGAAATACGTCTAGGTTGGAACAAGGGTGGAACCACGAAAACACATTCGTCCCTTTCCTAGGGATGAGTGTGTTTTTTTATTACTTTGAAAGGAGGTGCTGTAACATGAAACGATTTGTACGTACGGAAATAACCACCACCTGCATGATTGAAAAGCAGAGTAAGGTGATTGATAAAAAATAAAATTGTAGGAGGAGATTAGAAGATGAATAATGTTGTTAATGTAGGGGTGTTAGGATTAGGTACGGTCGGAAGTGGTGTTGTCCATATTTTGAAAGAACATTATAAAAAAATTGCACTTGATACAGGGTATGAAGTGAAAGTGAAGACAGTCGCTGTACGTGATTTAGAAAAAGAACGTGATGTTTGTATTGATGGAATCGTAGTAACAAGTCATGTTGATGAAGTTCTAAATGATTCAAATATTGATATTGTAGTAGAGGTAATGGGCGGAATTGAAGAAGCGAAGCAGCATATTGTTAAAGCTTTACGAAATAAGAAACATGTCGTAACAGCAAATAAAGATTTAATGGCTGTATACGGTGCAGAACTTCTCCAACTGGCGAACGATAATGATTGTGATTTATGTTATGAGGCAAGTGTAGCGGGCGGTATTCCGGTGTTAAGGGGGTTAACAGACGGATTAGCATCAGATCAAATTGAAAAAATAATGGGGATTGTAAATGGTACAACAAATTACATGTTAACAAAGATGAGTCAAAATGGATGGTCGTATGAAGAGGCTTTACAGGAAGCACAAAAATTAGGTTTCGCAGAATCAGATCCGACAGCGGATGTAGATGGGCTAGATGCGGCGAGAAAGGTAGCGATTCTTGCAAACTTAGGTTTTTCGATGAATGTTTCTTTAGATGATGTGCAAGTAAGAGGGATTCGAAAGGTCGAAAAAGAAGATTTACAAATGGCTGAAAAGTTAGGGTTTACAATGAAATTAATTGGTAAAGCAGAGAAACAAGGATCAGCCATTCATTTAAGTGTAGAACCGACTCTTTTACCTAGTCATCATCCATTATCGAATGTAAATAATGAATTTAATGCAGTATATGTTCACGGGCAAGCGGTAGGAGAAGTAATGTTTTACGGACCTGGAGCTGGGAAGTTACCGACTGGTTCTGCTGTAGTAAGTGATATTATTTCAATCGTTAAAAATATGAATCAAGTTCAGAAAAATAAAAGTGCGTTAAAAGAACCGGAACCGTATGAATTACAAGGGGATGAAGAAGTCGTTTCGAAATATTTCTTACGTATCTCATTACGAGATGAACCTGGGATGTTGCAAAAAATAACAGAATGTTTCGTTAATTATTCTGTAAGTTTAAAAGAAGTGATTCAATTACCTTTAAATCGTGAACTTGCAGAAGTCGTTGTTGTGACACATCAAACTTCAAAGTATCAATTCGAACGAGTTTTAGGAGCGATAGAAGATGTCGCAAGTGAAATAAACAGTTACTACATTATTGAGGAGGAAAAACAATATGTATAAAGGACTATTAAACCAATATGCTTCTTATTTACCGGTAAACGAAAACACACCTGATGTGAGCTTAATGGAAGGAAATACACCCCTTATTCCGTTATTAAATATATCAAAACAATTAGGGATTCAGTTATATGGTAAGTACGAAGGAGCGAATCCGACAGGTTCCTTTAAAGATCGTGGTATGGTAATGGCAGTCGCAAAGGCAAAAGAAGAAGGTTCAGAGGCCATTATTTGTGCGTCAACAGGTAATACATCAGCATCGGCCGCAGCATACGCGGCACGTCTTGGAATGAAATGTATTATCGTAATCCCAGAAGGGAAAATTGCACATGGAAAATTAGCGCAAGCAGTTGCCTATGGTGCTGAAATTATTTCAATAGAAGGAAATTTTGATGATGCACTAAAGGCTGTAAGAAATATTGCTGCAGAAGAGCCAATCACATTAGTTAACTCGGTAAATCCTTATCGAATTGAAGGGCAAAAAACAGCAGCATTTGAAATTTGTGACCAATTGCAAAGTGCACCAGATGTTTTAGCGATTCCTGTTGGGAATGCTGGGAATATTACAGCGTACTGGAAGGGTTTCTGTGAATATGAGAAAGAAAAAGGATATAAGAAGCCAAGAATTCATGGATTTGAAGCGGAAGGAGCAGCTGCTATTGTAAAAGGGCATGTAATTGACGAGCCAGAAACAATTGCAACAGCGATTCGCATCGGTAACCCAGCAAGTTGGTCATATGCAGTAGAGGCTGCTGAGCAATCTCACGGTGAAATAGATATGGTATCAGATGAAGAAATTTTACATGCGTATAGATTATTAGCAAAATCGGAAGGGGTTTTCGCTGAGCCAGGATCGAATGCTTCATTAGCTGGCGTAATGAAACATGTTCAATCTGGAAAAATCAAAAAAGGAGAAACAGTTGTTGCAGTTTTAACTGGAAACGGCTTGAAAGATCCTGATATCGCAATCTCTTCTAATACATTAGATATTGCAAGTGTTTCAAATAATATAGAACAAATTAAAGAGCATATTAAAGGGGTGATTATGTCGTGATACCATTAAGTATTCGTGTTCCTGCTAGTACAGCGAATGTTGGACCTGGATTCGATTCAGTAGGAATAGCTTTGTCATTATATTTACATGTAGTAGTTAAAGAAAAAGCTGATAAATGGCAAGTAATCCATTCCTTTGAAGATTCAATTCCGACAGACGATAAAAATTTAATTGTTAGCACGGCATGTAAAGTATGTCCTTCTTTATCACCCTATATAATAGAAGTTACTAGTAACATTCCGCTAACAAGAGGTCTAGGAAGTAGTGCATCAGCAATTGTAGCTGGGATAGAGCTTGCGAATCAACTCGGAAAATTGAACTTAACGACTGATCAAAGAGTTCAAATTGCTACAAATTTTGAAGGTCATCCTGATAATGTTGCTGCTTCTATATTAGGAGGAACTGTAATCGGAGCACTTGATGGAAAGAATGTTTCGGTTGTAAGAATTGAAAGTAAGGAATTAGGTGTTATTTCTCTTATTCCAAATGAAGAGCTAAATACAGATGAAAGTCGATCTGTATTACCAGATGTATTCCCGTTTCATGAAGCTGTTAAGGCTAGTGCAATAAGTAATGTATTAGTAGCTGCTTTATGTCAAAAGAAATGGAAAGTTGTAGGCGAAATGATGGAAAGGGATCATTTTCACGAGCCGTATCGTTTAGAGCTTGTACCGTTATTACCATCTATTCGTAAATGTGCAAAAGAATTCGGTGCATACGGTACAGCGCTTAGCGGTGCAGGACCATCTATTTTTATATTAACGCCGTATGAGAAACGTCAAGAAATTGCTGAGCAATTAGCGAGAGTATTTACGTCTATGAAAGTGTGTGAGCTAGAAATTGATCATAGAGGGATTACTGTAAATAAAGAAGAACATATTGGATTATAAAGAAAGCTAGTATCGCTAGCTTTCTTTATGTTGTAAATATGTTTGCATATAAAAGAAAAATATGAATGTATAATTTAGTAAAGAGTATATTAACTTGGAGGTGAACGGATCATATGAAGAAAGAGTTACCGGAAGAAAAAAGAGAACGTATAAGGCAAAGTGAATTGAAAAACAATTCTACCGGTTCTTTACATGATGGGCTCAACAGAGCTGAAACGGGTAGTCCAGTTGATATGGCGGGTGGTATGAATTGGAAAGGTACAGCGCTAGTAATTTTAGTGCTAGTTTTAGCGTATATTATATACACTTATTTTTTTAGTTAAGAAATGCATGTTAAAGCTTTGAATGATTTGCTTTTATAATTAGTGAGGATGAAAAAACACGGTTATTGTACTATATATATTAAGCAGATTATAGTTGCCCATATATATATTTATTTTTAATCCCAAAAATAGAGCTAGCATTATGCTGGTTCTATTTTTTTGCCACATTCCTGTAACAAAGCCTCTGTATATTCAGTGGTGGAGGTGCAGAAGATGAAAAAAATGATAGCAATATGTCTTCTTACAACGATGCCATTTTCGACTTTAGTCGGGTGTGATGTAAAAGGTAGCAATACTGTTCAAGAGTCTAAAATAAAGAAAGCAACGTATAAAGAATTTACTTATGATGTCAATCCAGAGACTTTCACGTTAATTGTAGAACATGATGGCGTAAAGGAACTGGCATCACAGCCCTTGCCGAAAATGAAGGTGTTGAATGTAAAAAAAGAAAAGGATCGTACATCTTGGGAATATCCAGATCAAAAAGTAAAAGTGAGTCTAGAGAAGAAAAAAGATCACTTAAATATTGAAGTAGAATCGACTGGTGCAGAAAGCTTTACTTGGCCGAAAGTACAAGCTGAAAATTATACACTTCCGTTATGGGAAGGGAAGCAAATTTCGAGTAATGATGAAAATTGGAAGAAGTTTTTAAAGGATGATGCATATTCATTTGCTGAATCATTTTCTATGAAGTTTTTCGCATTAAATGGTTTGAAATATTCAATTGTATATATCGCGAACAATATGTTTAATAATGAGGTGAAATTTCATTCGGATCCGAAAATCGGGTTTGATTTTATACATGAATTTCCGCGTATAAATAAAAATAAAACATATGGATTTCAAGTATATGTGACAAATAATGATGTAGTAAGTATTGCTAAACTGTATAAAGACAATATCGCTCGAAAAGGTGAATTTAAAACGTTAAAAGAAAAGGCTAGAAAAAATAAAGAGATAGAAAAGCTTTACGGTGCAGCTCATTTTTATTTTTGGAATCAAAATGGCTTATCAGAAAGTAATGTAAATTGGCCAAAGCTAAGAGAGAAAATAAATAGCCCTTTGTTTAGCCATATAAAAGAGCTTATTCAAAAATATAGTTCAGAGCCTGGGGAATTGAATGTATTAGATCAAGTAAGTAAACAAGATTTCATTGATAAGTATCAAAAAAATGTTATTTTACGTTATATAAACGAAGTGTTATCAATGAAAGAATTTTATAAAGATGATATTTTTCAAAACGTTAATCAGGAAGCTAGTGTGCTATTAAAGAAAGGTGTAGGTCACTTAACGAATACAGAATTGTATAGCTTAAATAAGCATTTATTAAAGTCGTTACTTGGTGATGCGGTTGAAGAGGTAAGTAAATGGGGTAATGCAGATGGAACGGACATACTAAAGGAAATGAAAGAGGCAGGAATAGAAAAAGCGTGGATTGGTCTGCCAAACTGGGAACAAGGATTTATGCAACCTAATTTCGTGACAGAAGCTAAGGAAATGGGGTATTTAGTTGGTCCGTATGACTCATATCATTCCATTCACGAAAAAAGTGATAAAAATTGGAACACAGCATCCTTTAATGACCCATCATTATACGAAGAGGCTACTGTAACGAAGAAAAATGGAGAAAAGGTGCAAGGGTTTTTAGGTAGAGGGCGAAAATTAAATCCAACTTTATCTCTTCCTAGTGTAAAAGAACGAATGAACGATATATTACAAAATGGACCTAAATATAATTCATGGTTTATTGATTGTGATGCGACAGGTGAAATTTACGATGACTATTCAGCGAAACATATAACGACACAAGAGCAAGATTTAAAAGCACGTTTAAAACGAATGGACTACATTGCGCAAGAAAAGGGTATGGTCGTTGGTTCTGAAGGCGGAAATGATTTTGCTAGTAGTACGATTGCATTTGCTCATGGTATTGAAACGCCTGTAATTAAATGGGACGATGAAGATATGAGGAAAAATAAAACAAGTCCGTATTATGTAGGTGGATATTGGTCACCGAATCAAAATGTTCCAGAAAAATATGCGAAACAAGTACCGTTAAAAGAAGAGTATAAACAAGTATATTTAAATCCTGCATATTCAGTACCATTATATAAATTAGTATACAATGATTCTGTAATTACAACGCACCACTGGGAATGGGGAAGCTTGAAAGTAAAAGATGAGGTTAGAAACCGTATGTTATACGAATTATTGTATAACGTTCCTCCGTTGTACCATTTAGATAAAGTAGAGTGGAATAAGCATAAACAAGAAATTACGCAGCACCTGAAAGTTTGGAATGAAGTTCATGAAAAGGCAGTAAAAGAAGAAATGACGAACTTTGCATATTTGTCAGAAGATAAGTTAGTACAATCAGCTTCGTATGGAAAAAATATTGAAATTATTGTGAATTTCTCAAATGAAGAGATAGAAATACAAAAGACGAAAATAAAAGCAAAATCAGCTTTCATTATTAATAATGGAAAGCAAACTATGTATACACCAAACTAATAAAATTATAATATATGAATTTAAAAAATAATTTTATATAAATAGTGACTTGCCAAAAATAAGCACGAGAGTATAATGTGAAATGGAGTACATATTGGATTTGCGCAGTAACCTTACAAAATTGTAAGGTAATTGAAAGGAAATTCAATATGAAGGTTAATAGACTTGCATTATAATTGGGAAAGAGAAAGAGAGGCGAATGGATATGAGCTCTGAATTAGAACAGAATACGAGAAGCAGTAAAAAACGTTCTAAAAGAAAATCAATAAAATGGTTCATTATAATTCCATTGTTCTTACTTATTTTTGGTGGAGTAGGATATGGATCGTTAATATATAATAAAGCAAAAGCAGTAGTAAGTGATGCATATGCACAAATTGATAAATCATCGAAGCGTGATAAAGAAGTTGAACCTTTAAAGGATAACATTTCAATTCTAATTATGGGTGTTGATGGTAGTGAAATGAGAAAAAGCCAATACGGAGAAGCTGTTCGAACAGATGCACTTTTATTAGCAACAATTAATAAAGATGATAAATCAGTTAAATTAGTAAGTATTCCGCGTGATTCACGTGTATATATTCCATCTAGAAAGAAATTAGATAAAATTACACATGCACACGTATTTGGTGGTGTTGAAAGTACACGCGATACAGTGGAAAGATTTTTAAATGTTCCTGTTGATTATTATGTGAAGTTTAACTTTGAATCATTCGTACAAATTGTCGATTCACTTGGTGGTATTGATATTGATGTACCAGTTACTTTCACTGAACAAGATAGTAAAGACCAAGCAGGTATGATTCATTTAGAGAAAGGCTACCAACATTTAAATGGAGAACAAGCACTTGCGCTTGCAAGAACGCGTAAAATTGACAGTGATGCAATGCGTGGTCAAAGACAACAACTTGTAATTGAAGCAATTGCTAAAAAAGCGATGTCTGTTCAATCTATTAGCAAAATGGGCTCTTTACTTGATGCGGTTGATAAAAATATGAAAACGAACTTAACTTTCGATGATATGCTTGCTATTACGAAAAATATGGCAGGATCTAATTTGGAAATGGAAAAAATGCAAGTGGAAGGTACGGATAAACGTATCGGAGGCATTTATTATTACATTCCAAATGAAAAAAATGTGAAAGATATTTCGAAAAAATTAAATGAACATTTAGGTGTAACACCAAAGCCAGTTCGAAATGAATAATAAAAAAAGATTGGCCTTTGCCAATCTTTTTTTATCGAGATGGATTTGTAACTTTTCTGTAACGATTTTTTATACTTAAATCATTTCAATTTATATAAACAAAAGGTGCAATTATACGATATACTAGAGGAGAAGATTTGGCAATTAACTCCTAATGCTGAAGAGAAGCAAATGCAATTCATCAAAACTATAGAAAGAATCGAATTGATAGGAGATCGAAATAGACTAAAGCAAATTTTCTTGAATATTGTTTAAAATGCCATTAAATATTCACATAAAAATGGTAAAGTATATATTGAAGTGACTAAAAATAAAGGACAAGCAGTGATAAAGGTGAAAGACGAAGGGATTGGAATTGCTAAAGAGCATTTACCGTATATAGAACAGTCATTTTACCAGATTAATAATTATGCTACAGGTGCGGGTCTTGGTTTAGCCATCGTTAAAAAAATGGTGGAGCTTCATGGAGGTACAATAAATATTATAAGTAAAGAAGGAATAGGAACGACCATTTTGATAAAACTCCCATTATAATACATATAAAATCTGTTTATATAGTGTAATAAAATAAATAGATGTATAATTATATTGGGTGATTTATATATAAGATTAATAGGGAGAGGAATTCGATAGAATGGAAAAAGCTTTTAAAATTAAACGAGTAGTATTCGTTTTAATAGCGATTGCAGCAGTAGCTATTGGGTATTTCATGTTTCAATCCATTACTTCACCAGCAAAGGCTGTTGCAAAACAAGAAAATGTAGTACAACTCGCAAGTGAACAACCGAAAGTAGAAATGAATAAAACGGCACCAAGTCGTTTTAATGGCAAGGAAAGAAAAGTTGCTTATCTTACATTTGATGATGGCCCGGGGAAATATACGGCTGAATTATTAAATACGTTAAAACAACATGATGCGAAGGCGACATTCTTTTTAATTGGAGCGAATGTAAAAGAGTTTCCAGATTTAGTGAAACGAGAAAATGCAGAAGGTCATTATGTAGGAATGCATAGTATGACGCATAATTTTGCAAAGTTATATAAAAATGGCGAGTATGTAAATGAGATGAAAGAAGATCAAAGCTTAATCGCCAATATTATTGGGAAATCACCTAAATTAACACGTCCACCATACGGTTCAATGCCTGGATTAAATGAAAGTCTTCGAAATAAAGTGGTAGAGGGCGGCTTTAAAGTGTGGGATTGGACAATTGATTCATTAGATTGGAAATATAATAAAATGCAAGTTGATGCAGCTGCAGCACAAATTGCTCAAAATGTATTAACAAATGCAACAAAAACACAAGAAGTCATTTTAATGCATGATATTCATCCGCAATCAGTTGCTGCTGTGCCAGCAATTTTAAAAGGGTTAAAAGAAAAGGGTTATGAGTTTGAAGCTTATCATGAAGAGAGTCACTTCCCAGTGAATTTCTGGCATGATAACCGTATGTAATGGAGGAATGAACGTTGAAGTATGGAAAAGTAGCAGTAGTTGGAGCACTATCAGTAGGACTATTAACAGGTTGTTTCGGTGAAAAACCAGAAGAAAACCTATATACAGCTTTTGAAACAGCGGCGACACAAGAGAAATCATTAGTTGATGAAGCGAAAAAATTAGAGAAGTTAGAGAAGGAAGGCCAAGAACTATATTCTCAAATTTTACAAGAAGGTAAAGATCATAATGACGCTGTTATGAAGAAAATAGAGCAGGCTACTGCCAATGTAGATGATCGTGAAAAAGCTTTGAAAAATGAGAAAGAAATGCTAGAAAAAGCTCAGAAAGAAACGAAATCTGTTCAAGGAAATATAGAGAAGCTTGAAGATAAAAAGTTACAAAAACAAGCGAAAGCAGTAGAAGAGTCGTATAAAAATCGTTATGATGCATTCCAAAAGATGAATGAAAATTATACGAAGGCGTTAGCGACCGAAAAAGAATTGTATGAAAAATTAAAAGTAAAAGAAACGAAATTAAAAGAGATTGGTGAAAAAGTTAAGGCTGTTAATGAATTAACTATGGAAGCACAAAAATCAAAAGAGCAATTTAACAATTTTACAAAAGAGTATAATGACAGTAAATTAGCATTCTACAAAGATGCAGAGATTAAGATTAAAGATAAGAAATAAAGAAGAGTTTTAAGCGTAATAAAAAGCCGGAGAAACATCGTCACAAATGTTTTTTCGGTTTTTTACGTTAAATGAATAGAAAAGACTGGAATTGATATCATAAAAGAGTTATAGTGAATTATTCCAAGGGAAACATTGTAAAGTAAGGAGACTGGAAATATGTCATATGAATTTTTACTCAAATTAGGTTTAGCACTCTTTTTAGGATTATTCATCGGGATAGATAGGCAGCTAAAGAATAAACCACTTGGTGTGAAAACAAGTATGGTTATTTCTGTAGCAAGTTGTTTAATTACGATGGTTTCAATTGAATCTGTACATGTATATTCTGTTCCAGGGCATACAAATATGGATCCCATGCGTTTAGCTGCTCAAATTGTGAGTGGAATTGGTTTTCTTGGAGCAGGTGTTATTTTACGAAGAAGTAATGACGTTATTTCTGGATTAACGACCGCCTCTATGGTGTGGGCTGCTTCAGCTTTAGGTATTGCGATTGGAGCAGGATTTTATTTACAAGCGACGGTTGCTATGATTTTAATTATTTTAGCAATTAATGTACTTCCGCAACTTGTGAAAATTGCAGGACCGTATTCATTAAGACAAAAGGACTTGTCTATTAAAATTACTGTAAAAGAGCATCATGAGTTAGATGGTATATTTAAGCAGATTAAAAATTTAGGAATGCATGTAAAACGCGTGAAGATTAAAGATATAGATAGTGGAGCATTTCAGCAATTAGAGATGGTTATTTTAGCTCCAGAAGATTTATATACAACTGAGTTATATAGCTCACTAAAAGAGATAGATCGTGTTGTTTCAGTTGAAGTGGAAAGTAGATAATTGTAACAAAAAAGAGTGAAGTGAATTCACTCTTTTTTGTTTGGATTTTTAAGGAAGTAAATTGATATAATGATGAGTAAACGAGGGGGAGAAATGATGGAAATACATATTAGAAGAGCGATAAAAGATGATATACCAGGTATAGCAAAGGTCCACGCTGATAGTTGGAAAACGACATATCAAGGCATATTCCCTAACGAGATTTTAGAAAATATAACATATGAGAAACGGGAAAAACAATGGGAAAACATTTTTCAAAAAGAAAGTAACCATCAATTTAGATTTGTAGCAGAGACGTTAAATGGAGAAATAGTGGGATTCATCGATGGAGGAGTAGAAAGAACTGGTACATACAATTGTGAGGGAGAATTATATGCGATTTACCTTTTACAAGAGTATCAAGGAATGAAAATAGGACAAAAGTTATTTCAAGCTTTCTTATCGGATTGTAAAAACAATGATATGCAATCGCTATTAGTTTGGGTTGTTACGAATAATCCTTCTAAAAAGTTTTATGAAAAATTTAATCCAGAAAAAATGGATACGAAATTTTTAGAACGAGTACAGGTGGAAGAGACAGCGTATTATTGGAAAGATATTAATAATATTATTATGTAAAGTGTATGTTTGAAAGAGGTATACCAATTAAAGTATACCTCTTTTGTTTTACTCGAATGGTTGGGACATAATGCGAAAGATATATGAAAAGAAGAAATGAAAGTACTAACAAATAGAAATTTAGAAGTAGTAACTTCTTAGTATAAAATGATGTAAGAGTCTCTCATTGTAGAGACTCTTTTTTTAAAATGAAAATAACCAAAAATTACCATGTATTTAAATTAATATTTAACACAATTTATATATAAATAAGGAGGTGATTGGTAATGGCTAGAAATCGTAATTCTAATCAATTAGCATCACATGGAGCACAAGCGGCTTTAGATCAAATGAAATATGAAATTGCACAAGAGTTTGGTGTACAACTTGGCGCTGATACTTCTTCACGTGCAAACGGTTCTGTAGGCGGTGAAATTACAAAACGCCTTGTAGCGATGGCAGAACAACAACTTGGTGGCGGATATACTCGCTAATTGTAGAAGGTTATAGGAGAAAGGAAGGATTCTTCCTTTCTTTTTTTTTCAATTAATTGGTATGGATATATTGTGAACTGGATTCAAAGAATAGGAATAATACTATATTTTCCCCAATTTCTTTTGTTGTGAATGGGAAGTAGTAAAAATGTAATAGCCCTGGTGGAATGAAAAGTTACGTTCCAGCAGGGCTATTATATGGTAAGAAATATATGATGAAAGGTTTCGAAGCCAACATGTTAAAAAAAGAAAACTGTTGTTTGATTGCGCTTGCATCAGTTCCACTTGTTATGACATTAGGGAATTCAATGCTCATTCCAATTCTGCCGACTATTGAAAAGAAATTACATATTTCATCGTTTCAAGTATCCATGATTATTACCATTTATTCTATCGTAGCCATTCTACTTATACCGATTGCTGGTTATTTATCAGATAGATGGGGACGAAAGATGGTAATGGTTCCGAGTTTGCTGATTGCGGCTATAGGAGGAGCGATAACTGGTTGGGTATCTTGGAAAGTTGATAATCCCTACACTTGGATATTGATCGGTAGAGCGATTCAAGGTATTGGTGCTGCTGGTGCAATGCCAGTTGTTATACCGTGTGTTGGTGATTTATACAAAGATGAAAAACAAGTTAGTACAGGTTTAGGAATCATCGAAACATCCAATACATTTGGGAAAGTGTTGAGCCCTATTTTAGGGTCTGCTCTGGCTGCCATTGTATGGTTCTTGCCGTTTTGGGCGATTCCAGTTTTATGCGTAGTATCAATTGTTTTATTACTTGTTCTAGTAAAGGCAAAGAAACAAGAAGGAGAAGTACCACCGCTTAAAGAGTTTATAAAATCAATTCTTGCTACGTTTCGAGAAAAAGGAAGATGGTTAATTGCCATTTTTGCATTAGGTGCAATTATTATGCTTATTTTATTCGGAATTCTCTTTTATTTGTCAACTATATTGGAATCAAAGTATGACATTCATGGTATTTGGAAAGGGTGTGTACTTGCAATCCCGTTACTTGTACTCTCACTTAGTTCATATATGGCTGGCAAAAAAATTGGAGATAACCAAAATGTGATGAAGAAGTGTATTTACATTGGTTTTTTAATGGCTGCTGCATCAGTCATCATTCCTTTATTTATAAAAGGAATTTATTTACTACTTCTTTGTCTCGTTATTATGGGGGTAGGAATTGGTATGGCACTCCCATGTTTAGATGCTCTCATTACACAAGGAATTGAAAAGGAGCAAAGGGGGACGGTTACGTCATTTTATAGTTCTATGCGATTTATCGGTGTAGCAGCTGGACCACCTCTATACTCTTTTTTCATGAAAGGTGCTGACCATGAAGTGTTTTATGTAACAAGTATTCTCGCTGGGATTGGTGCTGCTATAGCAATCATTTGGATTAAACCAGCAAAAGATGCAAAGAACGTAAAAAAGAAACCAGAACCTACTTCATAATTTGTAAGAGAATTGCATGATGTTTTCAGTAACATGCAATTCTCTTTCGTTCATTAGGAATAAATAACTTGTTTTAACATATAAAGTGCGACACTCCATATGATGAGACCAGAAAATTTATTTAATAATACGATTGTCTTTCCGGTTGAGTCTAGCCTTTTTAGAAATTTCCCCGCTAAAGCTAAGCTTATAAACCAAATCCAAGAAACGATAATAGTTGCAAGTGTGAAAGCCCATTTTTCATTTCCTATGTATTGAATCGAATTTGTTCCAATTACACCGATTGTATCTAAAATTGCATGTGGATTTAATAATGAAACCGATGCAGCGAAAAGTATTTGTTTTTTTACTGGCATACTTTTTTCTTGTTTTACATCGTTGGAAGGGGTACTTCTCCAAATAACAAAGCCCATGTATAGGAGAAAGAAAAATCCAATTATATATAACGAGTTAGTTAGCCAAGAAAAAGTAAGGAGTACAAGGGAAACACCTTGTACCGCTATCAATATGAGTAACGTATCACATATAGAGGCAGTTAATACGACAGGGGCTGCCCTCCAAATGTTTGGTTGGCTCGCACCTTGGTTAAAGACGAAAACATTTTGAACACCTAATGGAATGATAAGACCAAATGCAAGAATGATCCCATGAATAATTGCTTCACTCATCATATTTCCTCCTATTTAAATTTATTATGATAGTGTATATTGTATAGAAGAAATGAAAATTTGTATCCATATTCATACGCAACATTAGAAGAAATTGAAATAGGTATAAAAAAACTTGCACAACTAATGAAAAAGTAAGAGGAGAAAGTAATGAAACAATATGTAATTTGCCAAATTATCAATGGAGAAAAATATTTAGCTGCTTATGCGGAGACGAAGCAGGAAGCAATTGAAAAAGCAGAATTGTTAGGATTACGAACGGGAAATCGATACACCGTTATTACTGCAGAGGAAGCAGAAGGGTTAACTTATCCTTAAACAACGTATAATAATGATACAGAAAGTAAATAAGCTTAGTAATATATTATATTACTAGGCTTATTTTTTGAAAGCGTTACGTGTTCTCGTATAAAAGATAATAATATTATGAGTCAAGTTGACGGAAATAACGATTTGATTTTCGATCCTGATTTCCGTTTCTATAGTTATCAATATATTGTCTGAAATTCCACGATTGTAAAAACTTATTTGCGGCGTTATAACCAGAATTGTATAGCCACTCTTTTTCTTCCATTGTTAACTCAAAGTTTGTACTAGTAATGGATCCTGTTGGGATTGTAATTGTTCTTGCTTTTGATTCCTTGTCTAAATGACGTAAATCATGGGCTTGCATCATTGTTTTAAAAAGTCCTTTGAACATGGAGATAGGCTCGTTGTAGTGGGCTGGGTCAGCTTGAATCTCATCTTTTACGAAATGAAACCCAAAAGTCGGCCAGCGGGGAGAGGTAGGGGAGTCGAAAATCCAAATTGGATAATTGCTTAAAATTCCTCCATCAACCATATAACAAGGCTGCTTCCATTTTGGGGTTCTCCATTTTACCGGTTCAAAAAAGAAGGGGATTGTACTACTCATTCGTACAGCTTTAGCAATAGAGAAGCGATAATTTAAAAATCCGTAGTTCGGTAAGTCATCAGGAAAGATAACCATTTTACCATTACTTATATCAGAAGCGATAATTTTAAGCTTATTTAAATCAGGTAAATCTGTAAATAAGTGAACTCCTTTTTTTCGAAGTAATTCTTCAATCCATTCTTCGATAAAAATATTAGAGTAAATACCAAGAGTAGTCCATGCGCTTAATCCTTTTCCAATAAACGGGATTCTGTCAATAAAGGTTCTCTTCGTAAATTTATCATAATCAATATTTGTTATAATCGTTTTTAGCTCTGAGCAAGAGTATCCTGCTGCTAGGAGCGCAGCGATAATCGAACCAGCTGATGTTCCAGCTACACGTTCCCATTCATAGCCTTTTTCAGCTAACGCGCAAATTGCCCCTACATGCGCAATTCCGCGTACACCGCCTCCTTCAAAAACACCATCAATCTTCATAAAGTCATACTTCCTTTCACATAAAATATTTGAAAATGGCAAAAAAGCACGTATTATACGTGCTTTTTTACAATAGTTTTTAAATTTACTAGCAGCCTACAAAGCCACCCCAACAGCTAGCTCCGATGATGATTAGAAGGATAAATAAAACGATTAATAAAGCGAAGCCTCCATAACCACATCCACCACAACTACCGCCGTAACCGCCGTAACCGTAACCGCCGCAACTATATCCGTAACCCATGTGGAATTCCTCCTTAAATTAAAAATAAAAATGAACGAGGGGAAAATGTACTGGAAGAAATAATGAACTATCGTGTTTGTAGGAACAATGTATACTATGCTTTTTTTAACTTGTTCGCGTATGAAGGAAGAGCCCGTTTTTTTGGAGGCTTGTTGTTTTTATAAAGAATGGAGTATAATTTTTGTGCGATGATACAAATAAGTATGTAAATATAAGGAGAATGTATGAATAAACAAATTGAAGTATTAATTGATAAATATGGGCTGACGCATTTAAAAGAGGAACTTATGAATACTGTATTTCCTTGTATAAAAGTTGTGCCAAAGCAGGAGGAAACAGTAGCGATAGGTAGTTCGAAAATGGGAGGGGTTCCTGACTTGCCATTTACATTTGAATATCCAACGCATAAAGGAAATACGTTACAGTTTATTGCACAATTTAATTTAAAGGATTTACAAAATATTGGTATGAATCACGATCTTCCTAAGACGGGGATGTTATATTTCTTTACCGTGGAAAATTACTTTGAAGAAGATGTGAATCCAACTGGAGCGGGGCGTGTGCTTTATTATGATGTTCCTGTAGAGCAATTACGAAGAGGAGATGAATTGCAAACGAATTATAACCAGTGTGCAATTACTTTTGAATTAACGTATAAATTGCCAGAGCTTTTCATTGAAGATGAGGCTGATTCGGACCGTTTCTTGCAATTACTTGAAGAGCTAATCCCAGACAACTATGATAACCATCAAATATTTGGTGAGCCATTTTCTGTACAAGATGAGGTATTATACGAGACTGGACAATATATGGACATAGATCCGCAGCAAATGACGCTTTTATTCCAAATTGATTCAGATACTAAAAATTGTAATATGATGTGGGGAGATTTAGGGATGCTTTATTTCTGTATAGGAAATGAAGACTTGAAAAATCGACGTTTTGAAAATGCATGTTGTGTATTACAAACTTGTTAATGAAAAGGGTTGTTCTTGTAAAAAGAACAACCCTTTTACAATGTTAAATATGCATAATCTCATATGACCTATACGAAAAAGTATTGTATACTCTGAAACTATACGATACTTTTTCGTATAGTTATAGAATGTAAGGAGTGACATGATGGGAAAGACAAGTAAGTATGTGACAGCTGCCGCACTTTGTTCAACTATAGTAATGGGGGGCTTACACGCGTCATCTGTATCTTATGCAGCTACAAATCAAACTGTAGCGACATCGCAATCAGATACAAAGTTGTTAAATGATTTCAAAAAAGAATTAAAAAAACAGGTTGATAATCGAGAAGAAAATATTACAATCACATATAAAACAAAAGATAGAAATGCTAGAAGTATTATGGATGAATTGTATGGCGAGTTTAATAAAATTGTAGATGCAGATGAGTATGTAAAATATAATGTAGCGTCTACTAGATATTCCATTAAAGGGTTACCAGGAAACTATACATTTACACTGCAAGTGAAGTACCGTGAATCGAAAGAGCAAACACAATATGTAAAATCTCAGGCAAAAGCGATTATCGGCTCGATTGTAAAACCAGGGATGGATGATCATGAGAAAGTAAAAGCTATTCATGATTACGTTGTAAAACATGTATCATATGATACGTCTTATCAAGCATATACAGCATATGAAGCATTAGCGAATCGCTCTGCTGTTTGCCAAGGATATACGTTATTAACATATGAATTGCTAAAAGGAGCAGGTATCCAAAACCATATTGTAACAGGTACAGGAAATGGACAAGCTCACGCATGGAATTTAGTGAACATTGAAAACAAATGGTATCATCTTGATACAACATTCGATGATCCAGTACCAGATAAAGCTGGGCGCGTAACATATTCATATTTTAATATGTCTGATGAACAATTAAGTAAAGACCACGATTGGGATCGTAGCAAATATCCAGCAGCAACTACAAGCTACTTTAATGAATTAACAAACAAAATAAAAGCGGGTAGTTCAAAGACTGTGGCGTATGAACAAATGTTAAAAGAAACAAATTTAAAATATATGTCTACACAATACGGAGCAGAGAATTATAGTGATTTTAAGAAGAAATTACAGCAACAATTTGCTTCTAAGCCAGAAAAGGTAGAAGTACGATATAAGCAGTCTATGGATGGGACGATGCAAGATATAAAGAAAGCATTAAATGAAATAAATTGGCCAAAGGGTGCAAAGCGTGTATCTTATCAAGTAGCACCTTATAGTGCGATGGCAGATTATTCATTAGCGACAATTACATTTACGTATTAATCGGTGAAAGAGAGCATCTGTAAAGGATGCTCTTTTCCTTATGTATTACTACAAAAATCAGAATTATATGATAAAATGAAAGGAGGAAGGATGTGGAATCTAAATGAATTTGTTCGAGAGTGATATTTTTACATTGATATATACTTGTTTAGTAATCGGACTTATCGTTTTGTTTTTCCTATCATTTACTTTGTTTATTAGAAGAGTATTTCTAAACAGCGCTGCAAAAAAACAACAAGTGATGCATATGAATCAGAAGCTAGATCGAATTATTGAATTGCTTGAAAAAGATAAGGAATAGCGATAAAAGAAGTATGAAAAGGGGAAAGAGAATGGCCAATTATATAAAAGAATTACGCGAAAAAGTAGGGCATGATTATGTTTTCTTAAACTTTGCCGGTGGTTTTGTATTTAATAAAGAAGGAGAAGTATTACTGCAAAAAAGAGGTGACTTTAACGCTTGGGGCTTTCCAGGGGGGGCAATGGAGATAGGAGAATCGGCTGCGGAAACTGCAATTCGAGAAATAAAAGAAGAAACCGGGTATGATGTAGAAATAAATGAACTTATTGGAGTGTATACAAAATATTTTCAATCATATCCAAATGGAGACAAGGCGCAGTCAATTGTGATGTGTTTTTCATGCTCAATAGTTGGAGGCGACAAAAAAGTAGATGGTGATGAAACGTTGGATTTGAAGTTTTTCCCGTTAGACAACATGCCACCGTTATTTTGTAAACAGCATGAAGATTGCCTGCAAGATTTATTGGAGAAAAGGGTAGGGGTATATCGTTAACATATAAAAAAGAAGCTAAATGAGATTAGCTTCTTTTTTATGTTTTATTTATTTCCACCAATCATCAAACATTGATGCTGGTACTTGTCTTTTATGCTCACTCACTGTGTAACGTTTTTCAATCTTTTCTGCAACGTCAGCTGGAACTGTTTTACCTTCTAAATAGTCATCAAGTTGATCATACGTAATACCTAACTCTGTTTCATCAGCTTGACCTGGCTTTTCATCTAATAAATCAGCTGTTGGCATTTTTAAGTAAAGTCGCTCGTCCGCACCTAATTCTTGTAATAGAGCGCGTCCTTGGCGTTTCGTTAATCCCGTTAATGGTAATAGGTCTGCACCACCATCTCCGAATTTTGTAAAGAATCCTGTTACAGCTTCTGCAGCGTGATCTGTTCCGATAACAAGGAGCCCTTTTTGTCCACCGATTGCATATTGTGTAACCATGCGGATACGTGCTTTTACGTTACCTTTATTGAAATCTGTTAACGATTCATCTAATAAGTTTTCGTATTGATTTGAGAAAGCATCAACAGTTGAAGCGATATCAAATGCAACAGATTGATCAGCTTGAATAAATTGTAATGCTAATTGCGCATCATCTTCATCTTTTTGCACTTTATAAGGAAGGCGCACGGCGATAAACGTTGCATTACCACCTTCATTACGAATTTCCTCCACTGCAAGCTGAGCTAAACGTCCAGCTAATGTAGAGTCTTGTCCGCCACTAATTCCAAGTACAAATCCTTTCGCACCTGTTTTTTTTACATAATCTTTTAAGAAATCAACACGTTTACGGATTTCTGCTTTCGGATCAATTACAGGTTGAACGTGTAATGCTTTCATAATCTGTTCTTGCAATGTCATTATGTTTTCCTCCTATTCATATTAAAGCGGTAAATAAGTTTATATGTATATTGGTACATACTTCTATCCTTTATTATTTCGCAAAATTAACGAATATACAATAGGATGTGTGTATGAATATGAATGTAGTCATTATAATGAAACTGCATCGTTTAAGCAATTTTTTTGAAACCTTTCAATAATGTAAGGTTTTTGTCATTTGAATCGATGGAAGGGATTTCCGTACTTTACTAATATAAGAACATAGTTACTAGAAGGGCGGAGAAGTAATATGAATATTAGAGAACTCGCATATCGGAATGTGACGCGAAATAGACGAACATATTCAGCATATTTTTTAAGTAGTGCATTTGCTATTATGGCCTTTTTTGTTTATTCGTTTTTTGCGTTTCATCCGGCATTAAGTGCTGGAGAATTGGGACGATATGTGTTCGTAAGTATGTCTTTTGCACAGTCCATTATTTACTTATTTACATTTTTCTTTATTTTATATTCGATGGGAATGTTTTTAAAAACGAGAAAGCGTGAACTAGGAATTTTAATGATGTTAGGTATGACGAAATATCAATTAAAGCGTCTTATCTTTTTTGAAAATATTATGATTGGAATAGGGGCAATTATTTTTGGGATACTTGCTGGAATGCTATTTTCCGGAATATTACTATTTATAGCTCCAATGATATTAAAGTTAGATATTTCCTTACCTTATTACATTCCAATGAAAGCCATTGTTGTAACGAGTATTATGTTTTTCGTATTATTTATGATCATTTCATTGTTTAGTGCAGGAATGATTCGAAAAAATAAAATTATGAAATTGTTTAGAGGATCGGCAGAAGCGAAGCCGGAACCGAAAGCATCCATTATTTCTTCTATATTAGCAGTTATATTGCTTAGTGCCGGATATGCAGGAGCGCTTATGTCACACGGTGCAATGGTATTTATCATGATGATTCCTGTTACAACGGTAGTCATTATTGGTACGTATTTGCTGTACAAGCAGTTGAGTGTTTTTATTATTAGACTATGTAAAAAAAGTAAACGTTTTTATTGGACACAGACAAATATTATTACGTTGTCAGATTTAGCTTACCGTATGAGAGATAACGCAAGAATGTTCTTTATTGTAACGATAATTTCAACTGTAGCATTTTCAGCAATAGGTACATTAGTTGGCTTTACATCAATGACAAAGGCGGTTATGGAGAGACCAATTGCGTTTCACTATCATTCTAAGCAAGGAAATAGTAATGAATCACAGCATTTGAAGATGATTGACGAAGGGTTAAAGAAACATAGTATAGCAGCTTCAAAAACTAATATTTCAACAAAGAAAACGGAGGAGCAGTCGTTAAGAAGCGCCACGTTTATAAAGGAATCAGACTATAAGGAATATGCGAAGTTAACAGGAGAACCCTTTCATGAGGGATCCAAAAAAGAAGTTTTATTTTTGGCAGTTGATATACCAGGACCACCGATGAAAGAAAGAAAAGAAATTACGTTGCCACATTTGAATGAACCTTTAAAAGTGAAAAAAATTAATACGTCTTCATTAAGTAAAATAATAAGAGGTAACGTTTATGTAATCTCTAACAAGCAGTATGATGCATTACAAGATGGATTTAAAGAGGAAAAAAATTATGTATACAAAACAGAGGGAACGAAAGATGAAATTGAGGTTGGGAAAGAACTAACGCATCAGATGAAACCTTATGAAGAACATGCAACGTTTAGTGCAGAAGAGTACGCACAAAACCAAAGTTTACAAATTGCAGGACCAATTCTATTTGTAGGTTTCTTTATCGGTATTGTATTTTTCGTATGTGCAGGAAGCTTCCTTTATTTCCGTTTGTTTTCTGATTTGGAGGATGATACTCGTTTGTTTGAAATGATTCGAAAAGTAGGTTTAACGAGTAGAGAATTATCGAAAGTAGTTACAATTCGATTGGCGCTTTTATTCTTTGTTCCAATAGGTGTTGCAACATTACACGGGGCAGTAGCGTTAACTGCACTCGGGCAGATGTTTGAGTACCCACTATTTAAAGAAAATACGATTGTATTAAGTATTTTCGTAGGAATTCAAGTTGTATATTTCTTACTGATTCGATCTCGTTATTTAAAACAATTGAAAGAGAGATTATATATTCGTTAAATGTGTTTTTTTAACTTGAGTACAAAATTTTCTAAAAAGAGGCAGGTATTACCAAAAAGTGATAAAATGGAAAAAGCGAGGTGAAAAAATTAATAAAAAGTAAGGGAGGAAGTAATATGAAAGCAACAGGAGTTATTCGAAAAGTAGACGAATTAGGACGAATTGTAATTCCTAAAGAATTACGTGATGTATTGGGAATACAAATTAAATCACCGCTTGAAATTTTCGTAGAAGAAGACAAAGTCATTTTACAAAAATATCAACCTTACAATGCTTGTCAAATAACAGGTGATGTTTCAAATCAAAACATATCATTAGCAAATGGAAACATTACTGTTAGTATAGATGGAGCGAAATATTTAATAAAAGAAATAGAGAAGTTTTTAAACAAGAGTGAGGCTTAGTCTTAATTTATATTATTTTAAAAATTTCATATCATTCTTGAAAGACAGTAAAAGGACCAATTTAGTGGTCCTTTTATTTTGGTTATTGGTTGTACCAATCGGATTTTTGATGTCTACAAATTACGAGATAAATAAAAGAGTAGTATAAATTTCGTAAGCCTTATTGAGAAATATTTTTAAGGAAGGAAAACGAAACAACTAAAACGAATGTTACATGTAAGCATTTTCAAAAGTGGTCTGAAATGAAAATAATATATTTTCAGGAGGGATTACGATGAACAGTAGTACAGCGAATAAACAAAAAGGTATACAATTGATTCCTTTTACAGTAGATAAGGTAGTTGAACAAGTAAATGAAATTCCACCAGGTGTACAACTCATTCATGCTCCGCAAGTATGGGAGAAGAGTGCAAAAGGAAAAGATATTGTTGTTGCCGTATTAGATACAGGGTGTGATATGAATCATATAGATTTAAAGGATCGTATTATCGGCGGAAGAAATTTCACGAAAGATTACGAAGGAGATCCAAATATTTATCTTGATAATAACGGACATGGTACTCATGTAGCTGGGACAATTGCAGCGACTGAAAATGGAGTTGGTGTTTTAGGAGTCGCACCACTTGCTAAAATGTTAGTGTTAAAGGTTTTAGCAGGAGATGGTTCTGGAAGTTATGAGCAAATTATTGAGGCGATACATTATGCTGTAAATTGGAGAGGGCCTAATAAAGAAAGAGTTAGAGTCATTTCCATGTCACTTGGTGGCCCGCAAGATGTTCCAGAATTACATGAAGCAATTCAAAATGCAGTAAAGCAAGATGTTCTCGTCGTATGTGCTGCTGGAAATAATGGAGATTGTAATGATAATACGGAGGAACTAGATTTCCCAGGTGCATACTCAGAAGTAATTGAAGTGGGTGCCGTCAATTTAGAGCGGAAAATCGCATGTTTTAGTAATTCAAATCAAGAAATTGATTTAGTGGCGCCAGGCGATGAAATATTATCTACGTATCCTGAAGGGAAATATGCGGTATTAAGTGGAACTTCTATGGCCACACCGCATGTCGCTGGAGCACTGGCATTGCTCATAAAGCAGTGTGAAAGGGAATATGGTAGAAAGTTATCAGAACCAGAAATATATGCACAACTTATTAAAAGAACTGTACCTTTAGGATATGAACGTACATCTGAAGGGAATGGTTTATTAGATTTATTAAAAGAATAGAAAAACTAAACAACATCTCATATTCCTATGAGATGTTGTTTAGTATGGTTCTGTCGCATGTATTATGACATCTAATAAACCGGGGAATCTAGCATTTAAGTCATCTTCACGAATTGAAATGAAACGTTGAGTTCCTTCAAGGCGTGTATACATAACACCGGATTCACGTAAAACTTTGAAATGGTGTGATAAAGTTGATTTCGCGATTGGAATGTTTAACGCGCCACAAGATTGTTCGTTTTTTTCTAGTAGCATAGTTACAATTTGTAAACGAATTTGATCGCTAAGTGCATATAGAACAGAAGAGAATTGAATTTCTTCTCGATTTGGATGATAGAGAGTACGCATTTTTTCACCTGCTCGTGTAAGTAATATATTTGCACTATAACATATAAAGTGGTATATTTCTATTGTTCGAATATATTCGAACAATAGAAATATAGGGGGAGAAAAAAATGAAGTATACAAAATTGCAAAAGGCAGGACTAAATATTTCAAAGTTGGGGTTAGGAACAAACGCTGTAGGGGGACATAATTTATATGCTGATGTGAATGAGGAAGAAGGAAAACGATTAATAGAAGAAGCTATGGGGCAAGGGATTACCTTTATTGATACAGCAGATTCATACGGTTTCGGCAGATCAGAAGAATTGGTAGGGGAAGTATTGAAGGGAAAACGCCACGAAGCTGTACTTGCTACCAAAGGTGGAATACAACCGTTATTAAATGGAGAGGTTTATATGAATAATGAACCGAGCTATTTAAGAAAAGCTGTAGAAAATAGCTTAAGAAGATTACAAACTGATTATATTGATTTATATTATTTACATTTTACAAACCCAGAAACAAGTTACATAGATTCAATTGGAGAACTTACTCGCCTAAAAGAAGAAGGGAAAATTCGTTCAATTGGAATATCTAACGTAAACGTAGAGCAATTAAAAGAAGCAAATCAGTATGGGCACATAGATGTTGTACAATCACCGTATAATATGTTAGATCGTACTGCTGGGCAAGAACTTTTGCCATATTGTATAGAATCAGGTATTTCATTTATTCCTTACGGGCCTCTTGCTTTTGGGATACTAGGTGGTAAATATACAGAAGATTTCAAATTGAATAAAGGAGATTGGCGTCAAAGTGTAAATCTATTTGAAGAGAATACATATAAGAGCAACTTTAAGAAAGTTGAAAAGTTAAAAGACATAGCTAAAGAAAAGGATCTCGAATTATCGCATTTAGCTTTAGCGTGGTTATTAAACCAAAAAGGAATTGATACTGTTATTCCTGGTGGGAAACGAGCGGAGCAAATAAGAGAAAGTGTAAGAGCGGTGGAAGTTTCATTGAATGAAAATGTCATGAAAGAGATTGAATCTATTTTAGAAGATTAGTTGAAAGGAGGGATAATTCCCTCTTTTTATATAAAAGGAGAAGATTTAAATGAAAAGAGTACTAGCTGTATTCTTTACAATCATGTTTATGATCGGTACAGATACTTTCTTAATTTCACCACTTTTACCCACATTACAACAGGTGTATCATATTTCAACTGAGTTGTCAGGGTGGATGGTGAGTTCATATGCTTTGGGATATGCTGCATTTGCACTTATCGCTGGTCCTATATCAGATAGTTTAAACAGAAAAAAAGTGATGGTAATAGGGATGAGTTTTTTTGCGTTAAGTACGTTTTTATGTGGAATTGCACCGAGTTTTCTATGGATGTTAATATTGAGATTTTTAGCAGGTGTAAGTGCAGCCTTTGTATCTCCACAAGTGTGGGCATCTATTCCGCTCCTTATAGAGAAGGAACAAATTGTAAAGGCAATTGGGATTGCAACAGCAGGATTGTCACTCTCTCAAATTTTAGGACTGCCAGTTGGATCATATTTAGCAATGATACACTATACAACACCATTCTTCATCATTGGTATATTATCAGCACTACTTGTTATTCTTATTTATGCAGTATTACCAGAAATACAACCGGGTTATATAAATGGAAATAAAACAAATATCTTAAGGCGTTATAAACAATTACTTTCAGATTCTAAGGTTTCACTTTCTTTTTTTGCATATTTTGTTTTTCAAACTGGTAATTTTGCTGCATTTTCATTCTTCGGTGTGTGGCTGTCTATTCAATTTGGCTTGCAAATTCATGAAATAGGAACAGCTATGCTCGTATTAGGATTAGGAAATTTAACTGGTAATATTTTTGGACCTAGAATCGTAAATAAAATTGGTTATAACCTTTCATTCTATGGTGGAATTATATTTACAGCAGTTCTATATGCATTACTTCCTCATGTAAACAACATTATAATTGTGGAGTTATTATTTTTTGTTTTGTTTTTTGTGACAGGAATTTTGTTTGTATTAATGATGAGGCACTTACAAAACATATCTATCGTAGCAAGAGGAACAGGAGCGGCTCTAGCTAATGCTTCTATGTATATTGGTCAAATGATTGGAGCGGCAATGGCAGGAATGTTATTTGCCGCATCTCACAATTTTATATTTGTAGGTAGTTTTACTGCAATATTATATATTATAGCTGTATTTCTGTTTAGAAAAAGTGAAAAGCTTACTGAAAATAGTGAAACAGGAATTGCGTCATAAAGTCCTTACAAATAAAAAAAGCCCAAAAATAAAAATCCCTATAGAGATAGGGATTCATATATCGGCATATAGCTCCTTGGAAAAGGATATACTGAGTATAACATATAGGACTACTTATAATTGTGAAATAGTTGTGAAAGTAATGTGAAAAATAACATAATAAAAAGCACTGTTTTAGCTAATGAACTAAAACAGTGCTTTTCTCTTTGATTGAACAGTTGCTGCATTTTCATCATGTATGCCTGCATCTTTAATAATTCGTTGTTTAGCTTTATTTAATAGATGGTTTACTGCTTCTCCAAAATAGTTAGCTTCGCTTTTTGTGCGGGCTTCTCGTAAACATTTATAGTTTTCTAGCAGTTCCTCTTTTTCAGTGTCTGTTAAGAAATCTTCTATTTTCTTTTTTGTCATACGAAACACCCTTTCTTCTGACAAACGACGCAATAGAAAATATTTATTGTTTATTATAGCAATAATTTTCAAAAAAAGTATAGACTAACGTCGCAATAATTTGTCAATTTCTTGAATCTTCTCATCAGCTTTCCCGATTTGCGTATTTTTAGCCTGTTCGCCACCAAGAGCTTGATGTAGTAAAAAAGTCTGACCGGAAATAGCAGTCACAATGGATACTTTAATAATTTCTTTGATTAAGGTGACATCAAATAAAACGAGTCCAAGAAGTGCAGCTAGACTACCAGTGAAAATATCAGTCAAAAACCCAAAGTGAAAAAAAGTCTTCAAACGGCGTGGAAGCAATAACTTACCTTGGTTATTGATTAGATGGGAAACGAAACCGGTAATGCCACCAACGAGTATAGCGGTTAGCCATTGATACATTTCCATCGAATCCACTCCTTTTAGTGAATAAGATTCGATTATTTTATATTGATTCCTTTTAATATTTCATAGAAGCATATTGAGAAAGTTTGTTTGGGGGTATTACGTATTCAATTTAATTATAACAGAAAAATCTGATATATTTCAGTCTATTATATGAAGCTGTTATTCCTTAATATGAATACAGAAAAGGGTGCGTGATATGAATATAGATTACCGAATAAGAAGTGTGGCTGGTTATACAAAAAATATAGGGGAATTAGTAAGCATGCTGGAGCATACAAGGGCTGTAACATTCCTTGAAATAAGAGATCTATCGGTTGAGCAATTAGATTTAATGATACCGAGTGGAGGGAATTCCATTGGAGCGTTACTAAAGCATATAGCAGCTATTGAAAAAGCACATCAGCTTATTTCATTTCAAGAGCGTGACTTTACAAAGGAAGAATTAGAAATATGGAAAGACGCACTCTATTTAGGAGAATCGAGGAAAACGATTCGTGGTCATGAAATAAAGTATTATGTACAGCTTCTACAAAGTGTTCGAGAAGAATCACTGAAGTATTTGAGTGAACAAGGTGATGAATGGCTTATGTCAGAAAGAAAGTGGCCTAACGGTGTAGCTCATAACCAGTACTATTTGTGGTTTCACGTGCTAGAAGATGAGATTAGTCACCGTGGGCAAATTAGAATGATGAAAAATAAAATGTTTGAAAATTACGTTAAATAAGGTAGCTTTTTAAATGAATATTCCATATAATGAGAGTAATTAAAATGAGAACGGGGTGATGTATTATGGCGAAAATAACTTATATGAATAATAAACCAAATACAAAGGTGGATGGAAAGGGCGAGACTATATAAGGGAGCGCACGATCCTTCCGCTTAGCTTAAACTAGGGAGGATATCAATTTGAATCAAAATATTTTAGAATCGTTCGGCTGGGATTCTTTTTTTGAGGAACAAGCTGTTGAGAACTTTGAAGTAGGACGAATTTTACTTGAGCATAAGCATATATATCGAATTATTTGTAATGATGGTGAATATATGGCAGAGCTGTCTGGAAAGTTTCGACATGAAGCAGTAACGAAGGGAGATTATCCAGCAGTTGGTGATTGGGTGTATATAAAGAAAATAGAGAATGAAAAGAAAGCAATTATTCATCGTATTTTTCCAAGAAGAAGCTCTTTTTCTAGACAAGAGGCTGGTACTCGAACGGAAGAACAAGTAATAGCAGCAAATGTAGATTATCTATTTTTAGTGAATGCACTTAATCATGATTTTAATGTAAGAAGAATGGAACGTTATTTACTATTAGCGTATGAAAGCGGTGCAATGCCTGTAATTGTTTTAACAAAGAGTAGCTTATGTGAGGACATAGAGCAGAAAATTGTTGAAACGGAAGCTGTGGCAATTGGTGTTCCAATCTTCGTCGTTGATAGTGTAGAGCATACCGGTATTGAATCGTTGCAGCAATTCGTTACTTCAGGAAAAACAATTGCTTTAGTCGGGTCATCAGGGGTTGGGAAATCTACTTTGTTAAATGCACTTATAGGAATTGAAGTAGCAAAAACGGGAGATATTCGTGAGGAAGATAGTAAAGGAAGGCATACGACAACTCATCGTGAATTGTTCCGATTACCGAGTGGTAGTTTAGTTATTGATACTCCGGGTATGAGGGAGCTGCAGCTTTGGGAAGGAAGCGATGCGATTCAAACAACATTTTCTGATATTGAAGAACTAGCAAATACATGCCGTTTTAGGGACTGTAAGCATGAAAATGAGCCAGGGTGTGCAGTGCATAAGGCAATTGATAACGGAATGATTACGATAAATCGATTGCAAAGCTATAAAAAATTACAAAGAGAACTAGCCTATTTTATGAGAAAACAAGATGCTGTTCTTGCAAGAGCAGAGCGTGATAAGTGGAAAAAGATTTCTAAACAGCATAAAAAAATGTAAAAAACCAAAGGTATATTCCTTTGGTTTTTTACATTTGTAAATTTTATAATAATATTATTCAAATATATAGACAAATAGAATTTATTTGTTTAAACTTTACAAAGTATTCATCATAATAGGTTATGAAAATAATAATTCGGGAATGGGAAATATTTATAATTCACAATATTTATCTTATAAAATTGAAAAGCAGGAGGTTTGTAATGGGTAGACTATTAAATTGGTTTCGTGATATGAAAGTAGCAAAAAAACTACTAATTTCATTTTTCGTCATTCTAATTGCGGCGGTCTCTATTATCGGAGGCATGTCTTATCAAACAGCTAAAAAGAATTTTGAATCACAAATTACGAGTAGTGCTCACGACAATATAAAAATATTAGATAATTTAATCAATCAAATGATTGAGGCAAAATTTAATGATATAAATAATTTTGCGCGAGTGATTCAAGGGAATATGTATCAAGGGGAAAATCAAGATGAATTAAGGAAGATGTTATCTCAATATATTAATTTAAATAAAGATGTTGAACAAGTATACGTTGCTGGAAATGATAAGAAATTTGTGCAAGAACCAAATATACAAATGGCAGCGGACTATGATCCAACAGAACGTTCTTGGTATAAAGATGCAGTGGCAAAACAAGGTGGTATTGTAATTACTGAGCCGTATAAGGCAAAAGGAAATGGACATATTGTCGTAACGATTGCAAAACAAGCAGAAGATAAAAACGGTGTTGTAGCGATAGATTTAAGTTTAGATAATTTATTAAAAACAACGAAGTTAATTAATATTGGTAAAAAGGGATATGCTTTCATTTTAGATGGGAAACAAAAAATAATTGCACATCCTCAAGAGAAGTCAGGAGAAAAAGCATCTGATTCTTGGGCGAAGAAAATTTATGAAGATAATCATGGTGCTTTTTCATATATGTATGACGGTAGCGAAAAACAAATGGTATTTGCTACAAATGTAAAAACAGGTTGGAAAATCAGTGGGACGATGTACTCAAATGAAGTAATTGAAGCTGCGCAGCCTGTATTTTATAATATGTTAATTGTTATGTTCATTTCATTAGTTATAGGCGGGGCACTTATTTATTTTGTGACACTTTCTATAACGAAGCCATTAAAAAGATTAGTTGTCACTTCTAAAGAAATAAGTGAGGGAGATCTAACGCAAACCATCGAAATTCATTCTAATGATGAAATTGGTCAACTTGCAAAAGGATTTAATGAGATGACTGATGCATTGCGAACATTAATCGGAAGAATTAATACTTCGGCTGGACATGTTGCAGCAGCATCAGAAGAGCTAACGGCAAGTGTAAGACAAGCGAGTGAAGCGACTGAGCAAATTACAATGGCAATGGATGAAATATCGAGCGGGGCAACAACACAAACAACAAGTGTAGAAAATGGTGCAATGTTACTATTTAATGTAACAGAAGGAATTCAACATGTAGCAAATAGTTCATCATCAATTAGTACGGCTTCTGCGCATACTCGTGAAAAAGCAGAAGATGGTGGAAAACTAGTAGGAAAAACAGTAAATCAAATGCAGTCTATTGCAGAATCTGTTTCACAGTCAGATGAAGTTATACAGTTATTAAATAATAAATCAAAACAAATTGGTGACATACTGGAAGTCATTCAAAATATTGCAGATCAAACAAATCTTCTAGCTTTGAATGCGGCAATTGAAGCTGCAAGAGCAGGAGAGCACGGAAGAGGATTTGCAATCGTTGCAGATGAAGTACGTAAATTGGCGGAGAAGTCTAGCGTATCTTCTAGTGAAATTAGTAAATTAATAAGTGAAATACAAGATGACATGAGTAAGACGGTAAAATCAATGGGGCATGTAAATGAAGAAGTTCAATCTGGACTTGTAATTGCGAATGAAACGAAGCAAAACTTTACTGAGATTTTACAATCTACAAACGAAATTGCCGATCAAATTAAAACGATGGTTGAAACGGCTAACGGGATGTCAAAAGGTGCAAATGAAGTGTCTATTTCGGTAGGACAAATTGCAATGACAGCGCAGAATAATGCGACGAGTACTCAAAACGTTGCAGCATCAGCGGAAGAACAATTAGCTTCGATGGAGGAAATTGGTTCTGCAGCTGGTACGCTTTCTCAAATGGCTGAAGAGTTACAAGTATTAATTGAAAGATTTAAAGTTTAATAGAGAACAGACTACTCCAAGATAGCAGTATGCTATTGGAGTAGTCTGTTTTTTTTGTAAAATTAAATAGAAATACACAATACTTTTATGAGGTTTAAATATATATTTTGTATAATATTTGTCGAAAAATAAAGGTATTTGTTAACTTTGTGTATAATTATAATCATATAGAATACAAATAAAAGGAGATTCATATGGGAGTGTATTGGGGGACAAAAAGACATTCTTGGCTTAGTTATGTCTCATTTTGGTTAAGTATTTCATTTTTTATTGTTTTTCTCATTGAAGTGTTTATTTTTAAAACACTTTCAAATAGTTCAGTGCAAATTGTTAAATATTTTTATTTTATATTTGTACCAGTAAACATCTTTCTTAGTTTAAAGTTACTCTTTAAGAAGAATGAAAAGAAAGCATTACCTATTTTTAGTTTTATAGTATCATTATTATTTACAATTCTAATACTAGTATTAGCGTTAGCAGCTACTGGGAAATTCTTTTAAGGAGAGTGATGTAAATCACTCTCCTTTTTTGATGTGAGCAAATAATGATTGGGAATAGGTTTAAAATTTAAGGAGGATTAAGTAATAAAGTAAGCCACATAATAATGAAGACTGAATAAAGTATTTTATATACTTATGAAGCAAATGAATACGGTTAGAACGTTGATATATGGTACAATACATATGGATAGTGATAGAGATAAAGAGTATATAAAATACTCATCGTTTTTTAGTAAGAGAGGGGTTATCTTATGCTATACGAGGATTTGATGACATTATTTCAAGCAGCTCCGAAAGAAGAAGGTAAAGGCGCTTGGAAATATATAATCCAGGAACGAAATGATAAATATGAAATTGTTAATGAAATGTTGAAAAATCAAATGAGTGTTGAATTGTATTTTAATGAATATGATGAGGTGAAAATCACTTTATATAAAGATGGAATGCCTATTTCGACGATGCAAAGAATTGCGATTTCAAAAGTTGAATTAGATGAAGAAGAAGAAGGGATTCAATTCGTTTTAGAACGTATGCCTAGTCGAATGATTCGGTTGCAATTAAAGCCATATTTGGCACTCGAAATGGGGCCGTACTGGGAAGTATGTGATGATTGTGAGTAAATATATATAAAAAGCATCCAATAACATGGATGCTTTTTATGTTTTTTGAAGTTGTTTAAAAGCAATAATCGGAAGTAAAATGATGCTAACCCACCCGATTACTGGATATAGAATATGGAGTAATTCACTGTAACCAACGTAACTAAAGCAATAACTTATTAGTAAAATGAAGAAAATAATATTGTTATTTTTCCAGCCAGTGATGGATTGCATTTGTTTTGTCATTCCGAACACATTGCCAACTAAAGTTGTGAATACTTCACCGAAAATGATAAGAACAAAGAAAAAGTGAAAAGTGGCATTGAATTTTCTTATGACTTCAGCCATTGGAATGTTATATTGATAAAATTGGTCGACTGATAAGATAGCTAAATGGCTACATAATAATATTAAAGAAAGTCCTGCCCCACCTAAAATACCGCCCCATAAAATGGCCTTTCGATCTTTTACTTCGCTGGCTAACGGGACGAGGACGCTTTGGGCGAGAGAAAGATTTAAGGCGACATATGTAATAGGACTAGTTATCCACTTCATATTCCAGCTTTCTGCAGGAATAGTGTTACTAATAGGAGTTGTACCGTGAAAAAACGTTGTAATAGCAAGTCCGATAATGAAAATCATCATAATAGGTACGACAAGTGTATTAACTTCAAAAACCCCTTGTAATCCGCGACTACCTATAATGAGACAGGCGATTACTGTAATGAAAATACCGAGTTGTCTTGGTAAACGAAGTTGCTCTTCGAATACCGCCCCAGCTCCTGATAACATAACGCTCGTTACACCAAATAATACGAGCAATAATAATGTGTTTACGACATTTCCAAATACATCCCCAAATAAATATTTGTTAAATTCTTGCGCTGAAAATGCACCGATTTGTGAGGAGAGTAACATCATTTTTGTACCGAGCCAAATAAAAAAAAATCCACTTATACATATGCCAATTGTTCCATAAAAGCCATTCACTGTAAAAAATTCAACAATTTCTCGTCCAGTAGCAAATCCAGCTCCAACGACTGTTCCAATATAAGTAGCAGCGACTTTCTTTGCTACTTGCCATTGTTGATTGTCCATGTTATCCCTCTTTCTACTACGATGAGCTTGATTTACTATTATGCATATGTATGAGCTTGGACAATTAGACGTATGAAGTGTTTGAAAACATACATGAATTAATACATATTAGGGAAATATTAAAGGTGTTAAAACTTTGTTACATATAAGCTAATCGTTCGAAAGGATAGGAAATGTATGGTAACATGTAACTAGGTTATGAAAAGATAATCATTACAAAATGATAAGAGGAGTGGATTGTATGAGTACGAAAACAAATGTTGTTGAAGTATTAAACAAGCAGGTAGCAAACTGGAATGTGTTATATGTGAAACTACATAATTATCACTGGTATGTGACAGGACCACACTTCTTTACATTACATGAGAAATTTGAAGAGTTTTACAATGAAGCTGGAACGTATATTGATGAATTAGCAGAACGTATTTTAGCATTGGAAGGTAAGCCGTTAGCGACAATGAAAGAATATCTTGCAACATCTAGTGTGAATGAAGGGACAAGCAAGGAATCTGCAGAAGAAATGGTGCAAACATTAGTAAATGATTACTCAGCACTTATTCAAGAACTAAAAGAAGGCATGGAAGTTGCTGGTGAAGCTGGAGATGAAACATCAGCGGACATGTTGTTAGCAATTCATACAACATTAGAACAACATGTATGGATGCTAAGTGCGTTCTTAAAATAAAGTGAAACTTTAATCAGTGGGGGGCTTATTGCCCATTAAAGCGGGATAAATATAAGAATATAAAGAAAAAAGTCATTGAAAAATTCTTTCAATGACTTTTTTGTGATTTTTCAGTTTTCTTTTATGCTATAATATAGTAAAAAGGAGGCGATGCGATGTTTCGCTTTTTCAAAACTGGAAAAGAAGAGCGTGAAATTACGAAAGATGAATTGGAACAAGCGATGGCCAAGTTTCTAGAAAAGAATGCTAATATCGTTTATACAGTATTAGTAAATGATGATTATACAGTGAATTATGATTTGTTAAAGCCGTATTTACCTGCATTTCCAACAAACCATTTTCTTATTACGAAGGAAACGCTTGAGGTATTTGAACATACAGAAGAAAACTTAAACCTAGTGAAAGAAATTGATATTGTACAAAAGGCAGTAGATCAGTATGTAACAGAAAAAGAAATGTTTCCAATTGTAGAAGGTAGTGAAGATCGCCTCATATGCGGAATGAAACTAGGACCTTACTTAGATCGTATATTAAAAAGAGACTTATATATTTCAGAAAAACATTATTTAGTTTCAAGTAAACCAGATAGAAAAAAACAAAAGAGTGGGTAGATGTATTGAGAACAACAATAAATATATTGTTGTCTTTTTTTGGTTGTAAAAATATTTGTTTTTCAGTCTATTCAACTTTATACTAAATTTTTTGGGCAAAGAGGAGTAATAATTGAGTATCATTTTAAGAATAAAGTTATTGTTAGCTTGAGTTATATAACGATTACAGAATGATATAAAGGTTTGAGACATAAATATTATAACAGGTTACGGGGGAGTAGATGTATGAAAAATGGTATGACTTACATTCAATTATTAAATGAAACGTTACATTGCTATGCAAGTAAAGGAAGTTTAGAAGCGTACACTTATATAATGGAGCATGCTAAAGGTATAGTAGGGAATGAGGCTCAAATATATAATTTTAAATATGCATTAGCGAGTGCAGCAGGACTTGAAGAAGAAGCGTTGCATTTAATGAAGGAAGCTATTATAGAAAAAGGTTTTTGGTATGGATATGAGTATTTAATTTCGGACGATGATTTAAAACCACTACATAAATTTGAAGGGTTTCATCAAATGGTTCAATTATGTAAAGAAAGAGAAGAGTTAGCAAAGAAAACAGAACGAGCAGATGTGAAATATATAGAAAGTAAGAAAAAAGAAAAACTATTTATTGCAATGCACGGTGATCAAGAAAATATAGGAATAATAGAACCATATTGGAAATCTGTTTTGGTACAAAATTATACGTTAGCTTTACCACAGTCTTCGAAAATCCAGTTTTCAGATGGGTTTGTATGGGATGATTTACATAGAGGGAAAGAAGAATTAAAAGAGCATTACGATAAGCTTATAGAGAACCGTACAGTAGAACATGTAATAATTGGCGGTTTTTCTGCTGGAGCAAGAGTAGCTCTATATACAATTTTACAAAAAGATATAGCTGTGGATGGGTTTATTTTTATGGCACCGTGGCTTCCAGAGGTTGAAGAATGGAATGAGTTGCTGGGAGTAATACAGGATAAACATATAAAGGGATATATAGTCTGCGGTGATCAAGATGAAGATTGTTTCGAATGCACACAGCAATTTGTACAATTATTAAGAGATAAGAATATAGAACATAAGTATAAAATTATACCTAACTTAAATCATGATTATCCTATTCACTTTGAAGAGGTATTGAAAGAAGCTATTGAATATATAGGGAATGAAAACAATAAGTAGTAAGAAAAGGAGATGCATCATATGTGATGTATCTCCTTTTTAAAATTATAAATTAAAAGCATTTGCCAATAAGCGATAAGAATTCAATTTATCTTCAAATCGATGAGTAATAGTGACAATCATAAATTCTTCAGTATTGTACGCTTTGCTTAAGTTTATGATTTTTTCTTTTACAGAAGACGGATCGCCTACTATCATACGTTGACGATTTTCTTTTATACGGAATAAATCATACGTGCTATATGAATAATTTTGAGCAGTTTCGATAGAAGGAGTGCCAGTTGTACGTTTTCCTTGTTCTAGTAATAAGATTGATAAATCTAAACTAGAAGCAATTTTTTCCGCCTCTTCATTTGTTTCTCCGCAAATAACAAAAATAGCGACGATTGATTTTGGTTTATCTCCTAAATAGGAAGGCTGGAATTGTTCTTGATAAGCTTCCATTACTTCAGGGCCGCCGTATCCGTTAATGAACTGTGCGAATGCAAAAGAAGCACCTTGTTGTGCGGCAATCTTTGCACTCTCTCCGCTAGAGCCAAGCAACCACATGTCAGGAGATGTGGGAATTACAGGAGTAGCCTTTAAATTTGCATAATGATGGTTTTCTGGTACTTGATCATGTAAGTACATTGCAACATCTGCAATTTGCTCTGGATATTGATCAAGTGAGACCATTTTTCCTTCTTGAAGTGCGCGAGTTGCAATGGGCATACCACCAGGTGCTCTGCCGACACCAAGGTCAATACGATTTGGATAAAGCGCTTCTAAAACACGGAAATTCTCAGCAACTTTATACGGGCTATAGTGAGGTAACATAACACCACCTGAACCAACTCTCATACGCTCCGTTTTCGCTGCAATATGAGAAATAAGTATTTCTGGACTTGAACCAGCAAGGCTTACAGAATTGTGATGCTCTGATACCCAAAAGCGTGTATATCCGAGTTTTTCAACTTCTTGCGCAAGCGTAACTGTATGTGAAAAAGCTTGGGTTGCTGTACTACCATCTGAAATAGGGGATTGGTCTAATACACTTAATTTGATCATAGAATATACCTCTCAATCTTAATGTACATCCTATTATATATTTACTTACGAAAAATGCGTAATGAAATGCTCAAAATAAAAAGTGGATAAATTATATATCCACTTTTAATGTGAAAATCCTCGTTCATAATGATTCATTTCGACTACATTTAAAATATATTCGTAGTTATCAATCTCAAGTTTTATTTGTTCACGCTCTTTTTTAGATAGATGCATATTACTAAGTTTGTTGCATAGCTGTTGTTTCTTTTCTTCTAAATACTTTTTTGTAGCATTGTAGTCGTAAGTTGGTTTCATTTTTAACCACTCCTTATTTGCTGTTGCTATATTATACGAAGCGTGAAGAGATGTGAGAGCGATCTCTTATGTATTTTCAGTGAATATTCAACTTGCTCTGTTGTTATGTTTATGGAAATTTATGAATAAAATGCACTAAACGACTAATGCCCATTTGATGAAGTAAGGGGTGGAATTGTGCAGAAAGATATAATGTATAACACGGAGATGGATGAAACGTTAAAAATTATAAATAAAGGATTAAAGAAGACGACGAGTCCAAAGCAAATTATTGTAGTAGGGGCTGGCATGGCTGGATTAGTTTCGGCATCTTTATTAAAAGCTGCGGGACATGAAGTGAAGATTTTTGAGGCAAACAACCGGGTAGGTGGCCGCATAGAGACAGTTAGAATGGAAGATACCGGTTTATATTTGGATGTAGGGGCGATGAGAATTCCGTATTCGCATACATTAACGATGGCATATATAAGAAAATTTGGGCTACAGGTAAGCCCTTTTATTAATAGGAATGAGACTGATATTATTTACGTAAACGGCCGAAAAACGACATTAAAACAATATGAAAAAGAGCCAAGTATATTAAAGTATCCTGTGGAAATGAATGAAGTTGGGAAAACGTCTGAGGAGCTATTATTGTTAGCGGTACAGCCTATTATAAATTTTATTAAAAAGAACCCAGAGAAAAATTGGGATGTTGTAGTAAATGATTTTGGCAGATACTCTACAGGACAATTTTTAAAGTATCACCCTTATCAATATAATACTTACTTTTCACCAGTAACAATTGAGATGATTGGCGTTTTGTTGGATTTAGAAGGTTTTTTAGAAAGGTCATTCGTTGAGACATTACGTTTTTTATACATTATGCAAGAGGAGAGCGGATTTTGTGAAATAATAGGCGGTAATGATAGATTGCCAAAATCTTTTTTACCACAATTAGAGGAAGATATTATATATAATCAAAAATTAATGAAGCTACATCAGCATGATAATGGTGTGACAGCTTTCTATCGAAACGAAGAAACGTTTGAATATAGTAGTATTACAGGGGACTTAGTTATTGTTACCATTCCGTTTTCGACAATGCGGTTTGTAGAAGTAGATCCATTTGATTCTATATCTCATGAGAAATGGAAAGCAATTCGTGAATTGCATTATATGCCAGCGACAAAAATAGGAATTCAATTTAAAAGTCGATTTTGGGAAGAACAAGGACAGTTAGGTGGCAGAATTATAACAGATTTGCCAATTCGTTACGCCTATTATCCAAGCTATGGAATTGGAGAGAAGGGACCAGCTATGATGCTAGGAAGCTATACATGGTCTTATGATGCGTTGTTATGGGATGGCTTATCAAAGGGTGACCGTATTTATTACACATTACAAAACTTAGCAACGATATTAGGTGGTCAAGTATATGATGAATTCTTATCTGGTATATCAAAAAGTTGGACGTTGGATCCATATGCACTTGGAGGGTTTGCTCTATTTCAGGCAGGTCAAGAATCAGAGTTGCAACCAGCGATTGTCAAACCAGAGGGAAGAATATTCTTTGCTGGAGACCATACAACGTTATATCACGGATGGATACAAGGGGCAATTGAATCTGGCGTTCGTGTTGCGGTAGATGTAAATGAATTAAATGTATAAAATTCAGAAATTTCTTTACTGTATAGTTTGAGATGGATATTATTATATATAAAAGAATTATAGGGAGTGTTTACAGTGAATCCATTATTATTCGATTTTCCTTCTGAATTTTATACTGAAAGGTTATTGATTCGAATGCCGAAACCAGGTGATGGTAAAGTTGTATACGATGCCATTCAAGCTTCTATGAAAGAATTAAAACCATGGATGGTTTTTGCGCAAAAAGAGCAAACAGAGGAAGAAGTAGAAGTGAGCATTAGAAAATCACATATTCAATTTTTACAGCGTGAGGACTTAAGATTACTAGTTTTTTCGAAAGAAACAGGTGAATTTATTGCATCGGCTGGATTACATCGCGTTAATTGGAATATACCACAATTTGAAATCGGATATTGGATTGATTCAAGGTTTAGTGGAAAGGGCTATATGGTCGAGGCTGCGAAAGGCATAACAGATTATGCTTTTTCTGAACTGAAAGCAAACCGCGTAGAAATTCGTTGTGATTCTTTAAATAAGAAAAGTAGAGCGATCCCTGAGAAATTAGGTTTTAAATTAGAGGGTGTTTTAGAAAGTGCGAGTGTTGCAGTAGATGGAAATGGATTAAGGGATATGTGTGTATTTGCGATGACTAGAAATACATATGAAAAAGAAGAGCTGTAGAGAAACGGCTCTTCTTTTTGTGTATTATGGTACAGGATGTCCGTTAGAGCTTTCGAAAATTGTAAACCATTGTTGACGGTCTAAGTTAACTTTTGTAGCAAGAGCGGCTGTTTTAACACGATCTAATTTACCAGATCCGATGATTGGCAACATTTTAGCTGGATGTGCAAGTAACCAAGCATACATAACCGTATCGATACTAGAAACACCTAGCTCAGTAGCAACTTTTTGCACAGTTTCACGTACACGTACAGCACGTTCTGATTGACCAGTAAAGATTTCTCCGCCAGCAAGAGGTGACCAAATCATTGGATTGATTCGTTTTTCCTGACATAAATCAATTGTTCCCTTTTCAAAATGCTCAAGCTGCAGAGCTGATACTTCAATTTGGTTCGTAATAAGCGAGAAATCTAAGTATGAACTTAACATATTGAATTGGGAAGGTAAAAAGTTAGATACACCGAAATGCCGAACTTTTCCTTCTTGTCTTAAGCGTGAGAACGCTTCTGCCACTTCATTTGGATCCATGAAAGGATCAGGACGATGGATAAGTAATACGTCAATATAATCTGTATGTAAATTTTTAAGTGAAGCTTCTGCACTTTGAATAATATGTTTTGCACTAGTGTTGTAGTGAGCAACATAACGCTCTGGAAATTTCGGTGATGGGGGAGCGATTCCACATTTTGTGATGATTTGCATGTTTTCACGTAAGGAAGGCTTTAGTTGTAATGCCTCTCCGAACAGTCCTTCACACGTATAACCGCCATAAATATCAGCATGATCAAAAGTAGTAATTCCCATATCCATACAATCTTCAATGAAAGAAAGTAATTCTTGTTTCGTCATATTCCATTCTGCTAAACGCCAAAAACCTTGAATCATACGAGAAAATTCGAGTGCTTCGGTCATTTGAACTCGTTCCATTATAGTACCCCCTTGATGAATGATTATTTTTTGAAAAGGCTTTCTTACTACATATTATTATATAGTTAGAGGGGCGTACAAACAATAAATATGTTTTGCTACAAAAACGATTATTTCTATATGATATAATGTAAAAACATATAGCTAGAAGGAGAGGTACAAAATGATTCCAGTAACAATATTAACTGGTTTTCTTGGTTCAGGGAAAACGACATTATTAAATCGTATTTTATCAGAGAATCACGGTCAGAAATTGGCGGTGATCGTAAATGAAATCGGGCAAATTGGTATTGATAATCAGTTGATTATGAATGTTGAAGAAGAAATTATGGAAATGACAAACGGCTGTTTATGCTGTACTGTACGTGAGGATTTACTCGTTGCGTTAAAACAATTACTGGACGTAAAAGCAGAAGGGAAAATGGACTTTGATGGATTAGTAATTGAAACAACGGGTCTTGCAAATCCAGGTCCTATTATTCAAACATTCTTTTTAGATCCTGTTATTCAATCTGCATACCAAATTAATGGTGTTGTAACAGTAGTAGATAGTTATCATATACATAAACATTTTGAAAAAGGGCTAGAAGCAAAAGAACAAATTGCATTTGCTGATGTTGTATTAGTGAATAAGTTAGATTTAATTGAAGAGAGTGAAAAAGAAAATCTCCTACATGAATTGTAAGGAATAAACCCGACTGCAAAGTTAATTCAGTCGACTAATTGTGATGTGGATATTCCATCGTTACTACAAATTCAAACGTTTAAAACGAAAGATACGTTACAAATTTATCCTCATACAGAGCATAATCATTTAGAAGGTGTAAAATCGTTTGTACTACGCGAAGAGCGTCCGTTAGATTTACAAAAACTAAATGAGTGGATGTCAGCTGTCGTTCAAGAACTAGGAGAATATTTATATCGCTACAAAGGAATTTTATCGATTGATGGAGTGGATAAACGTATCGTTTTCCAAGGCGTACATACGTTATTTGCTGCTTCGTATGATAGAGAGTGGCAAGAGGGCGAAGATCGAGTAAGTGAAGTTGTTTTTATCGGAAAAGATATTAATAAAGAATGGTTCCAAGCACATTTCGAGGAGTGTGTGAAATAAGTCTGCGTTTATTGCAGGCTTATTTTTTGGACTTAACTAAGTGTTTTGTAGAAAAATACTAGATTGCCAAAAACGAAGGACTAAAAAAACCTGTTTTCACAGGTTTGTATGTTCATCTAAAAGTAACTCCATTACAACACCTACAACAGGACCTTCATCATCAATATCGCCATTTAAACGGAAGCCAAATGACTCATATAATCCCATTGCAAGTTTGTTGTCTGGGTGTAAACTTAAATAAATTGTTTTACATTCAAATTTATTTTGTAAGAATTGAATAAGCAAGCGAAGGAAACGTTTTGCGTATCCTTTTCCTTGATATTGTTGGTCAATCATAAAGCGGTCTAACCATATGCTTTTACGTTTTTCACAATACCATCCATACATTGCATATCCTACAAGTGTTTCTCCATCATATAAACCTACTGACGTTCCGTTTCCCTCATATAATGATTCTGCTAAAGAAAACGCATTGCTTTCAATAAATTGCTGCTGGTCTTTTGCGACGTTTAAAGCAGCTACCGAACGCCAATTTTTTTCTGTTACTTCACAAATGTGAAGAGTCATAATTCCAACTCACCTTCTAAATTAATATAGCTTAAAAGCTAATATGGATAATTTTACTTGTTATTTTGGTCAAGTCAAGCAGAAACACATAAACATTATGCTAATAAGAGCATCTCCATTGGTGAACTCAATATTTTTATTCACTGCACATTGCACTCGTTGAAGGGGCACTTGGTTTTGTATTGTCTGCTGTATGTAATATCCTACAGGAGAAATTCTGGATTGTGTTTTTAGGAACATATTGATCCTTATATTTATCAATTTGGATAGCTAGTTAAAATAAAGATGCTGGTTTAGGATTTGCTATTGTTACAAAATAGGTAAGGATTATAAAAGCAGAACCCTTATACGGTTCTGCTTTTATTTGGTGTAATTAATTGTCTATATCTAGTGTAAATCCCCATATAGGTTTTTTTTCTTCAATTAACTCAACATCTGTCCTATTTACTTCCATATGAAATTCCCCACGACCTGGTACAGACATATTTAGTTTGTGTCCTACCTGTGGATTATTTGTAGCAATAACTACTTTTAATTCGCTTGCAGTTAGTACTCCGAAATTATGTCCTTTATATTTTGCGTATGTTGTAATTTCATAAGCGGTATCCAAGTCTTCTTTTTTTATTTTTTTAAAGAAAATATTTTCATCCCAATCATCTTGAATAAAACCATTTAATAGTTCAGCTGGATCATTCGATATAATTTCTAGATCATCTTTCTTTCCAGCTAACATGTATTCTTGTCCATTATATAATCCATATTTTCCATCTCTAATCATTGAGTCACCTAATCTACTGTTTTTCGGTTGCCGGTATTAAACGGCAGAACCTTTGTGCTTATAAGGTTCTGCTGTTATCTATTGTAATTAATTCTCTTTATTTAGTGTAAATCCCCAGATAGGTTCTACTTTTTCAATTAACTCAACATCTTCTAGTCTTACATCTTTTACGAATTCCCCACGACCAGGTGAAGACATTCCTAATTCTTTTCCTACTTTGGGATCAATCGTATATATTGAAACAGTTCCCTTGTCTTTATTTTCTCCAATAATTCGAAACATAATTTCTTTATGCTTGGCAAAAGGTGTAATGTCATACGCTGTTTCTAACTCGGATTTTTCAACTTCTTTTATAAATAAATTGGGATTTCGTTCGTAGGGTGTAAAACCGTTTTGTAAGTCCTTTTGATTTGTAGAAGTTAATATAAACCGATTACCGATTTTGGATATACTATATTCTGTCCCTTTATAAACTGCATACTCATCTCGTCTAATCATTTCCATAATTCCTTTCTTAGTTCTTAGTCACAGCTGGAATAAATTTTTTATCTAGCTCGCTATATATTCCTACCAATCGTTCCTTTCCGTTTACAACTTCATATATTTCTGCTCCATCATGTGGTCTTAATTTCTGTGGAAATTGAGATTCATATTCTGGAATAATACGTCCGTTTTCAGACATTACAAATCCATTTCCTGTTTGAGGATATTGTAAGTAATCGCTAGGTTTTTTATTTATTGGGTCATTAAAATTATCGCCATAAGGAATATATAGTTTTTCCGCATCATCCGATGTAAATCTAATAACACCAAAATCACTTTCGGTAGTAAATTTGGTTTTGTGATAATCTAAACGTAATGAGTGAAATAAGTCATGTGATGATTGAATGTCTGCTACATCTTCAAATTTTGCAACGCATCCCCCGACTTCATTGAATCGCTCATCCATTAAGTATTTTTTTATATCTTCTAACGGAATTGCTTTCTGCATCATTGTAGTAGAAGTTGGTGCGGGAACACTGTCTCTAATCTGTTTCATGGCTACTACTTCTTCTGGACTAAGTTCATGATACATTTTTGTTTTTAGCTCATTAAACTTTTCACGTGATATATCTACATCCCGCAAAACAGAATCTATTTGATTTTCAAAGTTACTTTCAGCTAGATGTTCGATTTGTTCACGTGTATATCTCGGTTTGATTTCTGCCACTGTTCCGCCAGTATTCTCTAAATAACGTTTTACTTGTGCTTCACCTACACTTGTGACAGGTTGGGACCTATCACCTTTAGCAAACTGGTAGGTTGAAAGTTTTTCTTCGGCTTGTCTAAAACTAGCACTATCAAATACAGATCTACCACCATTACCGCCTGCGAAAGCCAAATTATCGCCTTTATTAAATAATTGTCCAGCTTTCGAGATACCTTGAGAGAATTTAGCCCCTTGTGCTAGCTTTGCAGCCTTACTGACCCCTTTATCTCCAAGAAGACCTAATCCAATTTGTGTTAAAGCGTAAGATCCCCATCTTGCACGGGTCTCTGCATCTCCATTTATCACATCTTTGTTAAAGGAATCTGATAACGCATTCCACATAGCAGGTAAAGCTTCATCTAAATGGGTGACAGTGTAGCCCATGCCTTTCCAAGTTTCCCAGTCACCTAATGCTTTTATACCGTCGATTGTATCTCCAACAGCATCTCCCGCACCGTCTACTATACCATCCCATACTTTTCCTAAGAAAGATTTTTCAGGTGCTTTACTAGACTTAGTCGTTTTTTGGGATGTTACATCTTCACTATCTGCAACGCGGAATTTCTCAGCAATTCTCTTTAATTCTTCTTCAACATGCACAAGCGCATTAATAGCTGTGAATGCGGATGGTCTTGCATTGTTAAACATTTGAACGAAATTTTGATTTGATGCGCCTGTCCATTGAAAACACATGTAATCAATTTGATTGCATAAGTTATTATGTATAGATTCTAATGCATGCTTTGTATCGTTTGCCCGTTTTGCAACTCGTTCCAATTCTTCGGGCGTTACTTTTATTTGAACCATTTTTTTCCTCCCTTTCCCGATTAAAATTATGAGGTAAGGAAGGGGAAATATAAATACTTAATATTAAGAAAAGACAGCTAAATTATATGAAATAATTATGGATGAATCTAATGTAAATGTGAAGTGGATATAGAGTTTTTATGAGCATGAAAAGATGTAGTTTCAATTGAAACTACATCTCTAAAATGAACTACTCTTGATTCTTAAAGATTTTCTCATCCATATTAAAGTTAAAATAAAAAACTGTCTCCAAAAGGTCTTGTTTAAAGACCTTTTGAGACAGCCTCTTCTTATCAAAAGTTGATTAGTTAGTAGCTTCTTTCAATGTATTTACGTTTTCTTCCATTAAAGTGAAGTAATCTTTATTATTTTTCGCATCGTCTTCAGAAATAGTAGCTAAGTGATTTAAGCGTAAAATCTTTGTACCTGTTTCTTTTTGAATAACGGATGCTACTTTTGGAGTAGAAAATGTTTCAAATAAAATATATTTTAGATTATGTTCTTTTACTGTTTTTGTAATGTCAGCAAGTTGTTTTTGAGATGGTTCATCAGAAGCTGAAATACCGGCGATAGCAATTTGTTTCAGGCCATAGCGTTGTTCCCAGTATCCATAAGCCGCATGAGAAACTAAAATATCTTTCGTTTTTGCATTCGCAACTGCTGCTTTAAATTGATCATCTAAATCAGTAAATTTTGTTTGAAGTGCTGCAAAGTTTTTTTCGAACTCTTGTTTATGGTCAGGTTGTAATGCTACAAGTGCATTTTTAATTTTTTCTGCTTGTTTCATTGCTAGAGTAGGGTCTAACCAAATGTGTGGGTCTTTATCGTGATGATGTTCATCCTCTTTATGGCCGTCTCCGTGATCATGATGCTCTTCTTCAGTAGAAGTACGCAGTTCAATACCTTTTGATGCATTTACAATTTTAACGTTTTCTTTTTGTAATGTTTTTTCCATTTTTTCAGCAAATGGTTCTAATTCAGCACCGTTATAAACGAATAAATCGGCTTTTGCAACTTGTACTGTTTGTTTCTGACTTGGCTCAAATGTATGAGAATCGGCACCAGGCGGATAAATTGCTTCAACAGTTACATAGTCGCCACCAATTTTTTTTGCGAAATCTGCAAGAGGAAAAATAGTTGTATAAACAGTTAGCTTTCCATCTTTCTTGGCATTACCTTCTTTTGTATTTGAGCAGCCAGTAAAAATTAAAGTGAAAATAAGTAAGAATGAAAATATAGTCAATCTTTTAGGCATGAAGTTCTCCTCTTTTCTTTTTTTACGGATATATTTTCCCCAATTATAGAAGAAAAATATCATTTTAACACAAAACGGAATAATTACGTTTTAGTTTGCGAACTTAGTATAATACATCTTTTATAAAGTTGCAATAAATAATAATCATTCCGATTTGATTTTGTTATAAAGTTGTCAAATATAGGTGTGTTATTTTTGCGAATACATGCATATGTGACAACGCTGTGTTCATATATATGAAAGGAGGGTGTAGAGGGGGCTGAGTGTTTGGGTTACTTAATGGAAGCTATTTTATTGATATTAGCGGTAGTATTACCATTAGCCGTAGTCTTAATTTTTTTAAGAAGATTAATAAGTAATTTAGGAGATGCATCAACCGTAACAAAATTACGAGAGAAAGATGAGAAAAAAGAGTGAGTAAAGCACTATGCGTACGCATAGTGCTTTACTTGTGGTAAAATGAGAGAAGGAAACTCCTAAAAGTTGTATGTTACTAAAGGAGAGAAAAGTAAAATAAGAGGTATATGCATATATGAATAAGCGAACAGCGTTAGTACTTGGTGCAAGTGGTTTAGTTGGGCAAGAGATAACGCGTCTATTACTTGAATCAGATTACTACGATTCGGTTACTATTTTTGTAAGAGAACCAATGCAATGGCAACATGAAAAGTTACAGCAAAAGCAAGTAGATTATTTGGCATTAGAGGAATATAAAGAGTTCTTTGCTGTAGATGACGTATTTAGTTGTCTAGGAACAACAATCAAAAAAGCAAAAACGAAAGCTAATTTCAAAAAGGTAGATTATGAATATACGTTACGAGCGGCTTGTTTAGCTGAAAAACAAGGGGTGCAAAATTTCCTTGTTGTGTCCTCAATGGGAGCGAATCCTAAATCGTTTTTCTTTTATTCACAAGTGAAAGGAAGAATGGAAGAGGAATTGCAAAAGTTAGTAATTGGTGGTATTCACATTTTTAGGCCATCTTTATTAGTAGGAAATCGACAAGAATTTCGCTTTGGTGAAAGAATGGCGGAAAAATTATCTCGTATGATTCCTTTTATATTTAAAGGAGCCTTCAAAAAGTATAAACCAATTTCCGCTAAAGATGTGGCAAAAGGGATGTATATAACTGCATTGCGAGAAGAATCAGGTATCCACATTTATAATTCGAATGAAATTACAACGATAGAATAAATAAAACCGAGAAGAAAAGCTTCTCGGTTTTATTTATTTGTACTGATTTTCCCAGGCGCTCGCTCGTATTGATACGGTTCTTCTAATTCAAAGCCAAGTTCATTGGCGGCTATTCTTGGGAAGTAAGGATTGCGAAGTAACTCACGTCCGATAAAAATTAAATCTGCTTCGTTATTATTTAAAATTTGCTCTGCTTGTGCCCCGGTCGTAATCAATCCAACTGCACCAGTTGCAATGTTAGCATGCTCTTTAATATGTTTAGCATATTGTACTTGATACCCAGGGTAAACATCGATGCGCGCAGGTACAACAGCCCCAGAGCTACAATCGATTAAATCTACTCCTTGTTCTTTCATCCATTTTGTATATTGTACATAATCTTGAACTGTTAACCCGTCAGGATGATAATCATTTGCTGAAATACGAACAAATAGCGGTCCGTTCCAAACTTCATTTATCGATTCAATGATTTCGCGTAAGAAACGATATCGATTTTCAGGTGAACCACCATATTCATCAGTCCGCTTATTGGTAAGTGGAGAAAGAAATTCATTAATAAGATAACCGTGAGCACCGTGTATTTCAATAACGTCAAATCCAGCTTGTTTGGATCGTACTGCAGCTTGCTGAAAAGCTAATACAGTATCTTTAATTTGGTGTTTGCTCATTTCTATTGGCATTTTCATTGTTTCATTAAATGGAATGGCTGAAGGAGCTAACGCATTTGTTTCTAATTCTGCTTTTCTTCCAGCATGAGCGAGTTGAATGGCAGCTTTTGCACCATTATCGTGTATAAAAGTTGTCGCTTTATGTAAGCCTTCAATTAGACTGTCATCCCAAATGCCTAAGTCTTTATTTGAAATTCGACCTTCAGGTAACACGGCTGTTGCTTCAATCATAACTAAACCAACTTGACCAGCAGCTCTTGTTCCATAATGAATGAGATGGAAATTCGTTACTTGGCCATCCTCGTTTTTCGATGAATACATGCACATAGGTGACATAACAATCCGGTTTTTTAATGTAACGTCTTTAATTGTATAAGGTGAAAAAAGTTTGTAATTCATCCAATAGCCTCCTAGATTGAATTTTCTTACATTGTATCATTCTCGTTTTTGTTTCTCGAATAAAACGCTTATACGAAAAATTTTGTCTATTCGTGTTACAATAATGAATATGAATTGAATTGGAGGATGACATATGTACCAAGCTTATTATGAAAGTGAATTAGGCTTGCTAGAAATTACAGCGAACGATAAAGGAATTACGTCTGTTATATTTGTTGATGAGAGACAAGAAGAACATACAAATGAAATGATAGATCAATGTATAAATGAGCTCGATGAATATTTTAAGGGGAATAGAAAAGAGTTCACAGTCCCGTTGTCTCCTGAGGGAACAGCATTTCAAAAAAATGTATGGGATGCGCTCTATACGATTCCTTATGGCGTAAGTGCTTCATATTTAGATATTGCAGAGAAAGTCGGAAATACGAAAGCTGTACGAGCAATAGGAGGAGCAAATAGTCGCAATCCGATTTCAATAATCGTTCCATGTCATCGTGTAATAGGAAAGAGCGGGAAACTTGTTGGGTATGCGGGCGGTTTATGGAGGAAAGAGTGGTTATTAAAACACGAAGGTATTTTGAAATGACGTATGGATGGGAAGAGGGATTGTTTTGAAATGTATAAATTGTGGGCAACTTTGCGAGGGAAATCAGCTGAATTGTGAAAGTTGCCAGCGGACTTTGCATACTGAACAGAGTGAAGGAAGTTCGCTAATAGACAAGGAATTAGAAGTATATGTAGGGAGACAATATCCGTATTACAAAAGGAAATGGGAGCTTGAGGAAAAGCGGATTGCTAGGTGGAGCTGGAATGGTTGGGCAGCTATTTTCAATGTAGGTTGGCTCGGATATCGTAAGTATTATTTACCTGCAGCTTTATTTGTAGTGTTATTATTAGCGTGTGATGCGTTTTCTTATTATATGGGCTTCAACGTAGCATTGCCGATCATTAATATGGTGCCTCTTACGTTTCTATTACTCGTTTTTATTTTATTTGGAATGGCGATTTTTGCGAATGGATTATATTATCAATTTGCAGAAAGGCGTATATATCGAATAAAAGCAAGAGAAATTCAAGATGGATCGGTTGAAAAGTACCTCATTCGTGATAGTGGTGGAACGAGTAAAATGGGAGCAACAATTGTTACGATTTTAGCGGTTGCTAGTATTTTTATCAGCCATTTCTTTTTCCCGACTGATCGAGATATTATTCAAAAAGTTCGTACAAGCTCGCTATATGAATATCCATTCCTTTCAATTGGTGAATCGTTTGAAAATTATTTTAGAAATCCGGGTTGGGCATATTATCGTGGCACGGAAGGATTAGAATTGGTAGAGTTCCAAGGGGATAGTCCGGATATGTCGAAGAAAAAGGTTACGATCCAATTTGTTGTTGATTATAAATTGGGTGAGATTGAGCCATACTCACTTATGATTAATGGCGAATCTAAAAATGAGGAAGAATTTTTAAAGATAATGGACGAAATATTTAAAGTTCAAAATCCATTTGACATAGAGGATGGATTACAAGTAAAAGAAAAAGAAGTGGATAGTAGAGCTCTCTATCCGCTTCTTTTTTTGTATATACGAAAATAATATTTGAAATAATCTGAATCTTTTGTATAATAATATGTATTATACTGGCTTTCATTTATACATATAGATTGGGGGAAGGAACAATGAAGAGAAAGGTAACAACGATTGCTGCAGTTGCATTATCGACTAGTATATTAGTTGCGGGTTGCGGAAATGGGGAGAAGGCATCTACAACGAAGAAAGAAACAGGTAAGGGGGCAGCAGATAAGCAAGTATTAAACTTACTAGAAACAGCTGAAATTCCTTCAATGGATACGTCAAAATCAACAGACTCTGTATCATTCCGTGCCTTTGTAAATGCAATGGAAGGATTATATCGTTTAGATAAGGATAATAAACCAACTCCAGGTATGGCAAAAGACGTGAAAATTAGTGAAGATAAAAAGACATATACATTTGAATTACGTGATGCAAAATGGTCAAATGGTGATCCAGTTCGAGCGCAAGATTTTGTATATGCATGGCAACGTACATTAGATAAAGCAATGGCAGCTGAGTATGCATTTATTTTATTTGATGTAAAGAATGCACAGAAAGTAAATAAAGGAGAGTTACCGTTAGATCAATTAGGAGTGAAAGCGAAGGATGATAAAACTTTAGTAGTAGAATTAGAACAACCAGCACCATATTTCCTTGAGCTTACTTCATTCCCAACATTTTTCCCTTTAAATGAAAAATATGTGAAAGAACAAGGAGATAAATACGGATTAGAAGCAGATAAATTATTATATAATGGACCATTTACGATGAGTGAATGGAAACATGAAAGAAGTTATCAGTTAAAGAAAAACCCTAATTATTGGGATAAAGATACTGTGAAGTTAGAAGAAATTAATGTGAATATTGTGAAGGAAACAAGCACAGGAGTAAATTTATATGATAGTGATCAAGCTGATCGGGTTATTTTAACTTCTGAATTTGTTGATAAATATAAAAAGAATAAGCCAGATGAATTTAAAACGAAGTTAGATCCACGTATGTATTTCTTACGTTTTAACCAAAAAAATGCAACGTTTAAAAACCAAAAAGTTCGTGAAGCAATTGATCTAGCATATGATAAAAAAGGAATTGCAAATGTTATTTTAAATGACGGATCATTGCCAGCGTATTTCTTAGTACCTGAAAAATTTACGACAGGACCTGATGGGAAAGATTTCCGTACTGTAAATAAAAATTTCCGTGACAGTAAAGATAATGCAGCAAAAGCGAAAAAATTATGGGAAGAAGCGAAGAAAGAACTTGGTCAAGATACAATTACAGTCGAATTACTAAATGATGATAACGGTAGTCGTAAAAAAGTAGGAGACTTTATTAAAGAAGAGTTAGAGAAAAACTTACCTGGTATTAAAGTGAATTTAAAACAACAGCCATATAAGCAGAAGTTGGATTTAGAAAAGAAACTTGAATATGAATTCTCTTTATCTGCATGGAGTCCAGATTATCCAGATCCAATGACTTATATTGATATGTTTGTTACTGGAAGCTCATTTAATGAAATGGATTATTCTAATCCGAAGTATGATGAGTTAGTAGCGAAATCAAAAGGAGAACTATTAAAAGATGATAAAGCACGCTGGAATGCACTTGCAGAAGCGGAAAAAATCTTAATTGGTCAAGATGCTGCCATTTCTCCTACGTACCAACAAAGTACCGCATACTTAGAAAAACCATACGTAAAAGATATTGCAAATCATACGTTTGGTGGGGACTTCAGTTATAAATGGGCATATATTACAAAAAAATAGTATAATAAAAGATGAGTGAATTTTCGCTCATCTTTTATTTGTATAGGAGGAATTAGAGTTGTTAAAAGGGATCAATCATCTTTGTTTTTCAGTATCTAATTTAGAAGATTCTATTACATTTTACGAAAAAGTATTGGAAGGAGAATTATTAGTTAAAGGAAGAAAACTTGCATATTTTAATATATGTGGAGTATGGATAGCGCTTAATGAAGAAATACATATTCCAAGAAACGAGATTCATCAATCTTATACACATATTGCGTTTTCTGTTGAACAGAAAGACTTTAAACGTATACTGCAGCGATTAGAAGAAAATGATGTTCATATTTTACAAGGAAGAGAACGTGATGTAAGGGATTGTGAATCTATCTATTTTGTTGACCCAGACGGGCATAAGTTTGAATTTCATTCAGGGACATTGCAAGACAGGCTTAATTATTATAGGGAAGATAAACCTCATATGACGTTTTATTAAGGGGGCAAAGAAAGTTGCATGCGCTAGTAATTGGTGGAACAGGAATGTTAAAGAGGGTGTCTATGTGGCTTTGTGAGCAAGAGTTTCATGTTTCTATTATTGGAAGAGATGAAGTGAAATTAGAAAATGTTAAACGAGAGAGTGCTATACCAGAAAATATCACATGTCTTCCGTTAGATTATCATAATGATGACGATGTAAAGGTAGCTATTAAAAGCGCAATTGAGCGGAATGGCCCAATAACATTAGTTGTCGCATGGATACACTCAAGTGCAAAAGATGCGTTATCACTTATTTGTAGAGAATTAGACTTATCGTCTGAAACATACGAAGTTTTTCATATTTTAGGCAGTAAAGCGTCGAGAATAGCCTCACAAAAAATAGGCGGTACGCGATGTAGCTATCATAGAATAATTTTAGGTTTTATATTAGAAGATACATACGCAAGATGGCTTACTCATGAAGAAATATCGGATGGGGTAATAAAAGGAATTGAAAGTAAATGTAATGAATGGATTGTAGGACGAGTAGAACCGTGGGAATTGCGGCCAACATGGTAAGGGGGAATTGAAGTGAAGACAACGGTATATGTAACAAGGCATGGTGAAACGGAATGGAATGTAGCGAAGCGAATGCAAGGACGAAAAAATTCTGCTTTAACTGAAAATGGTATACTGCAAGCTAAGCAATTAGGAGAGCGAATGAAAGATTTATCTATTCATGCAATCTATAGTAGTCCGAGTGAAAGAACCCTTCATACTGCAGAGTTAATAAAGGGAGAACGTGATATACCGATAATCGCGGATGAGCATTTCTATGAAATTAGCATGGGTATATGGGAAGGACAGACAATTGATGATATAGAAAGGCAATACCCAGACGACATACAGTTATTTTGGTATGAACCACATCTTTTTCAGTCAACATCAGGAGAAAATTTTGAGGCTGTTCATAAAAGGGTAATTGAGGGGATGCAGCTTCTTTTGGAAAAGCATAAAGGAGAAAGTATATTAATTGTCTCCCATGCGGCAGCAGCAAAATTACTTGTAGGACATTTTGCGGGTATTGAAATAGAAAATGTGTGGAATGATCCATTTATGCATAGTGCTAGTCTCAGTATAATAGAATTTGAAGATGGTAAAGGTGAAGTGAAGCAATTTGCAGATATAAGTCATTTTCAATAAAGCGGGATAAACGTAAAAAAGGCCGCAAAACGGCCTTTTTTTGTAGGCATAAAAACTAACAATTACGTTTTTTATACCAGAAGTGATCAAATTTCTTGTGTTTGCAAGATGGGAATTTATGTCCGCCTTTGCAATCATTCCATTTGTGTCCATCATCGTGACAGTCTTTACCATGATCGCATGAATCATCGCAAGAGCCGCCGTGTCTATGCGGGAAGAATTCGCACTTTTTACAGAAACTTCGTTTAGTCCAGAAAAATTTCTTTTCAAAGCGTATGCATTTTGTAATGAATGTACAATGTTTTCTGCGAGTACGTTTTGTAACTAAAACGCATTCTTTTCTACGCGTCACTTTCGTAACGAACGTCCATTTTTGAACGCGTACACGAGTACATTTTGTAACAAATGTCCATTTTTTCACATGTGTACATTTTGTAACGAACGTACAATGTTTCACGCGAGTACATCTTGTTCTTGGACATTTACCCCCAGTTGTACATTTACATCCAGTTGTACAAGTATGATGAGTGAATTTATCATCATCGCATTCAAAAGTACTTGGATCTTGGTGTAAGAAATCCTCCATCCCAGCACTTTTGATTTCTTCAACCGCTTTTCTAATATCACGTTTCATAGAAATCCTCCTTATCATGTATTAAGTTGAAAAGGTATTCTTTTTCCTTAACAGGATATGTATGTAGGTATCTTTCTGAACAGGACAAGAGTGTAATTTTATATAAATAGATGATAGCGGATGTATGGACAAGGCGAGTTGCATACATTGAATGAAGAGAACTGAGAAGGGATGAGAAAACATGCTACCTTCATATGATTTTTTTATTCATCCAATGTACTTAGTGGAATTGAAAAAAGACATTTGGTCAGACAGTCCAGTACCAGCAAAATTAACTTATGGAAAAAAGAAGTATGATATTGATATCGTATACCGTGGTGCTCATATTCGTGAATTTGAGAAAAAATCTTATCATGTTATGTTTTATAAGCCTAAAAAATTTCAAGATGCGAAAGAGATTCATTTAAATTCTGAGTTTATGGATCCGTCTCTCATACGAAATAAATTATCTTTAGACTTTTTTCATGATATTGGTGTACTTTCACCGAAATCACAACATGTGTTTATAAAAATTAATGGTCAAATTCAAGGTGTATATTTACAGTTAGAATCAGTTGACGAAAACTTTTTGAAAAATAGAGGATTACCGAGTGGTTCTATTTATTATGCGATAGATGATGATGCGAATTTTTCTTTAATGAGTGAGAGAGATAAAGATGTTAAGACCGAGCTCTTTGCGGGTTATGAATTTAAATACTCGAATGAAAATAGTGAAGAACAGCTGAGTGAATTTGTATTTCAAGCGAACGCTTTGTCGAGGGAATCTTATGAAAAAGAAATTGGGAAGTTTTTGCATGTTGATAAATATTTACGATGGTTAGCTGGCGTTATTTTTACACAAAACTTTGATGGTTTCGTTCATAACTATGCACTATATCATAATGATGAAACAAATTTATTTGAAGTAATACCGTGGGATTATGATGCGACTTGGGGGCGAGATGTACAAGGGAGACCACTTAATCATGAATATATTCGTATTCAAGGTTATAACACGTTAAGTGCAAGATTGTTAGATATACCTGTATTTAGAAAGCAATACCGAGGTATTTTGGAAGAAATATTAGAAGAACAATTTACCGTTTCATTTATGATGCCGAAAGTAGAAAGTTTGTGTGAGTCGATTCGTCCTTATTTACTACAAGATCCATATATGAAAGGAAAATTAGAAATATTTGATCAAGAAGCTGATATGATTGAGGAATATATAAATAAAAGAAGAAAGTATATACAAGATCATTTACATGAATTGGATTAATTTTGAAAGAGATTGGAACATTATCAATCTCTTTTTTTGTATAATAAAGAAGTATTGGTAGAATTGGCGTAATATATACTTAATAAAGGATGGAGATGTGGAAACATGACGGTAAAATGGATTGATTGGGTAAAACAAATACAATCTATAGCTCAAGCGGGTTTAACGTATTCTAAGGATGTGTATGATATAGAACGTTTCCAACAATTACGGGATATTTCCATTTCGATGATGTCACATTATACAAAGACAGATTGGGAAGTTGTAGAGAAGTTATTTGCAAGTGAGACAGGCTATCAAACACCTAAAGTCGATATAAGAGCAGTCGTTTTTCAAAATGAAAAGTTATTATTTGTGAAAGAAAAAAGTGATGGGAAATGGGCATTGCCAGGTGGATGGGCTGATATCGGTTATACGCCGACAGAAGTAGCAGCAAAAGAGGTTTTCGAAGAGACAGGTTATGAGGTAGATCATTTTAAGTTACTCGCTATATTTGATAAAGAAAAACATCAACCATCGCCTTCAGCAACGCATGTATATAAAATTTTTATTGGCTGTAAAATTATTGGCGGTGAAAAGAAAACTAGTATTGAAACAGATGATGTGGAGTTTTTTGGTGAAAATGAATTGCCTAATTTATCGATTGCTAGAAATACAGAAGAGCAAATTAAACAAATGTTTGCCTACATAAAAGAACCTCAGAAAGAAATAGTAATAGATTAATAATGCGTATGCCTGTGATATTGTCGGCATGAAGATATTGGCAGAATGCAACCTTTATGTAATAATGAGATGGTATGTGAAGAAAAAAGGAGATAGAAAATAAGATGTTAGCAAGCATAATAGATCAGTTATTGCAATTTTTTGCAAGTTTAGGTTACTTTGGAGTAGCGCTAGCTTTAATGATTGAAATTATCCCAAGTGAAATTGTACTTTCGTATGCTGGCTTTTTAGTCGCAGATGGTAAAATTAGCTTTGTCGGTGCAGTTATTGCTGGAACAATCGGTGGTACTTTAGCCCAAATCTTTTTATATTGGCTTGGATACTATGGTGGACGTCCAGTTGTAGAGAAATATGGGAAATATCTGCTTATTAATAAACACCATTTAGACATAGCAGAAAATTGGTTTAAGCGTTACGGAGCAGGAGTAATCTTTTCGGCACGTTTTATCCCAGTCGTACGTCATGCAATTTCTATTCCAGCAGGATTAGCTAAGATGCCATTAAAACTATTCACACTGTATACAGTAGTTGCGATTATTCCGTGGTCAATACTATTTATATATTTAGGTGAAAAGCTTGGTGGAAATTGGCGACATATTAAAGAGTATGCATCTGACTACACACATTACATAATTATAGGAGCGGTTCTCTTTGTTGCTCTATACTTCGGTTTAAAGTATTTCAAAAAGAAAAAAGCAGCGCGTTAAAGTCAATGATTTTTCATTGGCTTTTTTATTTGTTTTGGTTCTAAAAAAAAGGAGTTGTCCATAATGTGTAATAATAAAGCGTAGCGGAGGAATGTGATGAAAGGGTCACCGTTTATACGTGGAACGATATTTTTAACAATGGCAACGATGATATCTAAAATGTTAGGGTTTATATATGTTATACCATTTACAGCTATGGTCGGTACGAGTGGGTACGTTTTATACACGTATGCTTATCGTCCATATACAATTATGCTTAGCATTGCGACGATGGGACTACCACTTGCAGTTTCAAAGATGGTATCAAAATATGATCAATTAAATGATTATCATACGGTTAAGAGAGTGCTGAAAAGTGGAATTGTTTTTATGTTTATAATGGGAATTTTTTCGTGTTTTACGTTGTATATGCTAGCTCCGCATTTGGCTAAACTTGTAATCGATGGAAATGATCAAACGGGGAATAGTGTAGCGGCGGTCACTACTAATATTCAAATTGTCAGTTTTGCGTTAATACTCGTACCAGTAATGAGTTTATTAAGAGGCTTTTTTCAAGGATTTCAATCGATGGGGCCTTCTGCTCTAAGTGTAGTTGTAGAGCAATTTTTTCGAGTCTTAACCATCTTGATAGGAAGCTTTGTCGTTTTATATGTTTTAAAAGCTTCTATCTCACTAGCTGTTGGTATTTCAACGTTCGGTGCTTTTATGGGAGCGATAGGTGGACTAACTGTTTTAAGTGCGTATTACATAAGGAGGAGAAAGCACTTAAAGAAAAAAGAAATGGCAAGTATACCGCAAACAACGAAATCTTTTTTTTCACTATATAAGGAGCTCTTTACATATTCAATACCATTTGTTGTGGTTGGTTTAGCAATTCCGTTGTATCAGACGATTGACACATTTACAATTAATAAATTACTTATACAAATAGGATATATGCAAGGAGAAGCGGAGAAGATTAATGCGATAATTGGACTTGTTCAGATGGTTGTACTTATCCCAGTTTCCGTTGCGACTGCTTTTAGTATGTCACTCGTACCTGAGATGACAAAAGCTTATACAGCAGGAAATGTGAAGTTACTGTACAAACATTTTACGAGGACGAATCTATTAGTAGTAGGTATTACGGTACCCGCGGCAATTGGAATGATGGTGTTAGCAAAACCAGTGTATACTCTTTTATTTGGTGCCGGAAATGATCCGGAGATGGGAAGCGTTATTTTACAGTATTACGCTCCTGCTTGTATACTATTTTCGCTTTTTACAGTAACGGCTGCAATGTTGCAAGGAATTAATCAACAACAGAAAACAGTGCTAGGGTTAGTGATTGGCATTATTGTGAAGATCGTTTTAAATATTGTATTGCTTCCGTATTTTGATTATGTAAGTTTTATTATTTCAACATACGCTGGTTATACGATTTCAGTTGGCTTTAACTTGTGGATGCTTTCTAAATATGTTATAAAGGCAACATAAGCTTTTTAAGGCAGAGAGCACTCTGTCTTTTTCTTTGTTTATCCCGCTTTAACGGGCAGTAAGATCCTCACCTCAAAATTCAGCGAAAGAAAAGAAGTTTGGTTGGGGGCGGGCTGCCCGTAAAAGCCCGATTGGTGAGGGCTGAAAATCAGTGGGGGGATGAAGCCCCCCACTGATTAAAGTTTCACTTTATAATATTTTTCTTATAAAAACGTTTTCAAAATAATTTTTCTATTGAAATTTAAACGTATGTTTCATATGCTGAGAATGGCGGTTCAAAAACTGTTATGTAAGAGAGGTAGATTCCTACATGTAAAAAGAATCGGGGTGATAGTATGTTAAATATTTATTTAACAGACCGAAACGGAAAACTACAAGAGGTTGAGGAAATGCAAAAGGGTTGCTGGATTAATGTACTTCATCCAACGGAAGAAGAAATTCAATATCTAGTACAAACTTTAAATGTGGACTTAGATTTCATTAAAGACCCTTTAGATGATGAAGAACGCTCTCGTATTGAAAAGGAAGACAATAATACTTTAATAATCGTGGATATTCCAACAGTTAGACATGATGAAGAAGGAAATTCGATTTATGACACGATTCCAATAGGTATGATTGTAATGCCAGATTGCTTTGTGACAATTTGTTTAGAAGAAAATCCAATTTTTGAACGTTTTATTAATCAACGTATTAAAGAATTTTATACGTTTAAAAAGACACGCTTTGCACTTCAGCTCTTATATACGATTTCTACTTACTATTTAAGATACTTAAAGCAAATTAACAGAAAGACAATCGATTTAGAGCATCAATTAAATCAGTCGATGAAAAATAAAGAGATTTTCACATTGCTAGGTCTTGAAAAAAGTTTAGTTTACTTTACAACATCATTGAAGGCGAATAAAATTGTAATTCAAAAATTAATGCGTAACAGTACATTTTTAAAAATGTATGAAGACGATCAAGATTTATTAGAAGATGTATTAATTGAAAATAAACAGGCTATTGAAATGGCGGAAATATATAGTCATATTCTAAGTGGAATGATGAATACTTTTAGCTCTGTTATATCGAATAATTTGAACAGTGTTATGAAACTGTTAACGTCTATTACAATCATTTTATCATTACCAACAATGGTCTCTAGTTTCTTCGGAATGAACGTAAAGGTTCCATTTGAAGGTGAGGCTCAAGGTTTTGTAATTGTACTCATAATATGTGCAACATTATCTTGCGCTTTAGCATTTGTATTTTGGAAGAAACGTTACTTTTAACGATAAGAAAGCTGCTCTAGCATAGTTGTGTAACTGCGCTAGAGCAGCTTTTTTGCTATGAAATCCCAAATTTTGAATAGAATATAACTTATAAAATGTAATGTATATGAAAGGGATGAATTCCGTATAAGTCTTGTCCAATCAATAAAATGGGGTTAAAATTACATATTGTTAATGAAAAGTTGGAGGAAATACATCATGGAATTGTTTCAATTACCGAAAGCATTCCTGCAAATGAATACAATCTTTATCTCCATATTGATCGAAGCACTTCCTTTTGTGCTCATTGGTGTATTTATTTCAGGATTCATTCAAATGTTTGTGACAGAAGATATGGTAGCAAAATGGATGCCGAAAAACCGATTTCTGTCTGTTTTAATGGCTACTTTTTTAGGGATGATGTTTCCAGGTTGTGAATGTGGAATCGTTCCGATTGTTAGGCGATTAATTGGAAAAGGGGTTCCGCCATATGCCGGGATTGCATTTATGTTAACTGGTCCAATTATTAATCCGGTCGTATTATTTGCAACATACGTTGCCTTTGGAAGTAGTATGCACATGGTATGGTATCGTTCTATTGTAGCGATTATCGTAGCAATCATTGTTGGAATTATATTATCATTTATGTTTAAAGAACATCAATTACGAGATGATCACTTCCCAGAAGTGAATCATAAGCGTCCATTACGTAAAAAAATGTGGGATGTATGTACGCATGCTGTTGAGGAATTTTTCTCGATGGGAAAATATTTAGTATTAGGTGCATTAATTGCAGCTGCAGTTCAAACGTTCGTACAAACTTCAACACTTCTTGCTATAGGACAAGGTCCGTTTTCTTCACCAGCTGTTATGATGGGACTTGCTTACATTTTATCACTTTGTTCAGAAGCAGATGCATTTATTGCTTCGTCATTCCAAAGTACATTTTCAACAGCATCACTTGTCGCGTTCCTCGTATATGGACCGATGGTGGATATTAAAAATATGTTTATGATGCTTGCGACATTTAAAACAAAATTTGTAATTGTCGTTACAGTTACAGTTACAGTTGTTGTTTATGCAAGCTCACTACTCATTTATGCGATGGGGTGGTAGGTTATGTTTCGAGCATATATATTATTAGGTTTTACAATCTTAATCGCGCAGCTTCATATTTCAGGTAATATTACGAAGTATATCAATATGAAGTATGCCTATTTATCAACAACAGCAGCTATTATTTTAGGTTTCTTAACGATTGTTCAAATTATTATTGTTTTCCAAAAAGAACATGAGAAAGAACAAGGAAAACAGGATTGTAGTTGTGATCATAGCCATTGCGGGCATGACCATTCAAAAGATGAGAATACATGGTGGAAAAAAGCATTCTCGTACACATTGTTCTGTTTTCCAATTGTTTCGGGATTATTTTTCCCAATTGCAACGTTAGATTCAGATATTGTTAAGGCAAAAGGGTTTCATTTTCCTGTTGCACAAGCAGAAAGTACAGATCCATTTATGAGAAGGCAATTTTTAAGACCTGATACGAGTATATATTACGGAAAAGAAGGATACCGTGGTGTAATGGAGAAAGGGAAGAAAGAGTTTGTAACAAAGGATAGTGTTACTTTAAATGATGAAAACTTCCTAAAAGGAATGGAGACGATTTACAATTACCCTGGTGAGTTTACTGGGAAAAAATTATCATTTAAAGGTTTTGTTTTCAAAGATGATTCTTCTAAAAAAGAACAATACTTCTTATTCCGTTTCGGTATTATACATTGTGTAGCGGATTCTGGTGTATATGGTATGTTAGTGAAAAAGCCAGAAGGTGTAGAATGGAAAAACGATGATTGGATTCAAATAGAGGGAGAAATTTCTACTGAATTTTATCAGCCGTTCCATGCGAACATTCCTGTTTTAGAAGTAACGAAATGGAATAAAGTTGAACAGCCAAAAGAACAATATGTATTTAGAGGAGCCGATTGATAACATCGGTTCTTTTTTATGGACTAAAAGTTCTGAATGTTGTTAATATTAAACGTGTAGTTCATTTAGTCTAGTGATTATTGAGATATTAGGGATACATCATTAAAGGGGTGATAACAATGACAGAAGTAAAGGGGAAAACAGCCAATGAATCAAGGGTGTTCAAAACGAGCCGAGTATTTCCAACAGATTTAAATGATCATAACACGTTATTTGGTGGAAAGATATTAGCCGAGATGGATATGGTTGCTTCTATTTCAGCAACGAGGCATGCAAGAAAAGAATGTGTAACAGCCTCTATGGATTGGGTTGATTTCTTACATCCAGTTCGCTCTTCAGATTGTGTTAGTTATGAATCCTTTGTAATTTGGACGGGTAGAACGTCTATGGAAGTATTTGTGAAGGTAGTAGCGGAAGATTTAATTTCAGGTGAGAAGCGTATCGCAGCAACGTCTTTTGTTACTTTTGTTGCACTGAGTAAGGAAAATAATCCAGTTCCTGTGCCGCGAGTAATCCCTGAAACAGAAGAAGAGAAAGAATTACATCGCATTGCAGTGTTGCGTGCAGAACAACGTCATATACGTAAGGCAGAGAGTAAGAAAGTAGCTACATTACTAACTTTTTGAGTTGAATATTTAGTCGTTAATGGCATTATAACAGACCGAAATGTTTTTCATATGAAAAGCGGACACCTAAAAGTAGGTGTCCGCTTTTATAGTTTTTCTATCCGCATATCATGTGACAATAACTACTTAGCAGAAGCAAGCAGCACCGACGATGATTAAGAGGATAAATAATACGACTAATAGCGCGAATCCATTACCATGTGCGAAGCCCATTGTTATTTCCTCCTTTTATTTTAAGATACAACATACAATATGCAAATGAGCTATCGTTTGATATGGACATATATCATGCAATGACATATTTTCTTGAATGATATTGTATTAAAAAAGGGAAGATATAGAAATAACAGTAAGTGGAGAAAGGAAAATATCCATGAAACACTTTTTCGTTGTAATCCTTTGTGTAATAGGTGTATTCATTTGGATGAACATCGATGTGGAAATGGGGAAAAAAATGGCTAGTGAATATGAAGTAGGACAAGTTAGATTAGGTGAATTTCAACTGTATACGAACGGTGAAGAGTTATATACGAATTTATTTGAGGATATACGTAATGCGGAGAAGTACATATATATCCATTTTTATATTGTAGGTAAAGATGAAATAAGCAAAGAGTTTTTGCAGTTGCTCGAGAAAAAGGCATCTAGCGGAGTAGAAGTGAAATTGTCAGTCGATCGAATAGGTGGATATAAGCTGAAGAAAAAGGTAATTCGTCAACTACAAAGCAATGGTGTCCAGTTTACGTTTAGTAAAAAACCTAAATTGAAACATTTATTCTATTCGTTGCATCAGCGAAATCATAGACGAATTGTTACGATAGACGGAAAAGTATCATATATCGGCGGCTTTAACATCGGAAAGGAATACCTTGGACAAGATCCGAAATTTGGCCAGTGGCGTGATTATCATGTGCGGGTTAAGGGGAATGGTGCCACGGATATGGAAAGAAAATTTGCTGCTGACTGGAAAGAAGATACGGGAGAAAAAATGCCTGTACATGAAAGTCTACCTGCAATTGGGAATGTAAAATATCAATATTTATTTTCAGATGGAAAAGGGTTATGGGAAAAATATGGAGCGTTTTTAAAGCAGGCTAAAAAGTCTTTAATTATTGCTACACCATATTTTGTACCAAGTAAAGAAATGATGAAAGAGTTAAAAGGTGCATTAAACCGCGGTGTCAATGTGAAAATTCTCGTACCATTTAAAAGTGATGCAGTATTGTTAAAACAAGCTGCCTATCCGTATTTGAGAGAGATGAACCATGCTGGAGCGGAGATCTATCAATATCGGAATGGTTTTTTTCACGGGAAAGTAACAATCATTGATGGAGAAATTGTTGATATAGGTACAGCGAATTTTGATAATAGAAGTTTTTATTTAAATTGTGAATCTAATTGTGTCGTATATGATAAAACAGTTGTTGCTGACGTATGGGATCGACTAAAAGAAGACTTCCATAAATCAAAAAGATTTTCGGAAGAAGATTTTGAGGAAATTAGTAAATGGGATTGGTTTTTAGCAAGAATAGCAAATGTTATAGCATCATATTTATAGCATATAGACAAAAAGTAGGGAGGCACTTTCATGGATTGTATGAAAGAATTGATGAGGTATAGTTATATGCTTATATATAAGGTTGGGGAGTATACAGGACAGGTAAGAGACGAAGAATTAAAGGAGCTATTACAGCATCATTTACCATATATGTTGCAAGCATATAATGAACAAGTGAACTTTCAAGAAGGAGAGAATGTACAGCATATAACTTGTGAACCAATTTCATTTCATTTTCATGAAATGGAAAAGGAAACTGATAGTAAATATACAGGTGATATGTATATTGCAACTTGTTATATTTCGCATTTGAAACGGTTAGCGTTAAAGTTTGCTCAAGTGGCAGTTGAAGTTGCAAATCCAGAATTTCGCTCGTTTTTAGAAAACTGCTTCCTGAAAATGAATCGTTATGCCTATAGTGTATGGCAATATGTCGTGAAGAAAGAGTATAAGATTAAACATGTATATGAAAATGAGAAATTTGCATAAGAGACTAAGGCGGAAAGATAGGCGCCTTAGTTTTTTACTTTTCGTGGAGAAAAATGAATATATGTACATATTTATTATCAGAAAATTTACAAATATTTACCGTTTATTTACTATTTTTCAATCTTTCCTTTAAAAATAGAGAGTAATATGGGATTGTACATATTCTATCAAAAGGAGGAAACGCAAATGAACAAATGGGTTAAATCATTAACTGCTATGGCACTTGCAAGTTCTTTATTAATGGTAGGTTGTAGTAAAGGTGAGGACAAGAAGAAAGAGGACGATACAACAACACAACAAGAGGATAAAAAGGATAAAGAAACAAGTGGAACTGAGAAGTCTACGGATTCTAAAGAAAAGAAATAATGTAATAATAGAGCTTCCTCTTTTATGTGAGGAAGCTTTTTTGTTGTAAATTGATTGAGATTATTGAAAAATAGAGAAAGAATGAAAGAGGGGGAAAACAAATGAAAGTATGTATATTGGGAGCAACAGGGCGAGTAGGTTCAAACATAATTAAATTAGCATTAAAAGATTCAGCAGAAGTGACTGCATTAGCGCGTGATTCAAGTAGGGTAGAAATAAATCATGAAAGATTACGAGTTATAGAAGGTAATGTATTAAATGAAAATGATATAAAGAAAGCGATAAAAGGAAGCGATATAGTAATTAGTGCACTTGGAACGGATCAAAATGGGACGTTAGCGAAGAGTATGCCACAAATTATAAAGAAAATGGAAGAAGAAGGCGTTCGTAAAATCATTACAATAGGAACAGCCGGTATTTTACAAGCAAGAACAAATCTAAATTTATATCGTTTTCAATCAACGGAATCAAAGAGAAAGTCGACAACAGCAGCAGAAGATCATTTAGCTGCATATAAGATACTTAGTAGTAGTAATTTATGCTGGACGGTCGTTTGTCCGACGCATTTAATTGACGGTGATGTGACAGGTATATATCGAACTGAAAAAGATGTATTACCAGAAGGAGGAGCAAAAATAACAGTTGGTGATACAGCGCAATTTACATGGAATCTGTGTAGTGAAAACAAATATGAGAATAGTCGAGTAGGTATTTCATATTAAAAAACCATCCCGAAATTGGGATGGTTAAAAGACGATATAACATACAAATATGATAATCATAATGATTTGGAGAATGGCTTTCGCTACTGTACTGCTTAAAAAACCAACTACAGTAGCAACTCCTACTAGAAAAGCGTCTTTTGGCGCTTTTTTATGCATTAATTCGGTTATAAATACCGCTAAGAACGGTATGATAATAAGTCCGAATGGTGGGAAGAAGAAAGATCCGGCAATGATCGAAATCATTCCGACACGTTCGCCCCATTTAGAACTACCGTATTTCTTTAAGAAATATCCATTTGCAATAAAATCAGCAACGAAAATGAATAGTGTGAAAATAGCTTGAATAATCCAAAAAGAAATCGTTAGTTCTCCGCCATTTATACCAAAATGGTAAATGAAATATCCAGCCCAGACAGCTAGGATGCCCGGGATAATAGGATAAATAAAAGCTAGAAATGAAATAATGAAACAGGCAATGATACAGATTGTTAAGAAAACAGTCACTTTATAACTCCTTTTGTATATCTAATTTATGTACAGCAATTTTTTTGACTTGATGTCCATCAAGTTCTAATGCCTTAAATTGAAAACCGGCATATTCGATGGAGTAGCCAGCTTCAATATTTACGTCAACTGCTTGCGATAATAGCCAGCCTCCAATTGTATCTAAGTCGCTCTCATCAATATGTAAGCCAAACATATCATTTACTTCAGAAATAAGTACTTTTCCATCTAGAACAGTAAGTTTAGGTGTACGTTTTTCAATCATAGGTGATTCATCTGCATCAAACTCATCTTGAATTTCTCCAATGATTTCTTCAAGAATATCTTCCATTGTTAAAAGTCCAGCAGTACCACCATATTCATCCATAACGATTGCCATCTGAACGCGATTCTTTTGTAGATGTACCAGTGTTTTACGAATTGGAACAGTTTCAAATACAGTTAGTACTGGATGTATGTAAGATTCAAGTGGCTTATGAATGCCTTTCGTTTGATCGTGAAATACTTCTTTCGTATTGATCATACCGATAATATCATCTTTATCTTTTTCGATGATAGGGTAGCGTGTATACTTTTCAGTTGCGACGATATCCATATTTTCTTCTAACGTATTTTCAGTAGATAAGCAAATCATTTCTGTACGAGGGACCATAATTTCTTTCGCAACTCGGTCGTCAAATTCAAAAATATTATTTACATATTTATATTCGGTTTGATTTATTTCGCCGCTTTTGAAACTTTCACCTAAAATGAGTCGTAGTTCCTCTTCAGAATGGGCAAGTTCATTTTCTTTCGCAGGTTCTAAACCGAGTAGTTTTGTGAAAAAGATAGCAGTACTATTAAGTAACCAAATGAACGGGTACATAATTTTATCAAATAAAATAAGTGGTCGTGCAAACTTAAGCGTAATCGCCTCTGCTTTTTGAATTGCGAATGACTTTGGAACTAATTCACCTAATACAACATGGAAAAATGTAATCACACTAAAAGCAATAATAAATGATAAAGTATTTGCCATTGTTCCAGTAATATTAATCTTTTCAAAGAGCGGTCGTAGTAAATGTTCCACAGTCGGTTCACCAAGCCAACCAAGCCCTAAAGAAGTAATTGTAATCCCGAGCTGACAAGCTGATAAATAAACATCTAAATTAGAAATGACACTTCTTGCAGCTAAAGCTTGTTTATTGCCTTCGTTTGCAAGCTGGTCAATTCGACTTTTTCGTACTTTTACAACAGCAAATTCTGATGCAACGAAAAAGCCGGAAATAAGGATAAGAACAAAGATGAGAAAAATATTTAATATGTCCAAGTGTATTCTCTATTCCGTCGTTTGGAATAAAGATGTCACCTCCTGCAATTATGTTATACTTTTATAATAAATCCAAATGAAAAGAATAGTCAAAGAAAAAGGGTAAATATTGGTATGTTTCTGCAATGGTTTTTGAATTTGCTGTTATTTTGTCCGCTATACAAAAGGAATAACCCTCTACTTTCAGATTCTAGAGGGTTATTTTAAATTAAGGTTTTGGAATACTTCTCGTTAAAGCGTATGATTGTTGTTTAAAGTGGTTTGTCGTCCATAGCGTTTGAAGGAATGAGAGTATACAATACGGGATATACAAAAGTAATAAGCTAATTGTAACAATAATAGGTGCATTTCCGCCGAATTGAACGATAAATTGCAATAGTCCACTTGCGTGAAAAACGCATTCCATAAAAACGAATGAAAGAATAATGGAACCTAAAATAGATTTATGATTCGAAGTAAGCGCTAAAAACAATGTATCTACAAGGAAAGAAGCTTGTTTTATTTCATATTCATTTGTATTACTTAAGAAAGGAATCCATTTTTTTATTGCTTGCATAACGATAATCATGGAAGTACTACAAACGATGATAAAAGATGAGTAGTAAGGAATCTTTATAAATTTTGTGATGTATAGGAGTAGTAATAAGACTGCGCATTGTAATAATACAGTACATAAAGAATAAGGAATCCATCTTAATAAAGAAGCGAACTTTTTAACCGATTGAGGTGCTTTAAAAAATAAATGGCCAATCCCTAAGCTGATGAAGAATCCGATTGCAAGAGTAAAGGTAAAACGAACAATCGATAAAAAATATATTTCCCACATGTAAGGGAATAACGGTGTTGATTGATTAGCAGTATGTACCATCTCATTTGCTGAGAAAAAGATAGATTCGTGCATCCAATCAATCTTTGGAATTGTCATCGAAGAAAGTTGTGCGAAGTTATGGAAAATGCTTATAAAGCCGGTGATGTATGAGTATTTATGTGTAATGAATAAAGTTGGAATAGGACTAATGATAAATATAATGAGAACACCAACGATAAATTTATATATATGTGAGCGCAATAAAGACATGTAATCACCTACTCTTTGAATATTCAGAAAATTCTTATTCTTATTTTAGCTTTTTTCGGAGTAAGTTACAATATATTTTTCTTAAAGAAGTTTAGTATTGTAGTGGATAGAATTGAATGAAACGTGAATAAATTATGACAAGAAAATGAATAATTTTCAGAAAAATAAAATAAATTATTTATTTTTTTCTGAAAATATAATATAGTTATGGCACAGAAAGTATTTTAACATAAGGAGGCTGTTTATGAGGATTAAAGGGAATTATGTGCCGAAAAGGGAAGTTTTATTTTGCTCAAGTTCAATTACAGTAGGGGAAGCGCTAGAGCATTTAAATAAAACTGGTTATCGTTGTGTACCAGTTTTAGATGAAAAAAAAGAGAAATATTTAGGGAATATATATAAAGTAGATATTTTAGAATATAAAGGTTCACTGGAAGAGAGTGTATTAAAACTATTAAACGATAAAGAAGGATATGTTAGAGAAGATTCTTCGTTCTTTAAAGTATTTTTTACAATAAAAAAATTACCTTATTTATCAGTAGTTGATGAAAAAGGAGTCTTTCTTGGGATTTTAACGCATAAAAAAGTTTTTGAGCTATTAGAAGATGCTTGGGGCGTTCATTCTAGTAAATATTCTGTCATGATTGGGACACAAGATTATAATGGGGCTATTCAAAAATTATCGACAGTATTAAAAAAATATACAGGTATCCAAAGTTTAATGACTTTTGATAATGATGCCTTATTAGTTCGTAGAATTATGTTTACATTAGGAGAAGAGTTTAACGATGGTGAATTAGAGACGTTATTGAAAGATTTAGAAGATCACGGATTTAGAGTGGTGTATGTGGAAGAGATGAAAAATCCACGTGAAGTTGAAACGATAGAATAATATGCAAAAGCCGTCTAATTATGTTGGATGGCTTTTGTTATGTTGCGTATATAAAATTATTTGAAAATAACGATAGGATAATAAGTGAGTTTGAAACAATATTTGTGCAAAAGAATAAAAAATGTAGATAATTTTGATTTTCAAAAAAGTCAATTTGAAAATATGTTTTTATTTTTCAACTAAATATGTTACTATATGTGTGATAAAAACAAAGAGGTCTGACAACTATACTCCGCGCAATACCACTCTAATGATTTAAAAATTCAAAAAAATCAAAAATCAAAAATTAATAATTAGAGTAAAAATAAGGGGACTGGAGAAATTATGGAGAAAGACACTGCTTTGTAAGGGGCATATTTTATCAGCTTGAACAGAGAGGAGGATGCATAGCATATTGTGAAAATAGAGATAAACAATGAAAAAGTGCTATGCAAATGAAAAGCATGAAGGGACGTTTAAGGCCAGGTGATACGGTAGCAATTGGTTTAATGTTATTTGCACTATTTTTAGGAGCAGGAAATTTAATTTTTCCACCAGTTTTAGGGCAACAAGCTGGAGAGAATGTTTGGGTTGCTACAATTGGATTCCTTGTAACGGGAGTCGGATTACCCCTATTAGCTGTAACAGCTGTCGCGTTTGTAGAGGGGGACTTGAAAGCGCTATCTTCTAGAGTTCACCCTATATTTGCGTTTGTTTTCCCATTAATTAGTTATTTAGCGATTGGACCTTTTTTCGCGATTCCGCGTACGGGAGCCGTTTCATTTGAAATGGGTATGAAGCCATTTTTATCAGAGGCATTAGTTTCCGAATGGTACATGCTATTTCTTTTCACTATAATTTTCTTCGGAATAACTTGGTATTTATCTTTAAATCCATCAAAATTAGTGGATTGGTTCGGGAAATTTCTTACACCATTGTTAGTATTAATTGTTGCTGTAATTGTCGGAAAGGCAATTGTTGATCCGATTGGAGAACCAGTTGCACCGCTAGAAGCATACAAGGAAAATGCTTTCTTTGGTGGATTTATTCAAGGATATTTAACGATGGACGCAATTAGTGCGCTTGTATTTGGAATTGTAGTTGTACAAGTTATCCGCTCTAAAGGAATAAAAGAGAGTAATCAAATTGCAAAAATAACAGTAGTATCAGGTATTATCGCTGTACTTGGTTTAACGTTAATCTATTTATCACTTGCTTATCTTGGTTCAACAAGTACATCACTTGGGGTATCAGAGAATGGTGGACTTATTTTAACGAATGTTGTAAATGAGTTATATGGAACAAGTGGTAAAATTTTATTAGGACTTGTTATTGTACTTGCTTGTTTAACAACTTCTGTTGGATTAACATCAGCTTGTGCTGGCTTCTTTACAAACTTATTCCCAAAAATTTCGCATAAAACGATTGTAACAATGGTATGTGTATTTAGTTTAATTGTATCTAACCTAGGTTTAACACAATTAATCGCAGTTACTTTACCAGTGTTAATGATTATTTATCCAGTTGCAATCGTATTAATTGTACTTTCTTACTTCCATAAATGGATTGGGAAGCGTAATACCATTTATATTGGAGCTATTTTAGGTGCGTTGTTAATTAGTTTCTTTAACGGTTTAGAAAGTGCGAATATTAAAATTGACGCGATTTCTAACGTACTACAAATGTTACCATTATATAAAGAAGGAATAGGATGGTTAATCCCATCATGTATTGGCGGGATCCTCGGTTTCTTCTTCTATAAATCAAATGAATCAAGTGAATTACAAAAGAAAGGTGCTTAGGCGCCTTTCTTTTTTTAAAGGGGATTTTTTTGTTTTGTCTAAGTAATAAATGAAAGGAGTGATAAAATGGCTAATTTTGAAGATTTTTTAACTTTGGATTTACGGATTGGGACTGTAACACATGCAGAGGAATTTAAAGAAGCGAGAGTTCCAGCGATTAAACTAGAAATTGATTTTGGAGAGCTTGGAATGAAACAGTCAAGTGCTCAAATTACGAAGAGATATAACCCAGAAGATTTAATCGGTCAGCAAATCGTTGCTGTTGTAAATTTTCCGCCAAAGCGTGTAGCGGGATTTAAATCAGAAGTACTTGTTTTAGGAGGAGTACCTGAAGCGGGTGATGTCGTATTACTGCAGCCTAATATGGAATTACCAAATGGAACAAAAATTAGTTAATGTAAAGGCGGGGGAACATGGATATTGGACGCGAATACGTACAGTGTGCCATTTCGAATTTTGAAGCAACAAAGAAACAAGGGGAACGGGTGCTTTCACAATTATCATATGAACAGATTGAATGGTCTTCTCATGAAGTAACAAATAGCATAGCAATTATAATTAAGCATCTGCACGGTAATATGCGTTCTAGATGGACGGATTTTTTAACATCTGACGGTGAAAAAATAGATCGTAACCGAGATGCTGAATTTGAAGGTGGTTATTCTTCTAAGAAAGAGGTACTCGCAGCATGGAATGAAGGTTGGGAATATGTTTTTAAAACGATGAATGCACTAACGTCAGAACATTTATTGCAGACGGTATATATTCGCGGTGAAGCACATACTGTCATGCAAGCAATTGAAAGACAAATTTCTCATTATGCTTTGCATATTGGACAAATGATTTACATTGGTAAAATGTTAAAAGAAAATGAGTGGGAATGTTTAAGTATTCCTAGAGGAAAGTCTAACTTTCATTTAGAGAAAAAACGTTCAACATAATAATAGGAAAGAAACCGATATAAAATTGGAAGTAAGAAAACAAGCCAAATGATAGATGGCTCTACAGTCATAAGAATGCTACCAACAATCAGCCCATATATAATAAGAAAGAAATTAATAAGTGTATTCACAGGGATAAATCGTGAGATAAAAACTTGCTGTCGTTTAAAACAATCACTATGAAATACATAAAAGCGGAAGTACCATGTGGTAGTAATAAGATCTTTCTTTCGCGTAATTCTTTTTTTGCATGTATGACAGATGAACGGTGGTTGCATTTCATTGCGCTCCATTTTCTATATTTGTAATAATGTAGGACAAAAGTAGGTACAAAGTGTATATCCCTATATACGCTCCTGATATAAGAAAAAATGGATTTAGTAAAATCCCATGAATACTTGTCATAAAAACTAAGTCTTGCATTAAAACATCATATATATGAATAGAAATGATTGTACCGAGTACATAAAGTGCTAGATATGCTGAAATATGTAACACAACACGGATGGTAGGATGCTTAGCAAGCCAATAAAAAATAAATGATAGTACAACGGGGAGTGTTCCTATTAGTAGTTTCAATTCATTTCACCTCATTAACAATATAGCCTGAATTTAGACGGTCTATTCTCTAGAGCTTGTACATAACTTGAAATAGAGAGGTGATAGTATGAATCGAGGCTTTTTTTATGTGAAATTCACGAGTGTACGTAAGTTAGTATTATTTATTATTGCTACAGTACTGGCGACTTTTTTTCTTATTAGTATGATGGTAACTTCTATGAAAGAGACAAAGTCAACGTATTTATATAATTGGTTAAATGAGTTATCAATGAATGGTTACATGTACGTTCTTGGGAAAGAGAATCATTATTTTACACAGGAATATAGAAATTTAAATCAAGATTTTTCAATATCTTCGTTTCTCTTTTCTATGGCTACGAATATTCGTTTTAACGATGTACGCAGTTTTGTCGGCAAAGAGCTACCTGGTTTCGGTAAGTACGATACAGAAATTGTTATTGCGGGTGAAGGAACAAATTATTCTAACTTGCCTATAGAGTCGAGCGTTCCACTTGAAGAAGTAGTAAAAGAACGGACTGGAGAAGGTGGACAGGCTCAAAAGCCGGATACGAATAAAGAGAAAAAGCAACCAGCTCAAACGACAGGAAAACGACAAGTTGCATTTATTTATCATTCGCATAGCTGGGAATCTTATTTGCCATTATTGAATTTAACAAATGATCCAAATCCGAATAAAGCCACAAGTTCCGTAACGAATATTTCAATAGTCGGCGACCGATTTCGTGAACAATTAGCAAATGAAGGAATCGGAGCAACTAACGACAAGACTGATGTTGGTCAAAAGTTGATTAGTAAAGGGTTAAATAGTAATAGTTCATATAAAATGTCACGGGAAATTGTACAAGAAGCAATGGCCGGCAATAAAGAATTACAATACTTCTTTGATTTACATCGTGATAGTGCTCGGAAAAATGTCACGACAAAAATAATCGGTGATAAATCATATGCGAAGCTTGCGTTTGTAGTAGGGAAAGGTAACAAAAACTATGAAAAAAACTTGCAATTAGCAACGGCTTTACATGAGACGATTAGTAAGAAATATCCAGGCGTTAGTCGTGGTGTCATTCAAAAAGGATTCCAAACAGGAAATGGTGTCTACAATCAAGATTTGTCAGGACAAGCGATATTAATTGAAGTTGGTGGCGTAGATAATACAGAGGAAGAACTAAATCGATCGATTGATGCGCTAGCTAAAGCGTTTGGTGAATATTTCTGGCAGGCAGAAAAAGTGAATGGATAAAGTGAAACAGAAATGAATGCGAGAGTCTGAAAAAACGTGAGTGTAATGTAAAGCTTGCGTTTTTTTGTAATTAATGATGCGTCACAGAATAGACATAATTTGTCGATGTTATAGTAAGATCGAAATTTGTCAAATTATACTGGGAGATTTACAAAGGGATTTTCGGGAAAGTAGAGAAAATCTTTTTACAAGGAAAGCTTTTTATTATGAAATTGGTAGGGTGATTGAAGTGATTAGGGAAATCAAAGTAGAAGATGCAGCATCATTTTTGCAATTAAGTAAGCAATTAGATGAAGAAACAAAATTTATGTTGTATGAACCAGGAGAAAGGAAATTCACAGCCGAGCAACAAGAGCAAATGATTCAGCGTTTTGTAGAAAATAAATATGCAACAATATTGGTAGCAGTTGAAGAAGAGAGAATAGTAGGGTTTATTTTAGTGAATGGAAATCATATTCAAAGAAAGAGACATGTAGCAAGTATTGTAATTGGGATTTTGCAAGAGTATAGCGGGCGAGGTATTGGGACTAGATTGTTTAAAGAGGTCGAGAAGTGGGCAAGATTACATGATGTATGGCGTTTAGAATTAACGGTAATGGCCCACAATACAAGAGCTCAGGCACTATATAAAAAAGCTGGATTTGAGAAAGAAGGTGTCAAAAGAGCTGCTCTTATTATCGATGGAGAGAACATCGATGAGTATGAAATGGCCAAATTATTAAAATAAGAGGTCGTTATATGAAAAAAAGATGGATACTACTTGGTATCGTAGCGGCGATACTCATTGTTGGAGTAGCAGGAATCAATTATAAAATGTATAAGGATAAGCAAGCGCGCGAGGTGAATGTAAATAACATATTTCCGAAAGCGAAAGAAACGATTGCGAATATGGATGGAGATATTGCAGTAATTAGTAATCCGAATTCAATGCTTGTGCTTGTGAATAAAAGTAGGCGTTTACCAGACGGGTATAGACCGCCAGATTTAGTTATTCCGAAAGTGCGCTATTCTAGTGAAGGTGATCAAGAAAAGAAAAAAATGAGGAAAGAGGCGGCCGGTGCGCTTGAGGAAATGTTTCAGCAAGCGGATAAGGAGCGTGTTTTCTTATTTGCAGTCTCTGGATTTAGATCTTTTGATCGGCAAAAAGCGTTAAATACAATGTATAAAAAACAAGATGGAGAAGCCAAAACGGCAATGTCGAGTGCAGTTCCTGGAACGAGTGAACATCAAACAGGACTAGCTATGGATATCACATCACAATCTGCTAAGTTTCAGTTAGAGACAATTTTTGGTGAAACGAAAGAAGGGCAGTGGCTTTCTGAAAATGCCTATAAATTTGGTTTTGTCATTCGATATACAAAAGAGAAAGAATCGATTACGGGCTATCGATTTGAACCATGGCACGTGAGGTATGTGGGAAATCCACAAGCTACATATTTATATGAAAATCAACTGACACTTGAAGAAGTAGCGCAGTGAACAATTGAGGGGAGAGAAGGATTATGACGGTGTTATATAAGAAGAAAGTACACGCATATGTGACAAGAGAAAAAGAAGGAGCTATGCAACTGCTTGTTTTTAAACATCGCGATACACCTGAAGCTGGTATACAAGTGCCAGGGGGAACAGTTGACGAAGGGGAAACGCTAGAAGCAGCGATTTTACGTGAAGTACAAGAAGAGTCTGGGTTACGTCATTTATGCATAGAACGATTCCTAGCTGATTACATCATACATGTGAGAGAAAAAAAGGAATATGAAAAACGCCATTTCTTTCACGTAACATTACTAACAGATGTAAAAGATCGTTGGGAACATATTGTAAGTGCTGGTGAGGAAGATGAAGGCTTAGTATTTTGCTACGAATGGATTGATATTGCGAAATACCCTGAATTAGCAGGGAAACAAGGTGAGTTTTTACATTTGTTAGATGAGGTATACGTGCAGTAATAATAGGGTCTGAGGCGAAGGTGAAATCGTTTCAGACTTTTTTTATTTTTCAGGAAATAAAAGGTTTTTACATCGGTAAGTTGAATTCTTATAGAGGGATTGTAGTTGTATATGTGAGGAGCGGAGAAAATGAAAAAGTAATAGAGATATGCTATCAATAAAGGTTTATAGAAGGAGAATGAAAATGGAGATTCAGTTCAATACACTACTACAAAAAGAATTAACAATTCATGATATACAAAGAGCGATGGAAGATGGAAAGTTAACTTCAAAAGAACTAGTTATGTATTACCTTCATAGAATCGCAAAGTATGATCAAGATGGACCGGAAATTAATTCTATTTTAGAAATCAATCCAGACGCCATCTTTATTGCTGAAGCGTTAGATTATGAAAGAAAGATTAAAGGTAAAAGAGGTCCATTACATGGTATACCGGTTTTACTTAAGGATAATATTGAAACGAATGACTCTATGCATACAAGTGCAGGTACAATTGCGCTAGAACAACATATAAGTAGTGAAGATGCATTTCTCGTTACGAAGCTGCGAGAAGCAGGAGCAGTGATAATAGGGAAAACAAATATGACAGAATTAGCAAATGCAATGTCATTTGAAATGTGGGCTGGATATAGTGCAAGAGGTGGGCAAACAATAAACCCTTACGGTACGGGTGAGGATGATATGTTTGTTGGTGGCTCAAGTACAGGATCTGCCATAGCAGTTGCTGCTAACTTTACAGTAATATCGGTTGGAACAGAAACGGATGGTTCTATTTTGAGTCCAGCTGTTCAAAACTCTGTAGTCGGTATTAAACCGACTGTTGGTTTAATTAGTCGTAGAGGTACTATTCCATTTACGTATTCGCAAGATACAGCAGGACCATTTGCTAGAACGGTAACAGATGCGGCTATTTTGTTAGGGAGTTTAACTGGGGTAGATGAGAAAGATGTAGCCACTTATAAAAGTGAAGGGATAGCAGAGCATGATTATACAAAATACCTTGATGTTAATGGTTTAAATGGAGCGAAAATTGGTGTATATAGCAATGCACCAAAAGAGTATTATGAAACTGGTGAGTATGATGAAAAATTGTTTAAGGAAACGATTGAAGTATTGCGTATTGAGGGAGCGACAGTAGTAGAGGATATTAATATTCCGTCTTTTCATAGAGAATGGAGCTGGGGTGTATCGCTTTATGAATTAAAGCATAGTTTAGATAACTATCTTTCGAAATTGCCTTCTACTATACCAGTGCATTCTATTTCAGAGTTAATGGAGTTTAATGAAAACATAGCAGAAAGAGCTCTGAGATATGGACAAACTAAGTTAGAAAGAAGAAAAGATTTTCCTAATACGTTAAGAAATCCAGAGTATTTAAATGCAAGATTAGAAGATATATATTTTTCACAAGAACAAGGCATTGATTTTGCACTGGAAAAATATAATCTTGATGCGATTCTATTTCCTTCTTATATAGGCTCCACTATATGTGCGAAAGCAGGTTATCCGTCTATAGCAATACCTGCGGGATATATGGATAACGGGAGACCATTTGGAATTACGCTTGCAAGCACTGCTTTTCGTGAGGGGACTTTAATTAAACTCGCATACGCTTTTGAACAAGCGACAAAGCATCGGAAATCTCCTAACTTATCATAAATAAAATAAATAGGGCAGGAAATCCTGTCCTATTTATTTTGTTCATTAAAGTGACATGTTTTTTTGCTTTGTCTTATCATATTTTAATAAGTTAAATGATAAACAAGCAGAGCACAATATAAGGATTGAAGCGAGAATATAGATCGTACGAACACCGAACAAATCGGTAATAATGCCAACACTCAGCATAGAAAGGCCAGAAGCTGTTGAGAGAAGAGCGCCGTGAGCTGTATACATCTTTGATAATAAAGATGGAGCGACGCTGGATTGTAAAACAGTTGTTTGAGAAATATCTCTAATTTGGTAACATGGGCCCATTAGAATGCATAGGAACAGCGCAATGAATCCGCTACTTGTTATACCATATAAAAATGTAAGAATACTAAACAGAAGAGAGCCTATCGCCATAGAGCGTATTAAATTGTTTTGAATGTATGTACTCATTTTCCACGCTAATAGACCGCCAATTAACGTCCCAACATAATAACTTGTATTAATAAATCCCCACCATTCTTCTCCTTTATGAAGGACAGTTGTTACATAAGCCATCGTAATAGCACCGATCCATATCGTCCCTGCAAAAGTTTCAATTAAGTCCATACATGTAACAGTACGGAGAGAAGAGTTTTGAAATAAGAGCTTCCAACCTTCCAATAAAGCAGCACCTTTTGAAGAAGAAGGCTCTATTACTCGTTCAGTATGTATGGACCGTAAGGAAATATGTAATGCAACACATCCGAAAATCATCAAAATATTATTCATCATGAGTGTAGAAGAAGCACCGATAAGAAGCACAATAACACTTGTAAATGAATAAGCAGCGGCTTGTGCAATTTGTGTGGAAAAGGAAAAAATACTATTTACTTTTACTAATTTTTCTTTCGGTGTAAGGCGCGGAAGAATACCGTATAGTAATGGAGCGCTCCAGCCACTACATAATGAAATGAAAAAAATGAAAATGAATAGTACTACAATGTTTGTGGAAAGGACCGGGAATAATATCATGAATAAAAATAATAGAGCAGTTTTTATCCATTGTAGTGTAAACAGTAATGAATAAGATGAAAAACGATTCATTATAAGTGGTGCAGATGTATTTGCTATAAGATTAGTTATGACTTGTAATAATGGAAAAAGAGCAGTTAATGTAGCTGATTTCGTTGTGATATACATATGAGTTGTAATAATCATTACGTATACGATGTCAGCGAGAGTAATGCATATTTTCGATCCTAAATAGTAAGTCAATGAACGTTTTTGCAATAAGTATACACCCTTTCTGGGGAAAATATGACAGTAGTTATAATCATTATAATTTGAAAAATAAATTTTGAAAGAATTAAATTTTTTGTCACTTTTTGAAAGGGATTTTCATGTATAATGAAGAATATATTAATATAGTATTTTAATAATACTCATTGTAACAGTGAAAATGTACAATAGCTTGTAGTAAGCGCCCACGTATGAGAAAGGGCGGATAAACCATTCTTTTCTTCATATACATATAGAAAATGAGAAAGAAAGTGAGGGTTGCAAATGGCTGCTTGGGTAATTTGGTTTATAATAGCTGGTATTTTATTTATTGCGGAAATGCTGTCGATTACATTTTACATGCTTTGGCTTGGAATTGGAGCTGTTGTCGGAGGTCTTATTGCTTTGTTTGCTCCTGAAGCACTACTGTTACAAGTTGTTGCTGGTGCGATTGTAAGTTTAACGTTGACTTTCTTTACGAAAAGAATATCAAAAAACTTTCGAGAAGCAAAAGGTTTTACTGATACAGTAGATATGTTAGTCGGTAAAAAAGGGATTGTTATGCAAGCGATTACAAATGAAACGAACGGTATTGTGAAGGTGAATGGAGATACTTGGACAGCTGTTGCAGATGCTCCAATTGATACTGGAGAAAAAGTTGTTGTTATAAAGAGAAATAGTACTATATTACAAGTGAAAAAGGAGAGTGAATAAATATGGTAGCATTAACGTTAACGATTATTTTTGCACTAATTGTTGTTACATTTATCGCATTAACAATTAAAATTATTCCACAGCAAAAAGTTGGAGTCGTTGAAAGATTTGGTAAGTTTCAGCGTGTGATGCAGCCAGGATTAAATTTATTAATCCCGATTGTGGATCGCGTTCGCGTATATCACGACTTGCGTATTCAACAAACGAATGTACCACCGCAGAAGGTAATTACGAAAGATAATGTACAAGTGGAAATTGATACAATTATTTTCTATCAAGTCGTTGAACCGGAACTTGCGACATATGGTATTTCGAACTATGAATACGGTGTACGTAACATTACTTCAGCAACGATGCGTCAAATCATTGGTAAAATGGAACTGGATGAAACGTTATCTGGTCGTGAAAAAATTTCAACAGAAATTCGCTTAGCACTTGATGAAGCTACAGAAAAATGGGGCGTTCGCATTGAACGTGTTGAAGTTGTCGATATTAATCCGCCGAAAGATGTGCAAGCATCAATGGATTATGCGGATAGCTTTTTGGGAATTAAGAAAATTGATAGATTAATTGCCTGGATTTGTTGATATATGAAGGGTTTTGTAATTTCCTAAAGAATAATAGAATTAGTGATATAACAAGTAACCCTATGGAAGAGGAGTTGCTTTTTTTCGTTTTATGGGGGAGGAAGAAAAATGAGATATAAGGTTCAAGAAGATAATATACCTTCTATTAATGGAGAAGGGGGATATGAAAGAGTCATTACTATAATGATAGAAAGTAAAGAAACAGGAAGAAAATACCCTAGTCCTGTAACAGATTTTATTAAAACCATGTATGAGTATAGAGGGAAGTCATTTAACTATCAAAAGGATGTAGCAACTACTATATGTATATTTTTAAATTTTATAGGAGATAAAGTAAAAGAGGAGGATAAAACATTTCTTTCTTTAAGAGATAAGGGATTATATGGATTGAAATATATCCATGGAAGTAGATTTATAACCAGTCTTTCTGTAGAGAGAAAAAATAGAAGAGAGACAGTGGAAAAGAGAGAACTTATTTTAACTGCTTTTTATGAATATCTGATAAAGCAAGGCATAATTGAACCTGAATTTGAATTAGAGAGAAAACTCATAAAAGGTTCAAATAAGCAAACATTAGAGTCACCTTTCCGCCATCCTGCATTTAGTACTGTTTATCCGCCAAAAAATAAAAAACCAAGTAATACTTTAACACATTTAAATGATAGATTGATAAATGAGTTCCTGCAATTAGCTAAAATAATGTATCCATCTATGGTATTAGGCATCTATATGCAAATGTTTGGCGGTTTGAGAAGGGGAGAAGTAGTTAATCTAACGATTGATGCTGTACATCGAGAAAGTAAATCGGTGACACTGGATGTGTTTGATAGACAAGACTTATTATTTGGGAATGTAAATACTGCACATTCACAGGTAAAGAAAGAACGTAAACAACCACTATTTTATAATCCTTTATTTGAATTACTATTTGAAGATCATATGAAACAATTGTTAAAAGTAAAGAATAGACATAAAAAGGCACTCTTTATTAATAAAGAAGGAGCTCCAATGACAGGTGAAGTGTATTCAAAATGGTTTAATGACATTAAAAAACATTTTATAGCATTACTTAAACAAAATCCTAGCCGATATGGTGATTATCTATTACTTAAAGACTCCAGTTGGTCTACACATATAGGTAGAGGAGTATTTACTAATTTATTATTTACAAAAACAAAATTGTCTCCAGCTCAAGTAGCTGCGGCCCGTGGTGATAGCACATTAGATGCAGTAATGTCATATGTAGATCAATTAACAATCAAAGAGGAACTATCAGACGCAATCAATAATTTGTCTCTAGTTGAAATCTATGTAGAGGATTGAAAAGGAGTGGAATAATGGAGAGAGACTACATCAAAATAAAAGAATTGCTAACGAATCCAAAATATAAGCATATTCAAAATAAAAAGTCTAGAGATCAACTTCGAAGTTTAGTTGTAAAAGGTTTAGTGAAATATAAAGGTAGAAAAATAGAATTAAATAGTTTAGAAGCATTTATAGAGGAAGAAAACGACATTATTCAAAATCATTATAATCTTAAAGAAGCAACCCAATTGCTAGGGATAAAAAGTGCGAAAGGAGATAAAATAGATGCAATTTTTAGTAATTTAGGATTACCCATAAAGACCATTAATTATACAATTGCTTCTATTAGAAATCACAGAAGATTTATAAGAAAAGAAATCCTTCATCAATTTTTAGAACATCACAAAACAAGATTAGAGCTAATGAAAAAATTTCCTAAAATAAGTACGAGTGCGTTACTTTATATTGAAGCAAGGTGCAATATTACTCCTATTCAGATTAATGGAAGGGTTTTTTTCTATCGGAATGAAGATTTTAATCAAATAAAGGAAGAAATAATAAGAAAACAGGAAGAAGAGAAATTATCTGGATCAAGAGTTACTTTAACAAAAGAGAAAACATTACAGTTGTTGAATATGACAGAACCGCAATTTAGAAGAATGTTAAAAGAATACCGTATTAATTCAATAAACCCCACTAATCGAGCTGTTTTTTATTTAAAAAAAGACGTACAGTATTATGTTCAAAAACAAGAGGAATTTTGGAATAGACACTATACTAATGCAGAAACTTTAGAAATTCTTGGTTCAAGGAGTGCTTTAGAATCCCCCTGTTCGTTGGAGCGACATAAAATTCCAAGATATGCTCGTTATAAGGGGTTATCAACCATTGAACATGCCTTTTTAAAACAAGATGTTGAGAAACGAAGAGAACAACGTCAAGTAGAACAGCAATTAGAAAATACTTCGCTAGAAAGCCACTATGAAAATTTTAAGTATAGGCTGAAACTGTTAAAAATATCATTTGGGGAGCAAACAAAATATACAAAAGAAAAATGGTTTACACATGTTTTTGAAATACTACATTCCTCTCATGCCGCAGAAAAAACAATGAATAGCAAAATTAAAAATTTCGTAAAAGTAACGCAACTTATTATTAAACTCCTAAAGGAGAATGAAGTGACAGAAATTTATGCTCTTACTTCGAATGATATTAATTTATTTATGAATCATAGTATGAGTGATTCGACCCCAAGAAGAGCTATCTTGTGTAAGTTTTTAGAAAAGGTGAATTATGATGTAGTTGAAGATGGGTATGCGAAAAAATCATTCAATATAAATAAAATCAACATACCAAAACAAAAGAAAAAAGACCCCTTGAGTGAAGGGGAACAAGAAATATACAAATACGATATATATAAGGATTTAAAAGAGTATGTAAATGAATTTGATATTCATTTGGAAAAAAGTGTTCGTATGTTGATTGAAGAAAATGATAGTACATATGCTTCAACATGGTTGTATGTAATCATTCATTTAAATAACGCATGGAGGCATGGAGACGTCACATCATTTAAACGAATAGATTTGACGAATATATATATTCCTAGCGTCCAGGACATGATTAATTATAGAGTTGATTTCCAAACGGCACGTTTAATTGTAAATCGAGTGCGACAACAAGAATTACTTATTTCTAAGACACAAGTAAAAGGATATTTTATTTGTTCTGACGATTTAGCAGAAGCATTTGCTACAGTTGTTTTATTGTTGGAATCTTATTATCAACAACAAGGTTCTAATCATCCTTTTCTAATAAACTTTAATACGAAATATAATATGTTTACTGATCGACATCATAAAGTGTTTTTTTCTAATTTTAAACATAAAGATAATTTTTCTTTTTCATCAAGAAAAATGAATGAAACACTAATGACAATTATTTATATTCTCCTTGCACAACAAGAGAAAGGTGAAAAATCGGCAACATTGGTGAAATTAATGAGAAGACATAAGGATGTAGAAACAATTAAACATTATGTTCATATTCCGAAAGAAGAATTTCATTTTTTAACTAAACAACTGTTTCAAAGAGGAGAATTCGGATTTATTCCTGATCTTTTTCTTGAGAAAGTATTGGGGAAATCATCAAATAGAGAAAAAAGAACAAATGAAATTATAGAATTAACTCAAAAATTTGGTGACATATTTAAAATTGAATCAACCGCAGGATTTATGAATGAGTTTGATGAGAAGCAAAAATCAGTAGTCGATTATATTAGAGGGAAAACATTAGAAGAAGCAACGAGAGAATTACATTTATTGTATACAGAACAATTACCAAGTCGAAATGAGAATGTGCACTGTTTGTTTGGAAAATCTGGTTGTAAAAATACTCATCTAGAAAACTGCTTTCATTGTCCTTATGCTATTCCAACCTTTTATGCATTAAGTTCACTTGGGGAAAGTATTGTTGCAAGAATCAAGGATTATGTGAATGAAACAAGAACAGGGATGAAATTAAAAAAATCGAATCTTATTCATTTGGAATTGAAGCTATTATCAGAAGCGATAAAAGAATTCGGAAAAGAAATAGTTTATGATTTTATAAAACCAAACGCAGAAGAATTTCGTGCACTTGTCAATCAAGTACCATATCCAAAAGAAATAGATTCTCGTTTTATGACCTTATCAAGTAAAAGGAAGTGAGACATATGCAAGATATAGAATTTGATTTTTTTGAGTATGAAATAGACTTTGATAGTTTCTCAGATGAACGTTTTGATTTGAAGAAAAGTATAGAAGAAGCAATAATTATTTATGAAAGTTTAGTTGAAGAAGGTATTGTTTTACAGGGGGATTTTGAAAGCGAGAAATGGATTTGGTTGATGGAAGAAAGAGCTGCAAGAGCTCACTTTAATTTTGAAAGATTACAGAATATGATTAAATTTCAAAGTCATATTTCAGAGGATTTTGTACTTATCGTTAAGTGTTGGATTCTTAATTTGAGTAGACAATTTTCAATTAAACACATTCGTGGTATATATGCTAATATTTTGGTTTTTTTACAAATTACAAATTATTTTAAAGACTCACCTGATGTGGTGGAAGAAAGAATTCGTGATTTAGCTGAAGTTTCTAAAACTAAGAGAAGTAAGGTGACAAGTTGGTTGTTTTTTCTTGACTTCTGTGAAATAGAGCAGTTACAGAAATATAAGAACCTATTTATTTCTTTAAAAAACAGTCTTTCCGCCGAAACGAGAGTCAGGGAACTTCCTAGAGCAATAGACGTTTTTAAATTGGCTAATTGTATAGAAAAATATTTTAAAGAGGATTTATCAAAAGAAGAGCTTTTGTTTTTCCTTCCAGTGAAGTTGTGGTGGAAAATAACAAATATTATACCTATGCGGCCTATAGAGTTTTGTAATATAAAAAGAGATTGTATCAATCGTGATGGGAATCGCTTCTTTTTACGACTACCTCGTAGAAAAAGAAATCCTAATTTTGAAAAAAAGACGTTAGGTGTAACTGATACGTTAGAAATAGATAAGGAAATGTACGAACTAATTAATAATTATATCAATTTAACAGTAGGCTATGGAAAAACCAAAACACTTATTTCTTACCCTTCTATTGTATTCGCTGCTAAAAAATTTAAACTAACAGGCAGAGAAAATAAAATATACCATGAAATTTTTAATTGGCAAGCTTTATCTACGTTAGTAGGAAGATTTTATGAAGATATAGTGTTCAAAAAATATAAATTAACAGTAGAAAAGAAAGTAAATTTAAATGATACTCGGCACATTACGTTTACTTCATTACTTTTGCAAGGTATATCACCAATAGAAATTGCGAGACTGGGTGGACATACAACATTAAAAGCACAATATCATTATCAACAAAATATCGGGTTCTATGTGGATACAGAAATTTATAAACTATCGAAAGATGGTATAAAAGGATTAGATTTTGAAGATATCGTAATAAGAGAAAAGATAAACAATATGCCAGTTTCTCCTCCAGTTCCCTTAAATGAATGTGTTGAAATGGATTTAGGTCACTGTACAGATTTATCAATGCCTTGTGAACATTCTAGACACTGTGTGTTTTGCTCCAAATGGTGGGTGGAACCAAAGCGGGAAAATATTGAAAAACAAAAAGAGATAATACGTCAAGAAACCATTAAACCTTCTGTAGAAAAAATTAAAGAAAAGGCAGCTTTTATTTATCAAATGCATCAAGAACTTAAATTAGAGAGCTTTGGTAAAGAAGTTGATATAAGACCACATACAGAAAGAAAAATAAATGAACAAGCAAACGAATTAAATGCTTTAATACAGCAGTTATTTGTAGCATTAAAGTCAAATGAAGACGTATTAGAAGTAAGTAATTTAATTGAGAAAGAGGAAGAAAAATGGCTGGAAAACCAATAGTATTCGATGAACAAGAGTTACATGAAATTATTCAATTACGATTAAAGGAGTTAAATGGTAACCATTTAAAGCTAACATATAACAGTGTGTTTCAATTAAATAAACAATTGGTAAAAGATAAGAAAATAAGGGCAAATGGTGTCCCTTTTAAAGGATATTCACAGGATTTTTGGTCAAAGGAATATCGAGGTTCTCCATATCGAGGAAAAGAACTAATCGACGAAATGAAAAATAAGACATTAATTGAAGTGGTTGATGGTAGTTTTGGAAAGGATTTTGTTGATATCGCAAAATTAGTAGATGATCATCATACTAACCCACAACAATTAGCAAAAAAAATTATGCGTTTAATGGAGAAAGACAGAAAATCAATCAAAGAATTAAACAAAGAAAATATAGAACTTTTAAAAGAAAAACGTAAACTTCAAGAGGAAATCGAACAACTGCAAAAGGGGATAATAACACTTTTTCATCATAGCAAATCGCATAAAAACTCTCTTGTCAATGTTATGAACATGGGAAAAACGGCTGACCCTGTTGTGAAGGATGTATTAATGTCTATGTTTGCTGGTGATATGACTCTTCTTTATAATTTTAATGATAATGAAACAAAAAAAGAGGAAATGAAAGTAGTTCCATTAAAAGAAAGCAATTCAGGTTCTATTGCAGACGATTATGGTTTTTAAAGAAGAAACTGCTAACAGAATAAAAAACAAAAGAGCTTAGAACTTCTAAGCTCTTTTATTTTTGTAATGTTGAAAAGTATAATTAACAAATTAATCATACATTCAGTCCTTCATTCCATCATCAATCCATTTATTAAAATGTGTTTTGACTGGTTTGCCATGATAATACGTTCCATAAGAACTATCGTATACTCTTGTCCACCAGTTCTCCACACCGTCATTGGGTTGTAATTTTTTTTGGACTTCTATGTAGTTTGAATAAAACGTACTAGACATTACAATTGCACCAATTCCATTTTTATTACCTAAATCAGACAATTTAGCGGCTATCGTTACAGATTCACCAATCCAAACTAAGTTATTAATTGCAGAGGATTTTCTACCTGCTTTAACAGCTAAAGTTTTATTTGTTGCTAAACCAATCCCTGCTTTTATCGTAGGAAGGCTTCTTTCCTCTAGTAGTTTATTCAACATTTTCATATAAGTATTTATATGAAAAGCTCGATTTGCAATATCATAAAGATCTTTTTGAAGCGGTGTTGAATATACCGCATATACACAGTCTCCGCGTATTCCAATTTCTTTTAAATCATTATCCGTATCTTTTCTTAAAATTTCTATAATTTCAGAAGTAAATCCTCGTATTACTTTCGCTATATCTACATCATTTTCTCCTGAAAACAGAGTCGTTGAATCTCTTAAATCTACAAAAATAGCACCAGCCCAAGCTTTATAACCATTAGTATAGGTGAAATCTTCATCTCGTGGGAATTTATCTACTTCATTAACTTTATCTGTATTATCAAGAATTTCTTCTACTTTTTTCTTACGTTCCTTATAGTCATAATCTTTGAAATCCATTACTTAAATCCCCCTAGCATCACTAAAATCATTCCCATTACATATAAAATTAGTACGCCTCCAATTCCAAGAGCAGCACATTTAATACCTTTACTGTAATAAGAATACTTAATTGTACAAATTTTGGCGTTTACATAAATTTGTGACAAAATATCTGTTATTTCGTCATCGTCTTGAGAGTTATTCATTTTATCTTTAAATTCTCTAAAGTTATTTTTAGCTATACTTTCGAAAAAATAAAGTGAATCATTATAAATGCCTTCATATGCTAGTGTATCTTTACTTAATCGAGGAACCAGCACTCTAACTAAGCAATAAACTCCATATATAAAAATAACCCACGAAATAACAAATAATAATAGATATAAAAGATTTGCAAAATTAATGTGTTGAAGGGGTTGTGAAAGAATCTGTTTTAACATTTTAATAGAATTCTCTGATGTAAATATTGTAAGAAATACACCAAGTACTGCAATTACAATAGATGCTTTAGTATCACAACTTTTAATCCAGTCGAGATGTCGATCTAAACGATCGGTCAGATTGCTTTTATCTAAAGAATTATTTCCTGCCATAAATATTCACCTCCTAAAAGCTTATTATTTATATTATATAATATCTTTAAGAAGATTTAACAACATTTAACAGCATTTGCATTGCTTTTATTTAATTTTTATTGGTTCAATAAAAACTTAATTGCTAAAAAACGAATGAAATTATATTGTAGTAAAAAAGATAGATAAAGAAAATAACGCTTTATCTATCTTAATTGTTTATTTATATAATGTTTTAATTTTATATAAATTCTCTTTTTAGTACCACATAAAATTATAATGATTTTCTATGCGAAAACTTGTCTCTTAATTTTAAAGCTACGTTAACCAGTGCAATTAATACAGGAACTTCTACTAATGGGCCGATAACTGCTGCGAAGGCTGCACCTGAGTGAATGCCAAATACTCCAACTGCAACTGCGATAGCTAATTCAAAGTTGTTACTTGCTGCTGTAAATGATAAAGAAGTAGCAACAGGATAACTTGTTCCCATTTTCTTAGATAAGAAGAATGAAACAAAGAACATTAAGATAAAGTAAATAAGTAATGGGATTGCAATTCGTACAACATCCATTGGTAACTGAACAATCATTTCACCTTTAATAGAGAACATCACTACAATCGTAAATAGTAAAGCGATTAAAGTTAATGGACTAATACGAGGGACGACCGTCGATTCATACCATTCGCGTCCTTTTGTTTTTACAAAAATAAATCGTGTTAACATACCTGAAATAAATGGAATACCTAAATAAATACCAACACTTTTTGCGATTTCACCCATTGAAATATCTACAACAAAGCTATCCATACCTAACCATCTCGGTAATACTGTGACGAATACATATGTGTATACAGAGTACAGTAAAATTTGAAAAATGGAATTAAAGGCAACAAGACCTGCAGTATATTCACGGTCACCTTGTGCGAGATCATTCCACACAATCACCATAGCAATACAACGTGCTAAACCAATCATGATTAAACCAACCATATATTCTGGATAGTCTTGTAGAAAGACGATTGCTAATACAAACATTAAAATCGGCCCAATGACCCAGTTTTGAAATAAAGATAATAATAGCACTTTCCAGTCCTTAAATACGCGCCACATTTCCTCGTAGCGAACTTTTGCTAGTGGTGGATACATCATAATAATGAGTCCGATTGCAATTGGAATAGACGTTGTTCCTACTTGTAAAGAATTTAGGTGATCAACAAAACTTGGTGATACATAGCCAATGAATACACCTAATGCCATAGCTAGGAAAATCCACAACGTTAAATAGCGGTCTAGAAAAGATAAATTCTTACTGACTTTCCCCACTCTATTCTCCTCCTTGATACATATTGTTGTTCACTTATATAAGTATACGCTTATATTAGCGTTTGATTATATGTTTTTCAAGTATTTTGAATGGACAAGAAATTTTTAGTCAGAGAGATGAATATTGTAAAATATGAAACTAATGTTTTTTCGGATTTTTATATTATTAATCGGAGGGAAGAGATATAATTATTTAAAAACGGTAAAGGGAGTTATCCATGAAGGGAAAAGAATTTTTGGATTATATATTAGTGCAGCAATATCAAAATAGTGCTACATATAAAATTGGTAAGACTAATAAACAAAGTCATTTAAAATATAGCCTTAAACATACATCAGTTTTCAATTTAACAGATATGGATAGTGAGGGAAGTAAACCAGGTAATTATAAAACAATCGCACATGAGGTAGGGCATTTGGTTAATAATATTAATAATCCCAGTTGGTTTAAAAAGTTATTATTATTTCAATACTTATTTTTTACTTTTGCAGGTATAAGTATAATTTATGCTCTTTTTTACTTAGGTTATATTTATATACAAGGATTCTCGTATGATGTATTGTATGTTTTTTTGGTAGTCATGAGCTTAGTATCAGTAACATTGGGTGGTTATTTTGCTGCTATAAAAACGAAAGATGAGGAGTTTGCAGATCAAAATGCTGAATTGTTAATTAATAAATATTTAAAGGATGCACTCAAACATTATGGGAATTCTGGAAATGTACTACAAATCTACAACAGTACCTTAAAAGTATTACAGGAAGAAAGCAAGAAGTTTCGAAATAATTATAGAGTCATAATTACTGCTGTCTCACTAGTACCCTTGATAGGGTTAGTTATCGCACATGTTACTAACATGTAATTAATATTTTAGTTTTATATATAATGTTATTAATAAGTGTAAAAATATCAATAAAAAGAAACTAACCAAAAATATTAGATTTTGATAAATGATATAAATATAGAGGATGAAAAAATATGTGGATAACATACTAATGTAATACATTGCTTTGAATAAACTACTGAAATATAAGTTATTAATCCTAATACGACAATAACTGAACAGTAAACAAGCATATAAAGAAAATAAAATGAATAATAAAATATATTTCAAAATCATCCCTCCTTTTTTTGAGAATAATTAATTGGATTGAATTGTCAAGGTAATCCTTATAAAAACGTTCTTATAAATTTATAAGAACGTTTTTTAGTGAATAATGGGTTCTTTTTGGTTGAATATATAAGCAAATGCTTATATACTTATGATGTAGAAAAGGAGGTTGAGATATGCAAAAAACAACATTAGAAATTGAAAAGGTATCAAGTATCCTGAAATTACTAGGAGATAAAACGCGATTAGCAATAATGCGAATGGTATATGAACAAGAATATTGTGTTTGTAACTTTGTAGATATATTTAAAATGAGCCAACCTTCTATTAGTCAGCATGTACGCAAGCTAAAAGATGCGGGACTTGTAAAAGAAGAAAGACGTGGACAATGGATTTATTACTCCATAAATATAGAAAGTGAATACTATGAATTGGTTCAAGATATGATTCGTCATGTAGACCTACCTCAAGGTGCAACTACTTGTGATGATAACTGCTGTAACTAACAGAAATATTAGGAGATGAACAAACATGACAAAGAAAACAATCTATTTCTTATGTACAGGTAACTCTTGCCGTAGCCAAATTGCTGAAGGATTTGGAAAAACATACTTAGGAGATACATGGAATGTATACTCTGCAGGAATTGAAGCACATGGTGTGAACCCAAATGCAATTAAAGCAATGAATGAAGTAAATATTGATATTACAGGTCAAACATCAGATATAATCGACCTCGACATTTTAAATAAAGCAGACCTTGTTGTGACATTGTGTGGACATGCGAGAGATGTATGTCCAACAATTCCTCCACATGTGAAACATGAACATTGGGGATTTGATGATCCAGCAGGACAAGATTGGTCAGTGTTTCAACGTGTGCGTGACGAGATTAGTGCACGCATTAAGAAATTTGCAGAAACAGGTGAGTAATCAAAAACATAGCCGAGAATTCGTTCTCGGCTTCTTATATAGGAGGGGAAAGAACTATGAAAAAAATTGAAATTTATGATCCAGCAATGTGTTGTTCAACAGGTGTTTGTGGTCCAAGTGTAGACCCTGAGTTAATTCGAGTTTCTGTGGCTGTTAACAATTTAAAAAATAAAGGTTTTGATATTACACGTTACAACCTAGCAAGTGAACCAGATGCATTTGCTTCAAATGAAATGATTAGTAAATTGTTAATGGAAAAAGGTCCTGAAGTACTTCCTGTTACTCTTGTTGATGGTGAAGTAGTGAAAGAACAAACACACTTATCAAATGATGAATTTGTTACATTAACAGGATTAACAGAAGAAGAGTTAAGTCAAAAGCCTCGTGTACGTTTAGGTTTAAACGTGAAAAAGTAAAGAGAAAGAAGGTATGGACATGACTCGTTTATATAATCCACAGACAATAGAATTTACGCCATTTTTATTTTTTACTGGAAAAGGTGGTGTGGGGAAAACATCAACTGCATGTGCAACGGCAGTTACATTAGCTGATAAAGGAAAACGTGTGTTACTTGTAAGTACAGACCCAGCTTCAAACTTACAAGACGTGTTTAATATGGAACTAACGAATCATCCAGTAGAAATTCCTAGTGTAAACAATTTATTCGTAGCAAATTTAGACCCTGAAACAGCGGCAAATGAGTATAAAGAGCGTGTGGTGGGTCCGTATCGTGGAAAACTTCCAGAAGCGGTTATTAATCAAATGGAAGAACAACTATCAGGAGCATGTACTGTAGAAATTGCTGCATTTGACGAGTTTTCATCGTTATTAACAAATAAAAAACTAACAGAACAGTACGATCATATTATTTTCGATACAGCACCAACAGGTCATACATTACGTCTTCTTCAACTTCCAACGGCATGGAGTGGGTTCTTAGAAGAAAGTACACATGGTGCTTCTTGTCTTGGGCCACTTGCTGGATTAGGTGAGAAGAAAAAATTGTATGAAGCAACAGTTACCGCTCTATCTAGCGGGAAACAAACAACGTTGGTGTTAGTAACCCGACCAGATATATCTCCATTACAAGAAGCGGCAAGAGCCTCAAAAGAACTTGGAGACATTGGTGTACAGAATCAAATGTTACTCATTAATGGTATGATGCAAAATCATGTGAAAGAGGATGAAGTATCAAAAGCGTTCTATGAGAGACAAACAAAGGCATTAGAACAAATGCCAAATGAATTGAAACAAATTATAACTTACGAGGTTCCTTTAGCGCCATTTAATATCACTGGTATTGAAAATCTTCGCAAGTTATTCATGGATAATGCTACTTTTAATGTAGGTACATTAGAAGAAAAAGAAATAAAAACAACACCTTTAAAAGACTTGATTGAGAATATACACCAAACAGGACAACGGGTGATTTTCACAATGGGAAAAGGCGGTGTAGGTAAAACAACGGTCGCATCTACAGTCGCGGTTGGTTTGGTAGAAAAGGGACACAAGGTTCATTTAACGACTACTGATCCAGCGGCTCACTTAGAACATGTTATGCACCATGAATCCCTACATGGAAATCTATCTGTAAGTCGTATTGATCCTAAGGTCGAGGTAGAAAATTACCGAGAAGAGATTCTAAATCAGTCAAGAGAGTTGTTAGGCGAAGAAGGTTTAGCATATTTAGAAGAAGATTTACGATCTCCTTGTACAGAAGAAATTGCAATCTTCCGTGCGTTTGCCAATATTGTAGAAAAAGCAAATAATGAAATTGTTGTTATTGATACAGCACCAACAGGACATACATTATTACTTTTAGATGCGGCACATTCATATCATAAGGAAATTGAACGTTCTACGGGTGAAGTTCCAGTTTCGGTACAGCAATTGTTACCACGTCTTCGTAATCCGAAAGAAACAGGAGTTGTGATTGTTACGTTAGCAGAAGCTACACCTGTATTTGAAGCGAGTCGTCTACAAGAAGATTTAAAACGTGCGAGTATTACACCAACTTGGTGGGTTATTAATCAAAGTTTATATGCAACAAACACAAAAGACCATATTTTACAGGGTAGAGCGATGTCCGAAATAGAGTGGATGCGTGAAATTGAAAAAAAATCGAATGAACAATATGTGGTGATTCCTTGGAAAGCACAAGATATTGTTGGCTATGAAAATTTGAAACACTTAACAGTGTAAAAATAAAAAAGAAGAGGAGAGAATACTATGATTATTACAGATGGAGCAAAGGCATATATTGAAGAGGTTATGAAAGAACACGGTGTATCCACATTACGTTTTTCATTTGAAGGTGCAGGATGTTGCGGGCCGAGTTGGGGAATGGCGTTAGCTACAGCACAGGAAGATGATATTGTACAAACAATTAATGGGGTAGAGATCGCAATTGATAAAAAAATTGTAGATACAGTAGATAAACTGACTATTGATTTTGAAGGAAAAGGCGAAGAATCAGGGTTAGTCTTCCACGGTGGAGAAAGCTGCTGTTAAATATTAAATAGTTCTTTTGTTTTAAAGCAAAAGTAATCATATAAAAATAAAGACCAAATCATTATGCGATTTGGTCTTTATTTTTGCTGATAAATCAATAAAAGTACTTGTGTGTAATCCAGTTCGTATCTTTTTAATAAGGTAATGTTATTAAATCATTATTTAAAATAGCTAAAGGGAAATGTAATTATATTTTAGAATTAAAGCAATGAAGGATGAATGTTGGAATATATTAAAGGTTAAGGGGATGAACCTAAATAATCAGTTTGGAGGAGAAAATGAAAAAATTGTTCTTCACTGTGATTCTATTTTTGATTGTTATTACTACCTTCGGTTGTTCAAATAGTAAAGGCTATAGTTCTAAGGAAGCAATAAAAAGAGGCGACATTGTGTATCAACAAAGCAAAGTTGCTAATTTAGCAAGATTTGAACAGTTCTTAATGAATCTATCTAACAAAAAAGAAGATACGATACGAGTGACAAACTATACACATGAAGGAGACCCGATATTTCAAGATTTGAAATTTGATGGAAAATCCTTGAAATATACTTATGACAATTTAAGCGATCAATTTGCTGGGGAAAATAAAAGTGTAGAGACTGATGTTTGTAAAGAAATAATTAAGAAAGAAATTGAACAGGGAGAAATTGAGTTTTTTGTAAGTGGTTGTGCAAAACAGCAGGATTCCTTTCTTTTTCGTGTGGAAAAAAGTAAATTAAAACATGATTGAGTAATGATATAAGAAATGATATTACGCAATAGAAAAACATCTGACGCATAGGCAGATGTTTTTCTTATTATATATTTATTATTTACAGCACTTTGATTTATTATCAGTGTTTTTAGAAGTTGAATCATTCTTTTCTTCTTTTACTTCCTCAATTTTAATACTGCAACAATCTTTTTCTTTGCTCTGAAATAGTTTTTTAAAGATACTCATGGTAATTCCTCCTCTGTTTTATATGAAATAAAATAAAAATCCTGAAAGTGTTGCCATACTCATTACTGAAAGAATAAATGCTACGACTAATTTCTTTTTGAAAATACTGTTTAGCAATGTTATCTCTGGTAAACTTGCACCCGCAGAACTAATCATTAATGCCATAACTGGACCTAATGCCATTCCTTTTGCAATCATGATTTGCGAGATTGGAATCATCGTAGAAAGACGAATATATAATGGGATACCAATAATAGCAGCAATCGGAACAAGCCACCAATTATCACCTCCTAAATAGTTTGTAATCCATTCAGTAGGTACAGCTCCGTGAATAACAGCTCCAATTAGTGCACCAAAGATTAGGTAAGGATATACTGTCTTCATTAATTGAAACACTTCAACAAAAGCGTTTTTTAAGCTAAATGATTGTGTTTTTTCTTCATATCCACTCATAATTACCTGTTTGACTTCTGTTTCGAATCCTAATTTTTCAAGTGTGTAGCCAATGATAATGGATAATAGGGATGTAATGACCGTATATGTAAGCGTCACTTTTACACCTAGCGTTGCAGTCATAAGTGTTAATATCGTTGGATCAAGGACTGGTGAAGAGAACAGAAATACCATAACTGTTCCAAATCGAATTTTTTTGTTCAATAAGTTCACAACAATTGGAATCGTTGAGCAAGAGCAAAATGGTGTAATAAAAGCAAATACGATAGCAATGAAAGAACTGTATAGAAAGTTTGATTTAGAGAGCAATACGTCTAGCTTGTCGTATGGCAAAAAGCTTTGAATGACTTGAATAAAGAACGAAATACCAACAAATAAGAGCGTTAATTCAAGTGCGATAGAAAAGAAATCGCGAAGAATGGTTTCCCACATGTTAATTCCCCCTTTTAAAATAGTTGCATTTTGCAAGTATTGGTTTAAAATAAAGAGCAAAATACTTTGCTCAAGCAAGTGGCTTACAGCAAACATCAGTATCTTGCATTGCGTTGTTTAACAACTGAATAGAATTTAATATCATATCTTTTTCAAATGGACTCATTTTTGAGAACACTTCATTTAAATATTGATTCATTTGTTCATTGATTGTAGTAACAGCAAATGTTCCCTCTGTGGTTAGGGACAAGGTATAAATTCTTCGGTCTTGTGGAGAAGGCGTTTTTGTAACAAATTTTCCTTTCACAAGTGTTTGGATTTGTCTGCTAAATGTTGTAATATCCATACCTAGAGTTTCTGATACGGTTTGCATAGAGGGTTGATCACGTTTGCTAATTTCATATAAGATGTGGCTTTGAACAAGTGAAATCTCTACCCCACCAATACTACAACAGTTTTTATTTAAAAAACCAAAACGTCTTGCGAATACTTGAAATAGTTCTCTTGCATCGTTCATTACTAATTCCTCCTTTGCTATAGTTATACTATACAATAATATTTGCAAAATGCAACTATTTTCCTTTATAATTTTCTTATAAATTTGAAAAAGGGGTATGAATATGGAGATAAGGAAGTGTCAAAGTACTGATATTGAAGCGATAACACGCATTTATAACCAAGGAATAAAAGATCGAATTGCTACATTAGAAGAAAAGGAAAAGACCATTCATGATATGGAAGAGTGGTTCGTAAAACGCGGAGAACGATATGCGGTATTAGTGGCGGAAATGGAAGGACAAATTGTAGGGTGGGTGTCTTTAAATCCCTATTCTCATCGTTGTGCGTATAACGGTGTTGCTGACTTATCTATTTATATTGACCGAGAGCAACGAGGTAAAGGGATAGGAAAACGACTATTACAAAAGATTGAAGAGGTTGCTATACAAAATGATTTTTATAAGATTGTATTGTTTACGTTTCCTTTTAATGCATTAGGGCAAGGTTTATATCGTTCTATGGGGTATCGTGAAGTAGGAGTTTTTAAAAACCAAGGTAAGTTAGACGGAGAATTTGTAGATGTTATGGCAATGGAAAAAAATATTGATTTATAAAAAGAAAAAATGCCTTCGAATTAAATTATTCGGAGGCATTTTAATATTAGTATCCTAGTTCTTTTTTTAATCTAGCTGTTTTTTCTTTGAGGACTTTTAGTTTGTCTTCAAATGTTTGTTGTTCTTGTTTTCGTTGTTCACGTCGTAGTTTTACATACTCTGAAATGGGGATTGTTTTTAATTCAATTCCTTCATCATCGTCTTCTAGAAAATTGTCCTCGTCATTAAGAGACATAAAAAAGAACCTCCCAGTGTTAATGCAGAATGCACCCATAATAGTATATGCGGGTATCCTAACGAAATGTAGGATGCCGAGTCCCACTATATGATATGCATATTAACACTTGAAAGTGAGTTGAAATAAGTGTTTTAAGAGGGGACAGCTAAGAGGGTTTGCTTAGTAGCCTAAAAGTGTAAATATAAATATTCCAGGGGTGTTTGTATAAAGAAACATCTTTATTAATCGTGAACAATTGTTAGAGTTTAATACAGGTTAAATTTAAAATTCAAGAATAGGCAAATTAGGATGACCATTGAAAATATGATTGCTGAGAATTTGATGTTCTATTTCCCTAATAAAGTTAGGGAAATAGAACATCATCGTTGATATAACAACATTTATGTCATTTCACTAACTGTTTACGTTCGCATAAAATCGAAAAACAAATGAAAGCAGAGCGTAATAAACGTGCGATCATATTAGAAGCTGAAGCTGCAAAACAAGATAAAGTCCTTCGTGCTGAAGGGGAAAAGCAAAGTAAAATCTTAATGGCTGAAGGGGATAAAGAAGCACGTATTCGAGAAGCAGAAGGTATTAAAGAAGCAAAAGAATTAGAAGCGCAAGGGGAAGCAAGAGCGATTGAGGAAATTGCAAAAGCAGAACAAAATCGAATTGAATTACTTCGCGAGGCGAATTTAGATGAACGTATACTTGCTTACAAATCATTTGAATCATTAGCTGAAGTTGCGAAAGGGCCAGCAAATAAAGTCTTTATTCCATCTAATGCAATTGAAACACTTGGTACTCTCGGGGCAATTGGAGAAATCTTTAAAGAAAAACAAGCGAAGAAACTGCCTTTAAATAATACAGAAAAAGAACAATAAGAGTGAAAAAGAGAAATGGGATGCCATTTCTCTTTTAATTTTTGATTCGTGTAATAATAGTAGACAGTTTTTTCATTGTTTTGATGCACAGAGTTGTAAGTAGTTTCCTATCTGTTTTTAAGTAATATTTTTCAAAGATTTTAATCTATGTCTGTATTTTTTTACATAAATTTAAAAATATTCAAAATAATGGTTTTGAATGTTAATAATATGTAATATATTTTAAATGTCTTAGTCAGTTATAAATAAAAATAGTTATGAAAAGTAGAAAAGAAAGAGAAGTTATTAAGGATTATAGAATTGAGGGGAATTTGTGAAAAAGGGAATTATTATTTTTATAGGGATTATAATTGTGTGTATGTCTGCATTTTTTGTGTATCAATCACAGGGGGGGAAAACGAATACAGAGCGACAACAAATTGAAAAGAAACAAACAGCACCGAAGAAAGAAGAACAAAAAGCAAATGTGAATGTAGAAAAAGCGGATGCAAGTATAATAGCCAAGGAACTTATTGCAAATCTCAATGAAGTATCACTGAAGCCTGGTGAAGAAAAAAACATTGATTTATCCTTAAGGTTATACGATGAAGGAACAGCAAAAGAAAATACGATAAACTTAGGAGCGGCTGAAAAAGAATTTCTATCGGTTAAATCAAAAGATGAAAATGTTGCTAAGGTGAAAATAACCGAAAGCGGGCAAGTGAATATCATTGCAAGCGAGTCACCTTCAAAAATAAGTATAGATATTGAAGTTAGTTATAAAAATAAAAAGCAGAATGGAGATTTAACCAGAAAGATACCTATCACAATTAAGGATTATGCCTCAGATGCAACAAAAGGGCTAAAAGGAATGTGGCAGAGTGAAAAGGATAAAACATATTTCTATAAGATAGTTGAAAAAGGTCAAAATATAATTGAAGTTTCTGCAATGGCTTTATATGAAACTGACTACACAGCGGTAGTGAAGTTTACAAATATACAAAAAAATGTTCTTTCAGGGAAACCGGAATATACATTTATGTATCCTGGTACTCATCAGGAACCGGCTTTAGAATTTAAGATAGAAAAACTTGGTAATGATAAAATACGCATTACTAGAGGGGATTATCCAATTGTCCTAACAAGATCGTCAGAAAAAGTAATGGAGGAAGAGAGAGAAAAACAAGCAATGCCAAGTTCTGATAGCAACGCAGGAGTAAGTCAAACGGATGAAAATAACCCAAATGATGGTACTAAAAACAATACGGAACAATCAGAATCACTAAAGGCGTTCTTCGATCCTGTTGATAGTAACAGTGAAAATCAGGTAAGTGTATTCATTCAAACATGGGGAACTACTGAATCTAATCCGAAAGTAGATAAAGCTACGCTGCATGTAGAACAGCGCCTAAATAATACACTTACCGGTATGTTCGAAACGCAGGCTACAAAACAAAATGAAACAACTTGGATATTTGCTTGGACAGATGACACCGGTACAAAAGGCACTGGAATATTAGTTATTAACGGTGAGGATGCAACAATCGAACTCAAAAGTGAACGTAAAAGTGCGACAGAAGGAAAAGGAATTGTATCTTACAAAGCCCAATTGATGAAGACAGCTCAAGCTGAATTTTAATAAATAAAAGAGTCCTATACGTATGGATAGGACTCTTTTGTACGTCATTTTTGAAAGAGTTATAAGTCTAGAGTGCATGGAATTATTAAGGGAAATTACGCTTTAACTAAAAGGGATTGAACAATTGTTAAAGCAACCTATTTTTTTATAGAAAATTCAGAGTATGATATAATGGAATTTTGCGAATATTAAATAGGGGAGTGAAGAAACATGCAAATACTACTAATACGCCACGGAGAATCAGAAGCTGATATTTTAAACGTACATGAAGGACGAGCTGACTTTGAATTGACAGAAAAGGGAAGAGAGCAGGTGCAAAGACTTGTACAGAAAGTGAAAGCAGATTTCCCGCCAGATTTCATTTGGGCAAGTACATTAAAACGTGCTCGTGAAACTGGTAAAACGTTAGCAGAGGGAATTGGGTGTCCAATTCAATTAGAAGAGGAATTAATGGAGTTCAATAATGGAGTGCAAGCAGGTCTTTTATTTGAAGAAGCAAAGAAATATCCCGAGCCAAAGTTTCTTCATGATCGATTTGAAAATGGGGAGTCATTTATTGAGTTTCGAATGAGAATAGAAGGCATCTTTTCTAAAATCGTGACGGAGAATACATATGACCGAATTGCAATTGTTGCACATGGTGGTGTAATAAATAGTCTATTACGTGCGTTTTTCAAAATGCCCATTTCAATGGACTATTATTTTAAAATGGGAGATACGGGAATAAGCTTAATTGAAATTGATGGCGAACAAAAAACAGTACATTTCATTAATGATACGAATCATTTGGACGGGATGTAAAGATCTATGTACAAAGTAGTATTTTTTGATGTTGACGGTACGCTTTTAAGCGAAATTGATAGAAGTATGCATGAGAGCACAAAAGAAGCAATACAAAGATTAATAGAAAAAGGGATTCACGTAGTTGTTACTACAGGGAGACCATATAGCTTATGTTCGCAATTTAAAGAGCTGGGCATACATACAATTATTTCTGCAAATGGTGCACATATTAAGTGTGAGGAAACGGTTCTACATAAATCAGTACTTTCAAGTGAAATCGTTCATGATATCTCAGAGTTTGCAGAATTACATGGTCACGGTATTTCTTATTTTACCGAGGATTTTGCAATGAACGGAATAGCTTCGGATAATGAGCGTGTAATGCAAGCGCTTAGCGAGACGTTGAATTTAGAGAAGTATCCAGAAAAAAGCAGGGATTTGTTAGAAGAAATTTATTGTTTATGTCTGTATGCAGATGAAATAGAAGCTCAAAAATTTCTTGAAAGATATCCTATGCTTACATTCGAGCGTTTTCATAATTACGTTATAAATGTATTAGAAGATAGTAAAGTATCGAAATTAACTGCAATTCAAAAGGTATTAGAACACCTAAACATTTGCAAATCAGAAGCCATTGCTTTTGGCGACGGTAGAAATGATATTGAGATGTTAGAGTATGTAGAATTAGGTATTGCGATGGGGAATGGCGGAGAAGAGTTAAAAACAAGAGCAGATTTTGTTACAAAGAAGGCGAGTGAAGGTGGTATTTTATTTGCCTTAGAGAAGTTTCATATCGTCTAACATACCTTTATTGAAATAAAGGTATGTTAGGATCTTTAATGTGCTCGCATAATAAAATATGTATTTGTCCACGATGATGATAAAAGTGTGCAACAATTTCAAGTAACCATTCAAACCGAGAATAAGAAACACCCCAATAGGCAGTCATAACTGCCGCTAATTCTTCATGGGAATAGGAAAGAAATGTTTTAGAGAGAAGGTTGTATCCTTCAAGCATTATTTGTTGCATGTACGCAATTGTTTCTGGTGTATGTTCTAAATAAAAGGTACGTAACTCTTTTTCCGTACTACCATTTAAAATGAGTAAATCAGCATGGCAAATAAGAGAAAGATGTGCACACATTTCAAATAATGATCGCTTCGAGTGAATTGGTTGTATTTTTAATTCGTCTTCTTTATATCGGTTAAGCATTTGAATAGAAGTATCAACAGCAACTTGTAGTTGGTGTAATGCAGATTGTACAAACATTGTAATTCTCCTCTTCTACGTATATAATAGTTTCTTGAGGGTATTATATCGTACTCAAAATTCCGAAAATTCTAGTAGTTTGACTAGCATATTGAAAAGTATTATATTGTAAAAGGTCATATGAAACGTGAAATAGAATGGAATGCAATTATTGAGTTAGGAGTTAGACCAATGAGTTTGAAATATGGAAGAGATACAATTGTTGAAGTTGACTTAAATGCAGTAAAACATAATGTAAAAGAATTTAAAAAAAGAGTGAATGATGAAAATATTGCAATGATGGCTGCTGTAAAAGCGAATGGGTATGGTCATGGGGCAGTTGAAGTTGCAAAAGCTGCTATTGAAGCAGGAATAAATCAGCTTGCAGTTGCGTTTGTAGATGAAGCGATAGAGTTAAGAGAAGCAGGAATTAACGTGCCGATTTTAATTTTAGGCTATACGTCAGTAGCATCTGCGGAAGAAGCAATTCAATATGACGTTATGATGACTGTTTATAGAAGTGAAGATTTACAAGGTATAAATGAAATCGCAAACCGTCTACAAAAGAAGGCGCAAATTCAGGTGAAAATTGATACAGGAATGAGTCGCATTGGTTTACAGGAAGAAGAGGTTAAACCATTTTTAGAGGAATTAAAACGTATGGAGTATGTAGAGGTAGTAGGAATGTTTACACATTACTCTACGGCAGATGAAATCGATAAATCATATACGAATATGCAAACAAGTTTATTTGAGAAAGCTGTCAATACAGCAAAAGAATTAGGAATTCATATTCCATATATTCATAGTTCAAATAGTGCGGGTTCAATGGAACTTAGCAATACATTTCAAAATATGGTTCGTGTAGGTATTGGAATTTATGGAATGTATCCTTCAAAAGAGGTAGATCATTCAGTTGTTTCTCTGCAGCCTGCGTTGTCGTTAAAATCAAAAGTAGCTCATATTAAGCATGCAAAGAAAAATCGCGGTGTAAGTTATGGGAATACGTATGTAACGACTGGTGAAGAATGGATTGCCACTATACCGATTGGTTATGCTGATGGCTATAACCGTCAGTTATCTAATAAAGGGCATGCATTAATAAATGGAGTTCGAGTACCTGTTATTGGTCGTGTTTGTATGGATCAGCTCATGTTAGACGTTTCAAAAGCAATGCCAGTACAAGTGGGAGACGAAGTAGTATTCTACGGTAAACAAGGCGAAGAAAACATTGCAGTAGAAGAAATAGCGGATATGTTAGGTACAATTAACTATGAAGTTACATGTATGTTAGACAGAAGAATTCCACGTGTATATAAAGAAAATAATGAAACGACTGCTATTGTAAATATACTAAGAAAAAACTGAATCGTTATGATTCAGTTTTTTTATTTTTGACAAATGAAAAATGTTCTATTTGTACCGTGTGATTGAATGTCCTTAAAACCTACGGACTCTAGCAAAGAAATTATTTCTTCATTGGAATAACAAGCTTCTTCAAAAGAAAAGTCACTTCTTGTCCAATTATTATCTATGTCATGTTGAAATAGTATAAAGTTCATGACTGCTTTTTTATTGTCATTATCATATGTAGAATCGATTGTACAAACATATTCCGTTTCTGAAATGTGAAAGGAAGCGCTCCAGTTTTCAAGAAAACCTTTTTCCATATTCATATCAAATACGAATGTACCTTCACTATGTAATATAGAATAAACATTACGAAAAACACTTTTTAATTCATCTAATTTTAAAATATGGTTTAAGCTATCGCCAGTAGAGATAACATATTGAAATTGCTCATTTATATTGAAATAGCGAGCATCATCGACGATAAAGGCTGCGTCTGGAGCGTTTTGACGTGCGTATTCAATCATTTGAGCAGAACCATCTATACCAGTTACTACAAAATGATTCTCAATTAATTTCTTAGTAAGGTGACCAGTCCCGCAGCAAAGATCTAAAATATGAGAATGTGGTGGTGCATATTGTAAAATGAGTTTTTCCAAAAGTAGATAGGAGTGTTCAGCATAATGCCCCCAATGTTTATTATAAATGGATGCGAAAATATCATAATCAGAATAAATTAGTTTTTTAGACACATGCATTCACCTCGAAATTCATTACATTATAATAATCATACTTCGTTTTCATTTCAAAACCACATTGTGTATACAATTTTAAAGCATGGTTATTTTTCGTTTCGACGTCTAATTTAATTGTTGAAACTCCTTTTGTAATAAGGGTATGTATCATGGACGTAAGAATATCTTTACCGTATCCTTTCCCTTGATAAGAAGGGTGAACGGCGAATCCTGATAGTGTAGTAGATTGGTCTTCTTTAGAAACTGTAATTGTTCCTATCACTTTTTTATCGATAAGAGCACTGTAAACTTGATGGGAAGATGAATCCATCATCTTTTGTAACCATGTAGCGGTGTTTTCTACTGAATCTCCAAACGCTTTACTAGAAATTTCAATCAGATCAAGCAGTGATTTTGAAGATGCAAGAGTAAGTTGTATAGCATTCTTCGTTCTTTTTTGCGCTTCATTTGCTTTGAACTCCATACTATATTCACTATATAAATAAGGCAGCTTCATATGTATTGCAAATGCTTTCCCAGAAGCAGACTCCCCATTCATAATAAGAAGAGCTTCGTCTGCCTCTCTTAATCGTATTTCTTTCATTGCGGTTTGTAAAAGAGTAGTACCTATATGTTGTTTCCTATAGTTCGGATGAACAAAGCCTATTAACTCAAGTTTGGTAGGTCTTTCAAAGTCATACATACTTAATGCACCGACTAATTGAGTATCGTCATAGAGTAAAAAGTCATGTATCTCTTCTTTATTACGAGCAGTTAAAAAGTTTACATGTAAATCTGAAGAGTAATCAATTTGATCGTGTTGCCCGCAAATATGAGCTAAATCTTTCATTTGTTGTATTTCACATTCTGTTAAAGAACACTTTTTCTGAATTTCCATTTCATAACCCCTCACCTTCGTATTTAAAAATAGGATGGATGATTTAGCCACTTTCCTAACTCCACACTGCCCTGAACAGATAATAAACGGTACAAATATCGATAGGGACGTCTACATGCTACAAGATTAGGAATAGGCATGATGGTTTCATAACCTTGTTTAAAAGCATGAGCTTCCTTTTCTGTAAATACATATTCTAAGCCGATAAAATCAAATTCTCGGGGAGCAACTGCGTAAGCTTCTGTATCTACTAAACCTGTAATAGTTGTACCATCTGATAAAAACTGAGTAGGGTCCATATCAATTAAAACGAGCGTAGATTCCTTTGGTACCGGTAAGGAAGAAAGTTGTTGTTCAAAAGTAGGAAATGCGTTACGGATGCTCGCATTATTGGAATAAAATCTATTTACAAGTTCTTTACTGACTTTTAATATGTGAGACTTACATTCTTCTAGTGGAACTTGGAAAGTACCTGGTGGGTTTCCTATAAACTTTGCTTGAAACGAATGAATTTCTGCTAGTCCTTTTCCAAGGCTGAATAAAATTGAATCAGATTGTCCGATAAAGGATTGCAGCGTATTTCCTGTTAGTTTTTCGACACTAACAAACTTCCGGCCATTTAAAACATGTTTTTGCAAAATAGTGGGGATGGGCAAGTTAGTATGCTTTTTCAATAATTCGTGTATATGCTCTAAATGATGTACGTTCCTTGGATCGATTCCAAAAAGGTTTTTACATCCCCACCAAAAATCATTATTTGGTTCTTCAGTCATTTTTGAGGAACGAACAATAACTTCTTCAAATGCTGTTTTAACAAGAAACACATCGCTTGCATGTTCTTCATAACCTGGGTGTAAAGTTTGAATAGATAAAATAGGTGAAGCGAATAGTTGTTGTAGCATGAAATTGATCCTTTTTCTGTAAATTCGATAAATTTATTATATAACAGAATATGTTGCAAGTGGATAATGATAGGGACAACATAGAATTTAAATAAATTTAAGGTGAGAAATCAGTTTGGAAATTATATTTTTCTACTTTTGTATGAATTATCAAAATAATGTTTTTGATGATAAATCTGTAAAAATACCCAAATGTAAATCTCATATTTTTCAGTAAATGAAGAGTTAAGCGCACTTTCAATAGGGGGATAACGTAGGTTATGAAAAATATTTCTCAATAATAAAATGAAGAGAAAAATGTGAAGAAATAGAATAGATTCCTTTATAATAGTTTTAAATTAATTAATATAATTAATTATTAATAATATTAGATAGGAGAGAATATGATGGCAAACGTACTCGTAATAAATTTCCCTGGAGAAGGTCATATAAATCCGACTTTAGCTATTGTAAGTGAGTTAATTCGGCGAGGGGAGACAGTTGTTTCGTATTGTATTGAAGATTTTAGAAAGAAGATTGAAGCAACAGGTGCAGAATTCCGAGAGTTTGAGAATTTTCTCTCTCAAATTAATATTATGGAGCGAGTAAATGAAGGTGGGAGTCCTTTGACGATGCTGTCTCATATGATGGAAGCATCAGAACGTATTGTTACTCAAATTGTAGAAGAAACAAAAGGGGAAAAGTACGATTATTTGATATATGATAATCATTTTCCAGTAGGACGTATTATAGCCAATGTTTTACAATTACCTAGTGTTTCTTCTTGTACAACGTTTGCTTTTAATCAGTACATTACTTTTAACGATGAACATGAATCAAGAGAAGTAGATGAAATGAATCCATTGTATCAATCTTGTTTAGCGGGAATGGAAAAATGGAATAAGCAGTATGGAATGAAGTGTACTAGTATGTATGATATTATGAACCATCCTGGTGATATTACGATTGTGTATACTTCAAAAGAATATCAGCCGCGTTCAGATGTATTTGATGAATCATATAAGTTTGTCGGTCCATCAATTGCTACTCGAAAAGAAATAGGTAGCTTTCCTATTGAACATTTAAAAGATAAAAAAGTGATTTTCATTTCTATGGGAACAGTTTTCAATGAACAACCTGAGCTATATGAAAAATGTTTTGAAGCTTTTAAAGATGTAGAAGCGACAGTCGTATTAGTTTTTGGTAAGAAGATAAATATAAGTCAATTTGAAAACATTCCGGATAACTTTAAGTTGTATAATTATGTGCCACAATTAGAAGTATTACAGCATGCTGATGTATTCGTGACACACGGTGGTATGAATAGTTCGAGTGAAGCACTGTATTACGGTGTCCCGTTAGTTGTAATTCCGGTAACAGGAGATCAGCCTTTAGTTGCGAAACGAGTAAATGAAGCAGGGGCTGGAATAAGGCTAAATCGTAAAGAACTCACTTCTGAATTGTTACGTGAGTCTGTAAAGAAAGTGATGAATGATGTAACGTTTAAGGAAAATAGTCGTAAAGTTGGAGAGTCACTTCGAAAGGCTGGTGGATATAAAAGGGCAGTTGATGAAATATTTAAAATGAAAATGAATTCGTACTTGAAACTTAAATAAATGTTTGAGGCACACTTACTACAATGGGTAAGTGTGTTTCAATAAAAAATTACATAAAAATCACTATAAAGGTGAAACTTTTGTGTATATAAACTGATATCTTTGTATTAGTAGAGAAATTACGTTAAAATAATACTAAGAAAATATATAAGTTTTGGGGGTAATGAATGAAGAAAGTATTTGAATACGTATTATTAACAATTGGCTCAATTATTGTAGCAGGTTCATTAGAGCTTATTTTAGCGCCTAATGGATTAGTAGATGGCGGGGTAACAGCCATTGCTATTATGGCGAATAAAGTTGCAGGATTGCCGCTTTATGGAGTGTTCTTGGGGATTAATATCCCGATTTTATTATTTACTGCAAAAGTAATGGGAAAGAAGTTCTTTATCCGTACGTCCTATGCAAATGTTGTGACAACACTCGGATTGATTTATTTGAAACCATTTCCAGCAATTACAACTTCTGAATTGTTAATTGTTCTTTATGGAGGAGTTCTATTTGGTGTTGGCGTAGGAATTGTAGTAAAAATGGGCGGAGCAATTGATGGATCAGAAATGTTAGCTGTTTGGATGAATAAACATTTTAAAGTGCCGATTAGTACATTTTTACTTGCTGTAAATGCGGTTATTTTCATCTTTGTTGCCATTTTGTTTTCAATTGAACAAGCGATGTTCTCATTAGCAATTTTCTATATTGTTACGAAGATGATTGATTTCATATTAGATGGCATTAATCAAGGAAAGAGCGTTATGATTATTTCTGGTAAAAATAAAGAAATAGGCGATCTACTTATGAAAGAATTGCAATTATCCGTTACGTATCTACATGGAGAAGGTGGTTTTTTAGGAGAACATAAGAGAATTATTTATTGTATTACAAACCGTTTCATTTATCCGAAAATGAAAGATCTCGTTCTCTCTGTAGATCCAACTGCTATTATTGAAGCTTCCTATTCAACAGAAACAACTGGTGTCAAACGTCCGGGAAGGGCAATGAGATCAGAAAAATAGTGCATAAAAATAGCTCCACGTAAGTATAACTTGCGTGGAGCTATTTTTATTTAGGGAACCACGCTTTTTTCAGTAATTTGACAACAGTTTCAATACATTCCTCTCGAATACTGCCAAAACCGAGCAATACATATGACTCCTCCCTTACATTATAAACAGAATCGTATGTGGAGAGAGGGTATAACTTAATACGTTCTTTTGCAGCTGCATGAATAAGTTCTTGTTCATTCATCCCGTTATGAACGTGAAGTACAATATGAAGCCCGGATTGTTCACCGAGTATATGCACGTTATTTCCCATTTCGCTTTTAATAGATTTAATTAAAGAAATATGTTTTCTTTTATATAACGTACGACTTCGGTTAAGATGACGTTCCCAATCCCCATTTTGAATAAAGGTAGCAAAGGTAAGTTGTTGCATTGTAGAGACAGTTTGTTTAAACATACCACCAAGTTCTTTATAGACTTTTAAAAGATGAGGTGGTAAAACGATATATCCCATTCGTAAAGAAGGTAAAAAAGATTTCGAGAAAGTTCCCATATAAATAACACGTTCATTTGAATCTAGCCCTTGTAAAGAAGGAATAGGTTTTCCTATATAGCGAAATTCCCCGTCGTAATCATCTTCAATAATATAACCATTACAATCATTCGCCCATTTTAATAACTCGAGTCTTCTAGATAATGGCATAATGATTCCGAGTGGAAATTGATGAGATGGAGTGACATATGCCACATTGGAACCGGATTCACGTAAAGCGGAAATATGAATCCCTTTATCGTCTAAAGGGATCGGGTGAACAGGAAGGCCACAACTTTGAATCATAGCAGGTATACGGTGAAATCCAGGATTTTCGATTCCGTATTCTTTTTTTGAACCAAGTAGTTGAAGGAGTAGCCAAAGAAGAGGCTGCGTACCTGCTCCAATAATAATTTGATCAGGTGAAGAATGTACCCCGCGAGCATGATATAAATACTTTGAAATATGTTCTCGTAGAACGAGCTCACCTTGTGGATCTTCTTTAGCAAATAATTCATTTTCATACTGCAATAAAGTTTCGTGTAACGCTCTTTTCCAGTTTGTTATGGGAAAAGCTTTTTGATCAATAAGTCCTTGACTACAATCATAATCATATTGTTCTTTTTCTTTATTGTTAGTACTGCTTGACGCAATTTGTTGTTTCTTTTGAATGACATCAATATCTACTTCCGCAACAAAAATCCCGCGTTTCGGTTTGCTTTCTACGTAACCTTCAGCTAGTAATTGTTGATAAGCGGATTCAACTGTAATACGACTCACATTAAGTTGCATAGCTAAATTTCTGTGAGAAGGAAGACGTGTACCGGCACGTAGTGATCCATGAGAGATTTCTCGTTTCATATATTCGTAAATTTGTAAGTAAATAGGTGTTTTATTTTGTAACACTAATGGGATAGTCAGATCCATTTGTAGACGCTCCTTTTTATACTGGCCTTATAAAAAAGAATAGAACTGTCACTTAAGTTAAGGGCAGTTACTTTCTATAATGATGATATAACATTTAGAAAATTTTATAAATAGTAAGGGGAGAATCATAATGAATATTAAAGAAGTAGTAACAGAAGCTGATTTACATGAAGTATTTCCCGTATTACAGCAATTACGAACAAAACTTTCAAGAGAAGAAGCAAGTTCTTTATTTCAAAAAATGAAAGAAGAAAATTATAAACTATTTTCGCTGCGTAACGAAGAGAATGAAGTTGTTAGTCTAGCTGGTGTAGCAATTTGTACGAATTTTTATAATGAGAAACATGTTTATGTATATGACCTTGTAACCGCGGAAGCTCATAGATCAAAAGGGTATGGTAATGTTCTGCTGTCATATGTAGAAAAATGGGGGAAAGAAGAAGGGTGCAGTTCTATCGTACTTACATCTGCATTTCCAAGAATTGATGCACATCGTTTTTATGAAAGAGAGGGCTTTAATAAGGTAAGCTATTCTTTTTATAAAGAGTTATAATACTAAGTAGGTTCCGTGTGTAAAAATATATGGAACCTATTTTCTTTTTCAGATTTGAGCTAGGGATAGGTCTAGCGATATGATTTGTCGAATATTAGAAATTTAAAATGGAATCTTGAATTTAGAGAATGTTAGGGGCGTTTATACTTGGAAAAAATAAAGAAATTATCTATACCAAATGATGTAAGAGTCATCATTATTTCTGATATTCATGGAGAATTAGACCTTTTTAAGGAACTACTACATAAAGTTAATTTTCAAGATGAAGATTATTTAATTATTAATGGCGATCTTTGTGAGAAAGGAAGAAATAGTATTGGCGTCGTAAACTATGTGATGGATCTAGTAGTTAGTAAGCCAAATGTGTATGTAATAGAAGGGAATTGTGAAGTTGTAGTTGAAGCACTTGTAAATGAAAATCCTGCTTTAATAAATTATTTGTGTACGCGAAAAAATACAATTTTTAATGAATGGCTAGCGCAATTGAATATTAACGTTCATAAAGAAAGTGATATCCGTGAATTGAAAACAAAATTAATGAGCCATTTCTCAAAAGAAATAAAGTGGCTAACAGAATTACCAACAGCGATTGAAACGGAGGATTATATCTTTGTACATGCTGGCCTTGAAGATAGAGAAGATTGGAAAGAGACAGAACGAAAAAATGCGATAGCAATGCCGGAGTTTTTCAATCAATCACATAAAGCAAATAAGTATGTAGTTGTCGGTCATTGGCCTGTTGTAAACTATTCAGAGAAGGCACCATCTAACAATCCTGTTATTGATAAGGAAAAAAAGATTATTGCAATTGACGGTGGAAATACGATTAAAGAGGCAGGACAATTAAATGCATTTATCATTCAGAGGACAAGTGCAAGTGATAAGTTTTCTTATACATATGTAGACTATTTTCCAGAATATGAAGTAATAGCAGATTTTCATGCCGATGCAACAATGCAGGGCGGGGTTACCTATCCACATTATTACATAGAGCCTATGGAGAAGAAGCAAGATTACACAATATGCAGGCAAAGGGAAACGAATACATTACTTTATGTGAAAGATGAATATATTAAGCAACTTGATTCAGGTGAATACACAGTGAAAACGGATATATCTTGTGCGCAAATAAGCGTAAAAAAAGGGGATATTGTTTCTCTCATTGATGGTAGCTGCTCAGGATATGATTTAATTAAAAAAGATGGAGTAGAAGGCTGGATAGAGAAAGGGATTTTAGTTGAGATAGAAAAGACGAAAAAGAAAATATTTAGCTGAAATAGGAGGGATGTAACCTCCTATTTTTTTTAAGAAGTAGATTGCTTGCTATCTTTAATAAGTAAATAAATCGTACTCGGTAAAATGACAAGCGTCATTCCTAAAATAATTGTTAGTATAGCATAACCTCTATAAGGAGTAGAAACGATAAATGGAAGCCCCGCTAGTAAAATACCTGCTATTATCATTGAAATACTACAAATATTTGAAGCTCTTTTTTCGAGGTGCTTATCATTCCATTCCAATGAAACAGTTGATTCAGTCGTATCAATTTTGGAACTGAAATAACCTATTAATATAAATAAAAGCCCTAATCCTAAAAATATAAAATGATCAAGAGGAAGTGAAAAGCCAAGAGCGATAAGGGCAATGACAATATCGACAAAAAATAAGAATAGTAAAATAGTATTGCCGATCCAAAGGAGAAATTTCTGATTACTCGCTGCTTTAGATAAAGCTAAAAATAAAAAGAATACGAAAGAACATATAATTATATTTACGATAACAAAAGTAGCTTTATCCATTGTTGATGTAGGCGTTCCATTGAAGTCCCATTTCGTAACAATATTTGATGGTAAGAAGAAATAGAGAATAATATTTGCCGTAACAATAGTGAGAAATAAAGTAATACTAAATCGATTATTCATTGAATCACCAGCTTTCTACATGAATAATTGGTATCTTATAACAAAATTATACAATATAATAAACGATATCTGTTTTGATTTTTCAGAAAAAACATTATAATTATATATGAAATAAAGAGGAGTGTAGGAGGAAATTATGAAAAGCGTAATCATAAAAGGGGATAGAGTAACAATTCGTACAATTGAAGAATCAGATATAAAAACATTATGGAATCTCGTGTTTAAAGAAGAAAATCCAGAATGGAAAAAATGGGATGCACCGTATTTTCCGTTTTCGATGCAAGAATACTCAGCCTATAAGGAAAAGATGCAAACTCGTTTAAAAGAAGAACCGCTATCCAATTTAATTATAGAACATAACGGTCAAGTTATAGGGACGGTCGGATTTTATTGGGAGTATAAACCGACGCGTTGGTTGGAGATGGGAATTGTCATTTATAATCCGGCTTACTGGAATGGCGGTTACGGTACAGAAGCGTTAACGTTATATCGGGATTTACTATTTGAAAAGATGGAGATTGGTAGAGTAGGGCTCACGACTTGGTCTGGTAATGAACGTATGATGAAAGTAGCGGAGAAAATAGGAATGAGCTTAGAAGGTAGAATGCGAAAATGCCGTTATTATAACGGAACGTACTATGACTCTATTCGAATGGGAATGATTCGTGAAGAATGGGAAGCGCTATGTGTAACAAAGGGGTGAAGGGATATGTACGCTATTATTGCTACATTTGATCGTGTATTTACTAATAAAATTACAGAATTGCAAAATGAATTAACAAATATCATTGGCACAAATCAATTAGCTGGAGCAGAACCTCATATTATGTTAGCTGATTATAATGAGTTAAATGTTCATTTGTATAAGGAGAAATTAGGGGAGTTTGTAGCTATTCAAGAAAATATGGATCCAGTAACTTTTCCTTCTATTGGAACTTTTCCTACTAACGGAACGGTCTTTCTAGCACCGACTGTTACTGATGCATTGTTAAAATTTCATCATTCTTATCATGATTATTTTAACAATTTTCATGACAACCCAAATTCATATTACGTACCGGGAAAGTGGGTTCCGCATTGTACGATTGCAAATAGATTATATACAAATCAGTTTTTAAGCGTAATGGAATATATTTATGAAAAATTTGATCATGCAACAGCTTCAATTGAGAAATTAAAATTAATAAAGGTGAATTATGAAAATGGTTCTGCCATTTCTTCTCGTATATTAGCAGAATATAATTTAAAGAGAATGGAGACATCGAGATGACATATGTAATTAGAGAAATGAAGCAGGAAGATATTCATGCTGTACAATCAGTAGCGAAAATAGCTTGGCATGATACATACGAAGGCATTATTCCGAGAGAGATTCAAGACAGTTTTTTAGACGAGGCTTATTCTGATGAAAAAATGAAATATCGTCTTGAGAATACACATTTATTCGTTGCAGAAGAAGAGGGAGAAGTCATTGGCTTTGCAAATTTTTCACCTGTTAGACTGCAAAACGAAGCAGAATTAGGAGCAATTTATTTGTTACCAGATCAACAAGGGAAAGGGATAGGAAGTGCTTTATTACAAAAAGGGTTAACAGTATTAAAAGGAATTCGGAAACTATACATTCATGTAGAAGCAGCGAATGAAAAAGGAAAACGTTTTTATGAAGCGAAAGGTTTTGCACAATTAGAAGAATTTGAAGAAGATTTTGAAGGACATATGATGCAGACAGTAAGGATGGTTTTATACATATAAGGAGGACTAGAAGTGAAAATCTTTGATTTTAGTGAAAAAGTAGGAAAGCAAATTACAGCATTTCAATCTAATTTCATAATGTCGAAAATAGTAAACCATCAAGGGAATATACATATCGGTGCTATGCATTTAAAAGAGAATGGAATAATTGGATATCATGAAGCAGTTGTATCGCAACTGCTTCTTATTGTGGACGGAGAAGGATATGTATGCGGGACAAGCTGTGTTTTGGGAAAAGGGGGAGCTTCATGAGACAAGTACAGAAAAGGGATTGATGGCAATTGTTATGGAAGCGGAGGATCTTGAACGAGCGATATTAATGCCTATTAAAGAGGAGAGTTGTAAAAAATGATAGAAAAGGCAAATCGGGAAGAAACGGACGAAATAATACAATATGCAGCTCAATCGCTTTTTGAAGGTACGAGGGGAAATTGTCGTTTAAATACAGAGAAAGCGATTGAAATTACAAGGCCGATTGTAGAAAAGGGAGCGTATTATTTAGTCGTTAAAGAAGAAAACGTTGTAATGGGTTGGATATTAATAGGGGAAAATACGGACTATTTTTCTCATGAAAAACTAGGGTTTATATACGAATTGTATGTTTTTCCAGAGTACCGCGGGAAAGGATTGTCAAGAAAGTTAATGGAGGCTGGTATTAAGGAATTACAAAAGAATTATTCAGAAATTCGTTTGAATGTATTTGCTGGAAATTTTGCAAAAGAGATGTACGAACAGTTTGTTTTTGTTGAAAGACAGGTCATTATGACTTTGAAGTGAGAATAATAGTTTGAACGGGAGAAGAGAAAGAATGAGAAAAGAAAATGAGTATGTTGCGTATTTACAAAGGTTGTATCCTGAATTGCAAATAAATTCTGTTTATATAAATGAAATAGGTCAAAATAATGATGTGTTAATTGTAAATGATAATATAGTATTCCGGTTTCCGAAATATGAAAAAGGTATTCAGAAACTTCGAATAGAAACACAGTTACTAGAGAAAATAAGACCCTTCATTACGCTTCAAATTCCCAATCCAAGTTATCAAGGGTTTCAAAATGAAGTACCAGGGAAAGTATTTGCAGGTTATGAGATGATTGAAGGAGACCCGTTTTGGGAAAATGTTTTTACAGAAATAAATGATGAAAAGCAATTACAGAAACTTGCGTACACATTGGCGAGATTTTTAAAAGAGTTGCATGAAATTCCGTTATCTACATTCGAAGGTATTATGCAATGTGATAGTACTGATATGTATTCAGAAATAAATAGTTTATATAGCCAATTAAAAGAACATGTTTATCCATTCATGAGAAATGTAGCGAGAAAAGAGGTCTCAACATCGTTTGAGTTATATTTAAATGAAAGTAGTCATTTTAACTTTACTCCTAGTCTTGTTCATGGGGACTTTGGCATGACAAACATTTTATATAGTGCAACAAAAAAGAATATTTCAGGGGTCATAGATTTTGGTGGGGCGAGCATTGGAGATCCAGCTTATGATTTTGCTGGCATATTAGCTAGTTATGGAGAAGAGTTTTTACAACTATTTGAAGCCTATTATCCTAATTTAGAAGCAGTAAAGGAGCGAATGTATTTTTATAAGAGTACATTTGCGCTTCAAGAAGCATTATTTGGCGTACTAAATAATGATAAGAAAGCTTTTGAAGCTGGAATAGCACAATATGTATAAAAGCCGATTTTAAATCGGCTTTTTATTATTATCGATACATCGTCCACATCCCAATGTCTTTAAACCCTAGTCGTTTATAAATTCGTCCAGCAGTTGGATTGTTATAAAACAGGCAAAGTGTTCGGCTTTCTTTCGTAAAGTCTTGAATCATTTTTTGTAATATGAGTGAAGCAAATCCATTTCCGCGGTAATTCGGGTGTGTACATACGCCAACAACCATTGCAGATAATGAATTTTCAGCGGAAGTAGAGGCGGATGCGATGATTGCACCGTCTTTTTCAATATAATATGTACGTCCTGTATTTGTTTCGAGAGCTTGCCTTAAAATTTTTTCTGATTCATGAGCAGTCGGGAATTCATCGATGCTACTTCTTAATTGCATAATTCGCTCTACATCATCTAGTGTGGCAAGTTTAATTGTTTCTTGGGCAGGCGTACTAGGCAAGTTGTCGGCATCTATACATTCGCAAAAATACATTTCATTTTTGGAGCCTAATTGTAGACTGGAAGCAGTTTCAAACCTTTCTACAATAGTTGACTTACCAGAGAGTTTAAGCGGCTTATATGCGGAAAGAATTGTCTCATAATCAGTGGTAACAAGTTCTTCTTTACTATAGGGTATAAATGAATCGTGGAATCGGAGTAGAATTGATTTTAATGTTCCATTCTCTTTAAATACGCCCCATAATTCTTGAAAATCTGTGTCATAACCGAAAGCTTCAATATCTCCAATAATAAACAAGTTAAGGGCTGCTTCTTCTTTTAGGTAAGCGAATACTTGTTCATGATCTTTCTTTGTTAATTTTCGCATCATAACGAATCGACCTCTTTTTTTATTTTTCTAAATATTACAACTTAAGTTTTTTGAAATCAATATAAAATTTTATGTTTAGTTCACAAACTTTCGGAAAAACTAGGAAAGATATGACAAAGGAGGTTATGAACGGTGGATCATCCAATTCAAGGATTAATGAAAGCGGCAATGGAAAATTTAAAAGAAATGGTCGATGTAAATACGATTGTTGGAGAGCCTGTTCAAACGGCTGACGGTGGTGTAGTGTTAACGGTTTCTAAAGTAGCGTTCGGTTTTGGAGCAGGAGGTTCTGATTTCCAAACGAATGATGGACAAAGAGCGAACGGTAACCCTGCATTTGGTGGCGGTAGCGCGGGTGGTGTTTCTATTACACCAGTAGCATTTCTTGTGGTGAATAAAGATGGAGTAAATATTCTTCATTTGCAAAATGCGACACATTTAGCAGAGAAAATGATTGAATTAGCTCCACAAACAATTGATAAAATTCAATCGATGTTCCAAAAAGATGAAAAGAAAGAGGGAAATCATCATCCTCAAAACCCAGATGAAATCCTTTAAAAACGCCTGCTTACAAGCAGGTGTTTTTTCTTGTAATCACTATGTAATAAAACACATGAAATTGTAAATAGTTTTTGAAGTTTTTTCTATGTTTCTAAAATTTTTCATGTTAAAATATGCTATAGAATTGAAACATATAAAACGAAGGTGGCTAGGTGCTTTGTCTGGAGGATCTGACCAAGTAAAGAATATGATATATATTAATGGTAATCGTCGAGGTCATTGTTTTATTACATCAGGAATTACGTTTAAAGAGTTTGCAAGTAACATCCCTTCACCGCTTCATCAAGTGTTGCTTTTAAAGCATAATTTTGAATGGACAGATTTTCATTATCATACTTTATTTGAATATGTTGAGGAAGAAAATATACATAAGTTAATTCAAGCAGAGATTGATGAATTTGATGAATTTTGTTGGGTAGATTTTGATGATGCAAGCGATTTAGATGAACTAGAGCCAAAAGAAATTGCAGAGCTTTTATATTTGGCTCACAAAAAAGAACCACTTGCAAGAACGTTCTTTCCGTTATTGAAAAATAGATTTGTTTATTTTTCACATGATGACGGATGGTACAACAAAGTGTATTATCGTAGAATTGCTGATTTTGTAGGAATGTTAAGTAAAGTTATTCCTTATAAACTCGGTGCTTTCGGTAAGAAACGTTTTTCTTTCTTCCAAAAATCAAAAATTTTCCCAGCAATTTCAAAAGAAGTGATTATGGGGCTTATTCCATTAATGGAAGATGGTCTTTATATTGATCTGGCAGGGAAAATTGAGTCAAGAAGGGGTCTTGAAATTCCAGTTTATGTAGTCGGTTCGTATGAAAGTACGGATGAGGTACTAGATAATATCGATGAATTGAAAGAAGAAGCAACAGAGACTGGTTGGCTTATTTTTGATAAGAAAGAACAAGAGTGGCAATGGGTTGTGGACTAAGAAAACTTGGCGCATGCAGTCAAGTTTTCTTGTCTTTTGAAAGGAGTACAAATGAAGAAATATTATACAATTGCGGGTATTGTAAGTATTATTCTTGTGGCAATTTTACTTATCACTTGTCCGAAAGAATCAGATTTTAAATTGTATCTAGAAGATAAGTATGCATTGAAATGTGACGAGGGTAGTTTTGAATGCACACAAAATGTAGATGGTAAAAAAGAAAAACTAAAATTTGAAAGTACAGATGCACGAAATGGTGTATTCTTTATGACTGTAAAGCAAACATTTAAAACAGAAGCTGATGTTACAAAAGAATATAGCGGGGTAGGAATGTTTGGTACATTTCTTTTTGTTTCAGAGAAGACTTTCTAGTAATAGAAGGTCTTTTTTTTATGCTTATGTTCATATAGATGAAGTAAGACAAGCATAGGAGGGATATTGATGAAGAAGGAATGTATTGTTTGTGGCGGTGAGGAGTTTTTCTCTTCTACATTATACGCACGTACGAAACAAGATTGGGCATATGCGCCAAATATGTATCGATTTGAAAAGGTATTTATTGAGCATCGGGATGAAGAAAATTATCCAGTGTTTCAAGAAATTACAGCGAAGCATTGTTGTGGATGCGGTCATATTATGTTGTATCATGAATGAACACACCAAGTATAACTTGGTGTGTTTTTTTAAAACGCTGACAAAGCAAGCGGATAAAGTAAAGTAAATAAAACAGAAAAACTACCAAAACCAATTGCGGTATATCCAAGGGTTCTTGCTCCAAAATTGACAGCTAATAAGCCGACTAAAATCGCAAGAGAACCGAGTGTAACTGGATAAAATGCAATGGAGAAAAGCGAAAGAAATAAAGCGACATAGCCTATCATTGCACCGGTATTTGTACCTTCTATTTCATTTGAAATTTCTTTACGTTTATGTCTAATTGGAATGCCAGCTGGTGATATTTCAGCTGCATACTCTTCGTTTTTTTCACCACTTTTAAAATGATGATTTCTCTTTCTTCGCATGTACATCCCTCTCTTTCAATTGGGTGTACTTATATTATCTTTCATAAAGAGAAGAACATGAGTATGAGTTAAACCCAAGTAAAGCAAAAATTGGAGAATAAAGATTCCTTTATTAGCATGTACATTTCCTAATGAAGATAAAACAGGAATTTTGGAAAATGATGTAGAATGAAATGAGTGATAAAGCGTGAAGGTAGGGGAATGTATGACGAAATTTAATTGGCATGAATCAGCAGAGAAGAAATGGGATAGTAGTGCAGAGTTTTGGAATCAAAATAGTCAGGAGATGTGGGATAGTGGGAGTAGGAGTACGATTATTCCATTTTTTGAACAATATGTGAAGAAAGAAGCCAAGGTGCTTGACGTTGGTTGTGGAGATGGATACGGTACATATAAATTAAGTCGCGCGGGCTATAAAGCAGTTGGAGTAGATTTATCAGAAGTGATGATTCAAAAAGGTAAGGAGCGCGGAGAGGGACCGGATTTATCCTTTATAAAAGGAGATCTTTCTTCCTTACCGTTCGAAAATGAACAATTTGAAGCAATTATGGCAATTAATTCTTTAGAATGGACCGAGGAGCCATTACGAGCATTAAATGAGATAAAGCGTGTTCTAAAAAGGGATGGATATGCATGTATTGCAATTTTAGGACCGACAGCAAAGCCGCGCGAGAACAGTTATCCTCGTTTATACGGCAAAGACGTTGTTTGTAATACGATGATGCCCTGGGAATTTGAACAGTTAGCAAAAGAACAAGGTTTTAAAGTTGTAGATGGAATCGGTGTATATAAGCGCGGAGTAAATGAGAAGATGTTAGGTCAACTTCCTATAGAGTTACAACAATCGTTAACATTCTTATGGGTATTTATGTTAAAAAAGCATAAAGAAATGAAAGAATTTTTAGGAGGTAAATAAGTGCAGAAAATACAAAAAACTGATACAATATCATCAGAACCAATTAAAGGGGGACTAGGGTATATGACAACTACTACAACAGTTAAATCCGACATTGAAATCGCACAAGAAGCAAGTATGAAGAAGATTCAAGAAATTGCAGCTGAATTAAATATTTTAGAAGATGAATTAGAGCCATACGGTCATTATAAAGGTAAGTTATCTCTTGATATTTTTAAGCGCTTACAGAATAAGAAAGACGGTAAAGTTGTTTTAGTAACAGCGATTAACCCAACTCCAGCTGGAGAAGGTAAATCAACAGTAACAGTTGGTTTAGGTCAAGCTTTTAATAAAATTGGTAAGAAAACAGTAATTGCACTTCGCGAACCATCTCTTGGACCAACGATGGGGCTAAAAGGCGGAGCAGCAGGTGGTGGTTTTTCACAGGTTGTACCAATGGAAGACATTAACCTTCACTTTACTGGAGATATCCATGCGATCACAACTGCTAATAACGCGTTAGCGGCGTTTATTGATAATCATATCCAACAAGGAAATACACTTGGAATTGATACGCGTAAAATCGTTTGGAAACGTTGTGTTGACTTAAATGATCGTGCCCTTCGTAACGTAGTAATTGGTCTTGGTGGACCGGTTCAAGGTGTACCACGTGAAGACGGTTTTGATATTACAGTAGCATCTGAAATTATGGCCGTATTCTGCCTTGCAACAGATATTCAAGATTTAAAAGCACGTCTATCACGCATCGTAGTTGCTTATAATTTTGCAAATCAACCTGTAACGGTTAAAGATTTAGGGGTAGAAGGTGCGTTAACATTATTATTAAAAGATGCATTAAAGCCAAACTTAGTGCAAACGTTAGAAAATACACCAGCTATCATTCACGGCGGACCATTTGCGAATATCGCTCACGGTTGTAACAGTGTTATCGCTACTACAATGGCAGCAAAATTAGGTGATTATGTTATTACAGAAGCTGGATTTGGTGCAGATTTAGGTGCTGAGAAGTTTTTAGATATTAAAGCTCGTGCAGCTGGCATTAAACCAGAAGCAGTTGTTATTGTTGCGACGATTCGTGCGCTTAAAATGCATGGTGGCGTAGCAAAAGATCAATTAAAAGAAGAAAATGTAGATGCATTAGCAAAAGGTATGGAGAACTTACAGAAGCACGTTGAAACAATTCAAAGCTTCGGTGTGCCTTTCGTAATTGCAATTAATAAATTCATTACAGATACAGATGCAGAAGTTGCATACTTACAAGAATGGTGTAATGAGCGTGGCTATGCGGTATCCTTAACGGAAGTTTGGGAGAAAGGCGGCCAAGGCGGAGTTGACCTTGCTGAAAAAGTGTTAAAAGAAATTGAAAAAGGTGAAAACAACTACGCACCACTTTATGAATTAGAATTACCATTAGAAGAGAAAATTCGTACAATTGCTCAAAAAGTGTACGGCGCAAAAGATATTGAATTTGCTCCGAAAGCACGTAAGCAATTAGCTCAATATGAAGGCGAAGGTTGGAGTAACCTACCAATTTGTATGGCGAAAACACAATACTCTCTTTCTGACGATGCAACGAAATTAGGTCGTCCATCTGACTTTATCGTTACAATTCGTGAGCTAAAACCATCCATTGGTGCAGGCTTTATCGTTGCGTTAACAGGAACAATGTTAACAATGCCAGGCCTTCCAAAACAACCAGCAGCACTACAAATGGATGTAAATGAAGATGGAAAAGCAGTAGGTTTATTCTAAAAGGTTGTAATTCATCTCGTTTATCTGTAAACTATATATACATCAAGTGGCGCCTTTCCATCGAAAGGCGCCTGTTTTTTGGAGGAAATTATGTTTGATCCAACTGCTTTTGATAATTTAAAAGTAATCGTAGAAGGCGCTGTTTATGATTTTGATTTACATGGAGATATTCTTGTAACTGATCGAAAAGATATGATGGACCTTGCTTCATTAAGTCGTATATATCATATTTCATTTCAATTAACAGAACCATTCGAACCGTTAGTAGAAGCAACATTTTCACTATCTGTAGATGCAAAGAACTTGTCTGGTGAAATATTAGAAGTACCACAATTTACACCAGGTTGTGAAATGAAATTAGCATTTTCATTCCCGATAGAAAAACCAGAAGTAATGTGCGAAGAAATTGAAACTTTCATGCATTCTATATGGGGAAAAGAAAGAATGATTACGCAAAAACTTTCATACGAATATAATAAGCAAGCGATTTCATATCATAATAAGGTAGAGGTTCTATTTCAAAAAGCGATTACAGAAGACCATGTTGATGATTTAATAGCTGTTATTTCACACATGATAGAAACGGTGCGAACAATACAACATTTTCTTCAAAAATAGAGATAAAGGAGAAAAACAAATGATAAAAGATATGCAACCATTTTTACAACAAGCTTGGGAGAAGGCTGGTTTTAAAGAGTTAACTGAAATTCAAAAACAAGCGATTCCAACTATTTTAGAAGGACAAGACGTTATAGCTGAATCTCCAACTGGAACAGGAAAAACATTAGCGTACTTATTACCCCTTTTACATAAAATTAATCCTGAAGTAAAACAGCCACAAGTTGTTGTTTTAGCACCAACACGTGAACTTGTCATGCAAATTCATGAAGAGGTTCAAAAGTTTACAGCAGGAACTGAAATTTCAGGTGCATCTTTAATTGGTGGTGCAGATATTAAGCGCCAAGTAGAAAAATTAAAGAAACACCCAAGAGTGATTGTCGGTTCACCGGGACGTATTTTAGAATTAATTCGTATGAAAAAGCTAAAAATGCATGAAGTGAAAACAATTGTATTTGATGAGTTTGATCAAATTGTAAAACAAAAGATGATGGGCGCTGTACAAGATGTAATTAAATCTACGATGCGCGATCGTCAATTAGTATTCTTCTCGGCTACAATGACAAAAGCTGCAGAAGATGCGGCACGTGACTTAGCAGTTGAACCACAATTAGTACGTGTAACACGAGCAGAGTCAAAAAGCTTAGTTGAGCATACGTATATCATTTGTGAGCGACGCGAGAAAAATGATTACGTAAGAAGAATTATGCATATGGGCGATGTAAAAGCAGTTGCTTTCTTAAACGACCCATTCCGTTTAGACGAAATTACAGAGAAATTGAAATTCCGTAAAATGAAAGCAGCGGCTCTTCATGCAGAAGCAAGTAAACAAGAGCGTGAAGCGACGATGCGTGCTTTCCGCGGAGGAAAATTAGAAATTTTACTTGCTACTGATATTGCAGCACGCGGTATCGATATTGACGATTTAACACATGTAATTCACTTGGAATTACCAGACACAGTAGACCAATATATTCACCGCTCTGGACGTACTGGACGTATGGGTAAAGAAGGAACTGTTGTATCTCTTGTAACACCGCAAGAAGAGCGTAAATTACTACAATTTGCGAAAAAACTAGGTATCGTATTTACGAAGCAAGAAATGTTCAAAGGATCATTTGTAGAAACAAAACCGAAAGCACCAAAGAAAAAGAAACCAGCATTTACTGGGAAGAAAAAGCCTAGATAAATGATGAGGAAGGCGTAACTATTTGTAGTTACGTCTTTTTTATTTGTAATCAAGTGATAATGGGAATTGTATTAGTGTTTTTTATGTGCCTATCATATATATGCTTTTACTGGGAGTATCGAAAAAAGGGTAGTTTATTTATTTCGTTTATACGAGGAAATAATATAAAAAAAGTCGAATATTAAACTGATACGAAATAATAAAAAGAAGGTACACATATGGATAGGAAATTAGGAATGTTTTTAAATACGAAACATATTGAAGTAAACGAAGGAATAAAGAAGGCGAGAGAATGGGGGTTAGAATATATTCAATTATATGCTATGAATTCGACTTTCAACTTAGCTAACATTTCAAAGGTACAATGGAACACATTAAAAGAAAACTTATCTTTTAATGAGATTCAAGTCCCGTCATTAGCAATTAGCTTCGGAGAAAATGGAATGATAGGAACTGAAGCTGGATGTGCAATAGAGAGTCTTAAATATATTACTGATAAAGGGTTAAGGTTAGGAGCTAACATAGTAACTGCCCATATTGGGAAAATCCCTGATGATGAAAATAGTGAGTACTATGATAAAATGATACGTGTTTGTAATGAAATAGGAGACTTAGCGTTCAGATTTGGAGGATTTTTCGCTATTGAGACAGGATCTGAAAAAGCGATAGTGTTAAAGCGATTTATAGAAAATATAAATTCAAAAGGATTAGCGGTTAACTTTGACCCAGCAAATTTAATTAGTGATGTAAATGAAAATCCGGTAGAAGGTTTATTGCTATTAAAAGATTATATAGTACAAACTCATATTAAAGATTGTACAAAAGTGAAAAGCGATAGTTCAAGTAAGTATATTGAAGTAGCAGTAGGAAATGGTGAAGTGGATTTCGATATATTCTTCAAGGTATTAGATGAAATTGGATTCAATGGATATAACATGATTGAAAGAAATGATTATTTTGATGAACTGGATGGGATGAGTCAGTCGATAAATTTTGCAAAGAAGTACATACCAACTCAAAAGGAATAACGATAGTATTTGTAGAAAGCTACATAGAATATAAAAACCATTAGGGGGAAATGCAATGATCCATAAAGTAGGACAAATTATGTTATATGTAAATAATCAAGATGAGGCAGTAAATTTTTGGACGGAAAAGGTAGGATTTCATGTAGTTGCAGAGGAAGATAATAAACAAGGAATGAGATGGATTGAAATCGCTCCAACTAACGGTGCTGAAACGAGCATTATATTACATAATAAAGAAGTTATCTCTAAGATGAGCCCAGAATTGAATCTTGGTACACCGTCTTTAATGTTCTTCTCAGAAAATCTTGATCAATTATATGCAGATTTAAAAAATAAAAATGTTACTGTTGGCGAAATGGTAACTATGCCTTCTGGTAAAGTATTTAACTTTGCTGATAGTGAAGGGAATTATTTTGCGGTTATGGAAAAGAACCGATAATAATATTGTTATGTGAAAATCCCCCTCAAACATATTGAGGGGGATTAAATCTTTGAAATGAATTTATCATGAGAGAGTTGTTTAATAAAAAATGTTCCTTTTTCAATAGCGGTTTCCATATAACCGACAATTTGATTAAACGTAAACACCTGTAAGTCTTCATGCAAATGTTGCTTTGGATACAACATATCTTCAAAAAGATATTTTCGAAATTCTAAAACATTTTCTTTAGAAACCTCTTCAATATCGACAATGTGAGCATCTTGATTGAGAAGCGAGAAGAGCTGTTGTTCTTTATCGTAATGATGAAGCAATTTTGCATTTAACAATTTAAAATCGTTATAGTACATAGGTGCGATCGTTTCATCATTTTCTATTCTATTTTTTAACCAAGGAAGAAAAAAGCCGCTTAGCCAATTATCATCAGCAATGAGGTGAGTGTAATAGCCTAAGAGAAAAGGGGAATCCATTTGAGCTTTATATTTTTGAAAAAAAGAATTAAAAGCTATCCTTCTCGTATAATTTTTCGTTGTGCCAGCGTAAAAGTGTGAAGTTCCTTTTTCTTCTGCTGAATGAACCGCATCAGGGGCTACACCTCCGAGTATGAAAGAAGTTCTATCTTGAATACATAGTTTTTCGGCAATACCGTTAGCGATAATAGCATGCATAATTCGTGATCCCATGAATGACACCTCGGTTTCAAGTATTCATTTCAGGAGGAGGACTGAACAGTTAGTATTACTTTCCCTGTACTTTTTCTACTTTCGACCCATTCATGTGCTTTCCCTGCATCTTGAAGTGGAAAAGATTTCGTAGCCTTGATTTGCAAACGTCCGTCACGCAAATAACGGAAAACTTCATTTGCAGTTTCTTGGAGTAGTTCAGGACGTTTTTTTCGTGTAGTTCCAAAGCTAAAACCGAGTATAGAGCGGCAACTTGCATGTAAATCTTTCGTTTGAAAATTGCCAATTTCACCACTAGCATTACCGAAATGAACGAGGCGGCCGTAATAAGCAAGACATTTTAAACTTCTTTCCGAAACAGTTCCAGAAATAGAATCTAAAATTACATCAACCCCTTCACCGTTTGTCAGCTCATTGACTTTCTCTACAAAATCTTCATTCTGATGACAAATTACATAATCAGCTCCAGCATATAAAGGAATTTCTTTTTTTGCTTCACTTCCGACAGTACCGATAACTTTTCCAGCCCCTAATAGTTTTGCAAGTTGAATAGCTGTAGTACCAATTCCACCAGCAGCCGCATGAATGAGTACAGATTCACCTTGTTGAAGCCTTGCTACATTTGCGAGTAAATTATAGCTTGTGAAAGATACGATAGGGCATGCTGCTGCAGTTTGAAAGTCGACTTCATCAGGTAAAACGAAAGTAAGATTTTCATTTGAAACAACGTATTCTGCGTAAGATCCATTTTGAGGAAAAGCAATGACACGTTGTCCAGGGTTTATATTTTTCACATGAGAGCCGACACGTTCTACTATACCAGCGACATCTATCCCTGGAATAAAAGGTAGTACTTTATTTCCTTTTTTGCCATAACGTGATTTAATATCAGCGAAATTTACACTTGTAGCAACAACGCGAATTAAAACTTGATTTTCTGAAATAACCGGCATATCCACATCTGTATATTTCATCACTTCAGGACCACCGAACGATGTTACAATGATAGCTTTCATTATTTATCCCCCTAAATTTGACTATATAAATCATTTTAAATCTTTATCAGGAATTGGAAAATTATATAATAGTTATGCAAGGTTATAAGTGAAGCTTATGAACGTATTGAATCATTATATTAATTTATATAAAAAACTTTTGAAAAAATCGAACGAAATATAGATTACTTGCCAATATAAAGTGTAAGACAAAGGAGGGGTGGTATATGAAGGATGAAACAGTGTATACAGATTTGATCCAATTAACTTTATCAGGAAATAAAGAAGCGTATAGCGAATTATATGATGTAACGATTCACGAAGTATATAAGACAGCACATTTTTTAATAGATGATAAAGCGGATGTAGATGATGTCGTTCAAGAAATATACATACAGCTATATGAATCGCTTCGTAAGTATGATAGCGAGAAGCCATTTCGTCCTTGGCTAATTGGACTTGTAATTAAACAAATTCACTCTTATAGAAGAAAGAGGTGGATGCGACTACGAATTATAAAAAAAGCAGAAGAGCAAAGAAAACCGGTACAAAGTGATTTTTCTAACGATGTTGTAAGTAAAATATCAAATCGAAAACTAATCGAACTTATTCATAAATTACCGTATAAATTGAAACAAGTTATTATTTTAAGGTACTTGCACGACTACTCACAAGAAGAAGTAGCAGAAATATTACATATTCCAATTGGTACTGTGAAATCTAGAATTCATTCGGCTTTAAAGAAACTACGTCAAAAAGAGCAAGTAGAAGAAATCTTTTTAGGAGAGGTAGGGAATGTGAAATGAGTTGTTTAGATTGTAGAGTTCGAGAATCTATACAAGAAGAAGCGAAGGGGATTGTTGCGCCGCCGGAGTTGAAAGAAAAAGTAATCGTTCAAATAAAAATGAAGCGTGGGGGAAGTAAGAAGAAGAAACGCCTTATCGCAGGAGTACTTGCAGCGGCGTTTTTAATCCCGACAACTGGTTTTGCATATCAATCTATTATGGCAGATGGTATATACGGGTCTTTTGAAAACTTAAAAAAACATGCTGGAACGATGACATTAGAGGCGTACATGCGTTTTAGTGCAAAGCTATCAAAAGCGAAAGATGAAATGAGTACAAAAGAATATGAAGTGTTTACAAAAGAACTAAAGAAATTAACAAATGCAAAGCTTGCGTACGGAGATTCGAACGGCAATATTGATTATGATGCATTATCGCCAGCAAAAAGAGAAGAAATGAAAAAGGTAAGTATGGGCCTTCAACCATACTTTGATAAATTAAATGGTCATAAATCAAGTAGAGAAGTATTAACGCAAGAAGAGTTTGATCGCTATATGGAAGCTTTAATGACACATGAAATCGTACGAGTGAAGACAAAATCAACCGGTGCAATAAAAGTAGAAGAAGTACCTGAGGCATATAAAGAAAGATTTATGAAAGCGGAGCAGTTTATGGAGTATGTAGACGAAAAGGTGAGATAATTAAAAAAAGCTCAAAGCTTTCGCTTAGAGCCTTTTTATTGAAATAAAATAGAGTATTCAATTATATTTTTTCATATTTGCAGTATCTTTTTGTATAAAACAATCTAAAAGGGAATAACCAGCTATTAAACTAATTATCGTAACAAAAGTTGTATTGATAAGAATAATATTAGTTATATAAGGTAGGTATGCACCAACTGGTGAAAAGAGTAGAGCTGGAGAAAAGGAAATGAATAGTGTAGGCACAGTAATGGCGATAAATTTATCCGGTTGAAAGCGCCAGTTTTGTTTACTCGTTTCACGATTAGTAGATTGAAGGAATCGTAATAAAATGCCGACTATAAGAGGGAAGAGTGTAAAGTAGAATAATCTTGGATAAACGTTAAAGTTTACTTGTGCGTCTGTATCTAAATAAAATTGAATTTTCACTCCGATAAATAATAATAAGACGATCAATAATGTAAAGCAGAGGTATAGCATCACTTTTTGCATTATATTCCACCATCCTTTACTCAAAATATATTCAAAAAAAGAAGAGATATACAATAACTACTGTTGTACATCTCTTCTTTTACGGTTATTTAATAGTGGTGTTTGCTTTTTCTTGCTTCGTGAAATAATCTATAATGCCCATCGCACTAATTTCTATATCTAGATGTAAAATGTTATAAACGGAATGATCTGATGGAACGTTTAACTTTGTAAGGTGAGAAGAGACCTTATCCATTAATACAGTTTGCAAAGCTTTAGTAGCTTCATCGAAATCATTATATTTTTCAAAGACCTCTTTACCAGTATGAACGAAAATAGGTAACCAATGTTCTAGTTGCTTATATACTTCTGTAACATTGGATGATGCGCCGTAATGGCCGAAATAAATAGTATCTACATTCATACTTTGAATATGATTTTTAGAAGCAATCATCGCATCTGGTTGGAATTGTGAAGGGGACGTTGATGGTAGATACAGTTCTACACCAAGGTCTGCGAGTTCTCTATAATAAATTCCAATTGTATCGCCAGTAAAAATGCCGTTTGTTAATGAATCGTGAATGCTAATATGGTGCTTTGCATGTCCCGGTGTATCATAAAATGTAAGGATGCGGTCTTCTGCAATTTGTAACGTATCACCATGTTGTACAATATGAACACGTTCTTCTTCAATTGGAAGAATTGGATCAAAAAGTTTATCGAAATCTTCTTTGTACACAGCTTTTGCACCTAAAATGAGTTTTGTTGGGTCAATCATATGACGAGCACCGCGAGAATGCACATATAAAGTAGCATTTGGACATTTTTCCATCATTAAACCAGCAGCACCGGCGTGATCTAAATGAACATGTGTAACGATAATGTTTTTAACTTCGTTTAAATCAATATGTAATTGTTGTAAGCCGTCTAAAATATACGGAAGAGAAGGGGCTGCACAAGTTTCAATTAAAGTAATATCATCACCTAATAAAACGTACGTACCAGTTCGTTCATTATGTTGTAAATCAAAATCATCAATCAGATATAGGTGAGAAGATAATTGTTCTACTTTTTTCATCTTTACCACTCCTTATATACGGTATGTAACTATTATACGCTAAAAATACAAAAAGGCAGAAAACGAAAGTTTCGTCTTCTGCCTTTTTGTAATGTTCTTATTGTCTTTGTTGTTTATTAATAGACATAACGAATAGTCCAACAATGCCGCCAACTAATGGAAGCATAATCTCTCCCGCTAAATTAAAGTAGGAGCTTAAAAATAAACCATTTACATCGATTACCCAGCCAATCACATACAATAACATCATATATAGTACGAAATAAAACTCGCGATTTGAAATCGTTTCATGTTGTGCAGTTTTCATATTGAACACCATCCTTTTCTATAATAATAGAATATAAACTGTCACATTTTGTTCACAATTCAATTGTAAAACTTTCCATCATAAAAGTCTAGTAATTTGTGTCGAATTTTCGAACGAAAATAAAGCGCTTTCAATTGTAGAGAGAAATACGTAATAAGAGCTGTAAATTCACGAATGTAGTATAGTATAAACATGGAATGATAGTGAAGAGAGGGGTAAGGACAATGACAGTTTATGACTTTTCAGCTAAAACAATTACAGGTGAAGAAAAATCGTTAAAAGATTACGAAGGAAAAGCACTTCTTATTGTAAATGTAGCTAGTAAATGCGGGTTTACACCGCAATATAAAGGATTACAAGAAGTATATGATAAATATAAAGAACAAGGGCTAGAAATACTCGGTTTCCCTTGTAACCAATTCGGAGGGCAAGAACCAGGAACAGAAGCAGATATTACTAGTTTTTGTGAATTAAACTACGGTGTAAACTTCCCAATGTTTGCAAAAATTGATGTAAAAGGTGATAAGGCTCATCCTCTGTATACATACATGACAGAACAAGCACCAGGTTTACTCGGTATGAAAGCAGTAAAATGGAACTTTACAAAATTTCTAATTGGAAAAGACGGAAAAGTAGTAGGGCGTTTTGCACCGCAAACGAAGCCGGTGGATTTAGAGGTTGAGATTGAGAAGGTACTTGGCGAATAACTAGGAGTTTCACTTTATTAAAAAATGCCTCAAAGAACTATTTTGTTCTTTGAGGCATTTTATTTACATTCACATTGTCAATATTAAATCGCTGAATGGAAGTCATTTGATTTAGGTGGAGAAGCAGCTTTTTTCATAAGCACTTCCCATAAGTGTACGGATTTTTTCCATTCTGCTGCGGCTTGTCCTTTTTGATATATAGCATTCTCATAACTGAAAGTAAGTTGTTGCATATCGGCCGAGTTGTAAAGTGTATCAACATGGAGAGCATATTCTCGGAATGTTTGACTCTCATCTCGTCGTATACCAATTCGCGCAAATTGTTTTAGGAGTGAATCGTAAGCTTTTGTATAAACGGCATCATCTTTTCGATATTTATAGAAATGAATGATAAAAAACGTAATCCATTTCATTCTAGTGATGAATAGAATGTATCCTATAATACTAATCGGTATCGTAGAGAGGAATACGTACCACCAAGAAAATCCATTTTTAGAATTTGGAATCTTTTTAGTAGAAGCATCTTCTGTATCTTCTATTAAACTTTTGAGCTTTGCTTCATTGTTTCGTTGTTGTATGGGTTCGTTATTAGAATTATATACTTCGTTATTTTGTAAAGTAGGAGCAGGAGTATTATTTGTGAAATTATAGGGATTCGTAAATCCTTTTGTCGGTTCGAATGGAATCCATCCATATCCAGGGAAATATACTTCGACCCAAGAGTGTGCGTTATCGTTCGCGACTTTATAAACATCCTCACCTTCCGCACCCACCAACGTATTATCAAGTGTTCCTTCTGTATAACCTTTTACCCAACGAGCTGGAATCCCGGCAGAACGAAGTAAAACAATCATAGACGTCGAAAAATTATTACAGTAGCCGCTTTTTGTATCGAAAAGAAATTGATCTACATAATCTTGGTGTTTGGTAGGGAATGAGACATTCGTTGTTTCATATACAAAAGAATGGTCAGTAAAGTAGTTTTCAATAGCTAATACTTTATCATATCGGTTGTTTTTATCATTTGTTAGATTAACAGCTAAGTCTCTTACTCGCTGCGGTAATGATTCGGGAAGTTGCGTGTACTTTGTCATGAAATAAGGATTTGTTTCTTGACCTTCATTCGTTTTTACAGCTTTCAAGTTTTCTATGGAAAACTCCGGGACCTCATATGTTACTTTATATGAATGTAAAGTAGTGGAAGAGTCTGCGTCCATCGTATAGATTTTTTCTGAAAATGGGTCAACGCTGTATGATACATCGGAAGAAGCCTCAACTGATACTAAACCTGCTGGATAGGTAAGGTGCGGATAACTTTTTTGCATGGTGATTGTTGCCGTAGTTGTCTCTGTTTTTGTATTTTGTTCGTACCAACTCACGACGTCGTTTTTATTTTTAAAAGTAACCTTCTTTTGATTTTCAGAAACTTCCCAACCTTTTCCGGTATAAAAATCTTTCGTTTCTACTCTCCAATATTGTTTGTTTTGCGTTTGTGCTGTGAAAACAATTGTAGGATCTGCCGTAAAAGGACCGCCTAATTTTGAGTCATCAAGACCATATCCAATTTTAGAAACTTCTTGTTTTTTACTTGATTCGGATGTGTTGAATTTTAAAAAATCCATTGGGTTTGGCCATTGAGGGCCAAATTTTGGCGCAAAGTATGCGATGGTTGCTGACAATACAATAAATATTGTAAGAGGTTTAAGTAGTTTTGAGATTTCTCTAGCATAATTTTGTAAGTGCTCACTCTCTTTTATATGTTCTATGCGAAGAAGACTCAGCATAAAAAAGCCGATGACAACGGTACGAATAATAGCGTAGTTTGCATTGTATACATGTAAGTTATGAAAAGCGGTGATATAAATAATAGTCAATATAAGAAATAACAATCCACGCTTTTTATGAATCATCCAAAAAGAGATGAAAGCACTCAAAAACCAAAATGATAAAAAAAATAAAAGTGTAGGAAAAACAGGAGAAATATCTAGTAAATTCCCCTGAAATAACAGGGAGGAATTTCGAGAAATATCAGTAAAAAATTTTGTTAGCCAAGTTGGATTAATAAAAGCATTTTTATAATACAGGAAATGAATGATGAATAAAATCGTCACGATCTTTAGTGGAATTTGCCACCTTATTTGAAAAAAAGAAAGAGTGAAGCAAATTCCTATAAATATTACAAAAATATCTAATCTACCTACGTTTGTAATACCTATAAGGGGTCGTATCCATTCTAGTAAAAGTAGAAATGCGCATGCATGCATGAAGAATCTGCTCATATCCCATTTGTATTTTGTTTGTAATGTTGTCATTTGCTCACCTCAAAAAACACATTTGTATATCGGTTTTCATAAACCACATTTACAAATATTTTTCGTTTTTGTAGAGTTTCTAAAATACTTAGTTCTCGATGTGAGAGTTGATTCGGTTTTTCTTTTACAATAAAAACTAGTAATTTTCTATTTTGTATAGCGGCATAGTCAGCCGCCTTTTGAATATCGGGAGAAAGATCGCTTGTCACGAGTAGTATCGTTACGGGTTCATAAACTTTTCTTAATTCCATTTCTACACTCCGGGAGAGCGGGAATACACTGTCCGCTTGTACTTTCGCTAAATGACAAAAGATTTGCTGCAACTGACTATCTCCATTGTCTAAAGGGAAAAAAGTTCGTTCTTTTCCGACAGACACAAATGACGCTGGTGAATTTTGCTTCAATACAGCCCTGACAATAGAGGCAGTAAATGTGACGACTGATTCGAATAGAGGGGACTCAGTTCTGTCTATGAATATCATAATATTATGGCTACGCTGTTGTTCAAACTCTTTCGTCATAATGTTGTTTGTTCTTGCAGTTGCTTTCCAATCAATCCATGAAAAGCGGTCACCAGGTTTATAGTCTCTCACACCGACAGAAATGGTAGAGTCTTTTGTGAAATTTATATTTGCTGAGAGCGCTCCTTGTTCGAAATGGTTTTCCAATTGCTGATACGTTATATCTACATACTGAGGATAGACTAAAAATGTATCCGGAACTGAAAAAGTTACTTCTTTCTCCATCATACTGAATAGATCACCAGTTTTGACTCGTACGCTTGAAAAAGTGTGCTCTCCTCTAGGGATTGTGTCAATTGCATATTGAAACGAAATATTTCGTTTTAATCCTGGAAAGAGTATTGTTTTATTCATCTTTGTTTGTCTACAACTTGTAAGGTGTGGTGGCAGTTCATCTTCTATAACTAAATAAAGTAAGGGGAAAGGAAATTTTCTTTTTATTGTAATCGTGCTTACAAATCGTTCTCCTGCTACATAATCGTTTTGATTTGTTATTCTTTTTACTTCAGCACCCCGTAAAGCGTAGAAGGGGAGTAAAAGTGAATAAAGACCAATAGGAACCATACTGTAAAATAAAAACCAACTTACAAATCCTCCTTGAAGCATAGCATACACAAATGTTAACACTAGGCATAAAGGGATTAGTAATAACTTCGTAACGTGATATAGTGCTCGTAGCGTGCGTTTCATTAAAGGTTCATCTTCCTTTGAGTCGGCACGGTAGTTCGTGCAACGATTTTTGAAATAACTTGTTCCCCTGTTATTCCTTCAAATTTTGCTTCCATTTTTAGAATGAGTCTGTGAGCTAACACGTAAGGAGCTAAAAATTTAATATCGTCTGGAATAACATAATTTCTGCCATGGATGAATGCATAAGCTTGTGAAGCTTTCATTAAAGCAATCGAGCCACGCGGACTTGCACCTAGTTGTATAGAACTATAAGAACGAGTCTGACTAACAAGCTTTACAATGTAATGCTTAATTCCTTTGTCCATACTTACTTCCCGTACGCTTTGTTGCAAATAAAGTAATTCTTCTATTGTAGTAATAGCTTGTAAATGGGAGAGGGGATTTGTTTTTTCCATCCGGTTTAAAATTTCAAATTCTTCTTCTGGCGAAGGATATCCCATTTTTAGCTTCAATAAGAAACGATCGAGCTGGGCTTCTGGTAAAGGATATGTTCCCTCATATTCGACCGGATTTTGTGTAGCCATTACAAAGAACGGTTTTGGTAACGGTCTTGTCATACCATCTATTGTAATATTGCCTTCTTCCATACTTTCAAGTAAGGCAGATTGTGTTTTGGGAGATGTACGATTAATTTCATCAGCAAGTATAAAATTCCCCATAATTGGTCCAGGCTTGAACTCGAATTGAAGCTCTTTCGGATTATAAATAGAAACACCTGTTACATCTGATGGAAGTAAATCAGGTGTAAATTGAATACGTTTGTAATCAGCATCAATAGATTTAGAAAGTGCCCGTACTAACATTGTTTTCCCGACGCCAGGAACATCTTCTAATAGTACATGACCTTCAGCTAAGAGAGCTGTCAAAGCTAAGATCGTTTCTTTTCGTTTTCCGACCATTAACTTTTCAATATTGTTGATTATTTTTTCTATAATGGGATGTAATGAATCAAGCTGGTGCATCGTAATCCTCCTAATGTGTTATTATCGTTTTCTAATCTATTTAGTGGAAAATAGAACGTACCTCTCTATGTGCGAGTATAAAACTATTACCTTTAATTCTAAGAATATTCAGATTATTTATTCTGATTACATCTAGTATAATTGTTTCAGTAACTAAGGGCAATATGGTAAATAATGATTTCTCTTTTTATGTGAAATATGTCTTGATATAGAATAGTATCATCGGTAAAAGTAGAAGAGGGGAAGGAAAGATTGACCTCAATGAGCAAAATAAATAGCGTAGGAAACCCTACGCGTATAGTTTGGAACATATATTAATACCCCTTTGTGAATAAAAAATAAAGTCGACTTCTCATGAAGAGGCCAGTTATTTAAATTATTACACTCCTTTATTTTTTATCTTTCTTATATTCTTTTCGTTTATTTAACCAAATATGAATTAATTCTACCAATTCCATTGTTTCAATCTCACAATATTCTCCTTTACCATCTTCGGCTAAATTGTCTAACACAGTAGTTGTGTCGTTCCGAATTTCTAAACTGCAAATGTTGCCATTTACTACTACATAATTTTTTTCTCCGTTTAAAACATTATGTATTTCTTCTAAAATCCAATCTCCAAAAGATGTAACTTCAATTCCTAAAAAAGTTTCAACAAGTTTAATTTCTTGAGGAAGTCTCATAACTAAATCACTACTGTTAAGCACTTCAAAACTATATGGATATTTCATGACTATTTTACTCCTTTATTTCTGGCTTTAGTGACTCTATTTACTTCTCTATTAATCTCATAAGCTCTATTAAGGTAATAAATTCTTATACTATCATCTCTATTTTCCTACTTAAATTATAGTAAAAGTAAATTATTATTAAACTTATCTATCCAATATTTCTCTGATGTAGGTATGAATTCAGTGAAATCTTCATATGTACCACTCCAATCTTTTGGTACATAGTTTTCATATGATGCCGGTTCTGGAAACATTGAATATAGTATTTTATTATCAAAGTTAATTAATAAGATTGGACTAAAATCTAATAGATCTTCTCCTGCATTTTTCCTTTTAATATTTTCAAGTAGTAAATAATTTAATTCTTCTTTAGTTGTTTTATATTTATTAATCCTTACTAAAAATACTTCTACATTTTCATGATCTAATACTTTTATTCCATTTCTTTCTTCTGTTTCGTCATTATCTTCAATGCTTATACCTAAATTTTTATATGCATTATCTAATTTATTATAATCTAAAAACCATAGTTCTTTATCTGTTACATACCATCTAAACTCATTTTTATATATGACGGCTACGATAATGTTTTCTGCATAAAGCGGTTCTAATTTCATAATATACTCCTTTTATTATTATCTTAAAATCCTGACATTCTTGGTGTATTCTTCTATTGATTCAATCCAAGTTGCTGACAATTCATATGGATTTCCTGGCGTTTTTTGTTCAACTATTTTCAGGATAGTTGCCCTTGATATGGTGAATTTAAAGTATTGTATTTTCATTTATTAACTCATCTAACGATTTAGGTATATCAAATTTAACTACTCCCAAATTACTTCCTCTATTATATAAGAAATTTTTTTACAAGCTCATTATTATCTGTACTTCATCTTAAACTTTGCTAGAAGCAAGGAAGTAACTTAACAGTCAGTGAAGGATGTGAGCCCTCCACAATGATTAGATTTTCACCTTTTTATATTTTTTTCGGAATTTTTGACAATCTCTTGAACTGTGCGAAATGTCACATCTGTATTTTACAACCTCTCTTATAGTAAGGGTATGTAAGAGAGACGTATTAAAGGAGTGAACAGTATGAAGAAGAAACCTTCAGCACTAATGAGACGTTTAAAATATTTTTCACCAATAGATCGTTATAACGATAATCATACACAAGAAACATATGAAGATCGTGAATGGGAAAATGTGTATAGAAAGCGTTGGCAGCATGATAAAGTAATTCGTTCTACACATGGTGTGAACTGTACTGGTTCATGTAGTTGGAACATTTATGTGAAAGATGGAATTGTAACTTGGGAAGGACAGGAGCTTAACTATCCAACAACAGGTCCAGATATGCCTGACTTTGAACCACGAGGGTGTCCACGTGGAGCGAGTTTTTCTTGGTACATTTATAGTCCACTTCGTGTGAAATATCCGTATGTACGTGGTGTTCTTTGGAGTATGTGGCTAGAGGAATTACAAAATAATGGGTCACCATTAGATGCTTGGAAAAGCATTGTGGAAAACCCTGAAAAAGCACGCAAGTATAAGCAAGCACGTGGTAAAGGGGGATTCGTTCGTGCGAATTGGGATGAAGTGTTACAACTCGTTTCAGCTTCATTATTATATACAGTAATGAAATACGGTCCAGACCGAAATGTTGGCTTTTCACCAATTCCAGCTATGTCGATGTTAAGTCATGCTGCAGGCAGCCGCTTTATGCAACTTATGGGTGGACCGATGCTTAGTTTCTATGATTGGTACGCAGATTTACCACCAGCTTCTCCGCAAATTTGGGGTGATCAAACAGATGTACCAGAAAGTAGTGACTGGTATAACTCTGGTTACATTATGACATGGGGTTCAAATGTACCGATGACAAGAACACCAGACGCACACTTTTTAGCGGAGGTTCGATATAAAGGAACGAAAGTCGTTTCTGTCAGTCCTGATTTTGCTGAGTCAACAAAGTTTGCGGATGATTGGATTAGTGTGAAACAAGGTACAGACGGTGCACTTGCGATGGCAATGGGGCACGTGATCTTACAAGAATTTTACGTAGATAATCAAGTGGAATACTTCACAAAGTATGCGAAGCAATATACTGATTTTCCTTTCTTCGTTACATTGAAACAAAAAGGAGACCAATTCGTTGCGGATCGATTCTTAAATGCTTCTGATATTGGACGCGAAACAAAGTTAGGAGAATGGAAACCTGTACTTTGGAACGAGAACACGAATGATTTTGCAACACCTCATGGCACAATGGGGTCACGTTGGGATAACGAAAAGAAATGGAATTTACGTTTAGAAGATGAAGAAACAGGCGAAAAGATTGATCCACGTCTTTCTGTACTTGGAATGGAAGATCATGTTGGAACTGTACAAATCCCGTACTTCTCTGATAATGGAAACAAAGTATTAGAACGTACAATTCCAGTGAAAAAGGTTATGACAGAAGAGGGCGAAGTGTTCGTTACTACTGTATATGACTTAACGTTAGCAAATTACGGTGTGAACCGAGGGCTTGGTGGACAAGAGCCGAAAGACTTCAATGATGACGTGCCGTTTACACCTGCATGGCAAGAGAAAATGACAGGAGTAAAACGTGAGCTTATTATTCAAATCGCTCGTGAGTTCGCACAAAATGCTGTTGATACGAATGGTCGCTCAATGATTATTGTCGGGGCTGGTATTAACCATTGGTTTAACTCTGATACAATTTATCGCGCCGTTTTAAATCTTGTACTTCTCGTTGGAGCACAAGGTGTAAACGGCGGTGGCTGGGCGCATTACGTTGGGCAAGAAAAATTACGACCAGCAGAAGGATGGCAAACAATCGCAATGGCAAAAGATTGGCAAGGGCCACCGAAATTACAAAACGGTACATCTTTCTTCTATTTCGTAACAGATCAATGGCGCTATGAAGATACACCAGTGGGACATTTAGCATCACCAGTCGAAGGCAACTCTCGTTATCAACATCACGGTGATTACAACGTATTAGCGGCGCGACTTGGCTGGTTACCTTCTTATCCGACATTTGAGAAAAATGGAATTGAACTATATAAAGAAGCTGTTGCTGCTGGTGCAACAACACAAGAAGAAATCGGAAAATATGTTGCACAAAAATTAAAAGAAAAAGAACTAAAATTTGCGATTGAAGATCCAGATAACAAAAATAACTTCCCGCGCAACTTATTCGTTTGGCGTGCAAACTTAATTTCAAGTTCTGGTAAAGGACACGAATATTTCTTAAAACATTTATTAGGTACAACGAACGGATTAATGAATGATGATAGTGATTCATTACGACCAGAAGAAATGAAATGGCATGAAGAAGCGCCAGAAGGGAAGCTTGATTTGCTCATTAATTTAGATTTCCGTATGGCTGGAACAGCGCTTTATTCTGATATCGTCTTACCGGCTTCAACTTGGTATGAAAAACACGATTTAAGCAGTACAGATATGCATCCATTTGTACATCCATTTAATCCGGCAATCGGTTCGCCATGGGAAGCACGTTCTGACTGGGATATTTTCACTTCACTTTCTAAAGCTGTGTCAGATTTAGCAGAGAAAATTGATCTTGAACCAATGAAAGAAGTTGTTGCAACACCACTTCTTCATGATACACCGCAAGAATTAGCACAACCACTTGGTAAGATTAAAGATTGGAGCAAAGGTGAGTGTGAACCAATACCAGGTAAAACGATGCCGCAAATTCATGTTGTCGAAAGGGATTATAAAACGATTTATGACAAAATGACAGCACTTGGACCAAATGCCGGGAAACAACCGATTGGTACGAAAGGAATTTCTTGGTCGGCAGAAAAAGAGTATGAGCAATTAAAAAGCCGATTAGGAGTTGTTCGAACAGATTCTATTGCGAAAGGTTGTCCAGACATAAAAGAAGCAATCAATGCTGCTGAAGCGGTATTAACGCTTTCTTCTACAACAAATGGTCATATGGCTGTAAAAGCATGGGAAGCACTTGAAAAACAAACAGATTTAAAATTACGTGATTTAGCAGAAGAACGTGAAGAAGAATGCTTCACATTTGAACAAATTACAGCGCAGCCCAAAACAGTAATTACTTCTCCAGCCTTTACAGGTTCTGAAAAAGGTGGGCGCCGTTACTCACCATTTACAACAAATGTAGAACGTCTCATCCCTTGGAGAACAATCACTGGACGACAATCTTTCTATTTAGATCATGACATGATGAAAGAATTTGGTGAAACGATGGCAACATTTAAACCAATTCTGCAACATAAACCGTTCCGTAAATCACGACCTGAAGTAGAAGGGAAAGAGATTACACTAAACTATTTAACACCGCATAATAAGTGGTCCATTCATAGTATGTACTTTGATTCATTACCGATGTTAACGCTATTTAGAGGTGGTCCAACTGTTTGGATGAATAAAGAAGATGCTGAAGAAGCTGGTGTTGCAGATAATGATTGGATTGAGTGCTTTAACCGTAACGGTGTTGTTGTAGCACGTGCAGTTGTAACGCACCGTATACCGAGAGGAATGGCGTTTATGCACCATGCGCAAGATCGCCACATTAACGTACCTGGAACGAAATTAACAAGTAATCGCGGGGGAACGCATAATAGTCCAACTCGAATTCACGTAAAACCGACACATATGATTGGTGGATACGGTCAATTAAGTTATGGATTTAACTATTATGGTCCAACTGGGAACCAGCGCGATTTAAACGTTGTAATTCGCAAACTGAAGGAGGTAGATTGGCTTGAAGATTAAAGCACAAGTCGGAATGGTAATGAACCTAGATAAATGCATCGGCTGCCATACTTGTAGCGTAACGTGCAAAAACACCTGGACAAATCGTCCAGGTGCTGAATATATGTATTTCAATAACGTAGAAACGAAACCTGGCATTGGTTATCCGAAGCAATGGGAAGATCAGGAGAAATATAAAGGTGGCTGGGAATTGAAAAATGGTGAAATTCAGCTGAAATCCGGTTCGAAAATGAAGCGCCTTATGAATATTTTCCACAATCCAGATCAACCAACAATTGATGATTACTTTGAACCGTGGAACTATGATTATGAAACGTTAACAAATAGTCCGCAGCGTAAGCATCAGCCAGTTGCTCGTCCGAAATCAGCAATTACAGGCGAATTTATCGACAAAATTGAATGGGGTCCAAACTGGGAAGATGATTTAGCTGGTGGACATATAACAGGATTACAAGATCCGAACGTAAAGAAAATGGAAGAAGAAATTAAAACCGATTTTGAAAATGTCTTTATGATGTATTTACCACGCATATGCGAACATTGTATGAATCCATCTTGCGTATCGTCTTGTCCATCTGGTGCGATGTATAAACGGGAAGAAGATGGGATTGTTCTTGTGGATCAAAACGCATGTCGTGCATGGAGATTCTGCGTATCGTCTTGCCCATATAAAAAAGTGTACTTTAATTGGCAAACGAATAAAGCGGAAAAATGTACAATGTGTTTCCCACGTATTGAAGCTGGTATGCCAACAATTTGTTCGGAAACATGTGTAGGACGTATCAGATATATTGGGGTAATGCTATATGACGCTGACAAAGTAAAAGAAGCGGCTTCTGTTGAGAATGAAAAAGATTTATATGAATCTCAGCTTACTGTTTTCCTAGATCCAAATGATCCTGAAGTAGCAGCTGAAGCGAAAAAACAAGGCATTCCTGAAGAGTGGATTAAAGCGGCACAACAGTCACCAATCTATAAAATGATTATCGATTGGAAAATTGCTCTACCACTTCACCCAGAGTATCGTACAATGCCAATGGTTTGGTATATCCCACCGCTTAGCCCAATTATGAATATGGTGGAAGGGAAAGGTAGTAACTGGCAAGCAGAAGAGATTTTCCCTGCTATCGATAATATGCGTATTCCAATTCAATATTTAGCGAATTTACTCACTGCAGGAGATGAATCACACATTCGACTTACATTGAAAAAAATGGCTGTTATGCGAACGCATATGAGAGCACTGCAAATTAATAAAGAACCAAATGAAGCGGTATTAAAAGAACTTGGTTTAACAAAACAAGATGTAGAAGACATGTATCGTCTGCTTGCTATCGCAAAATATAAAGATCGTTTTGTTATCCCGACGTCTCACCGCGAACAAGTTGCAGATTTATACAATGAACAAGGAAGCTGTGGTTTATCATTTGCAGGTGGTCCAGGCTCTTGCATGACAATTTCTTAAATAATGGGGGCGGAAAAATATGAAACAAAGTCTACAAATTGCTTTTTCTTGTTCTTCATTCCTTCTCTCCTATCCGGAACTCGGGTGGAGAGAAGCTTTAGCTGAATTGCAAGAAGAGATTGAAGCGATTGAACAGGAAGAAGTTAAAACTTCACTTACAGCATTTATAAAACAAGCACTGGATAAAACGAACGATCAACTTATTGATAGTTACGTATATACATTTGATTTTGGTAAGAAGACAAATATGTATTTAACGTATATGAACACCGGTGAGCAAAGGGAAAGAGGTATTGAATTACTAGAGTTAAAACAGCATTATAAAAAATCTGGTTTTGAAGTAACAGATAAAGAACTACCTGATTATTTACCGCTATTACTAGAGTTTTTTGCAAATGCAAATGAGCAAGACAGTGAACCAATTATGAGTAAATACAAAGAGAACATCCAAGCATTACACGTTCAGTTAAAAGAAGCTGATAGTATGTATGAACCAATTCTTGCGGCTGTTCTACTTGCTATCGATACATGGGGTGTACAGACAAATTAGAAAGGAGAGTTGTCAAAATGATGGATCAATTTCTATGGGTGTTGTTTCCCTATATCATTTTTGCAATCTTTATCGGTGGACATATTTTTAGATACAACTATGATCAATTTGGATGGACATCAAAATCTAGTGAACTATTAGAAAAGAAAATGCTCCGAATCGGAAGTCTATTATTCCACTTTGGGATCATGTTCGTAATTGGCGGTCATGTTATGGGAATTTTAATTCCAGAAGCTGTATACCGTTCCATAGGTATTTCTGAGCATACGTATCATGTAGTAGCAATTAGTTTTGGGCTTCCAGCAGGGGTTGCTTCAATCATCGGTTTAATTATATTAACGTACCGCCGCGTAACGGTAAAACGTATCATTGCAACGAGTACAAAGGGAGATTATATTGCGCTTATTCTATTACTTATCGTAATGCTAGCAGGACTTTCTTCAACGTTTTTAAATATCGACTCAAAAGGATTTGATTATCGTACAACGATCGGTCCATGGTTCCGAAGCCTCTTCGTTTTTCAACCGAAAGTTGATTATATGAAGGAAGTACCTGTATGGTTTAAAATTCATATTCTTGCGGGAATGGGGCTTTTCGCAGTATGGCCATTTACTAGACTGGTACACGTATTTAGTGCCCCCATTAAATATGTAAGCCGTAGCTATGTAATTTACAGAAGACGTATTCCAAATGAATTGAAAAAATAAATTAGTTTTATATGTTTCGTAATTTATAAGGAAAGCCGAGATCTAATTGGAGACCTCGGCTTTCCTTATAGGTATAAGTACCTAAATAAGACGCTAATCAATACTACAAACAGAAGCAGAACAATCTTCACAAGCAATTTCACATTTTAAAAATTGTAAATCGTGTATTGTAATCTTTCCTTTATGAATAGAAATTGTACCTTGCTTTTTTAATTCATTTAACATTCGATTTACACTTTCACGTGAAGTTGCACAGAAATTAGCAAGTTCTTGATTCGTTAACGGTAAATCGATGAGAATACCATTTTCCTTTAAAACACCATAACTATTTGTCATTCGTATGAGAGTAGAATATAAGGCACCTTTTTTGCCGTGTAATACTAAATCTCGGAACTTCGTTTGCATTCTTCTTAAATGTTCACTAATCCATTTCATAAATTCAAATACAAGAGCTGGTTTTTGGAGTAATTCTTTTTCTAACGCTTCACGCTTTATAACGCCTACTTCAACATCTTCAAGGCATTTTGAATTTAATAAATACTTCGCATTATCCGTGAACAATGTTAATTCTCCAATAATGTCGTATGCCGAACAAATTCGAAGTGTTAGTTCTTGTCCGTCAGCACTAAGTTTACTAATTTGTACTTTTCCTGAGTGGATGATATAGAGTTCGGTTGCCTCCATACCTTCTTGAAAAATAAAACTACCTTTTTTTATCTGCATTTTATATTCAACAGATGCAAGTAATTCTTTTAAATCTTGAGATAATGTCATACTGTTTGCCACAGCAATCACCTTTCTTCTTATAAGCAATACATTTCCTATTTTGAGTGTAAATATGATGAAAATGCAAGAGCTATTTTAAAAATAATGTAAAATTTCAATGACCGTAAGGAGTATGGCCTGAAGATGTGAACAAAATGCGAACGGATTTGTGAAAAGTTTTTGAATGGGGAAAGTGATGTGAGAAAAGTCACATTGAATATGTAGCTTCTTTTTTATAATAAAGGCAAATAAAAAAATGAAAGCTTACTAAGGATTGCAGCAGAAAAGAAGGGATATAGATGCACGAGAACATGAAAGATTCTTTAAAGCGGCCACTTCAAGATTTACGCATTTCAGTTATTGATCGTTGTAATTTTAGGTGCACATATTGTATGCCTGCTGAAGTGTTCGGACCTGATTATGCTTTTTTACAGGAAGAGTGTTTATTAACGTTTGATGAAATAGAAAGGTTAGCGAGATTATTTATAAGTATGGGAATTAATAAAATTAGGCTTACTGGCGGTGAACCTTTATTGCGTAAAGACTTACCGAAGTTAATTGGAAGACTTGCAAAGCTAGAAGGCTTAAAAGATATTGGGCTCACAACAAACGGAATTCATTTAGCAAAACAAGCTAAGGCGCTAAAAGAAGCAGGATTAAAGCGTGTAAATATTAGTTTAGATGCAATAGAGGATTGTGTCTTCCAAAAAATTAATGGAAGACATGTAAGTACGAAACCTGTACTGAAAGGAATTGAAGCAGCGAAGGAAGCTGGATTAGAAGTAAAGGTAAATATGGTCGTAAAAAAAGGGATGAATGATAGTCAAATTCTTCCTATGGCTCAGTATTTTAAAGAACAAGAAATACAGTTACGTTTCATTGAGTTTATGGATGTAGGCAGTACGAACGGATGGAACTTTGAACAAGTCGTTACGAAGGAACAATTAATAGAGAAAATTAATCGTGTATATCCAATTGAACCTGTTAAACCTCGTTACTTTGGAGAAGTTGCGAAATTGTATCGATATGTAGGAAGCGATGCCGAAGTTGGATTTATTACTTCAGTATCTGAGTCATTTTGTTCTTCTTGTACGAGAGCCCGTATTTCGGCAGACGGCAAGTTTTATACGTGCTTATTTGGAGAAAAAGGAACGGATTTACGATCGCTTCTTCGAGAAAATATTTCTGATGCATCACTATTAAAAATTTTACAACATACATGGCGATATAGAACAGATCGATATTCAGATGAAAGAACGGCGGAAAGTACAAATAAACGTCAAAAAGTTGAGATGTCTTACATTGGTGGATAGCGAAAGGAGGATTCCTTATGCAAGAGCGATATTCAAGACAAGTATTGTTTTCTGGAATAGGTGAAATGGGACAAAGGAAAATAAGGGAAAAGCATGTGCTCTTAATTGGTGCGGGGGCGCTAGGAGCTGCAAATGCAGAAGCGCTCGTTCGGATGGGAATTGGGAAATTGACAATTGCCGATCGTGACTATGTCGAATGGAGTAATTTACAACGGCAACAGTTATATACAGAAGAAGATGCAAAACAATGCAAACCAAAAGCAATTGCAGCGGCAGAACATGTAAGAAGGATTAATTCTGAGGTGGAAATTGTACCAGTTGTAACGGATGTCACAATGAAAGAAATGGAAGAGTTAACGAAAGAAGTGGATCTCATATTAGATGCGACTGACAACTTTGATACGCGTCTACTTATAAATGATATTTCACAAAAAGAAAATATACCTTGGATATACGGTGGATGCATTGGAAGTTACGGTGTAACGTACACAATTCTTCCAGGAAAAACACCATGTTTTCGCTGCTTAATGGATCATCCGATGGGCGGTGCAACATGTGATACAGCGGGAATTATTCAGCCAGCTGTACAGATGGTTGTTGCTCACCAAGTGACAGAAGCAATGAAAATATTGGTGGATGATTTCGAGACGCTACGAGGAACAATGTTATCATTTGATATTTGGAACAATCAATTTCTCTCATTAAAAGTAAATAAACAGAAAAAAAGTACATGTCCATCTTGCGGAAATACACGTACGTACCCAAGTTTAACATTTGAATCACAGGTGAAAACGGAGGTGCTATGCGGACGGAATACAGTTCAAATCCGTCCAGGAATAAAGAGAGCTCTAAATTTAAACGAAATTAAAAAAAGATTACAAAAAATTGTATATGTCCAAAAAACGCCGTACTTACTATCATTTCTAATTGATGAATATCGTTTCGTTTTATTTACAGACGGTAGGGCATTTGTTCATGGGACAAATGATGTGAAAATGGCAAAACGACTATATGCAAAATATATAGGATGAACAGAGAGAGTTTCTCCTTATTAAAACGAGGTGAAAAAGAATGTTAGAAAAACGTATACCGATTCCAGTGGCAGAAGCAGTTGCACGAGTAATGAAATATGCTCATCAAGGTGAAACAGAAGAGGTTTCTCTTATAGAAAGTTACGGTAGAACGCTTGGAGAAGATGTTATTGCAGATCATGATGTCCCACATTTTGATCGCTCTCCGTACGACGGATTTGCGATTCGAGCGGAAGACACAAAAGAAGCAAGTAGCAGTAATCCCATTCAGTTTGAAGTGATTGGTGAAATTGGAGCAGGGGTTGTTTTTACAGAAGAAGTGAAAGCATTTCAAGCTGTCCGTATTATGACAGGGGCCGCAATTCCGAGAGGGTGTAATGCGGTTGTGATGTTGGAGATAACGGAAGGGTTTGAAGAAAACGAAAAGACTTATATGACATTAAAACGCTGTTTCGCAGCCGGTGATAACATTTCTTTTAAAGGAGAAGATGTAAAACAAAATAGCACCCTTGTGAAAAAAGGGACTGTTATTAATCCTGGAGTTGCAGCACTTCTTGCTACGTTTGGTTATAGTTCCGTACATGTTGTAAAACAGCCGATTATTGGAATTGTAACGACGGGTAGTGAACTGCTTGAAGTACATGAACAATTAAAGCCAGGGAAGATTCGAAATAGTAACTCCTATATGATAGCTGCGCAAATTGAACGAGCGGGCGGAGTTGTACGGTATTATGGACAATTCGTTGACGATTTTGAGACGTGTTATAACAATGTAAAAAAGGCGATAAAAGAAGTTGATATTTTAATTACGACTGGTGGCGTTTCAGTAGGAGACTATGACTATTTGCCTGCTATTTATGAGAGATTACAAGCTAATGTACTTTTTAACAAAATAGCGATGCGACCAGGAAGTGTGACAACTGTAGCTGAGGTAGAAGGAAAACTACTATTTGGTTTGTCTGGTAATCCTTCAGCTTGTTATGTCGGTTGTGAATTATATGTTAGACCAGTCATTGGAACATACTTGCATAGAAAAGATTCGCACGTATTTCGTGCAGAGGCAATTTTACAAAAAGACTTTCCGAAAGCAAATCCGTTTACTCGATTTGTAAGAGGGAGAGTAGAAATTGTAGATGGTCAATTGCAAGTTACACCAGTTGGTTTAGATAAATCTAGCGCAATTTCTTCACTTGCAGAAGCGAATGCATTTATTGTTTTGCCAGGGGGAACGAGAGGATTTAAAGCTGGAATTACTGTTTCGGTACTGTTATTAGAATTAACCAGCGGAAGTGAATGGCCATGGAAAGAATCGCTTCGTTCATACAAATAATAGAAAAATAGGTTGCTAATTTATACAAAGATAAGAGGTGCGAAATGACACATACGTATTATGAAGTAATTGATACACCTATATCAATTGAAGAAGTGACAAACAAAGTAATTCGGCGTGAGTGTGGTGCGATTACTACTTTTATTGGCACTGTTAGAGAATTTACGAAAGGCCGACGTACGCTTTATTTAGAGTATGTAGCTTATAAGACGATGGCGGAGAAACAGCTTGAGAGAATTGGTACCGAAGTAGGGGAGAAATGGCCTGGAACATATGTGGCAATTACACATCGCATTGGTACATTACAAATTTCTGATTTGGCTGTTGTCGTTGCTGTTGCTACACCGCATCGGAAAGCTGCTTATGAGGCGAATGAATATATTATGGAACGTATAAAACAAATTATTCCGATATGGAAAAAAAGAGTTTTGGGAAGATAGTGAGTCGTGGATAGGCGATCAGTTAGAGAAAACAGCATATGGTAATGGCGAGCCTGGAAAGGAGATGAGAATTTGATTGAAGTACTATTATTTGCACATTTACAAGAAGAAGTAAGTAAGCCAGCATTACACATAGATTGTGAAAATATTACAGTCGCGAAGCTGAAGGAAGTTCTGATTAAGGAATATAATGTAGCAATTTCAAACGAGATTATGGTCGCGATAAATGAAGAATACGCAAATGAGGATGACATTATTCAAACTGGTGATGTCGTAGCAATGATTCCGCCAGTAAGTGGTGGTTGATTCTTTTCAGCCTAATCATGTAAGAACGTGATTAGGCTGGAGGGAATGAATATAACTACGTATACATAGGAGGGAACAGGATGAAAAGTCCTAATTTTCAATTAAGTTTACAAACTTCTAATCTAATTATCGGTTTTATGGTGTGGGTTATTTTATCATCATTGATGCCCTATATTAAAGTGGATATTCCATTAACTGCGGGACAAATTTCTATGGTAACAGCAGTACCCGTTATTTTAGGTTCTGTTCTTCGCATTCCAATTGGTTATTGGACCAATCGTTTCGGAGCAAGAAAATTATTCTTTATTAGTTTTATTCTATTATTATTTCCTGTTTTTTATATTAGTGTTGCCAATTCTATGATGGATTTAATTATTGGTGGATTATTTGTAGGAATCGGTGGTGCTGTATTCTCTGTAGGAGTAACTTCTTTACCAAAATACTTTCCAAAAGAGAGTCACGGTTTTGTAAATGGTATTTACGGTGTCGGTAACGCTGGAACAGCAATTACTTCATTTTTAGCGCCTGTTATCGCAACTTCAGTTGGCTGGAGAACGACAGTACAATGTTATTTAATTTTACTTGCAGCGTTTGCACTTATGAACTTTTTATTAGGTGATCGTAAAGAGAAAAAAGTGAATACACCACTAATGGAACAAATAAAAGGTGTATATAAAAATGAGAAACTTTGGTTTTTATGTATCTTTTACTTTTTAACTTTCGGATCATTTGTTGCATTTACAGTATATTTACCAAACTTTTTAGTATCTCATTTCGGATTAGAGAAAGTAGATGCAGGTATGCGGACAGCCGGATTCATCGTACTCGCAACAATTATGCGTCCGATTGGTGGTTGGCTGGGTGATAAGTTTAATCCATTTAAAATATTAATCTTCGTATTTATCGGTTTAACACTTTCAGGTATTATTTTATCATTTATGCCAAGCATGAACGTATATACATTTGGTTGCCTATTAGTCGCATTTTGCGCAGGTATCGGTAATGGTACAATTTTCAAACTCGTTCCGATGTATTTCTCAGAACAAGCTGGTATTGTAAATGGACTCGTTTCAGCTTTAGGCGGACTTGGAGGATTCTTCCCGCCACTAATTTTAACATTACTGTTCCAACTAACAGGTCATTATGCAATTGGATTTATGGCATTATCAGAAGTCGCACTTGCTTGTTTAATCATTACAGTATGGATGTATAGTCAAGAAAAGCTGTTAGTGATGTTAAAGAATCATTAATAAAGAAAAAGAGCCGTCCCAAAGTATTTTGGGGTGGTTCTTTTCGTAATATAATAGGCTTCGCTATATTTTTTAGGACCAGATTCTTTAGTAAGGCTAATAGATATTGTGAAATAGTACACTTAAACTAAAAAATACAGTTTAGGTCGATAAGATAAAATTATACATTTCTATAAATAATCTATAATTTTCTTTATGGATCATATTTGTTATGTTAAAGAAAAGAGAGGGGAGGGAAATGAAATGAGTGTTTTTTCTGATTATTGAGAACTAATGGTGTTTTCCGATGAATTAAATGTGGTCCATATGTAGTAAAGTGTTTAATCCAACTAAAATATATGTAGAATGAGGTTGTAAATGTTTGTTTTTATTATATTAGACGTAATATTACCGATATTAATATTGATGCTAATTGGTGCAATCTTACAAAGAAAGTTTCAATTTGACTTAAAGCAACTATCTACACTTATTACGTATTGCTTGATGCCTGCGGCTGTATTTGTGAATATATATGATATTCGTATAGAAATAGATTTGTTGCTCCAGATAATATACTATTTAATGCTTTACAGTCTAAGTCTGATCATAGTAAGTCATTTTATTTCAAAAATATTAAAGTTAGAAAAAGGGGAAAGTGCAGCTCTAAAAAATAGCATTTCGTTAATGAATTCCGGTAATTATGGATTACCAGTAAGTCAATTAATTTTTAGTCACAATCCAGTGGGGGTTTCCATTCAGATTTTCATTGTTATTTTCCAGAATCTTTTAACCTATTCATATGGAGTATATAACTTACTATCAGCAACAAAAACAATCGGAGGTATTATTCAATCATTTCTAAGACTGCCTGTATTTCATGCGCTCGTATTAGGGATTCTCTTTCAATCTTTTACAATTCAATTACCTAATTCTATCTTGCTACCTCTTAATCAGCTTGCGAATGGTTTTGTTGCAATAGCACTCATATTGCTAGGGGCGCAATTATCCAACATTAAGCTTAAATTTTTCCATCGAGTCATAACATGGGCTTTAATTGGAAGGTTACTGATGGGACCATTAGTAGCACTTACCATGATCTACCTACTAAAGATTGATGGTATTGTTGCACAATCATTATTTATTGCAAGTTCTTTTCCTACTTCAAGAAATACAGCAACCATTGCTATGGAGTATCAAATAGAGCCTGAACTACATGCGCAAATCGTTTTATTTTCAACACTTTTTAGTATTGTTACAGTAACTGTCGTTATTTATTTGTCATATATTTTGTTTTGAATTTACATGCAAAAACGAATAGATTTGAGGTGGCGAGTGATGGAAGGGAATCGATATGAGAAAAAGCAGTCTTTCATATATTAGGTGTCGTTTACAATTGTATCGTGTCTGATAATTAAGCGGCTTAATTCAAAAAAGGAAACTCATTAAGGTTTATTTCGTATACAAATCTTTAAAGCATTTACATATAGACTTGCGAAAAAAGACGCAATCTCGCTTATAATTAAGATTACATGAGCTTAGGATGATAGCGATGGGGCGGGAGTGTCAAGTAAGAATTTTATCTTTATTGATTTTATGAGGTTTTTCCTCATAATTGTATTTAAGGGAGATGATTCTAAAATGAGTAAACAGAATATTAGTACAACTATTTCAGGAGATTTGATTGTTACCCATCTAATTGGCCAGATTAAAACAGAGGATGTGTATGAATGGTTTAATGGCTTTGAGCAGGTTTGTCAGCAATTTATTTCTGAGGGGCGGAAATACAAATTGTTGGTGGATAGAAAAGGATACACGCCAAATCATTTTTCTGTTCAAAAAGTATGGAAAGAGAAGTTCTTCAATGAAACTATTTTGAATCATAGCAAGGCAATTGCATTTCTTCTTGAAGAAGGAGAGATACTGAAGTATTTGCAACAATCCAATACAAAAGAATCCGTAGAGTTTTTTGACGATTATGAACAAGCGCTAAATTGGTTGAATGAATATCCAATATAAAAACTGAATAGAAAGAGTTGCTCGTAATGTTGCACTTGTCATGAAATTTACTTGCTTACAAGTTGCCAACACCATTCATTTTCTTCGCAGATTGCCTGTGCAGTTTCAAAAAAAGAAACCAAAACAAAAAGAACAAACGCTTCTAAAAAACGTTTGTCCAAAGGTAATTACTATTTTAGCTAAGAAATAGATTACAATTTGTGTGAACGAGAAAGTCTTTTTATAAGATTAGGAAGGACAGAGGTTAACTCTAGTTTCAAACGCTTCGTAAACGATGGATCTTTACCAGAAGTTGAAATAGTGACAACATATTCATCATTTCGTATGACACCAGGTGTGTGAAACGATGATTCTGTACCATCGCTTACAACGTTAACCCATTGGAAATCATGGGTGGCCTGTTTGACCATCATATTTACAGCATGTTGATTTGTAGCTGCATAAATAAGATGAGCATCTTTAATATCATCATTACTAAAAGTTTTTTGTTTCCAAGTAATATAAGGTAGTTCCTTCATTTCCTCGCAAATCTCCGGGCTAATAACGGTGACGAAAGCGCCTGTATCTTTTAAACCAGACGCTTTTCGATATGCAATTTTACCTCCACCAATGATAACGACCACTTTATTTTGCAGATTAAACATAAGGGGGTACATGTTATACATACACACATTCCTCCATTCGTTCTAACAATGTTAATTTCATATATGTATCAAACTGTAGGCAATTACAAGTCGTAACGTGATTATATTTTTTTGTATGCAACTTAATTTTTTGAAGTAACAATCCGGTAAAGAGAAGGTATGGCATGACATATACATGGGACGCAGTCGATGTTATCGTCTTGAGCTCAGCAGTAAAAGAGGGCGTTCCTTTCGTTAAAAAGGAGCACGATACTGGCATACCGATTTTTTGCTCGACAGCTGCTCCAATTTGTTGTAACTCATGTATCGGCTGTGGATCACTACTACCTCGTCCTACGAGTAAAATACTACTATTTTGCATTGGCATGGCTTCACGTATTCTTTTCACTACAAGTTCAACCATATACGGATGCGTACTAAAAGGAGGTACAACTGAAAATGTGATATGTGGATATTTCTTTTGTAGTTGCTCTATTTCAAAAGGAATATCACGTTTATAGTGAGCTGCTGCAAATAATAAAACAGGTACAATTATTATTTTAGTTGCTCCCTCTAGTATCGTTTCTGCAACTGCATCCGAAATGGTAGGTGTTGTTAGTTCTAGAAAAGCTATTTTTTGAATTCTTTCATTACGTTCTTTCATGACTGATTGAATAAAGCGAATAAATTGTTCATTGCCTTCTTGCAGGCGACTACCGTGTCCAACATATACAATTCCTTTCATCGTACCACCAAATCTTTCTTCATAATAATGTTTTGTAATTGCTCATCTACATTATGGAATCCGACTTTATTCGCATAGTGTAAAGTTGGAACGTCAGTATACGAGAATGGGAGAGTAACAATATCGAGAAAGCCAAGACGTTTTACTTCTGCTAGAAACGTATCAATAGAAGCGCGTCCTTCAAATACAATGCTATCCCATAAGAATTCAGAAAGCATACGAGAATGAACTTCATCGAAACGATGATCAATTGTATACTCATGAGTCATCATATAGGAGCCGGCACCAATTTTCTCTTGAATAAAAGCAATTCGGTTAATATTTCTGCCTAAATAAACAGTTGTATCGGAAGAGAACTTTGCTTCTTTACTTAGTAGGCCATATTGCATAAGTTTTTCTTGAGTGGCAACGTTCATGTGTTGCAGCTCTGCCTGTAAGGAACGAATATCTTTCTTGTATTTACTACATGATTGCATCAAAATTTCTACACTTTCAGCTGAACAAAAAACAAGGCGATCAACGTTAAAGATTTCATTGATTTGTTCAAGGGTTAATGTATATTCTTCCTTTTTGAAAGTTGGAATTTGATATATTTCTGCACCAGCTTCTTGTAACCTTTGCTTCATTACACTTGTTTTATTTGTTGCGGATGTAAATAAAACTTTTTTACCATGTAATGGTTTACGTTCTTTCCAAGCGATTTGATTACGTAAGGAAACGACATCACCAACAATTGTCATAGAAGGGTTAGAAATATTTTCATTTTTGACGATAGAAACAATGGTAGATAGTGTCCCTGTGACAACGCGCTGTTTACCAGTTGTACCCCATTCAATGACTGCTACTGGCGTATCTTCTTTCTTTCCTGCTTGTCGTAAGTTTTCGCAAATTGTAGGTAAGCTTTTTATACCCATGTAGTAGGCAATCGTATCGCTATTGTGAGATGAATTATATTTTCCATGATCGGTTAAAGGACCTTTTGCATGTCCGGTTAGTAAAGTAACGCTATTACTGTAGTTACGGTGGGTAAGGGGGATACCTGCATAGCTACTAGCGGCGATGCTAGATGTAATGCCTGGTACAATTTCATATGGAATATTTGCTGCTGCTAAAGTTTCTGCTTCTTCACCAACACGGCCAAAAATAGATGGATCTCCGCCTTTTAATCGGACAACAATTTTTCCCTCTTTTGCAAATTGAAGAAGGTGTGCGTTAATCATTTCTTGTCGCATAATATGATTCTTTGGCATTTTTCCGCAATACATAAGTTCACATGTTTGTTTTGTATAGCTAAGAAAGAAAGGGTTTAGTAAACGGTCATATAAAACAATATCTGCACGTTTTAAACACTCTATCGCTTTCTTTGTAATAAGCCCTTCATCACCTGGTCCTGCACCAACTAAATATACATATCCGTTCATATAATTGCACCTCATCTAGTTTTATTTAAAAGGAAGCCAGGGGGGGAGGCTTCCTTTTGTAAATTACATATATATATAAATGTCATCATCAATGACTTCTACTTCGTACGTTTGAATACAACCGTCATCAGGTTTTTGAACTTCACCTGTTAGTAATGAAATCTTCCAATCATGCAGTGGACAAAAGACGAATTCACCAGATACAATTCCTTCTGCTAACGGTCCGTTTTTATGAGGACAACGATTTTCTACAGCTCGAATATCACCATTTGAAAGGCGGAATAGGGCGATAGACATACCTTTCATTTGTACCTCTTTACCGATTTGAATAGGAAGATCTTCTGCACGCATAACTTTTATTTTTTCTTTCGTTTGTATCATATAGATCACAGCTCCTTATTTCACAGTTTCTACTTCATACATCGCTTTTAATGATTTCGTTTCTAGTGCTTGTCCCCAAGCTTCTTTATATGTGCCACGAGCTGTTTGGAAACGTTCATTTAACTTAGTGACCATATTTGCATCTTGCAGTATTTCTTTTATGTGATCGAAGCCTAATCGTTCTGTCCAGTAGGCAGTACGCTCTCCGTAAATACCAGTTTCACGATAATATTGCATGTAAGCTGTAGCGATGCGAAGAACATCATCTTCAGTAGGTACAATCATTACAAAATCAGCTTCACGTACTTCTGTACCACCATTTCCACCAATATAAAGTTGGTATCCATTTTCGACACAAACAACGCCAAAATCTTTCGTAAGTACTTCCGCACAGTTACGCGGACAACCCGTTACACCCATCTTCATTTTATGAGGTGTATCTACCATTTCTAATGATTGTTCAAGGAGCATACCAAGTCCTAATGAATCTTTTGTACCGAAACGGCAGAAACGAGAGCCAACACATGATTTTACATTACGAAGAGATTTTGAATACGCATATCCAGAAGTCATATTTAAGTCAGCCCATACGTTAGGTAAATCTTGTTTCTTAACACCGTATAAGCCAATTCGACTTGCACCGGTAATTTTCACAAGTGGAACATTATACTTTTTCGCAACTTCAGCAATTTTCATTAAATCATCTGCTGTTGTAACGCCTCCGTACATACGTGGAATAACAGAGAATGTACCATCGTGTTGGATGTTACCATTCATTCTTTCATTAACGAAACGGGAGGCTTTATCATCTTCATATTCTTCTGGAATCGCCATACGTAAATAGTAGTTCAAAGCAGGACGACATTTCGAACAGCCATCTTCATGTACAAAACCAAGAACATTTCGTACTTCTTTTGGTGATTTTAAGCCTTTTTCATGAATTGCCGCTACGACTTCATCACGTGATAAAGGTGTACATCCGCACATACCAGCAGACTGGGCTGAGGCATCAAAAGCCTCTCCGAGTGTATGAGATAAAACTTGTTCTACAAGTGGACGACATTTACCACATGACCCTGCGGCTTTCGTACAGCCTTTAACTTCTTCAAAAGTCGTTAACTCTTGTTCTAAAATGGCATGTACGATTGTTCCTTTCGTAACACCATTACATCCACAAATCGTGTCATCCGCACTCATTGTAGCAACATCAAATTCACTTTCTTCACCAGCTTTGTGAAGAATGGACGCTGGTGTATATTCTTGTATATCTTCTTCTTTCTTTAACATGCTAAAGAGGCGTGTACCATCAGCTGTGTCACCATATAAAACGATACCGACGACTTTATTGTCACGAATTAATACTTTTTTATAGGAACGTTTGCATTCATTAAAGATGGATATTGCTTTCGTTTGATCATCTTCATAAATTTGGCCTGCAGAGAATAAATCACAACCAGCAACTTTTAATTGCGTACCGACGATACTGCCCGAATATCCATCAGTTTGTAAATTTGTTATATGTTTTGCTAATATTGCACCTTGTTCATAAAGAGGGGCAACAAGTCCATATGCGATACCGTCATGTTCTGCACATTCGCCAACTGCATAAATGGACTCATCATTTGTTAGCATATAGTCATTGACTACAATGCCGCGATTGACAATTAAACCAGCATCTCTTGCTATTTGCGTATTTGGTCGGATTCCGACAGCCATTACGATTAAATCACAATCTACAACTTCACCATCTTCAAATTGAATGCCCTCAACATGGTTTGTACCAAGAATTTTTACAGTTTTCTTTTCCATTAAAAACTTCATGCCTTGTGCTTCTAAATCTTCACGCAGTAGAGAAGCTGCTTTCGTATCTAGTTGTTGCTCCATTAAGCTAGGCATTAAATGAACAACATGTACGTCCATTCCTAAGTCAATAAGACCTCTTGCTGCTTCTAAACCAAGTAATCCACCACCAATGACAACGGCCTTTTTCTTTTCTTTAGCAGTATCCATCATAAACTGTGTATCTTCAATAGTTCGAAAACCTGTTACACCAGGAAGAGTGGAACCTTCAACCGGTAAAATAAAAGCACTAGAACCTGTTGCAATAATAAGCTTGTCATATGTAAGAGTACGATTCTTTTCTGTAATAATAACTTTTTCTTCTCGGTCAATACTTTGAACTCTTTCATTTGTATACAAAGTTATTTCGTTTTCTTCATACCAACTGTATTCATTCATAATGATATCTTGTATATTTGTTTTACCTTGTAAAACATGAGAGAGCATAATGCGATTATAGTTTGGGTGTGGTTCATCTCCAAAAATAGTAATCTCATATGAATCACAATCATGTTTTAATATTTCTTCCATACAACGTATGCCAGCCATACCATTTCCGATCATAACTAAACGTTTTTTCATTTTCGTTTCCCCTTTTTATGTGAAATGTTGAACAAAGGATTATATTTTTATTATAGAAAATCAAGAAAGGGGGAGATGTGATATTTATCACATTTTTATAATGATTCACAAATTGTTAAAATTCTGATTTATGTGAGGGTGATGTGGATAGGTTTCGCAAAATGAAAAAGCAGGACATCAGTATGTATACTCATGTCCTGCACTTTATTTACGCTCTCGTAATGGCACGTGGAAATAAAATATTATTTTCTACATGAATGTGCTCAAATAAATCAGACTCTAACGCTTCAAGGCGATTGTAAACAAGTCGATAAGTGCCGCAAGCTCCTTCTGGAGGAGTAAAGTCATGTGTAACTTTACGAAGCTCTTTAATAATGTTGCCAGCGTGGTTATGTTCATTTTCTAGTTCATCTACTACTTTACGTAACTTTGCATAGTTTTCATCAGTTGGATTTTTTTCAAATTCTAAAATTAATGGGAAATCTTCTGTTTCTTCTTTAATTAAATGCTGTTCTAATTCCATTTTAAGTTCATGAAATAGCTTATGAATTTTAGCTAAATGCGGCTGATTTGCTCCATGAACACGTAATACTTTCGTCACATAAGGACTTAACTGTGGTAACTCTTCATTTAAATAACGATGATGCTTATGAATTACATAATCAATCAATTCACGATAAGAAGCATTTTTCCAATCAATTTCAGATTCATTTAATCGTTTCGTATTATGATAAAGCGTATTTAACTCTGTAATTACTTCAGTAGCTGATAAATTTCTTTCATGAATTGCATCAATAAGTGGCTTATTACCGCCACAACAAAAATCTATTCTATAGGATTTAAAAAGATCACTAGCTTTCGGAAACTGTGTAACAATCTCACCGACAATAGAAGTTTCAGTAAATGTATGTTCCATATGAATGCCTCCATAAAGTTTAAATGTAATATCTAAATTAAGAATAGCGATAAATGAAAAACAACGTGGTGATTGAAATCACTTATTATGTGTCTGATTTGAGAATAATAGGAGTGGTATTTAACAGCGGACATTAATATTTTTAATAGACTGATGAACATTTATTTGTATATAGAAGAAAATGGATATATTTCCTATTACATTTTTAAATAAAATCCATAAAGTATAATATATAGATTGAAAGGAGGGGATTTGAATGGAATTCCAATTGTTGGTGACTTGTATATTACAAGAAGGTAATGCTTTCTTTTTAGTAACGAAAGTAGACGATGTTATTACGTTAAAAGTACCGATTACTGCGGGAGTAGCAGGTTTATTCTTAGCTTTAGGTGTACCAAGATGTTCTTAATTTAAATCTCTAGAGTAGAAAGAGGAGGACAAGCCTCTTTCTACTAATACATAATTATTTTATGTAAACTGAAGTATTCTTTTTTTAATAGCACGTTTAAAATGGACATGCATATACTATAATGTTTCATTGGCTGTTAGTGATGAAAAGTAGTTTTCATACGTGCATGCAGTGATATTTTTAAGTTATGAAAATTAAAGAGGTGCTATTATATATGAAAAGAAGGACATTTGATATTCCAGTTACATTGCGAAGAGAGTGGTTTTTAATAGAATTAGCCCATTTAACGAAGAAATATGGAATTGAAATTGCAACTAGCAAAATGGAAGCTGCACCGTTTTTAAGAGATCAAGTTACGGAATCAAAAATAGGGTCAGGGCTCCAATACGATAAATATGATGATGAGTATATCATTGAAAATTAAAGGGTAAAAGCAAAACAAATTTCTTTATAACAAAATATAAAATAAAGCAGATTCTAAATATGGAATCTGCTTTATTATGAAATACTTTTAGTCAACTAACCTCTTTCTAGTGTTTTTCCTACATATTTCACTTGCGTTATTCCAAAAGATTCACGAAGAATGCGAGCATAATCTTTTAATTCTATTGGACGTTTATTTTTGGTGCCTTTAAAGGTTTCTGTATAATTTTTATTTGTTAATGATATGTGACCATAATTAGTTAATTTACAAGTGATAGCTCCTTTATTAAAAGGAGATTCTTTATGTTCTACAATGATTTTCTGGATATTATTAACCTTTTTCTCATCTATTGGATTTAAAGTGAAGGCATAGCCTATTTTCCATTCATCTGAAGGTTCAGATTGCAAGAAATTTGTAGATTCCCCGTTAGCTCCTTTTCTCATTTCTAAAATGTGTGTACCTTTTCGGGTAATTCGTTTGCGAATTCGATATTCACCCGTTTGAGAAGAGATGACTTTTCCGTTAAAAGGGACTGGATGTAAAGGTAGATGAGAGGCAAAACCGGCGTCTATAACATAATCTTTATTATTATGATGTAATATGATAATGACATGACCATCATCGGGTTTCCATTTATTATCATAAAGGTCATAAACAGTACCAGCTACTTTATATACTTGAAATCCACAATCCATTAAAAAGTAATACAATAAGGAGTTTAATTCATAACAAAGACCGCCTCGTTTTTGAATAAGTAACTTTTCTATTAAGTTATTTTTTGAGATGTTTTTAATAGTACCAGCCATAATATCGAGATTTTCATAGGGGAGAATCAATCCCATTTTTAAGAGAATTGCATCTAAATCATCAAATGTTATTTCTTTTGCAGGAATTTTTAATCGTTTAAAAAACTCCTTTTGTAAATCGGTCATCATAAAGCATTCTCCTTTCTTTTACAGAATTTTCTTCTGCTCACCAATAGGTTAGTACTTCTAAAAGTTTAATTCAAGTCTGCGAAAATTATCATAATATATGTTTCTGGAAATATTAGTATCTATTCATAAAATTCAGTTTAATATTTAATGATAGGAAAGTCTTACAATATTAGCTTCTATTTTGTTTAGTTTGTATTTAATTAAATAAAAGCACATATATTCATTAACTTTTTTTATAACTAGCTGATAATAAAGTGTTTTTTTACTAAAGTTTTTTCAAGATTTGTATGCTTTATATAAACAATAATAATTGGGGGATATTAGATTCAGTAAAGTTAACAATTGTTGAGAAACTTTTTTTGTAGCATTCACTCAAAAGGAAGAGATAGAAACAAAGAGAATAACGTGTGTTAAGGAAGAAGGGGGACTAGTAATCTCTTAAGAATAGGGACAGGGTCTTGTTTAAGTACAAAGATTATCTAGTATTAAGAGAGAAGATAAAAAATATTACAACGAGCGCCTTCTTTCAAAAAATGTGGGGGGAGTAACATGCGATTGATGAGAAGATGTGTTGCCTTACTAATTGTATTTTTTATCATGGTTCCAATGATTAGCACAAATGTGCGAGCAGAAGTTGTAAAAGAGCTTAAAACAGGCTTTCCAGATCAAGAAGTCTTTACACCTGGAGAATGGTTTTTAGGTCAAAAACCTGCTAATTATGATGAAAGTAAGCCTCCAATTCTCTTTGTGCAAGGAAGGAATGGGAATGCTGATAGTTGGTATGGAAAGACAGTATATCACGATATGAATGATATGTATGACTATGCTTTGAAAGCAGGCTATCAAACAGTATTTATACAATTATATGATGCTGCTGGGAAAGGGTCAGCTAGTCAGTGGGATAACGGAAAATTGTTAGCACAAAAATTAGAAGAAATATATAATCATTTCGGTAAAAAAGTTAATATTGTAGCACATAGTAAAGGTGGTATCGATACACAAGCTGCATTAGTAGAATATGGGGCAAATCGATTTGTCGGAAATGTTATTACACTTGCGACGCCACATCATGGATCAAACTTAGCGGATTTATCATATAGTTGGTGGGCAGGATGGCTTGCTTCTATATTAGGTCAAAAAGATGATGGTACGTATTCATTACAAATGGGCGAAATGGCAAAATTTCGTTCAACGATTGATAATAATCCAGCAGCTAAATTAAACCGTTATTATACAGTTACTGGGACTAGCTGGGGCCCTGTATTTTCGGCGTTATCAATGGGTGGATTATATTTGTCATCATACGGTTCAAATGATGGACTAGTAAATGAGTGGAGTGCTAAGCTGCCGTATGGAACGCATTTATTTACAGATTCTAGATTTGATCATGATAATATACGAAAAGGATCTGCTGTGTTCTCACGAATTGAACCGTATTTACGTACAGCAAATGTACCGGTTCCAGCTTTAGTAGCATCCAGCACTAGTTCAAATGAAAATATAGAACAATTAAATACAACTTCAAATCAAAGCATTTTAGGAGGGGAATTGCCACAAAATCAGTGGATAGAGCAAACTGTTGCGGTTGATAAAAAGGCAGAAGGAATTGTTTCTATATTAACTGCTTCGTCGGATGTAGAAGTACAAATGATATCACCAAAAGGAAAAGTGTATACAAATAAGGATAGTGTTATAACTACTGGTGAAGATGAATCTTTCTTTGGTGGCGCGACAATTAAAACATTTAAATTTGATAAAATGGATGTAGGAGAATGGAAAGTTAAAATGATGGCGAAGCAGTCGAAAGATGCATATTTAGTTGTAAGCGATTACAAGAATAGCGCACCATTTGTTCTTCAAATGCCTACAAAAGTAAAAGCAAATAAATCTGAGTATAAACTGAAAAAATCACCTGTGGCACCTGAAATGAAAGGAAATCTTTCCATAACAGTAAGAGTCGTGAATAAAGAAGGGAAACTAGTCTCTGAATATAATGAATTACAAAATGTGAATAACAATACATTTACTGGTGCTTTGAAGGACATAAAGCAACCAGGAGTATATAACGTTACGATGGATATAAAAGGGATGAATAAAGAAGGACAACCATATAATCGTACAATCGTTAAGTCGGTTTATGTGGAGAAATAAGAAAGAATGAGAAAAAAGTACCGAACTTTTGTAGTAGTAAAGTTCGGTGCTTTTTCATGTTTATTAGATTAACAAAAAGGTACAAAGGGAATTTTTGAAGGCACAAAGGTTAAGTATTTGGTAGCGAATTCTTGAAATGTAGCAGGAATGCTTTTTAAATTGTAATTGCACCTGCAAAAGTAAAACGAGTATCTTCAGTTACAATGATGTGATTGTTTAAGTGAATTTATATCTTTTAAATATTTGTATATATAAGGTTTGGAGTCGTTGACCTTTATTTACGTAGCACGGCAGGAAGAAGAGAAAAAGTATCGAATGAATGTACATATGTAGTATTGTTTGCTTTTGGTGTGAATAGTAGTTAAAGATACGTTGAAATATTTTATACGGTAACAAAAGAGTAATTAAATAATAGAGGGAGCAACTTACATGGAAAATATATTAAAAGTATCTTCAAAATCAAGCCCCAATTCAGTCGCAGGCGCAATTGCAGGTGTACTAAGAACAAGTGGAAATGTAGAAATTCAAGCGATTGGAGCGGGTTCATTAAACCAAGCGATTAAAGCAATTGCAATCGCAAGAGGATTTGTTGCTCCAGGTGGTATTGACTTAGCCTTTGTTCCAGCATTTCAAGAGGTTACTATTAATGATCAAGAAAGAACGGCGATTAAATTGATTATAGGTCCTAGGAAGAAAAGGTCTTAAAAGAAAGTGTTGATATGAATCATTTGAAAAGGTTGATAGATAAAGTAATAAAAAGACCACTCTCATTTTGAAGTGGTCTTTTGTATTTTCGTATTTCATATTGTGGATACGCCCCACATACTGAATTCGTAGTGATATTCAGTGCGCTCAATAACGATCCCGAATTCTAAATCATCCCCAACTAATACAAAATCTGCATATCCAGTTAGAAATTTTGATATGGTTGATAACTCTTCTAAATTCTCAAATACTTCACCAATGTTCAGTTTAACTGCTTCAATTTTACCACCCTTAGAGAAAAAGAGCCTCCCTTGATCAACTGGAAATTTAATGGTTTTAGCTGTTTCTTTTAACAGTACTATTGATAGTCTTCTGTTTTCTTCATAATTAGTGCTACCAAAGTTTTTTATGTTTGAAGTTTGTGTTAGCGTGTTAAATAAGTCTTTACAAAATAAATCATTAGATTTTGGATCCATAAATGAGTCCATAGAAACTGTAACAATATTAGAAAGTTCGTCTACGAGTTCTTTTCTACTACCAGTTCTTTTTGCTTTCATTTTTAGAATTTCAATTCGGCTTTTATTCATATTACTCAAAAATTTTCACACCTTTACTCACGTAGTGGATGAATAAAACCACTTACTTCGACAAAGTAATAATAACATATGGGAGTAATCTTGGTGGGAATTAGAAAAGAAAATCTTGTTGAAATGACAGCTGAAATGACAGCTGAAATTGATTTAGAAATAAACGGAATATATATTGTTGAAAATGGTCAGGTTCAGCTAATAGAACCACCCAAAAGTGGATTTGGTGAACAATCATTTGTATATCAAAGTGGAAAAGTAATTCGGATAGAAGAGCGGAAGACAAGATTAATTTAATACTATTTTAGAAAAGATATAACGTGAAAAATAAAAAGTGCCACAAATGTTTGTACAGCAGACATTTGTGGCACTTTTATCTTTTTATATAGCATAAAACTAAAACTGCTCATTCTTCTCCCAAGATTCCACAATATAATGTGCAATCGTTGGATTAAAGCCTTTCCCAACTAAAAACATAATGGCAGCAACTTCTGTTAAAGCGTGTTTATGTGATGTATGTTTTGCTTCATTTAAACCGTAATCTACCCAAGGTTTTACGAAATCTAGTACAGGTTTCTTTAAAGGTAAGAACTGTGTACCGACAACTTGTTGAATCTGTTGTTGCGTTGGTTCTGTAATTGGTCCAGGTGGTAAAATTTGAGGCTGTGTAATATCCAGTGTTGGTCCAGGCGGTAAAATTTGTGGTTGTGTAATATCTAATGTTGGCGGTTTAGGTGGTGAGACACGTGCGTCGTAGTTTGGTTGATACATTTGTTGTTGTACTTGAGTTTGTTGTGGCTGAGTTGGGTATGGGTTTTGTTGAAACTGTTGTTCTTGAGTTTGTGCTGCTACATATGGATTTTGTTGAAATTGTTGTTCTTGAGTTTGCGGTGCTACATATGGATTTTGTTGAAATTGTTGCTCTTGAGTTTGTGGTACTGCATATGGATTTTGAGGATATTCGTAACTTGGACGTGTGTCATATGGATTTTGTTGAAATTGTTGTTCTTGAGTTTGTGGCGCTGCATATGGATTTTGTTCATATTGTTGCTCTTGTTCTTCATATTGTTCTGTATATCTTTGTTCTTGTTGCTGAGGGTAAAATGGTTGTTGTGGGTAAGGCGGTTGATTATTATAGAACATATTTATTCCTCCTTCATGATGATGCCTACCACCTAGTGTATGGGCGGACAAGAAAATATGTGATGAAAAAATGCGGGCGTGTTACAATAAGTAACTGGGTGAAGATAAAATGACAAAACAAGAAAAGATAGAAAGAACAATTACTTTTGTAAAACATATTTTAGAAAAAGATGCGAGTGGGCATGATTGGTATCATATTGAGCGTGTACATAAACTGGCGATTTCTTTATCCGAGCAAGAAGGAGGAAATCGTTTTATAATTGAAATGGCAGCATTACTTCACGATGTGGCAGATGAGAAGTTAAATGAAAGTGAAGAAGCAGGAATGAAAAAAGTTTCTGATTGGTTAGAAGAGTTACATGTTGAAGAAGAGGAAAGTAAGCATGTTCTTCATATTATCGCCAATATGTCTTATAAAGGTGGTCATGGCGGTAAAGTGGAGTCAATTGAAGGGAAGATTGTTCAAGATGCAGATCGCTTAGACGCTCTTGGTGCAATTGGAATAGCTCGCACATTTGCGTATGGCGGGGCGAAAGGGAGACTAATGTATGATCCAACTATTCCTCCTCGTGAAGTGATGACGAAAGATGAATATAGAAAAAATAATGACCCATCTTTAAATCATTTTTATGAAAAACTTTTAAAACTAAAAGACTTAATGAATACGAATGCAGCAAAACAAGAGGCTGAAGTTCGTCATCGTTATATGGAACAGTTTATTGAACAATTTATGAAAGAGTGGAATGCACAAATATGAAAATGTTAACTGTGGAAAACTTATCAAAATCATATGGAGAGAAACCGTTATTTGATGGATTATCATTTAGTATTGCAGAAGGACAACGTGCCGGAATTATTGGTGTAAATGGTACTGGTAAATCAACGTTATTAAAAATTATTGCAGGGGCAGAAATTCCTGACACAGGTGATATGACTCATTCACGTGGGTATACAATTAGTTATTTATCACAGCAACCAGAGTTTGATGAACAACTAACAGTATTAGAACAAGTCTTCCATGGTGATACACCTTTAATTCGTCTTCTTCGTGATTATGAAAAGGCGCTATTACATATCGAAAAAGATCCAAGTAATGAGAAAGTGCAAGAGCAGTTATTTGCAGTGCAACAACGTATGGACGCAATGAGTGCGTGGGAAGCAAATGCGAATGCAAAATCGTTATTAACGAAACTAGGAATTACGGATTTCACAGCAACTGTTGGAAATTTATCAGGTGGGCAGAAAAAACGTATTGCGATGGCGCAGTGTTTTATTGAAACACCGGATCTATTAATTTTAGATGAGCCTACGAACCATCTTGACCATGAGACAGTTGAGTGGTTAGAGGAATATTTAGCAAGGTACACAGGTGCAGTATTACTTGTAACTCATGATCGTTATTTCTTAGATCGTGTGACGAATCGTATTTTCGAATTAGACAATGGAAAACTGTATAGTTATGAAGGGAATTACAGTACGTTTTTAGAAGCGAAAGCACTTCGTGAAGAACAAGAACTTGCACAAGAATCAAAACGTCAAAACTTATATCGCCGCGAATTAGCATGGATTCGCCGTGGTGCAAAAGCTCGTTCGACTAAGCAAAAGGCACGTATTCAACGATTTGAAGAGTTAAAAGGTCAAGAAGGTCCAGCTGCAAAACAGTCAGTTGATATTGCGCTTAGCGGTAGTCGCCTTGGGAAAAAAGTACTTGAGTTAAAAGATGTAACGAAAAAATTTGGCGATAAAACAGTATTAAACAACTTCAATCATATCGTGAAACCAGGCGATCGTATCGGAATTATTGGAGCGAATGGAAGCGGGAAATCTTCGCTATTAAATATGCTTGCAGGTAAAATATCTCCTGATAGTGGTGAAATTGAAGTTGGGCAAACAGTAAAAATCGCTTACTATACGCAAGAAAATGAAGAGATGAATTTAAATCAACGTATGATTGAATACATTAAAGAAATCGCGGAAGTCATTCATACGACAGACGGAAAAGTAATTGGTGCGTCTCAAATGTTAGAACGTTTCTTATTCCCACCACATTCACATGGTACACCGCTTGGCAAATTATCTGGCGGTGAAAGAAGACGTTTATATTTATTACGTATATTAATGGGAGAACCGAACGTACTATTACTCGATGAGCCTACGAATGATCTAGATACACAAACATTAACTGTATTAGAAGATTATTTAGAAGATTTCCCGGGTGTCGTTTTAACTGTATCGCATGATCGTTACTTCTTAGATAAAGTAGTAGATGAATTGTTCATCTTTACGGGAGAAGGAGAAGTACGTGAATTTTTAGGTAGCTATACTGATTACTTAGAAATGGAAAAAACGAGAGAACTTATTGAGAAAGCGGAAGTGCAGAAAGAGAAAAAAGTAGTGGAAGAAGCACCGAAACAACAACGTAAGCGTAAACTTTCATATAACGAGCAGCGCGAATGGGAAACTATTGAAGATACAATTGCGGAACTTGAAGAAAAGCTAGAATCAATTGGAGAAGAGCTTGCGAATGTTGGTTCTGATTTTACGAAAGCGCAAGAATTGTCTGAAGCACAGCAGAAAACAGAAGAAGAGCTAGAAAAAACGATGGAAAGATGGAGTGAACTATCGGACATTGTTGAAGGATTAAAATAAAAACAAGCTGCATATATTGAAAAGTAAAGAGAAAAACTTTACACTATTGGTAGAACCTATTTTAGGAGGGAAAAAATGAGAACATCTAATCCAATGTTGAAAAAAGAGGCATTCCGTAAAGAAGGAGCAAGTGCTTCTGCGATGACTATTGGCGGAACAGTAGGCAAAACGTTTATTATGCTTATCTTGCTACTTGCAACGTCTGTCTATTCATACATACAGATGATAGAGGGTACGATGAAGATGCCAGTATTAATTGGCGCTTTAATCGTTGCGGCAATCATCGCATTTGCGTCTATGTTCTTCCCGCGTATTTCACCTTTTGGTGCACCAATCTATGCGGCGGTAGAAGGGGTTGTATTAGGTAGTATTTCAGCTGTTTATACAATGAAGTTTGGCGATTCTATCGTTTTAAATGCTGTATTACTAACAATCTCAATTCTATTTGCAATGTTAGTGTTATATGCAACACGCGTAGTAAAGGTAACGGATAAATTCCGTACAGGCGTGATGGCAGCGACACTTGGAATTATGGTTATGTACTTAGTCGTATTTCTACTAAACATGTTTGGTGTAACGGTTCCGTACATTCACCAAGGCGGTACAATCGGTATTATTATTAGTGCAGTTGTTATCGTGGTTGCTGCATTAAACTTATTACTAGATTTCGATTTAATCGAAAATGGTGTACGTAGTCAAGCTCCGAAATATATGGAGTGGTATACTGCAATGGGACTAATGCTTACATTAGTTTGGTTATACTTAGAAATTCTTCGTTTCGTTTCTTACTTTACGAAAAATGACTAATAAAAAATCCTGCATGAAAAATGCAGGATTTTTTTATTTTCAAAGATAAATTGATGATGTGGTATAATATGGATGTTGGTAACTTTAAATTGAAGGGGATGGAATATGATGAAAGAGAAGAAAGGGATTATGAAAAAACTATTTTCTAAAAGTTTTTTCATAGAACTAGATGATGCTTTAACGTATCCATCGGGAGAAGTTATTACTTCAGCTATTGAAAGTTATGCAGCTGAATGTAATGAACAACTTAAATTTGAGAGTAAAGTAAAACCGATAACTTTTTATTTAGAAGAAGTATTGTATCGTGCGGAAATAAAGATGGCCCGTGGAGGATATTACATTTCATGCAGTGAAGTATAAATTTTGAAACCTTACATGTTTAAAATATGTGAGGTTTCTTTTTTTCTTTTATAGCATAAAAAATAATCTTTTTTACTTTAAAATATATTATTTTACGCTTTTTACCCTTCATACATTTTTATTTACAATGAAGAAAAATATGTGAGGTGGTATAACTTATGATGAATCGAGTTGTATTAATCGGTAGATTGACAAAGGAGCCAGAATTATACTACACAAAGCAAGGCGTCGCATATGCACGAGCATGTGTTGCGGTGAATAGAGGATTTCGAAATAGTTTAGGTGAACAACAAGTAGATTTTATTAATTGTGTCGTATGGCGAAAATCGGCTGAGAATGTAACTGAATATTGTAAGAAGGGCTCACTTGTTGGGATTACAGGGCGTATTCAGACGAGTAATTACGATGATGAACAAGGCAAGAGAATATATAGAACTGAAGTTGTGATTGAGAGTATAACCTTTTTGGAGAGAAGGCGGGAGGGGGCATCGTAATAAGAGGGTCTAGTAACATAGCCCTCTATCACTTTTGATTAATACCTTCCCAAACAACATCTAATTGTTGATTGAGAATATTTTTCGCAATGATTTCATTTCCATGTAGTAGCGAATGCGACATTAGTGTATAAAAATAAGTGCTCATAACAGTAGAAGTGATAATATTTATATCCCATTGACTGTTTAATTTTCCTGCCTCTTTCGCTTCTGTAATAATTGAAGACAAACCTTCTTGTAGCTGTTGTATACTTTTTAATTCATTTTCTACTAAGTAGTTTGACTTTATAATCTCAAAGACGGCATGCTTCATTAAATCACCATGTCCAGTAAATCGATCCAGTAAATCGCCTAAAACAAGTTTGATTCTTTCTTTTGGATGTTCCACATTTTCGTAAGTTTTTAAACTTTCATTCCATAGCTCAATTTGAGAATCACCTAAAAATAATAATATGTTTTCCTTTTTCGGAAAGTAGTTGAAGAAAGTGCCCTTCGCTATCCCACATGCAGTAGTAATATCTTGAACCGTTACATTTTCGTACCCGCGTTCTTGAAAGAGCTGTACTGCTTTTAGGAATATAAGTTCCTTTAACTCTTTTTTTCTCGTTTCTCTAAGCATTTTATCTACTCCTAACAAAAACAATTATATCTGTTTAAGAGATAATCTCAAATAGAATCTTACGTCATAATTCTGTTTATAGTTTTCATTATAGTTATATGTTATAAATGAAAACTATATAGTTCATGTGTTTGCTTTTCAGAAACCCATTTTGGCATACGTTTCATTACTTCGTTTCTTACTATAGTTAAAGGTTTACTTTCTATTTGTGCCATTTTTCCAACTTTCCATGCAGTATTTGAGATTTTTTCAATTCTATCCCGTCTTTTTTGTTCGTATTCTATAAATGCTTGACGATAATGGGCATTATTTTTAATGCATTCAGCCAGAATAATCGCATCTTCAATTGCTTGGCAAGCACCTTGGCCTAAATTCGGAGTAAGTGCATGGGCAGCATCCCCAATGAATACGATGCGTTTGTCAAAAAACTGTTTCATTGGAGTGATGTCTATAATATCACGATGAATCATATCAATGTCCGATGCGTTCTTTAAAATAGATGGGATTGGATTATGGTAAGTTTTGAAATGATTATATAAATCTGTTGTTGTGTAAGCTTTGTATTTTTGATCTCTAGCTTTCGCGTTTATGAGCGCATACCAGTATACTTCGTTGTTAGGAAGAGGGACGATACCAAATCTACCGTTTGTTCCCCAAGTTTCAATAAAATCATTTGTTAAAGAAAGATTATTAGCAGGAGTTACGCCGCGCCAACACGTATATCCTGCATAACGATAATTATCGCCTTGTGTTACTTGCTTTCGAATGACAGAATGAATACCATCAGCCGCAATGAGTATATTACCGAGTGCTTCACTACCATCTTGAAATACTATCTTTAAGGCGCTTGCTTCATTCTGTTCTATTTTTACGCATTCTTTTCCCCACTTGACAGTATCTTCTTTTAGTTCAGAAAGTAGTAATTGGTGTAAATCTTTTCTATGAATGGAGTACATTTTTGGATAGCAAGTTGGAATAATTAACTTATTGAAAGTAGTACCTTTTTCGGATACAAGGTTAAAACCGTCACTTTCGTTGCCGAATTTTTTGATTTTCTTAGAAATGCCGTATAGTTCAAGTGCTTGCATTGCGTTTGGGGCAATGATAATACCTGCACCAGCAACAGTAGGCTCATTGTTTTTATCATATACTTTTACTTCTATTCCTATTTTTTGTAAGGAAATTGCTGCGCAAAGTCCAGCAATACCGCCACCAATAATTATGACATTGTTCATTTGTTATCACTCCACCTTTGAATGACTTTGTTCATAAAATGACCACGGTCATTTTATGAGTTAAGGTTAATCCCTTTTTATGTAATTGTCAATTATACTTTTAACTATAGTTATGGAATGATTAGGTGAAAATAGAATGAATGAAACTTTCCGGCGATGTAGAAAGGTAAATAGTAAAATTAAGCATCCGAGTAGGAGTATAGCGTGATAACATGTTACAATACAGCTAAGAACATGCAATAAAGGAGAGTTATTTACGTGAAGATTAAAGCAATTGAACCGACGCCAAGTCCAAATACAATGAAAGTTATTTTGAATGAAGTATTACCATCAGGAGCACGTAATAATTATACAAATGAAAATAAAGAACAAGCGCCAATGCAAGTGCAAGAAATTTTGAAAATTGAAGGCATTAAAGGTGTATATCATGTAGCTGACTTTTTAGCAGTGGAGCGAAATGCAAAGTATGACTGGAAAGTGTTATTACAACAAGTTCGTGCTGTTTTTGGCGAAGAAGTAGTGGAAGAAAGTGAAGAACAACAACTTGCTCATTTTGGGGAAGTGAAAGTGTTTGTTCAAATGTTCTTTACAATTCCAATGCAAGTAAAGTTAACAGATGGAACGACGGAAGAACGTGTTGGTTTACCTGACCGTTTTAAAGAATCAATTATGAAAGTGCAAATGTCTGCACCAAACGTTGTAAAAGAACGTAAATGGGTGGAACAAAGTACACGTTACGGTAATTTTGAAGAAATCGGGAAAGAAGTAGTAGAAGAGATTGTTGCTGCTTATCCGGAAGAACGTGTAAATGAAACGGTTAAAGAATTATTAAATCAGGCAGGTGCTGTTGAAGTAACGATTCAAAAGCGTGAGCCATATAAAGTAACAGAAGAGATGATGAAAGATGCTGACTGGAAAAAACGTTTTGCAGCTTTAGAACAAATGGATCCTACTGAAGAAGATATTCCAGTGTTGAAGATGGCGTTAGATGATGAAAAAGTTTCGATTCGCCGTTTAGCAACAGCATATTTAGGTATGGTAAAAGGTGATGAAGTATTACCGTTATTATATAAAGCCTTATTAGATCGCTCTGTAAGTGTTCGTCGTACAGCAGGTGATTGCTTATCAGACGTAGGTGACCCAGCAGCGATGTTTGTTATGATTAAATCTCTGAAAGATCCAAGTAAATTAGTACGATGGCGTGCAGCGATGTTCTTATTTGAACTAGGAGACGAAAGTGCGATTCCAGCATTAAAAGCAGCGCAAGATGATCCAGAGTTTGAAGTAGCAATGCAAGCACGTCTAGCGTTAGAGCGTATTGAAGGCGGAGAAGAAGCAAAAGGTTCTGTATGGAAACAAATGACGGAGTCTCGTAAAGGGGAATAATGTATGATTGTTTTCTATGATAGTTGGTGTCCGATGTGTACGGCGGTTGCAGAACGTACGAAAAAATTAGATAAAAAGGGTAAGGTGAAATTTTTTTCATTTCGAGATGAAGATGTAGTTGAGAAGTATGAACTTTCTCAAGAACTACAAAGTAAGATGGAACAAAGATTGTATATTTTAAAAAATAATAAGTGGTATGACGGCATTCATAGCATATATGTATTAGCAAAGGTCGTTCCATCTTATTGGTTTGCCGTACCTTTTATAAAGCTATCTATCGTACTTGGTTTTGGAAGTAAAGTATACGATTATATCGCTAACAATAGAAAACTTGTCCCAGTTGGACATTGCCGCGAAGGGATTTGTGAAATCCCTACAAAAAAATGAAATCATCGTTATCTTTCTTTTGCACCTATTAATAGAGCGTGATATGATGAATTTGGAATGAAAGTTGAAGGAGAGATTACAAGATGTCAAATGCTTATGAAGAATACATGCGCCAAATGGTAATCCCAATGCGCCAAGAGTTAGTGCGTTCTGGGTTTGAAGAGTTAACTACAGAAGAAGCTGTAACAGAATTTATGGAAAACGTAACAGGTACAACTTTAGTAGTTGTAAACTCTGTTTGTGGTTGTGCAGCTGGTTTAGCACGTCCATCAGCAGGTCAAGCGGTTGTTCGTGCTGAAAAACAACCTGATCATCTTGTAACTGTATTCGCAGGTCAAGATAAAGATGCTACTGCAAAAATGCGTGAATACTTCGGAGAAATTCCTCCGTCTTCACCATCTATGGCATTGTTAAAAGGAAAAGAAGTTGTTCACTTCATTCACCGTCATGAAATTGAAGGTGCAACTATGGACGAAATTATTACGAATTTAGAACAAGCTTTCGAAAAGAATTGCTAAAGAAGGGGGAGAGTAAATCTCCCTCTTTTCTTTATATAGAGGTGAAAAAATGATAGTAACAACAGCAGGAAGAACGAACAAAGAAATGACAGCTTATGCAAATAGGGTAGCAGCAGAATTAAATGCTTCTTTCGTTAAACGTAATGACATACCAGTACATAAGCTGCATGAACAGTATGAACAAGATGTACTTGTCGTAGGGAAGAACCGATTAGCTATTTATCCAAAAGGTACGGAAGAATCGTTTTTCTTTCATCCGAACTCAGCGATGTTTCGTGTGAAAAGGTTAATGCGCGGAGAACACGATCCGTTTGTACAAGCCACGCAATTAGAGAGAGGAATGACAGTGTTAGATTGTACGCTCGGGATGGCATCAGATAGTATTGTAGCTAGTTATATTGTTGGTGAAAGCGGAAAAGTAACAGGACTTGAAGGCAATGAGTATATGGCTTATATTATGGAAAATGGTTTGAAAACATGGTCTTCATCTGTTTCTGAAATTGATGAAGCAATGCAACGAATTGATGTAAAGCAAACGGAGCACTTCGCATTTTTAAAACAATGTGAAGATAATAGCTATGACATCGTTTATCTCGATCCGATGTTTGAAGAAACTGTCATAGAATCTGACGGAATTAAAGGATTAAAACATTTCGCTTTGTATCATGATATTACTGATGAAACAATTGCGGAGGCGAAGCGAGTGGCGAGAAAGCGTGTTGTATTAAAAGATCATTTCCGTAGTTCTAGATTTGAAAAACACAATTTTCACGTATACAAAAGAAAAAGTGCTAAGTTTCACTTTGGTGTAATTGACCCTTGCTAATTGTTTGAAAAGATGTATAATAAGCAATAATTAATTAAATATACTGTCTGTGATGAAGAGAGTAGTCTTTTTTAGAAGGAAAGCGAGCTAGGGATGGTGTGAGCCTAGTGCGGAAGAAAAAGATGAAGCGCACTTCGGAGATGCTTCTTGAACGAATAGTAGAGTAAGCCGAGGCCCCCTGTCCTCGTTATAAACGGGAAAGTGGTTCGTAATGAACAACAAGGGTGGTACCACGGGTTCAAACTCGTCTCTTTTTTAGAGACGAGTTTTTTGTATTTTAAAAATGAAGGAGGTTGTAGCATGGATTATAAAAAGCAGTTTGCAGAAAGTTTATCTAATATTTTTACGAATGAATTAACGCAACAGCAAATTTTAGATTTAATTGAAACACCGAAACAAGATGAATTCGGAGATGCAGCGTTCCCATGCTTTTCATTAGCGAAGCAATATAAAAAAGCACCGGCTATTATTGCAAAGGAAGTTGCACAGAAATTAAGTGATCCGTTTTTTGCGAAAGTAGAGGCTGTTGGTCCTTACGTAAATGTCTTTTTTAATCGTGAAACGGTAAGTGATACAGTATTAAAAACGATTTTAGCGGAGAAAGAAGAGTACGGTCACAATCATTTTGGATATGAAAAAACGGTCGTTATCGATTATTCCTCTCCTAATATCGCAAAGCCATTTTCAATGGGGCATTTACGCTCTACAATGATAGGAAATTCATTGAAACATATCGCTGAAAAATGTGGCTATGAAGTTGTAGGAATTAATTATATTGGAGACTGGGGAACACAGTTTGGAAAGTTAATTACAGCTTATAAAAAATGGGGAAATGAAGCAGTAGTGAAAGAGGATCCAATACGTGAATTATTTAAGTTATATGTTCAATTTCATGAAGAGGTAAAAGACGACGAAGAATTAGAAGAAGAAGGACGCGCTTGGTTTAAGAAATTAGAAGAAGGTGATGAAGAAGCTGTTGAGCTTTGGAATTGGTTCCGCCACGAATCCTTAAAAGAATTTTCTCGTATTTATGAACTTCTCGGTGTGGAATTTACTAATTTTCAAGGAGAAGCTTTTTATAATAATTTAATGGAAGACTTTATTGGGATTTTAGAGGAACATGATTTACTTGAAGAGTCAGAAGGCGCATTAGTCGTTAATTTAGAAGAAGAGGGAATGCCACCTTGCTTAATTAGAAAATCAGATGGTGCGACGATTTATGCAACGCGTGACTTAACAGCAGCACTATATCGTCAAAACACATTTGGTTTTGATAAAGCGTTATACGTAGTTGGCCCGGAACAAAGTTTACACTTCAATCAATTTTTCACTGTATTAAAAAAGTTGGGCTACACTTGGGTTGACGGCATGGAACATGTACCGTTTGGGTTCATTTTAAAAGATGGTAAGAAAATGTCGACACGTAAAGGAAGAGTTATTTTACTCGAAGAAGTACTTGAGGAAGCAATCGAACTTGCAAAACAAAATATTGAAGAGAAAAATCCGAATTTAAAACAGAAAGAAGAAGTAGCAAAGCAAGTCGGTGTAGGCGCAGTTATCTTCCACGATTTAAAAAATGAGCGTATGCATAATATTGAATTCTCATTAGAAAATATGCTGAAATTTGAAGGGGAAACAGGCCCATATGTACAATACACACATGCACGTGCTTGCTCTATTTTAAGAAAAGAAAGCGTAGAATTTGAAACGTGTACGTTTACCTTAAAAGACGATTATAGTTGGAATATCGTAAAATTACTAAACAAATTCCCAGAAGTAATTGAAGGAGCATGTAACAAAAATGAGCCATCGGTTATTTCGAAATACGTATTAGATGTGGCACAATCGTTTAATAAATATTATGGAAATGTGCGTATATTAGAAGAGAGTGAAGAGAAAGACAGTAGACTGGCATTAGTGTATGCTGTGACGGTTGTATTAAAAGAGGGATTACGTTTACTTGGGGTGGAGGCACCTGAGGAGATGTAACATAAAAAGGTGTATATATCATTACAGATATGTATGCCTTTTTTATTTTGTATAGGAACGGTGTAAGCAGTATTTTCACATTATCAAAACTATATTTGAAGGATTGTTTAAAGCATAGGAATGTTTTTATTAAATGGAGAATTGTAATAGGTGTATATAAAAGGAGGCGTTAAACTTGGAAACGTACGATTGGAACAGTAAACTAGCGTATTTAAAGAATACGAGAGATCTATATTACAATGACGATTATGTAAGTTTTTTAGTAAATACAGTTTGGAGAATCACTAAGCCAGTACATATCGTTGATTACGGTTGTGGAAATGGTTATTTAGGCTTAATATTAATGCCATTACTTCCAAAAGGATCAAAGTATACAGGCATTGATAGCGGGGGAACATTAATAGCGGAAGCGAGAGAGTTGTTTCGTTTACTTCCGTATGATTCAGAATTTCTTGAAGGAGATGCTACAGAAATGGAACTGAACGATAAATACGATATAGCAATCTGTCATGCTTTCTTATTACATATGACTACTCCAGAAACAATGCTACAAAAAATGATACATTCAGTTAAAAAGGGCGGAAAAATAATCTGTTTTGAACCACATTGGATATCAAATATGTCTTCATATTTTTTAGATGGGGAGAATCAATCGGAATTTATTAGGTTAGGCACTTTGCAGAAGTTATTTGAAAGTGACACACAGAGAAGCGGAAAAGATGGAAATATTGGTATGAAAATACCGATATATTTAAGTGAATTAGGCGTGGAAAATATTGAATGTAGAGTAAGTGATAAAGTGAACTTTTTAGATTCTAATATGCACCATCATGGTAAAGCGAAGTTGTATCATTCATTAAAGGAAGAGGGGATTGCGGGGAATCCAGGTGATAAACAGCAATTTATAGGACATTTAATAGACAGAGGATTAACATATGATGATGCGCTAGCTCAATATGAAGCTGAACTACGATTTTTTAAAGCATTTCATATACATTCTTCATTAGTGTACGCTCCGAATATGAAAATTACATTTGGTGAAATAGTATGTTAATAGGTAGTAATACGATGAAACATGTCGCTGAATGTCGATAAGTCGATATTCGACATATAATCGCTGATATATTTTAAGAATCGGTCGATATATTTTGAAAATCGCCGATAAAATGAAAGAATCGCTGATATATTTGAATTATCGCCGATATAATTTCATGTAATGATTTCAGCTATATAAAAATAAGATCCACATGTTACGTTATTCCATATAATCAAACAAAATACAGAGAAAAACAATCATTTTTACTATATTTTGTTATAAATTCGAATAATATTAAATAATACTATCCATTATAGGAGATTTTAGTTGAATACCTACAATATGATGTGTAAAATCTAAGCAAGTAGCAGTATAAATAAATATTCGAGGTGAATACATGCTAGATTTTAAGCAGTTAGATGCTTGTTTGAAAGACAAGAGATTTATAGATGGATTACAGGAAATAAATAATGAAATTTCATATATAAAAGAAAAGAATACTTTATCTTATGTAAAGAATTGGCTTGCTAATATTCCTTCACATAAGGAGTTTGATATATTAATACGTCTTACTGATGAAGGGCTTATGCACCAATACAGTTCATTCCTCATTCGCTACGCCTATAAAAAATTCCCAAATATGAGAACGCTCTCTTTATATTGTGATGAGTTAATTGATGAGCGGAAAATCCTTGAAGCAGAACAGTTGTTAAAAGACTCATTAGAAGAGGTAAATAAAGAAGAAATTGAAGTTGATCTTTTAGCGAAAACATATTTTACTTTAGTACGATGTTTGTTGGAAATGAAACGAAATGAAGAAGCGCTAATCTATATGCAAAAAGCAGAGGAGTACAGTGAACGTGCCGTGTTTGATAAATGGGGATACGTCTATATGCATACAGGTGAATGGGAGAAAGCAGAAGAACAATTTATAGCTGGTATGCAGCATAAAGATTGTGAAGAGTTATCTACCTATTTATTATCACAGTTATATGCGAATAAAGGAGAACAAAAACGTGCATTGCAGCTAATTAATGATGCAATTGTAAAGTTCCCACAAGTACCATATTTTCATTTTGAAAAGATAAAATATGTATTAGATTTAGGGAAGTACGAAGATATGTTATCAGTAATAGATAACATAAATAAACAGCTTCCTTATCATGCGTATAAAGCTTATTTCGTACATTTACGAGCAGAAGCACTGTACAAAATGAATAAACTTGTAGATTTACAACAGTTATTAAAAGAAGAAAAAAGTTTAAAAGGGTCTTTATATCATAATTTAGAAAAAAATCCAGATGGAAAAAAGGTTCACCTGCCGATCGTTCCCATTGTACAAAAGGATAATTATTGTGTGCCGACAAGTTTAGAAATGATGTTGCAGTTATGGGGAGAAAAACGTACACAAGATGAAATAGCAGAGTTTATTTTTGATATGACAGGATCGAAGTTTTCAGATACTGTTTCTTATTTAGAAGAATTAGGTTATGAATATCGTTATTTTAAAGGTAATGAAGAGAATTATAAGAGACTGATTGATGAAGGAATTCCTGTTTTATTAAGTATAGATATTGAGCATGCTTCACATGTACAAGTACTAGCTGGATATGATGATACATTGCAGGCCTTTTATGTTCAAGATCCGAACTTTATAGAGCCAGTTATTGTGGAATATAGTAAGTTACAAGAAAAATATCGTTATACAGGTTGTTTAGCAATTACGTTTGTTCCGCAAGAAAAGAAGGAACTACTATCATTTTTAAATGAAGAAGAACATCATTATTTTAAATCTATTTTTTCTTTAACAGATCATTTGGATGAACAAGATAAAGAGGGGATTCATGACTTAGTACAGTTTTTAAAAGGGACGAGTGATAATCCGAATACGTGGTTATATACGGTTAAGCATTTAGATGTTGAAGTAGATAAAGAATTTATTTTATATTGTATAGAAAAGTTAATGGAGAAATTTCCTAACTCAGATTTTGTTAAATTACATGGTGCACAGTGCTTTATTCGCCTGGAAGAGTTAGAAAAATCTGGGCACATGCTTGCGAGTGTTGAGAAGAAAAATAGTCGTGCCTTATATCATTTCATAAACGGAAGGTATGCTTTTGAGCAGGAAAGTTATTTAGAAGCGATTTCAAGTTTTCGTTCCTCATTACAATTAGACGCAGATCAGCCGATTGCTTGGAGTTTCCTTGCGTTATCCTATATGTATATCGATCAATCTGATAAGGCATTGCAGTTTTCTCAAGTTGCTTTAGAACGTAGTCCAGAAAGATTTACTTTAACGAATCACGGGTTAATATTAATAGATTTAGAAAGATATGAAGAAGCGTATGAAATCTTTAACGACCTGTTAAGAGAGTATAAAAATGAGGCACATGTATGGTATGAGCGAGCGAGATGTGCGCATCATTTAGGGAAATTACATTTAGCGATAAAAGGGCTTAAAGTAGCGATTCATTTGGATAGTAATGCACCTTACATTTATACGAAACTTTCGGAAATATACGAATCTGATTTGAAGGATGAGGAAAGTACGAAAGAAATTTTATTAAAAGGTATTGAGAATTGTGATGATAAGGCACCTCTATATGTAAAACTGGGTGACTATCATTTTCAAAATGATAGCCTGGAAGAAGCAGAATCGTTGTATACTCGTGCTTTAGAAGAAAATCATGATGATGTTTATTCTCACTTCGGACTTACGCAAGTTTATATGGCAAGAGAACAATATAAGGAAGCAAAAGAATATATTCTCGGTATTGAAAAACAAATTGAAAAGAGCCAAGATTTTCTTATGAATGCGGGAATGGTTTTATGGGATGCTGAAGTTGAACTTGGTGGAAGTGAAGAAGGGTTTAAAGTAGCATTGTCTAAGTTAGAGAGTGGTATAAAGCAGAGCGAATATAATGTAGCAAGCGCGTTAGATGAATATGTGAATCGAATTAAAGGAACGGTATTTGTGCAGCGAGGTATAGCATTCTTAAGAACGTTACAAAAAGAAAGAAATGAAGTAAGTGAATATGGTTGTTATACAGGTATTTTATATGAATCTATCGGACAGTATGGCCAAGCGATGAAAAGATATAAAAGGGCGATAGAAAAAAAGGAAACGGCATTACCGTATTACCGAATTGGTGAAACACTTATGGCATTAGGACAATTGACGGAAGCAAAACAGGCATATGAAACATGTTTAGAGCTTGATGGGAATTTCGTCGGTGTACATTTACAGCTTGCGGAAATATATGAAAAAGAAGAAAATCGTTCTAAAGAACAAAGTCATATGGTTCAGGCGATGAAAGAAGAGCCGCTGCATATTAATATGGAATATTTGGCGCAGCTTTCAGTAGAAATGAATCTTCAGAAAGAGTTGCTGACTGAACTAGAACAATTAGTGGACGAAGTGCCTGAAATATGGCGATTAGATGCGATTGCATATGTGTATGGAGCGATGGATGAAATAGATAAAGAACAAGCACAGATTGAAGAGGCACTACGATTAGATAGTGAGCATACAGAAGTTTTATATCATTATGCAAAAGTATTAGTGAAAAATAGAAATGCAAAAGCAATTGAAATTGCAATGAAGGTTATACAAAAAGATGTAAATAATGAACGTATATTTGATGTATATGTAAAAGCGATAGAACAACATAAGAAATGGTCTAACATACGAGATTTTCTTCACATATTAAAAGTCAAAAAGGCAGAAAGAAGTATGGCGTTTATGTACGCTGCATCTGCAGTTACAGAAAGATGGATTGAACGTCAACAAAATGAACAGCCGAAGAAATCCATATTTACGAGAGCTCTTTATCGTATGAAAAACCGTGCGAAAGAAATTTCGATTATTACTACAATCATTGATTTATATGAAATTTCGTTACAGTTAAATCCAAAAAATAGTATGGCAGCGCAGCGATTTGCGCTATTTTATGAGAATGTAGAGATGAATAGAGAAGCAATAGAGATTCTGCACACGTCACTAGAAAATAAATGGGATTATGAAGTAGCGAAGCAACTTGTAAATCTTTTCGTTGAGTGCGAGGAAGAAGGTATGTTAAGAGATGCTATGGAATTAACGAAGCAAATGGTTCGAGAGTTACCAGATGATTACGATACTCTTCTTCTTCAGGCACAAGTATTCTTTAAAGCAGGAGAAGAAAGAAAAGCAGAAAAGATTACTTTACAATTAACGGAGCAAACACCATTTGTAAGTAGAGCATTTCTTGCTTTAGGAGAAATATATCAAAGTCAAGAGAGGTTTGAAGAGGCAATTCACGTATTAGAAAATGCTTCTATCCATCATCCGAATGAAACAGCAATTCTTCTTTCTTTAGCATCTTCATATCATGGTGCTGGCCAAACGATAAAGGCAGAAAAAATAACAAATGAAGTAGTAACAATGGATGCGAGTGATTTGTTAGCAAGATATGATCGTGCTTGTTATTTAGCACAGTTAAACAGGAATGAAGAGGCGAAGGAAGAGCTTGAAATTGTACTTCGTGAGGATGAGTCGGGATTTTTCGCTGAACTTATCGAGGATGATGAAAATTTAGCAGCACTGCGAGAATTTGAAAAGTAATTGTATAAGAATAGTGAAAAAAGGGCATAATTAAATATATATTTCGAATTAGTTGACAATTGATTACCAAATGGCATAAAATAGCTTTTAACAAAGTATACAAATCTGAAGACGAGAAAGAGTAAAATAGTGTACTGTTCCCCAGAGAGCCGGTATGTTGCTGAAAGCCGGTGTGCAGACGTTATTTGAAAATCATCTCCGAGGAGCCGAGGCTGAAAATGAGTAAGCTCGGACGGATGTCTACCGTTACAAAGAACACGTATGATAGTACGTTGCTAAGTGCTATTAGTGAAGAGCTAATAGAATTAGGGTGGTATCGCGGGTAAACCCGTCCCTATTTTATAGGGACGGGTTTTTTGTGTGCTTTAAAACATTCAAAAGGAGTGATTGTAGATGAAGAAAGTAGATGTAAAAGAGTCAGCTGTAGGGAGAGAAACACGTATTCGTAAACAGTGGAACGAGCAGAGCATTTTCGAACAATCAATTCAGAATCGAGAAGGCGCACAATCTTTTGTGTTTTATGAAGGACCACCAACGGCGAACGGACTACCACATGTAGGTCATGCACTTGGACGAACAATTAAAGATGTAGTAGCAAGATATAAAACGATGTCTGGTTATAAAGTATTAAGAAAAGCGGGATGGGATACACACGGTTTACCTGTAGAATTAGGTGTTGAGAAACAACTTGGTATTTCTGGTAAACATGAAATCGAAGAGTATGGAATTGAACCATTTATTAAGAAGTGTAAAGAGAGTGTATTCACATATGAGAAGCAGTGGCGTGAATTCACTGAAAGTATCGGTTATTGGGTAGATATGGATGATCCATACGTTACGTTAGAGAATCCATATATCGAAAGTGTATGGCATATTTTAGGGACGATTCATGAAAAAGGATTATTGTATAAAGGGCATAGAGTTTCACCATATTGCCCAAGTTGTCAAACTTCACTAAGTTCACATGAGGTTGCCCAAGGGTATAAAACAGTAAAAGATTTAAGTGCAACAGTTAAGTTTAAAGTGAAAGATAGTGACAATGAATACTTCCTAGGTTGGACGACAACACCTTGGACACTTCCAGCAAATGTTGCACTCGCTGTACATCCAAATATGGAATACGTGAAAGCGAAACAAGAAGGTCATGTATACATTGTTGCGAAAGAACGTGTACGAGATGTATTAAAAGAAAACTATGAAGTATTATCTGTTCATAAAGGAGAAGAATTATTAAATACTTCTTATACAGCACCGTTTCCGATGAAAGAAGTTACAAATGGGTACCGCGTTATCGGAGCAGATTTTGTAACGGCAGATAGTGGTACAGGACTCGTTCATATTGCTCCAGCATATGGAGAGGACGATTATAGAGTCGTTCAAAGTGAAGGGTTGTCATTCTTACATGTTGTAGATGAGAAAGGTGAATATACAGAAGCAGTACCATTTTTGAAAGGTAAATTTGTAAAAGATTGTGACGTAGATATCGTTCGTTATTTAGCGAAGGAAGATTTACTTTATCATAAAGAAAAGTATGAGCATAGTTACCCACATTGTTGGCGCTGTGATTCACCACTTCTTTATTATGCAGGTGAAAGTTGGTTAATCCGAACGACTGCAATTAAAGATACATTTTTACAAAACAACGATACTGTTACTTGGTATCCAGATCATATGAAACATGGACGATTTGGTAAGTTTTTAGAAAACATGGTGGACTGGAATATTAGCCGAAATAGATATTGGGGAACACCATTAAACGTATGGGAATGTGAAAGTTGCGATCATCAATTCGCACCGAAAAGCATTGCTGATTTAAGAAAGCATAGTATGAAAGAGACACCTGAAGACTTAGAATTGCATAAGCCGTATGTAGATGAAGTGCAAGTTTGCTGCGAAAAATGCGGAAGTACAATGAATCGCACACCAGAAGTAATTGATGTTTGGTTTGATAGTGGTTCGATGCCATTTGCGCAATATCATTATCCGTTTGAAAATAAAGAGTTATTTGAAGAACAGTTTCCAGCAGATGTAATTGCAGAAGGAATTGATCAAACACGCGGCTGGTTTTATAGTTTATTAGCTGTATCAGCACTATATACTGGAAAAGTACCGTATAAACGAGTGCTATCACTAGGGCATGTTCTAGACGAGGAAGGACAGAAAATGTCTAAAAGTAAAGGGAATGCACTAGATCCAGTTGATTTAGTAGAGAAGTTTGGTGCTGATGCTTTAAGATGGGCTTTACTCGTTGACAGTGCTCCGTGGAATGCGAAGCGTTTTTCTGAAAGAACAGTATTAGAAGCAAAATCTAAATTTGTAGATACATTAGTCAATGTGTATAGCTTCTACGTTTTATATGCAAATTTAGATGAGTATAATCCGAACGAAACGTATGACGTAAAGCGGACGAAATTGGATGAATGGGTATTATCAAGATTGCATAGCACAACGAAAAAAGTGAGAACTGCACTTGATGATTATCAATTTACGAATGCAGCTCGTGAAATCGCGACGCTTGTAGATGAAGTAAGTAACTGGTACGTAAGACGATCACGTAATCGTTTCTGGGAATCTGGTATGAATGCTGAAAAAGCAGCTGCGTATGAGACACTTCATGAAGTGCTTGTAACAATTAGTAAACTAATTGCACCATTTACACCGTTTGTCGCTGAAGATATTCATTTGAATTTAACTGGAAGTAGCGTTCATTTAGAGGATTATCCAGTTGTAAATGAATCACTACTTCAGCCGAAATTAGAAGCGGAAATGGATGCAGTTTTACAAGTTGTTGAACTTGGAAGAAGTAATCGTAATCAACATTCTTTAAAAGTAAAACAGCCGTTAGCGGAACTTGTATTACTTGAGCATAATGAAAATGATATGGATTGGGAATCTTACCGTGATATCGTTATGGATGAGTTAAATGTGAAGGCGTTCCATGTTGAACTCGATGAAACGAAATACACATCTTATCAATTAAAGCTGAATTTTAAAACGGCTGGGCCGAAGTTCGGTAAAAATGTGAATGCAGTAAATGGCTGGCTAAAACAATTATCACAAGACGAGGTACAAAACTTTGTCTCTACAGAAAGAGCAGTTTACGAAGTAGCATCAGGAGAAGAAATAGTTGTAACGACTGAAGATGTATTAGTAGAGAAAGTTGCGAAATCTGGATTCTCTAATACAACTAACGGACAATATACAGTAATGTTAGATACGAATGTAACGGAAGAATTGCTACAAGAAGGGGTAGCACGTGAATTCATTCGCGCCGTTCAAGAATATCGTAAGCAGTTGAATTTACCTGTTAATTTACGAGTAGATGTAATTCTTGATACAGAGGAAGAACTACAGCAAACGTTAACGAATCATAAAGAGTTGTTGGAAGAAAACTTACTCGTTAAACAATTTACATTTGGTCACTTAACGAATAAAGACGATGAAATTTCTTTAGGTGAGACAAAAGTCCGCATTAAATTAAGCTCAGTTAATTAAAGAAAAGGAAGTTGGAATGATTCCAACTTCCTTTTTGTATGATGGAAATTTATCCGGCTATTTTCTGCATAATACATTCGATAGGACCTCTAGAAAAATTCTTTCTCCATAACACGCTAATTAAAATGCTGTTAAAATTTATTTCTACAGTATTGTTTTCGCTTTACACATAAATATTGAGAAAATTTCACTCCCCCTAAATGGAAAGGTAATAGAATTGTTCATAGAGAATTACTCGTAGATTCAATTTTTATTCCCCCCATTTTATGGGGAATGATTGCCTAGTGGTAATGGGATAAGGTTGAGCTACTTTATTAGGGGGAGTGGTTCTATGTTTAATAAAAAAATGGTGGCAATGGCAATGACTGTGCCGTTAGTAATGGGGACGATTACTACAGTTTCGGCATTGGAAAAACAACAGCAAGTAAAGCTAGAAGCTTATTCGCCTCAGAAAAAAGCAACAGAATATTTAAAAGAAAATGCTGCGCAGTATGGATTAAAAGCAGACCTTTCAGACTTGCAATATATTTCTACAACAGAAACGTCAGTAGCTTCATATGTTAGGTTCCAACAAGTTGTGAATGGTGCGCCTGTATTTTCAAAACAAATTACAGTTACTCTTAACGGTGAGGGAAAAGGAGTACTTGCTGTTTCTGATTATCAATCTGTTAAAGGTGTGAAGGAAGTTACAACAAAAATTAGTGAAAAAGATGCAATACAAAAATCAATGGCGTATGTTGGAGAAGTAAGTGAACAAAACTTATGGGCTCCTACAGAGAAAGAATTTGGATATATTGTTGAAGAAGGAATTGCTCGTCCAGTATATAAAGTTGTAGTCCATTCTAATAATCCATTTGGTGCATGGGAAACATTTGTTGATGCAGAAAATGGAAAGTTAATTAAAAAGGTTGATATAAACCGTAAAGCAGAAGGATCAGGAAAAGTATTTTTACCTAACCCAGTCGTATCTAGCGGTAGTAAAGTAGGTTTAAAAGATAACAATGATGCAGATTCAACAGCATTAACGAACCAATTAAAGACTGTTACGTTAAAAGGTTTAGATGGGACAGGATTTTTAATTGGAGAGTATGTAACGATTTCCTCAAAAGCAAAAACGAAATCTACAAACTTACAATTTAACTATACACGTGCAAATGATAGCTTTGAAGATGTGATGTCGTATTATCATATTGATACTTTACAACGTTACATTCAAAGTCTAGGTTTTAAAAATATTAATAATCGCTCTATTAAAGTGAATGTGAATGGAACAACGGCGGACAACTCATTTTATTCTCCGACAACGAAAGCTTTAACCTTTGGTACTGGCGGAGTAGATGATGCAGAAGATGCAGGTATTATCGCACATGAATATGGACATTCAATTCAAGATAACCAAGTTCCTGGCTTCGGTAGTTCTGCAGAAGGTGGAGCGATGGGAGAAGGATTTGGTGATTTCTTAGGTGCTACGTATGAAGATGCAGTATCGACAACAGGCTACGGAAAAGCATGTGTTGGAGAATGGGATGCGACTGCTTATTCTAGTTCAGATCCAACGTGCTTACGCCGATTAGATAATAATAAAGTGTATCCGAAAGATATTACGAATGAAGTACATGATGATGGAGAAATTTGGGCTCAAGGACAATATGAGATGGCGCAAGCATTTGGCCGTGATGTTGCAACGAAAATTATTTTACAATCGCACTGGTCGTTAACACCAAACTCTAAATTCAGTGATGGAGCGAAAGCGATTAAGCAAGCGGATGCTCTTTTATATGGCGGACAACATGCTGCGGATATCGATCGTATTTGGGCAGCGAGAGGAATTAGTACGAATTAATATAAAAAGTCGTGGCATGTATAAGCCACGACTTTTTAATTTGCTTAAGAACTGGTACTAGTAAAGTAAGCTATATGAATGATAGTGTGAATATATCCGTATCCCATTTACCTTTTAGCTTCTTTAAAAACAAAATGCTCTTTAAATTTTCTAGATTCAACTTTTTGACCATTTCGCATCGATCGGAATGGGTGTTCTTGCCATGTAATAATAACATCAACTTCATCTGCTTTTGTAGCAACAGGTAAATTAGCGTGTTCAAATCCAGTTTTTCCACTTGCTAAACGACTTTCCTTGAGAGAAAAGAGTTCATATTTCGTTTTTGTTTTTGGTTCGTTGCGGAATACTTCGACTTGTACGTTATATACTTCACTGTTTCCAACATTTTTTACTGAAAATTGATAAGTTTGGAATTCATCTTTTTTAGCTTGAATCTTTTTTTTGTTTACTTTTTTCGGTTCAGCAATATTCACTTGCCATTGATCAGAGTTTTGAGAGATAGGTAAAGATTTTGGTGAATAGGCGTACGTTTCGTTTACTACAATTAGGCAAAACAATAGGAGAAAGAAACTAATCGCTTTTTGCATATACACACCTCGCTATAAAATTTTTATTAATATGTGTAAATAAAACAGTAAATATGTAATTTAATGGAAAAAGGTGATACTTTGATTCAAATGAATTTGAAAAAACTTGAAGAAGTAATAGATGGAGAAGGGTTATACGAATCATTTCATCATTTAGAAATACATGGTGTCTGTATAGATTCCAAAAACATGAAAGAAGGAAATTTATTTGTTCCAATCATTAGGGTGAAAGATGGGCATGAGTATGTGAAAGAAGCAATGGATAATGGAGCTGTCGCTTCCTTGTGGAAAAAGTCTTACGGTACTCCGCCAAAAGGGATTCCAATTATATTTGTGGATGACACTTTGTTTGCTTTGCAACAATTGGCACAATTTTATCGAAGAGAGATAAATGTAAAAGTAATAGGAATTACAGGTAGTAATGGCAAGACTACGGTAAAAGATATAATAGGAAGCATTTTAAGTTCAACTTATAGAGTGCATAAAACAAAAGGTAATTTTAATAGTCAAATCGGTTTGCCGTTAACAATTTTAGAAATGGAACGAAATACTGAGTTCTTAATACTTCAAATGGGAATGAGTGAAAAAGGACAAATTCGAAATTTATCACGAATCGCACAGCCAGATGTAGCGATTATTACAATGATTGGACAGTCACATCTAAAGACGCTTGGATCAAGAGAAGAGATTGCGAAGGCTAAATTTGAAATTGTAGACGGATTACATGACGGTGGACTGTTCTTATATAATGGTGATGAGCCATTACTTTCTCAACATATTAATACGCTAGGTATAGAAAGTAAGTCATTTGGTGGAAAGTATACAAATGATTTGTTTCCAACGAACGTACAATTAGATGAATATGGTGTTCATTTTAAATTAAATCATACAAAAATACAGTACGATGTTCCCTTACATGGAAAACATAATATTTTTAATACGATTGTCGGAATCGCTGTAGGTCAATTTTACAAAGTCCCTATAGAAAAAATACAAGAAGCATTGCAACAAATAAATATTACACAAATGCGCTTTCAGTTTTTAACCGCTAAAACAGGTTTTACAATTATTAACGATGCATGGAATGCCAGTCCTTCCTCCATGAAGGCTGCAATTGAAACGTTACAGAAGTTAAATGCCTATAAGAAAAAAATGATAGTGATTGGGGATATGTTGGAGTTAGGGAAGAACGGTGAAACATATCATAGAGAAATTGGTAAAATGTTAAATGAAGAGAGTATTCAATATGTATTTACGTATGGAGAGTTAGCCGAAATTGTAGCGGAAGAAGCAAGAAAGAACTATCATGCAGGAAAAGTACAATCATTTGATAATAAAGCCGAGATAGCAGAGGAAGTATTAAAAGTAATAACGAAAAAGGATGTTGTTTTACTGAAAGGTTCACGTGGAATGGCTTTAGAGGAAATTGTACAAAACTGGATGTGAAAAATTAAAATATATTTAAAAGTGCTTGCATTTTATAGTGTGAAGAGATAGAATACTCTGTAAATATAAAAAGTGATGATTAGGAAAAGTACATGATGCAAAGGTCTACAGAGAGCAATCGGTTGCTGAGAAGATTGCGATACCGCATGATGGAAAGACACCTGTGAGTGTTGCTTTGAACGTGATAATTAGTAAAAGCAAACGGTACCTACCGTTATCAGGACTAAGATGGTCATTATGACAATTTGGGTGGTACCGCGGAAAAATCCGTCCCTATTTATAGGGGCGGATTTTTGTATTCTTTTAAGGGAGGTGAGTGACCGTGGATGATGACGATGACAACAACAATATCGTAAATAACTATAAAATTACCGGAGGGAAAAATAATGGAGTCAATAATGAAGCGTTCACTCACAAAAGAATGTACAAAGCAAGGCGGAAAAGTTGTATTACTTCAAGGGTGGGTAAAAAAGATTCGTCATCTTGGAAATGTTAGTTTTTTATTATTACGGGACAGAACAGGGGTAATTCAATGTGTATTAGAAAATGAATTAGCTGGATATAAAGTTGATGTAGAAAGTGTCGTCCATGTAATCGGCGAGATAGTCGAAACAACGAAAACAGAATTGGGTGTTGAATTACTTGCGCATGAAGTGAAAGTAATAAACGGTGCAGAACCACTTCCATTTGAAATAAATAAAAAGAAGTTACAAGTTGGCTTAGATCAACTACTGAATGAACGGGTATTATCATTAAGACATGAGCGAACCGCTGCTATATTTAAAGTGAAATCTACGCTCGTCCAGAGCTTTAGTGAATTCCTTATAGAAAACGATTTCACACGTATATTTACTCCAAAAATTGTTTCGCAAGGGGCAGAAGGAGGAGCAAATGTTTTTAAGCTTCCATACTTCCAAAAAGAAGCGTATTTAGCTCAATCACCACAGTTTTACAAGCAAATGATGGTAGCGGGAGGATTAGAACGTGTTTTTGAAATTGCACCTGTATATAGAGCGGAACATCACAATTCTTCCCGTCATTTAAATGAATATATATCGTTAGACGTAGAGATTGGCTTTATAAATGATTTTCATGAAGTGATGCAATTAGAAACGGATGTATTACGATATATGTTTCAACAAGTAGCAAAAAACTGTGAGAAAGAACTACAACTATTACAAATAGAAGTACCTGTCATTACAGAAATACCGAAAATCACATTGTTAGAAGCGCAAGAAATTTTGAAAAGTAAGTATCGGAAAGAATCGCCAATTGGGGATTTAGATACAGAAGGTGAGAAGTTACTAGGGAAATATGTGAAGGAAACATATAAGAGTGAGTTTGTTTTCATTACACATTATCCGAAAGAAGCGAGACCGATGTATACGATGCCGAATAAAGAGAATCCAGCTATAACTGATTCGTTCGACTTACTATATAAAGGATTAGAAATAACATCAGGAGCACAACGAATTCATAATTATGAAATGTTACTCGCTTCGTTTAACGAAAAAGGATTACATCCCGATAAATTTCAATCGTATTTAAATACATTTCGATACGGTTGTCCTCCGCACGGTGGTTTTGGAATTGGGTTAGAGAGAGTTGTATATAAACTATTAGAATTAACAAATGTACGAGAAGCGAGTGCTTTTCCGAGAGATTGTACTCGTCTTATACCATAATTTTAAACCCCTTCTATATTACAGAAGGGGTTTATGTATTTCAACATATGTTAAAGGGAATAATAGTTTTTTTGTGTGAAAATATGTAAATTATATTAAGAACATTTTATAATGAATTGAGAAAAAGAAAATTCATAAGTTATAATGAAATATGAATATAAAAAAAGTTCATATAATAATGTATGGAAGGGTATGAAACATGTTATATCAAACTCAAGCAACACAACAAACACCAGCTTATATAATTTATCTTCTTGATGTAAGCGCATCAATGAACCAAATGATGGATGCAGGCGGAGAAGAAAAAAGAAGAATTGATATTGTAACGGATGCTCTTTCTTTAGCGATTCGCCAAATGGTATTTCGTTCAACAAAAGGTAGTCGCTTGCTCCCGAGATATAAGTTATCTATTTTAGCCTATAGCGATCATGTTTTTGATTTATTGGGTGGGGTGAAAACAATAGACGAGGTAGCAAGACTTCGCCCTCTAGAAAAAATACAAACGCATCGTTTAACTGATACAGCAAAAGCTTTCTCTGTAGTAGAGAAGTTATTGCAAAAGGAATTACCAAATTTACAAGACGGGCCAGCTCCTGTTGTTTGTCATATGACAGATGGTGCTTCTACTGGTGAAGATCCAGAATTAATTGTGCGAAGAATTATGAATATGTCTGTACCTGATGGAAATGTACTAATTGAAAATATTTTTATTTCAGATGAAATCATGCAAGAACACATTACTAATATAAAGAAGTGGGAAGGCATTATGCCAAATACAGAGATTACAGATGAATATGGTGCAAAGTTGCAAAGACTTTCATCGCCTATCCCTCAAAGCTATCGTGAGATGATGACAGAACATGGATTTCATATTGCAGATGGTGCGGTGATGATGTTTCCTGGGACAAATGCGGATTTAGTATCACTTGGATTTCAAATGTCGGCTGCAACGCCGGTTCGATAGGAGGGGGAAGTATGGTGAAATATATCCTATCGCAAAAGAAAGAAACGGTATTGCAAGATAAGAAAACCAATCATTTTTCTTATCGATATAGCTATGTAAGAGCAAAGGAAACGCAGGATTTAAATGAGTGTGGACAGGACTTCCTAGCATTTCAAGATAATGGAACTAGTTTCATATTTGCGTTATGTGACGGTGTAGGGCTGTCTTTTCATGGTGAAATTGCTGCGGAATTTCTTGGTATGAAGTTAGTAAACTTGTTTGAAACATGTCAAGAAAGTGAAATGGATATTGCTACATTATTAAATGAACAGTTAAATAATTGGATAGAAGAAGCTTCAGAGGAAGTGAGTGCATTTCGGTTGCCAGAAAAAACACCGTGGTTACTTCGCGATGTCTTGGAGGAAAAGCGAAAACAAGGTAGTGAAACGATGTTTATTGGCGGGAAAATAGAACTCATTCCAAATGAAGATAAAGTACAAATAACGATAGTTACACATGGCGATTCATTTGTACAATTGTTTCAAGATAAGGAGAATTGTTCGAATGTAATGAAGTTTAAGAGAAATATAGAGAAAAGATGGTCTACACAGCGAGGTATTATTGGTGGGGAATTGGCGGTTTTTTCAAAGGCATTATCTAGGCAAGAAGCGAATCGGATAGTTATTCACTCAGACGGACTTGTGCCGCTTAAGCAGTATAACTTTGAGGAAGTGTTAAAAGAAATTGAGAGGGCACAGAACTCTCCGACAAGCGATGATATTTCATTTTTAGATGTTTCTTGGTAATAAACACGATGGAAAAAAGGTGAATTAACGTGGAAGAGATTATTGTGACATACATAAAACAGTCAAATGAAGAAATTGATATTGCAATTCCAAATGACGTAAAAGTGGTACAAATTATTGAAGCGATTTTACATCATGAAAAAATAGATGAAGCATTGAGCGGGATCTATGAAATTAGAGTGGCGAAAGATAAAGAAGAGTGGCATTCTATTCGAAATGATGAAACGTTGCGCGATAATGAAGTGTGGGATGGACAATATGTAATGCTACATAAAAAAGGAGCAATTATCCCTTCTTTTGAAATGATGCCAGCAGAAGAAGTTTATAATGAACCTGTTAAACAAGATATGTCTTCTAGTGAAGAAGATTATGTATGGAAAATCATTGAGTAATAGTTTTTGGATGGGGAAGGAGAAATGTTTTGTGCAAAAATCACCGTATTTTCAACGCTCTCCGCGTGTGAAAGTAGATATACCAACAGGGGATGTTATTATTCATGATCCACCGAATATACCGGAGGAGCCGAAGTTTTCAATTGAAACAATGTTACTGCCTGCAATGATGACAGTTTTAACATTGGTATTATATTTTGTAATGATGAAATTTATGAAGATGAATTCAAGTTATATGCCATTAATGATGGTTTCAAGTATTCCGATGTTGGGATCATATATAATTACAACGATGGGGCATTTCCGTAAAAAGAAAGAACATCGTCAAATGGTTGAACAATTACAAACAAGATATTTAGAGCAAATTCAAAAGCATCGAGTGGAATTAGATACGTTAAAGGTTGAACAAGCAAAATATTTAATTACACAAAATCCAAGCCCATTAAAAAGTGTACAAAGAATTGAAAACAGGGAAAGTAATTTGTGGGAGAGAACACCTGAAAGTCCAGACTTTTTAGATATTCGTATTGGTACAGGAGAAAGACCATTCCTTGTAGAATTGAAGGTGCCTGAACAGAAAGGTTACGAAGAAAATCCATTAGTTACAGAAGCACAAAATGTGAAAAGAGATTTCAATACGATACCGAATGGACATATTTCAATTTCTTTGAAAAAAAATGATGTAATTGGTGTAGTCGGAAATAAAGAAGATAGACTAAACTTTATTCGAATTGTAACGACACAAATTATGACGCATCATGCACCAAATGAAGTGAAAATAGCAGCATTTTATCATGAGAAGGAGAAAATGCAGTGGGATTGGATGAGGTGGCTTCCTCATGTATGGGATGAACAGAGAAGTATGCGCTTTTTATCTGAAAATCAACAAGATGCACAGAAATTAGCTGAAGTACTATTTACCCCACTTAATATGCGTAGAATCTATAATTCCTCTGCGCAAGCAGATGCAAAAGTTCCTTTAATTCCGATGTATGTATTTTTCTTATCAGCGAGAGAGTTTTTAGAAGATGATCCTTTAACTCCAATGTTACTTAGAGAAGGTGAAAGTGTAGGAGCTTCTACATTTATTTTTGCGGAACAAAAGGAACGCTTACCGATGGAATGTGATCTTGTAATAAGCTTAAATGGAGAAAATGGTGAGTTAGTAGAAACGTTTTCAAGTTCAGCTGAAAATAGTGGAACAACGCGTGCTAGTTTTAAAGTAGATCGACTTTCATTCGAGCGATGTGAACTAGGAGCGCGAAGCATTGCTCCAATTCGAATGAAAAGTTCTACAGCAGCCAACATTCCGAAAGTATTAACATTTTTAGACTTGTTTCAAGCTAAAAATATGGAAGAGCTACAAGTGCTAGAGAGATGGAAAGAAAATCGATATCCGACTTCATTACCGGTTCCAATTGGTGTAAGAGAAGGAAGTAAACCTGTTTTTCTAAATATTCACGATAAAATAGAGAAAAAAGGGCATGGTCCACACGGCCTAATGGCTGGCACAACAGGATCAGGAAAAAGTGAAGTAATTCAGTCTATAATAGCAGCGTTAGCAGCAACCTATCACCCTCATGAGATGGCATTTATGCTTATCGATTATAAAGGTGGTGGGATGTCAAACACATTTGCGGGATTACCGCATATTATTGCATCTATTACGAACTTAGAGGACCCGAACTTAATTGAGCGTGCCAGAATTTCATTAAAGGCAGAACTAGAACGGAGACAAAAATTATTCATTCAAGCTGGAAATGTTCAGCATCTAGATGAATATTATGAAACAAGCTGGCGTGAAAAAGAACCTTTACCACATTTATTTATTGTTATTGATGAGTTTGCTCAAATGAAAAAGGAACAACCAGAATTTATGGACGAGCTAATTAGTGTCGCTGCAATAGGAAGGACATTAGGAGTTCACTTATTATTAGCAACTCAAAAACCTTCAGGGGTTGTAAATGACAAGATTTGGAGTAACTCACGTTTTCGAATTTGTTTACGTGTACAAGATGACGCGGATAGTCGTGAAATGTTAAAGATTCCAGATGCATCTAAAATCAATGTACCAGGGCGAGGATATCTTCAAGTTGGTAGCAATGAAGTATTGGAATTATTCCAATCTGCATGGAGCGGAGCACCTTATAATCCAGATGAAGAGAAAGTTCTTGATATTGTTGACTTTACAGAAGTGAAGCTTTCCGGTGAAAGAATAAAAGTGAAAAAGCGTCCAAAACCAATGACAAATAGTCCAAAGCAATTACAAGCTTTTATTCAATATGTACAGAGCGTATCAGAAAAAGAAAATATTAAAGCACTACCAGGACCTTGGCTGGATCCATTACCGGAAAAATTATTGTTAAAAGAATTTTATGCTATGGAAAATTGGACAATTGCTGAGTGGAATAAACCGAAAGAATATTTACAAGTAACAGTAGGATTAATTGATGATGTTGCAAATCAAGCACAATTTCCTCTGAAGTTAGATTTACAAGAAGGGCATTTAAATATTTATGGTATGCCAGGTACAGGGAAAACGACGATGTTGCAAACAATTATTATGTCCTTAGCTGTATCGCACACACCAGAAGAAGTGAATTTCTATGTTATTGATTTTGGTCGAATGTTCTTAGATTTTAGAGACTTACCTCATATAGGCGGGATTATACAAGAAGGCGAAAATGAGAAAATGAAACGTCTATTTGGATTTTTAAAGAAGGAAATCACGCATAGAAAAGAGAGTTTTTCTAATATCGGTGCAAAGTCATTCTCTATGTATAACCGAATGGTGGAAAAGAAAATACCAGCTATAGTAGTAATGGTAGATGGTTATATAAGATTCAAAAATGAATTCGAGAAAGAAAATGAAGTATTAGAATTATTATTGCGTGAATCAAGTACATACGGAGTTTATTTCTATTTCTCTCTGAATCAAACAATTGATATGTTCGATCGTGTTCGTAATAATATACCGATGGCACTTACATTTGAATTGCAAGATGGAACAGAATACCATAACTTAGTAGGCAGACCTAAATTCCCATTAATTGAAGTTCCTGTTGGCCGTGGATTAATGAAAGGGCAACCGCCGGAATTATTCCAAGCAGCATTGCCGTTTATTGGGGAAAGTGAAATTGAGTACTCTCAACAATTAAAAACAATTATTCAAAAAATGAATAGAGAATGGAGCGGTGAAAAAGCAAAAGAGATTCCAATGGTACCTAAAGAAATATTTGTAGAACATATGATTGAAAAATTAGAAAGGGCTCATATTTCAGCAGGTATAGAAACAGAGGATATTCGTTTGCAAAGTTTTTCTTTAGATGAAATGAGTCATATATTTATTGGAGGAAGAATAGAAGGTGGAAAAACATCGTTATTACAAACACTTCTATTCACTACTACATACCAATACTCTCCTGAAAAGGTTGAGCTATACTTAGTAGACCTTGGTGAAAGACCTACAGGCTTATTAGCCCTTGGAGATTTACCTCATGTGAAGAAGAAAGTTACAGATGGTATGCAATTAAAAGAAATGTTAGATGAATTGTTAGAGCTAATAAATAATAGAGAACCAATAATGCCTTCTATAGATCCAAACGCAACAGTGGAGATTCCATATAAGAGAATAATCATTGCGATTGATGATATCGATCAAATGTTAACTATATTATCTACTGATTATGAGGCGAAAAATAAAATGGAACTAATAGTCCAAAATTGTAAAAATAAAGGGATTCACTTTATGACAGCTGCTACAACGTCTAGTTTAAATAGCTATTCTCATGAAAAATGGTTTGCGGAAATTAGAAAGAGAAGTATTGGTTATTTATTGGGAACGACACAAAATAACGATGTGTATTTCTTTAATATGAAACTGCCACATACTGAAATGGATCAAGAATTATTAAGTGGGGATGGATATTGCATACGTAGAAAGCCAATAAAAATAAAATGTGCATATACACCGTTACATTTACTTCGTAGGATGACAGATAAAATTAGTTTGAAATGGTCTGAATTAAAAGTGAAATAATATTAAAATAGGGTTAAATTACTATAAAATAGAATATTTTTGTAATTTAACCCTTTAAAAATTGTATGAATATAGTTTATAATCTAATTGTTGTATCATTTATGATTTGAAAGGGGAAATTATTAAGATGGCAGAAATTAAAATCACACCAGAAGAACTGGAAAGAATCGCAGGAAACTTTAAAAACGCAGCAGGAGAAGCACAAAGTCAAATTAATAGACTTGAAGGCGATATTAATAGTTTAGAAGGACAATGGGCTGGGGCAACACAAGCGAAGTTCCGTGGAGAATTTATCCAATCTAAACAAGCAATGCAACAATACATTCCAATTTTAGAAGGTATTTCAACAGATTTAAAACGTATCGCTGATAAATTCCGTAACACAGATAACGCATACTAAGAATAGAACAATTGCAAAAGACCAGGAGCTATTGTTCCTGGTCTTTTTTTGAAAAATTGTTATACGAGAGTAAGGGGATAAAATGGGATTCCGACCAGAAGTAGGAGAAAAAATTAATCTTAATAAAGATGTTTATCGTTTTGAGAAACACCCAGCTGTAATTGGTATTGAGATGCCCTATGGTCAAGAGGGAAGACAAGGAACAGTTTATCAATTACAACAGGAAAATGGTGTAGAACGAATTGCATTAAAAGTTTTTAAGGAACGCTATCGTGAGGAAAAACATCAGCTAGCATTTTTAAAACCACTTTCTTCCCTAGTGGGTCTGAAAGTATGTTCACGCTATATCGTTACTAAAGAAGAACATACATCTGCTATCGAAAAATCAGAAGATCTTGCTAATAGTATTGTAATGCCTTGGATTGAAGGTCCAACTTGGGCTGATATTTTACAAGAACAACGAATGTTATCAAAAGAACAATGTTTCTTTATTGCAGAAGCATTTCTTACAACACTTAAAATGATGGAAGAAAATGAAGTTGCTCATAATGATTTATCGTCTAGCAACGTACTTGTACCTTTTTTAAGTGAAAATGCAATTGAAGGCCAACACAATATCGAACTTGTTGATGTTGAGCAAATGTATGGCCCAAAAACGAAAAGACCGTCATTATTGCCAGCAGGTTCAGCGGGTTACGCACCAAAGTATTTGACAAGTGGAGTATGGCAAAAAGAAGCCGATCGATTTGCAGGTGCTATTTTAATAGGAGAAATATTAAGTTGGTGTAGTGAAGAAGTTCGAAATAAAAAATGGACGGATGCAAGTTACTTTAAAACGGAAGAAATGCAGACAGAATGTGAAAGATATACGTTACTTCAGCAAGTATTACATAATCAATGGAACGGGGAAATTGCAAAATTATTTAAGCAGGCATGGAGTAGTAATTCTTTCGCAGAATGCCCAAGCTTTGCACAGTGGTACGATGTATTTAATAGCGCGAGAGAAATAATAAAAATTGATGCGGAAAGGCAGTCAGCAGAAGAACACTCTCTTTTTGTATCAAAATGTTTGGAAATTGCAAGATTATTAGAAGAGAGAGGATTTAAACAAGCGGCATTATATGAATATAAAATAATTTTCAATTCACTCAATTCATCAACAGCTCTGCAAAAAGAACTCGCATATATCATTCAAACTATGGAGAGTCAAGAGCCTGAAATAAATAATAAAATGGTCCTACAACATTATTTGGAATTAGCTACTGAATTGGAACGAGAAAACAATGCAGCATTTGCTTGTTTCGTCTATTCACGAATCGTACAATTTCCAAACATTGATCAGGCGTTAAAACAGGAAATTGAAAGCATTATTAAAGAGATAGAAGAAGAGCAAGGAACAGAGTCGCAGCAAGAAGTAGCAGCTACAATTACAGTGCCAAATAGCATTCTACAGAGCCGAAAACAAACAAAAAAACAAGTGGAATATGATATAGATGATGAGATTTTAAATGCAAAAGCATCCAATCAACCACTTACAGTAGCACATGAACAAAGTGAACCGTCACCTTTTTCTAAATGGTGGAAAAAGAATAAAAAATGGATTTTGATTATTGGTTCAACTGTAGTGGTTGTAATAGGTGGTTCGACGTTGTTTTATTTCTACACAACAAATGCTAAATATCAAAAGTTTATGGAACAAGCACGACAAGCTTATGATGATAAAAAATATACAAAAGCTGAAGAAGCTGTTGGACAGGCAATTGCTGTGAAGGGTAAAGACGAGGCTTATCTCCAATTAGCAACGATTTACGTTGCTGAAGGAAAAAATAAAATTGCAATCGATTATATTACAAAACTAATAAAAGATAGAGAAATAGATAAAGAAAATAATGAAGCTGCTTATTTATTAGCTTCAGCGAATTTCCGCATTGGGAAATATCAAGAAGCAGTGCAAAATTTTGAACAAGCGCTAGCGAATAATGCAAAAGGAATTGAACCATACAAAAAAGATGCAATGCGAGATTTAGCTGTAAGTCATATGAAAATGAAGGAATTTGAAAAGGCAGAAGATGTTATTGTCAAAATGAGTACGAAAACAAATGAAGATAAAGCAATTGTTTCGTATTTAAAAGGTCAACTATCAACCGCAACTGTACAGTTAGACAAAGCAGAATCTTTCTTTAAAGAAGCTATTATGCAAGATTCAAAGAATGCCATATATACAATTGAACTTTCAAATTTATATGTGCTTTGGAATAAAACAAACCTAATTGATAGTGCGAAGAAAGAAATGAATTATCAACAAGCATCTCACATCTTACAAGTTGCAATTCAAAAAGATATGAAAAATATTGAGTTGTTAAATCAACTAGGAATTGTGTATTACGAAGCGGGCCAATTTTATGAAACGCGAGATGGCGCAAAGAGTACGGCTGCATACCAACAAGCGTTAGAAGCTTACAATAGAGTTGTCGGCAGTGGAACACGCGATATAAATACGCTTGTAAATATAGGGATTTTATACGATAAAGTGGGACAAGGAAATGAAGCAGAGAAGCTTTTCACAGAAGCATACTCACAAAACGATGAAAATCCGCATGTGAATTTTGCATTCGGGATGTTTAAAATTAAACAGAAAAAATATGAGGAAGCAAGTCGCTTCTTAAGAAAAACAGTGCAAGCAAATGAAAATGAATCTGAAGTAAGAGCTGCGCAAGAAAAACTAACAGAAATGAAAACAAACGGTTGGATTCAATAAAGATAGGAAAAGGGGAAAAGGACATGGAGGAAAACAATAATAACTTAGGGAAAAAAGTCGCTATATCAGTAATGTCGGTAGCATTACTAGGAACATCAGGATATCTTGTGTATGACAAAGGCTTTAAGACAGCAGGAAAAGAACAAGTAAAACTAGCAAGTAATACAGAAGAGAAAAAAGATGATCGTATTACAGGGGGCGATTTACAGTCTATGTTCCCGAATTTAGTCGCTGATCCTGCAAAAAAAGATGAAAAACCCGGCGAAAAACCAACTATTAATTTAGCAGACTTAATTGGGAATAATAAATCACCAATTACACCAGTGACGTATAAACCAGATGAAGTATCGGTGGAAAAGAAAGATCCACAAATCAAATTATCGGATGCACCAACTCCACAAAAGTTAGATTTGCCATCTAATATGGGGGGACCTGTGGCGGAGCCAAATAAAAATAATGATAATGCTCAATTACCTACATCCACTGTAGAACCGCCAAAAACTAATACTGGAACAGGAGGAACTGAAACAGAAAAACCAAAACTAGACCCAGAACCAAAACCGGAACCAGAACCAAAACCAAATCCAGAACCAAAACCAGATCCAGATCCAGAACCAAAACCAAATCCAGAACCAAAACCAGATCCAGAACCAAAACCAGATCCAGAACCAAAACCAGATCCAAAACCAAAACCAGATCCAGAACCAAAACCAGATCCAGAACCAACACACCCAACAATTACAGTATCACCAAAAACGGGAGATATTTTAGTTGAGTGGTACGCTGGCAATGGAAAATACTACTCATCTGTTTTCTTTAATGATTTTTATACGAGTCAAAAAGAACTGGATGAAAATGCATTAAATAATTTAACGAACTACTATAGCAAAAAAGAAGACTGGACGCTCGTTAGCCAATTGAATACACCATCAAAATCAAAATCAATAGCTGAACATAAGCTAGCATTAGATAATGTAGAACAAATTCTTACAAGTGGTGAATATTCAAATGAGAGAGCACTATTCTATTTACGTAATCAAATGAATGTACTAAATGAATCGGTTACCACTCAAGAAGAGCTACAAAGATATTTAAGTGAAAATAAGAAGGATTATATTAAATCTGTAGCAGAAAAAGTTTATCAAACAGCAACAAAAGAAAAAAGAGAGTGGTCAAATACAGGGGATGTAGCATCTTTAGAACAAGCATTAAGTAAATTTTATTTAGTTACATCAGTATTTGAAAGCGTAGATCCTACATTAGTAGAAAAAGCGAATCAAGATGTAGAAGATATTTTCAACAAGCTATTACAAGAAGAATTACAGAACCTTAATATCCAAACATCAGTAGTGATGTCTGCAACTGAGACAAAAGAAAAAGCAAGCCCTGTAAAAGAAAAGACTAGCAGTAATGAAGGAAAAGCAGTGAAAGATGTTCCTAGCAGTAATGAAGGAAAAGTAGTTAAAGAAGAAAATGTAAGTGAAAATGAGGAAACAGCTACATCAAGTGAGAAAAATCTAAAAGAATCAATAACTGAAGGTGCCACAAATAACAATAAAACAAATAATGTAGATTCAAGTAATCAAAAAGAAAAAGTGAAATCTGATCCGGCTGAAGAAGCAATTGCTCAAATTGATGTATATTTAAATCCAGCGAATCCACAATATGAAAATGCTTTACTATTAGCAAATCAGTATATTGACGGTGCAACAGGAGAACAAAAAGAAAAATTAGAACAGCAATTTAGTGCGGCTGTAGAGGGACTTCGTGGACAAATTAAAGATTCTAATTTCAAAGTCGAAGATGCTATAAATAAAGCGAATTTATTAGCAAATACGGCAAGAGTAGAAAAATCTGTTCAAGATGAATCTCATAAATTATTAATGCCGCTAATGTTTGAAAGAAAAGCAAACGATGCTGCAAATAAGGGAGAATATTATACAGCGGTATTAAATATTGCAAATGCAATTCGTACAAAGCACCCATTGGAACGCTCAAGAGAAGAAATGGTTAATTATGCGAATAAATTATGGATAGATACAGAAAATGAATGGAATAAAATAAATGGAACGACAGGATGGCAAAGTGAAGTAAGTAAAAACTTATTACCATCATACACATTACTTGCACAGTTAAAAGATATTGATAAAACGATTGGCCAAATTAGTGGTATGAATATGATTGATAATGCATCCAAAAAAATGGAGGGAATTCAACTTATTCAGTTAGCAGGTGATGAAGCAAATAAAAAAGGTCAAACGAGCCTTTATAATGCTTTACATTATTATGGTCAAGCAGCTTCCCGAGGTGTTGTTGACAAAACAGGATTTTCTAATGTAGCTGGTCTTGTAATTAAAGAAGCAAAACAGTTAGAGAATAAGGATGCTTTAAACAACTATCAAATTTTATATAAAACACCAGGAATTGAAGAGCTAGGAATTAAAGATGAAGTAAAAGTGACAATTGAGTATTTGAGTACATTTGAAGCTGCAAAGGTAAGTGGAAATAAAGATACAATTGAAGATTTAGCTTCAGCAATTGAATTAACTTATCGTTCTATGGAATTAGGATATCCAGAAGCAGATGCTAAAGAATGGATGAATACGGTAGCTCTAAAAATGTTGAATAAAGGTGCAGGTTATATGTCCGCAACTGATACGAATAATGCATATAAATGTTTTGAATTTTTAACTCGTGATAAATATGCAAATGCTATTAATGGAGAAATAACGAAACAAGCAAAAAAGAATGTAGAAACAATTAAATCTATGAACGTTAAAAAATAATTAGATTTAATATTCGCCATCTTACTTTGAGTAAGATGGCGAAATTATTTCGCATAAGGAGTGAAGTTCAATGAGTTTACTAGAAATTTGTCCATTAGATGAGGCGTTAGTGGAGGCTTTACAGAATGAAGAAAAAAGAGTTCGTTTTTATGAGATATTACAGAAATCAAATTTGTACGTTGTTGCTTCGGTAGAGGGCGATACAACTGTAGATGAAGAAGGAAATTTGATTTCAACTGAAAATACACAATTGCAAATTCATTATTTTGAAATGGAAGAAGGATTAATGTTACCACTGTATTCTGATTTGAAACATTTAGAAATGGTTATTCCAGAAGAATGTCCGTATGTCTCTATGAATGCAGTTGAATTATTAAAGACGATAGATTTAGAGGCAAATGTAATATTAAATCCAGGAACAAAATTTCAAAAATTATTTGTAAAGGAAGAAATTGAAGCGATTTGTGATAATAGTATTTTTGATGTTTTTTCTAAAGGGGATAAGTAAAATTTGATGCAGTTCTATTCATTTTTGGTATAAAATAGAGGAAGGTGGGAGAAGGTTTGGAAATTAAGGTCAAACCTGAACAACTCGAACAAATTGCCAAAAACATATCAGAGATGCAAACACACAGCCAGACCATACAACAAAATCTCAATCAATCTATGTTTAGTATTCAAATGCAATGGCAAGGAGCAACGAGTCAACATTTTTATGGGGAATATATGAGATCAATGAGACTCATGGAATCTTACATACGTAACTTACAAGTTACAGAAAAAGAATTACGGCGTATCGCTCAAAAGTTTCGTCAAGCTGATGAAGAATATCAAAAGAAACAAAATGAAAAATTGAAAGAAGCCCATAAAAAAGAAAAGAAACATGAAAAATCATGGTGGGAAAAGGGAATAGAAGGAGCAGCTGAATTCATCGGAGTAAATGATGCAATTCGTGCAGTTACCGGTAAAGACCCTATTACAGGAAAAGAATTATCACCAAAAGAAAGACTCATTGCCGCAGGATGGACGCTCCTAAACTTTGTTCCTGTTGGAAAAGTGGCAAGTCTTGCTGGAAAAGGAATAAAGTATGTCGCTTCTAGCTTTGGGAAGACAATTGTAAAAGCAGGAAAAAAACTAGGCGAAGGCGTAACAATGGTAGCTGGAAAAGCAGCTGTCGATGGCATAAAAACAGCCAGCCACAAAGTAAAAGAGGGTGTAAACTTTGTAGCCTCCACAGCAAAAGGATTTGCCGACAAAATCGGAAGCCTATGGAACAAAGGTGCCACAACCGTAAAAACAACTTTCTTGCAAGGGAATGAAAAGATCCAGCACGCAGTAAAAACATTAATGGAGTACAAATGGATCCCAGGCGAGGGAAAAGGCTTCGCCATAGCTGGAGTAGGAAAGGTCTCAGGAGGAGGACAGTATT